>JAEWTW010000041.1 GCA_023397655.1 Bacillota bacterium
CGGCGATTTGGACGCGTTCATGGACTTTACGCGGCAGCTCATCACGCAGCGCGTCCGGGGCGGGTGCGTCGCGATCAAAAACGCCATCGCCTACGACCGGGGCCTCGACTTCTCCGACGTGTCTAAAAACCAGGCCGTACTCGCTTTCAGCGACCCGTCTGCACAAAACGTCAAGGCATTTCAGGACTGGTTCTTCTCAGAGGTGTGCGCGCTCGCGGCGGAGCTTGACGTGCCCGTGCAGTGCCACACCGGCCTCGGATGCCTTGACGGTACCCGTGCCATCAATCTTCGCAATATCATCAGTCGGCATCCCCGTACGCGTTTCGTGTTGTTCCACGGCGGTTTCCCATGGACAGACGACGTGCTGGCGCTGCTGCACTACTTCCCCAACGTCTACGCGGACATCTGCTGGCTGCCGCTGCTCTCGCCCGATATCGCGGTGCATACGCTGCATCGGATGATCGAGGTGGCCACGGCGGACAGAATCTGCTGGGGTTGCGACACGTGGACGGCCGAAGAAAGCTTCGGCGCGCGGCTGGCTGTGAACAGTGTTCTGGCGAGTGTGTTGAACGAAAAAAATAGATCCGGATATATAACCAAATCGGAGGCGGAGCGCCTTGCGCACAACATACTGCGGCATAATGCAGCCATGCTTTACCGCCTGAATGAATCAATATAGTTTTATAAAGTATTAAAACCTCCAAAACAATTCTCGGGTAATACTGTATAATGATGTGGAGTGTATCACTCTAGCTCCGGAAACAAAACCAATCACGACAACACAGAAAGAGAAGCATACTAATGACATTGGGAATCGGTATTGATACAGGCGGCACCTGCACCGATGCGGTGGTATTCGACTTTGACACACGCGAAGTACTTGCCAAGGGTAAGTCATTGACCACGCGGGAGGACTTGTCCATCGGCATCGGCACGGCCATCGACGCGCTGCCGCGTGAGTTGTTGGTGCAGGCGGGCATCATCGCGCTGTCCACCACACTTGCCACCAACGCCTGTGTGGAAGACAAGGGCGGGCGCGCCCGGCTGCTGCTGATCGGCACAGCGCAGAAAGTGCTGGACTGGGTGGACGCCAAGACGCGTTACGGCCTTGGCGGCGAATCCGTGCTCTGCCTGAATACCCGTGATGAAACCGGCAGTGTGAACGAGCCCGACTGGGACCTGCTCGTCAATAACTATGATGACTGGCTGAAAGACGCAGACGCACTGAGCGTCGCCGAAGCCAACTCATTTGAAAATGGCTCTGCCTTTGAAAAAAAAGCCCATGCGCTGCTGAAAGAGCGATACGGCGTTCCCGTTGTGATGGCGAGCGAGCTGGCAGGCGAGCTGAACGTGCTGGAACGGGGCGCGACGGCGCTGCTGAACGCCCGATTGCTGCCCATTATTAAAGCATTCATGGATGCGGTGGGCAGCGCTTTGTCCGCACGCGGCATCACGGCCCCGGTGGTGATGGTGCGCAGCGACGGCAGCCTGATGGCGGACCGTCTCGCGCAGCTGCGGCCGGTGGAAACGATACTGAGCGGGCCTGCGGCCAGTGTTCTGGGCGGTCGCGGACTGACGGACTGCCCAATGTGCCTCATCGTGGACATGGGCGGTACCACCACGGATATCTCCATCGTCAAAGGCGGTGTTCCGGCCATGACACCGGACGGCATACGGATCGGCGGATGGCGCACTCAGGTCAAAGGTGTTTTCATGGATACTTTCGCGCTGGGCGGAGACAGCGCGCTGCGGGTGAAGGACGGCCGTATGGAGCTGATGGCACGGCGCGTCCAGCCGTTGTGCGTCGCTGCCACCCGTTGGCCTGCCATCAAGCAGGGCTTGGCTCAATTGCTTGAAGATGAGCGGATTCATACCCACCCGCTGCACGAGCACCTGTATCTCGTGCGCAGCCCGCGTGACATGTCACGTTACAATGCCCGGGAAATGGCATTGTGCCGCGCGCTGGAAAACGGCCCGCTGATGCTGGAGCGCGCTGCCGAGCTGTCGGGCACTGATTTGTACGACTTTTCCAGCGAACGTCTTGAGGCCGAGGGCATCGTGATGCGCTGCGGGTTGACCCCAACGGACATTATGCACATCAAAGGCGATTATTGTGCGTACGACCGCGAAGCGTCCATACTGGCCGCCCGCTTTTTTATCCGTTGCCTGATGCAATACAGATATACACCCAACGCCCTCGATGGCTTTGCGGATGAGGTCTATGACGCTGTCCGGCAAAAGCTCTATCAAAACATCGTTCGCGTGCTGCTGACAGATAAATACCCGCATCTGGGCAAGCAGGGGCTGGATGAACAGCTGCGGTTTTTGATTGACCGTGGCTGGCAGGAACGCCGGGCGACCGGTGTGCCTTTCTTTGGCGTCAACATGACCACAACCGCAGCGCTGGTGGGCATCGGCGCGCCGACTTACCTGTTCCTGCCCGATGTGGCCGCGGCACTGGGAACACGCTGTCACATACCGCAGCACGCCGAAGTAGCCAATGCCGTGGGTGCCGTTTTCGCCGATATTTCCGCTAGTGCCCATGTGGAGATTTCCCCTCATTACACCTCCATCGGCATATCCGGTTTCGCCGTGCTCGCGCCGGATGGTCCCCAGAACTTCGAAACGCTGGAGGATGCATCGGACGCTGCCATTCAGGCTGCCGTCCAGGCTGCCGAAGCGGAAGCCCGCCGCCGCGGCGCGCTGGGCAAGCTTTCCGTTCAGACCAGCCTGACACCCAAAACGGCTTTTACCGGCGGCGGAGAAGAGATACTGCTGGGTGCCACCGCGCTTGCTATTGCCACCGGCCGTGTCGGCAGTAACGCAGTCTCTCCTGATCTGCCCAATTAAAGGACACTAATATCTGTGCATAAGAAAATGCCCCGCATATCTTTACTGCGGGGCACCTTTATGTAAGTTTCAAATTTAGTCAATCCTGTGGTTCTTCTGCAGTTGCGGCGGCTTGTTCCGTCTCCACCAGCTTGGCTTTTACAGCCTCACGGGCTTCGGAGTCCAACCCATCCAGATTCGCCAGTATGTCGGCCAACACCTTTTCCTTTTTCTTCTCCTGCATGTTGCGCTTGAGCTCCTCGTTGCGCTCACGACCCTGCCGAATGCTCTCCTCGCCCTTTTCCACCAGCTTATCGAACAGCTTCTTGCCTTTCTGCGCAGCCTCTTCGGCCTTGTCTGCCAGCTTTGCGGCCATCTTTTTGCCTTGTTCGGCAGTGATCTCGCCCTTCTCCACCAGCTTCTCGATCAACTCTCTGGCTTGGGCTGCGGTCAGTTCGCCTTTATCCACCAGCTTTTCGATCAGCTCTTTTGATTTTTCCGCGGTCAGCGCAGCTGCACCGATACCGGCCATTATCACCTTTTTCAGGTCTTCACCAAAATTGCTCGTCATATTGATCCCTCCTTTATTCCGCGATATTGACTGGTTGTGTCATCACCGTTATCTTTTGATATTATTATACTCCTTTTTTGAGCTCCTGATAAGGATAAAACCAAATGTTTTCCACTTTGTTTACAGGATTGACAGCAGCATGCGCATATGAAACAATATCCATAGAGATAACGGAGGCGAATAGCGATGGATTATACCGGAAGAGCCTGTGTGGTGACAGGGGGTGCAAACGGCATCGGGCGCTGTATCGTGGAGGAATTTGTACGGGCCGGTGCCTCCGTGGCCTTTGCGGATACCGATGAAGCCGCTGGCACGCGGCTGGCGGACCGGCTGAGCAACGCGATGTTTTACGCTGGCGATATTGCAGACGAATTCGCGCTCGAAGCTTTTGCGGACGCTGCAGTGGCACGGTTTGGCCGGATAGACTTCCTCGTCAACAACGCCTGCGTCACCCGCCGCGGCCTGCTGTCCGGCTGTGGCTTTCACGATTTCAATTATGTGCTGAAGGTGGGTGTCACCGCGCCATATATGCTGACACAGCTGCTGCTCCCCTATTTCACAGATCAGGCCGCCGTCGTCAACATCGCGTCCACCCGCGCCGCGATGAGCCAGCCCGACACCGAGAGCTATTCCGCCGCCAAAGGCGGCATCCGCGCGCTGACCCACGCAATGGCCATGAGCCTCGCCGGACGCGTGCGCGTCAACTGCATCAGCCCCGGCTGGATCGACACCAGCGCATATCATGAAGGGGCTGAACCCACCGTGTTTTCGTCTCAGGATTTGGTGCAGCACCCTGCCGGCCGCGTCGGCAGCCCCGTCGATATCGCCAAAACGGTAATGTATCTTTGCAGCGATGACGCTTCGTTTATCGACGGCGAGAACATCGTCATCGACGGCGGCATGTCGCGCCAGATGATCTATCATGGCGATCACGGCTGGAAGCTGGAATAATTCTGCATTGCATTATCCTGATATTTTTAATGTTGCTGTGAGCATATCCGCATAATCGGGCATATTCAACAGAATAACTTATTCAATTAACATGACGCACAATTCTGATATGCCGCTGGGCCGATCACCCCATTTTCTTTAGTTTGCGGTGTGGTTTGTTTGTTTGTCCGGGCACCTTCGGCGGTGTTATAATGGCGAACCGTGGAGGTTTATTATGAAATTATTGATATGTGTACTTAATCAGACGGACAAGCTGGACGCCATACTCACGGAGTTCGCGACTCAGAACATCTGCGGCGCAACGATACTCGACGGAACCGGCATGGCGCGTATGCTGTCACACAAGCACGACGAAGATGAAATTCCTTTTCTCGGCAGCCTGTTTTCTTTTCTGAATCCGGAGCGCGAGAAAAGCAAGGTCATTTTCGCCGCGATAGACGACGATCAATTAAGCGAAGCGGTCAGCGTCATAGAAAAAGTAGTGGGCGACCTTTCCAACAGAAACACAGGCGTGGTGTTCAGTGTCCCCATAGATTATGCAAAGGGGATCTGTAAGCTTGGAGAGTAACATCATATTCGAAGTCGCCGTTATACTGCTCGCCGGTCTTGTTTTCGGCCGCCTTGGAAAGTTTGTCAAGCTGCCCAACGTCACCGGCTACCTGATCGCCGGGCTGCTGCTGGGGCCTAGCCTGCTCAACATCATACCGATCAGCATGGTGGATGGGTTCGCGGTGATATCCGACATTGCGCTCAGCTTCATCGCGTTTTCCATCGGCAGCCAGTTCAGCTTCAAATACTTCAAACAGGTGGGCATCGCCCCCATCATCATTGCCATCACGGAATCCTTCGGCGCGATCATACTCGTGACCGGTACGCTGATACTCGTGGGATTTGATCTTCGGCTGTCCATTATGCTGGGGGCCATTGCCGCAGCCACAGCGCCCGCGCAGACCATCATGGTGGTCAATCAATACAACGCCAAGGGGCCGCTGACCTCGATGCTGCTGAGCGTGGCCGCTATCGACGACGCAGTGGCGCTCGTGGGCTTCGGCATCGCCGCAGCCGTCGTCAATATGCTGTCTTCTGCCGACACCGTGAGCGTGCTGTCCTTCCTGATGCCGCTCTATCAGATCGCCGTGTCCGTCGCGCTGGGCGCCGCATCCGGCTTTTTGATGAAGCTGCTGTTTAAATGGTTCAAAAAGTCATCCAATCGAATCTGCATCATCACGGCGGCCATACTGCTGACCTACTGGCTGGCAGACCTGGTGGATGGCTCCACCCTGCTCGCCTGCATGGCGCTGGGCGCAGTGCTGGTGAACACCACCGACGAAACGGAGAGCGCTATCAAGCTGGCCAACGCGTTCACGCCGCCCATATTCGTGATATTTTTCGTGATATCCGGCGCAGGCTTCGACATCGGCGCACTGGCATCCATCGGTGTGATCGGGCTGATCTACGTGCTTGCCCGCGTGGGTGGCAAGATGTTCGGCGCCTGGTTCGGCGGGCGGATCACCCGTCAGGAGAAAAAGATATGCAACTATCTTGGACCCACGCTGATGCCGCAGGCGGGCGTTGCACTGGGCCTTATCGTGTTGGCAGGTTCGATGGTGCCGGATTACGCGCCTCAGCTGCGCACGGTGATACTCTGCTCCACATTCATCTACTCAATCATCGGGCCGTCGGCTGCCAAGTGGGCCCTGCAAAAGGGCGGCGAGATCTCCGTGGAGAAAAAGCAAAAAGGCCGGACCAAACAGAAGCAGCATCAGGTTTCAGCCTGATATACGACGGAACAATACTATTTGTAAGCAGTAAGGGTATCCAATGAGGATGCCCTTTTTTTATCAAAATTTTAAAAAAGAGTGTTGACAAACACTTTCAAACGCGCTATATTGAACATGTTCAATACATGTTCTGATCAAGCGAGGTGCAAAATGTCTGATAAAGATGCGAAAGAACGGATTCTCAAGGCAGCCAAGGAGCTCATGGACGAAACGAATGATCTGGAGACTGTGACAATGCGGCAGATCGCACAGCGCGCGGGAGTGGGTGTCGGGCTCATCAACTATCACTTCCAGTCGCGCGAGAACCTGCTGTATGCCGCCATCGGCGAGGTGATGATATCCATTATGGATGCTTTCCGTCGTACACCTGATGAGGGCGCTACCCCTGAACAGAAACTGAAGGACATGATGACAGCGCTGTGTGACGCGGGTGCGTACCACGAAAAAGAAATGCGGCTGGGCTCGCAATACCAATTGTTGTCCGGTGACTTCAGCGCGGCTCATTACCTGATGCCTGCGCTGCGGGAGGCCTGCGGCCATAAGCACGATGAGAACACATTGCGTCTGATCGCTTTGCAGCTGTTTACGCTGACCAACCTGATGCTGCTGCGCAGTGATGCTTTCTTTCGGTTCAGCGGCGCAGACATCATGGATAAGCCACAGCGCGACAGGCTGATCAGCCAGCTGATCGATATCTATTTATAAAATCCGGGTTAAAAACCGTTAATCTAAAATTTATAATATTTAAGGAGTCAAGAAAATGAATGTAATCATGATCATTATGGCGTCCGTCACGGCGCTTCTGCTGCTCTGCCAGCTTATGTGCGGAATGTGGATACGCAAAGGCACGGATGCCGCTGGCAAGAAGTTTCACACACGTCTGGGAATTGCGAATGTGATCACCGGCCTTATCACGGCGGTACTGGCGATCATTCTCGCCGCGAAGTAAAGGAGGTTATTTATCATGCTGAGAATTTCCACGTTCATTATGGCGATACTGACACTGCTGCTGCTGTTCTGCATGCTGGTCTGCGGGCTGTGGATTGGTTCCAACGGCACCGACGCGGCAGGCATCAGCTTTCACAAAACGCTGGGCATCTCCGCAACGATAGCCGGTGCGGTTACCTGTGTACTGGCGCTCGTGTTATCGGGAAAAAAGCGCTGCATCAAAAAAGCTACGAACTGAACTGCTTCCCTTAAAGGCAACAAACGAAAAAGCCGGAATGTCCGGCTTTTTTTGCTCATTTCCTTTTATCCGTTTACGTTCAGGGTCTGTCAGTAAGCCACCCTGATTATCCGGCGTTAGCGTTAATTGCGGTACGCGCTTCAGCAACATACCTCCATGCCTTTTGGTGAATTTTTATATAATAAAGCCGGCAGCCCGTTTGTTCTGCCGGCTCTGTCATGAGTCTCGATTACCGGAAATCGACGTCGATTTCGTTGCTGCTCTCCCAGTTGATACGATAGCTGGGCACACCCACCCCAAACATGCCGCAGAGCTTTGCGACATCGGATTTCAGATGCTCAGTGGATGCCGAGCCAACCTCGCCGCGCACATGATTGTAGAAGCTTCGTTCAGCATCCGTGTATTGCTGGTATCCTTTCGGCGCCCCAGTCTTCAGCGTAATAAACTGCGGCCAGAGCGGGCCGATCACGGCACTGACGGATTCTGTACTCGATTCGGGAGTATCCTCCGGCTCCGACGTATCTACTGGTGCCTCCGGAGTATCTTCTGGAGGCTTTGGTGTATCTGCCGGCGGCTCTGGCGTATCTGCCGGCGGCTCTGGCGTGTCTTCTGGCGGTTTTTCCGTTGGCTTCGTTGTTGCTGTCGGTGCGGGCGTTGGCGTGAGTTCGCCGTAAACGGGCAGTTTTGCATCCGCATCCAGCTTGGACTTTACCTTGGAGAGCACACTGTTCGCTCCCCTGCGCACCGCGCCGGATTCCAGCCCGTTCCATTTTGATATGATCGTGCTGGGGACAAACTCTTTGTATATCGGCACTTCCACGCCGTAAACATCTTTTATCAGCGCCACGCGGGCGTTCTGGTCCGTCAGGCAAAAGCTCCAGTTGTAAACCAGACGCTGCTGACCACCCATCGAGTGGATTCGGATGTTCTTGCTGTCCACATTGTAGGCAAACGCGGCCAAACCTGCCGTCTGCGCCAGCGTGGTGTTGGTATACAAGTTGCCTTCGAATGCGCCCAGAAGCTCGGGTACTTTTACAAGCATGTTGGTGCTTTTGAGCTTTTCGAATATCGCCACCAGCATACGCTTCTGCCGGTCTACGCGGTTCTTGTCGCCCGACAGATCCCCCAGCTCCTTGCGCACACGCAGATAGTCCAGCACACCCTGGCCGTTCAGATGCTGCTGGCCCTTTACATATGAGCGTCCCTGCATCTTAAAATCGACATCTATGTCATAATCCACCCCGCCAATGGTATCCGCGAGGCCTTTAACAGCGTTCATATCCACCGCGTAGTAATATTCCACCGGTATGCCGCCCAGCATCCATTCCGCCGATTCGCAGACCTTGTTGAACCCGCCTTCGGTGGGCCATCCGCCCCCGCAGTCGATGGACGCGTTCAGCTTGTATCTCCCCTTCACGCCGGGTATCTCCGCGTATGTATCGCGCGGCAGGGATATCATGTCCACTGTGCCAGTATCGGTATTGATGGCCAGCACCATCATCACGTCTGCGTGAAAAGCCTTCTTACCTCCCCATGTTTCCCGTTCCACAGCATGGTCCACACCTATGAGCAGAACATTGACAATGTTGTCGAGCAGCGACAAATCCGCCTGAGACAGCAGCCGGTCGTAGTCATTGGGAGTCGGCGGCAGGCTTTCTGTCACATCAGCCATGCCCAAAGTCTCCTGCAACGCAGGCTGCGTTTCAGCGGGTGTCTGAAACTGCTGTGCCACTTTTTCGAACTGGCCCATGGGGTTTTGCAGAATGGTATACGCGTAAGCACCGCAGCCCACCATCAATATCAGTATGGCGCAAAGTGAACTCACGAGAATCTTTTTCCTGAGACTCCATGGCCTGTGTATGTGGCGGGGCGGCAGTGATGCGTAGTCCGTCTCATCAGCGGGTACTTCGTCCGGATTCACCGCAGCTTTTTGCTTTCGCTGCTTTTTATAAGTTTCCAAACGGTGCGGCTGTTGAACAGACGGTTCCGTCATGCCGCCCTGGGTGACTTCCGGTTCTGCCTGAACGTCCGGAGTTGCTTCCGGTGTTTCTTCAAGGAAGGGGACATCTTTACGTCCGGCAAATACATGGGATAACTTGTTCCATACACGGGCTAAAAAGGTTTTCATAGTTTTTTTCCTACGCTCACTATATCTTAAGCTGGTTTTACCGTGGTTGTCCGGCAAACCAACTTTTTATATCATACCGGAATAGTCACCAGAATATGCCTGACATACAAATTTAACATTCTAATTTATTTCTGCGAATAATGTCGCTTTATGTCTGTATTTGTCTGTCATTTTCAACTTGTTATATAGCATATTTTCCATTTATTATATCAATGCCAATCCGTCTGTCAATATCAAACAAGGGTATTTAATCCAATTGTAAAGATTTCTACTTATTCCCTGCTCGTCAGGCTGGCAATTCTATTGACAGAAGTAAATTCATAAATATAGATAACTGCTGCCGGAGGAGTTTCCCCATGTACGTGATAAAAGCTGTCAGGATAACAACGCTTATTGGATACGCTTCTCTTATTTTTTTTGTTGTCATATTGTCTTTTATGCTTGGCTTGGTTCAAGACGAAGGCCTGCAAACCATCTCACAGGATGAGCCCGAGCCGGACTGGGCCAAAGTTCTCACCGAGATGTTCTCACAGCGCGATAGATGTGTGTTGTCCGGCGATACGGATGCGCTGATGACGATGTTTCTGACGGATGAGCGGAACGGACACTGGGCCTATGAAAACGAGGTGTTCCGGTCCCGCTACTTGAAAAGCTGGGCTGAAAAGCAGGGAGTCCGGCTGCTGGACATAAGCAGCCGCATATCGCTGCTGCGCAGTAAAGCGGTGGGCCGCGGTTATGCCTTTTACCTGATCGTATCCACCGAATATACATATGTCTATCCCGACGATCCGGAAACGTTCAATATGTTCCGGATGGGCGGCCATCACTCAGTAGATCTGATACCCGGCGAAGGCCAAAATCAATGGATCATCAGCCGCGAATGGTACGACGACCCGATGACCAAGTCCTTTAATTCGGATATATATACGCCACAGATGGCCGAATATATCGCCAGCCAGACCCCGGCTGACCTGACAGACTTAAGCGAGACGCGTCGGGCGGCAGTGGAATATGCTGATAAGTACTGCGGTGCAGCCTCAGACGGCAGCAACGGTTATAAGTACAATGAAGAATATACAGATTATAACGCGCTGGGCGGAAACTGCGCCAACTTCGCTTCGCAGGCCTTGTTCGAGAGCGGCGGGTTTAAGAAGAATGGGACGTGGAACTACAGGGCGGGCAAGGGCAGCCGTGCCTGGGTCAACGCGCAAGGCTTTAAGGACTACATGCTCTACAGCGGGCGCGGCTCTCTTATCGCCCGGGGCAAATACCCCGACGTGTACAAGGCTGCATTTGAGCTGCGCCCCGGCGACGTCATCGCCTATGCGCATAAAGGTGACGTGTCTCACATATCCATCGTAACCGGGCAGGATTCCAAGGGTTACCCCCTCGTTAATTCACACAATCTGGACCGTTACAGAGTCCCCTGGGAAATTGGCTGGAATACCAACAGTTACTCGTTCTATCTGATTCATATCAACTATTAGAACACCCGCACAGCAGCAATACCGTTTTGCGCGGGCAATATTACCACTTTATCCCATCACGTGGCTGTTTGGTGTGTATTGCCATAGCGCAAGATGCGGGTTATAATGGCTGTATAAATGATTCTCCGTTACCATACCAATGGCCTGATAAAGGCCTCATTCGCAGCTAACATGGGGGAGCATAATGAAGGACAGTTATTTTTCCGCACTCTACAAATACGCGCCTGTCGGCATCGCTATTCTCGATGAAAACATGCAAATCGTTAGTATCAACTCTTTTTTGCTTTCGATGTTTTCTCTGCCGCTGGAAAATTATAAGGGCCAAAGCCTCTGCTCCGCCCTGCACTGTGCATCCCTATGTCAATCGGATCAAATATGCGGACAAACACCGGACTGCGCCGTCTGCCGTTTGTGGCAAGGCTTTATCCAGGCGATGGAGCAAAACAAGCCTGTCCGGACTGCGGACATCTGCCATACATTCATGATCGGCAGCAGACCTGTCGTGAAGATCCTGCGATACAGCGCAAGTGCTGCGGAGAGTGCTCAGGGAAAGCGTGCCGTGATATCTGTTGCCGACATGACGCGTGAAAAGCAGTACGAGCAGATGCTGGCCCGGGAGCTGGACCTTCAGGCGTCTCCCGGTGCGATCAACAGGCAAAACCTGATCGGCATCGTTGCGGAGCTGATGCAGAAGGCCGGCCCGGAAAGCACCGTTTCCGTCGGCATGGCCGTTGTTGAAGGCCTATCCAAAGCCGGTGCACTTAACGGCTTGACCGGCGATGATGTGCTGAACCGTTTTGCGGAAATCGCACGTCAGTGCACGCGCCGGCAGGATATTATCGGACACCTCGGAAACGGTCTGTTTCTATTTGTATTCTCAGGAGCCGGCGTCCGTATGGCCGAAATCATTTCCCGACGGATCTATGACACGATGGATGCCGTATTCCGCGCACAGGGTATCCGCGGCATCAGCTTTTCAGCCGGATTCATGGAATTAAAGCCCGGACAGCTCTCCCGCATTTCCGGCAGCGATATGCTCGGCACACTGGACGGCTGTCTGGAAACAGCCAAAAGGCGCGGCGGCATGTTCGTCTCCCCCGAATTCTCAGCGTTGTTGAAGTACCAATCCGTTTGATACTGCCGCACCCGGGCTTCACCACATGATTGCATTATGACCCCTTTTTTGGTATCATATATCCAATATATGAAAGGGGTATTATTATATGTATATTCGTTCCGAGCTTAAAGAACGAGCTAAAGCCATGTTCAGGTCTCAATACGGTGCATCGATTGGCGCGTATATATTGTATGTGCTCATCATCGGTGCTTCAGGCTTCACCTTTGTTGGCCCATTGCTGCTGATTCCGCCAATGATGGTGGGTTACTCAGCATTCTGCCTGAATGTATGGCGCGGAGGTCAGGGCGACATCAACTACATGTTTTCCCGAGGCTTTTCGGACTATGGCCGCAGCCTGGGCGGCATTCTCTGGATGGAGCTTTTTATCTTCCTGTGGTCACTGCTTTTCCTGATTCCCGGCATCGTCAAAGCCTTTGCCTATTCAATGACGCCTTACATACTGGCCGACTGCCCGAACGTTCGCCCCACGGAAGCGCTTAAGCTCTCCATGCGCATGACGCAGGGTCACAAGGGTAAAATATTCGGCCTGTGCCTGAGCTTTATCGGCTGGTGGCTGCTGTCCTCGCTCACATGGGGCATTCTGGGTCTGCTGTACGTCGGCCCCTATATGGGCACCAGCATGGCGGGCATGTACGACACGCTGCGTTACGACGCACTCACACGCGGCGTGATCCGTCCTGAGGAGCTTGCATAAGGGAGCATTTATGATCTGTACGAAATGCGGCAGTCAAAATGTGTTTGTTACGGCGGTGGCGGAGCAGCGCCCACGCGGCTGCCTGTTGACTCTGTTATATATCTTTCTGCTGTTGATCCCCGTTATCGGCTGGATAGCGCTGTTCTTTCTGATACGCGGGCGGCGCTCGAAAACGGTAACCTATGCCGTGTGCCAGACATGCGGAAAAAGAAAACGCGTCTGACACGCGACTCATATCTGCGAAAAAGCCGCCCTGTTCACAGAGGGCGGCTTTTTAAGTTCGAGCCTGAAATCAGACGTTGCAATTGTTCTTGCTGAACAGATAATTATACAGCCCCAGATGCCTCAACTCATCGGTGATGATCTCCGTCATCATATTGATATGCCGCCGGTTGCGCATCGCGAATAGCACCTTCCGGTATTTCACCACCGCGTTCTGTTCACCCAGCAGCGCCTTCTTCAGCCCCTCGCAGTAGGAAACGGACTGATGGAACGCTGCCCCCTGCACCGCTGGCAGCTTCTCACCGGTGATGTCGAAGTACAGCTGACGAAACAGCTTGTAGTGCTTCATCTCGTCGTTCCTTATACCCATTATAATGTCCTTATCCTCCTGCGACGGCGCAACGCTGATCAGATATTCATAAAATACCCCGTCCTCAGCTTCACCCTCGATGGCTTGTCGGACAGTCATCAGCGCAGCCTCGAGATTTGTGTGCGTGTTATACGGGTCCTCCCGAGCGGGCGGCGGCGCAGGCATGCCGTAATCCGGTATGTTTCCCTGTATGTTGTCCATGACCCATCTGGCCCAGTTGTTGTTGTCAGGATACACCCCTCCGGGGTATACACTGTAATCCATACTCACACCTCCTGTGTGGCATCGTCTGTTATATCATATGCACCATGTCTCTTTGTTGTTTTTCCCCATAAAAAAAGCCGCAGGTAATGAATATGATGCGGCTGTAACTTATTTTCATTTGATTTAGATATCAATGATCAAAACGTTATGGGAATAAATAGCTACACGATCTGGTCCGATTTGAAATCCATACAGAGTATGCGCTTTGAATCACCGGCGTCGTGAAATGCCTCGGAAAACGTGACACACAGGCTCCCGGTCGCCATGGACACGTAAGGCTCCGTCATGAACCGGTCATTAGTACCGGAAAGCCCGTAGTAGTATCGCTTCATCGAATGGTCTTCACCCGATCGCGCGGAATAGAACAGGCTGTTCTGGCGGCCCTCGTTGCCTGGCCTGAAAACGGTGTTGCTGCACTGCACGCCGTTTTCATCCAGAACATAGGCGCATTCCACTGCTTCGCTGCCATTCACGATGCCCACGAGCGCTTTGTCGAACTGACTGTGCCGTGTCAGCACATCCAGCGCCCCTCTCATGACCATCGCCGTTGAGGCATACCGGCTGTGTTCATCGGCGGAACGCCGGACCATATGTTCCTTGAATCTCTCAGTTAAATGCTCGATACGGCCATTCGCGTATGGCTCGCCTTCCAGCCTTTGCGGACGAGAGAAGTAAAACCCCTGTATCATGCTGGCTCCCAGCCGCAGCACCGTGAGCGCTTCTTCTTCCGACTCTACGCCCTCGGCCACGGCCACCGCTCCGATACGGCTGGCCAGCCGCACCATGGACCGAAACACCTCCTGCCGGTGATAATCGCTCTCGATGTGACGCACCAGGGACATATCGACCTTAATGATGTCCGGCTTTACGATAGCGATGCGGTCCAAATTGGAGAATCCGGCGCCTACGTCATCCAGCGCCAGCAAAAAACCGGCTTCACGGTTGACGCGAATAAACGCATTCAGCGCCATCGTGCCCAGCACCCGTGCTTCATTGATCTCCACCACCACGCGGCCCGGCGGAATACGGTATTTTTCTACTTGGCGGATCAGGTATCCCGAACCGCCTACCGAATCCAGCACGGAGGCATCCACGTTAATAAACAGCATCTTTTCAGGGTATGACGCATGAATACGCGCGTACTCTCGAAGTATCGTCTCGCGGCACTGCCTGTCTAGCTGAACCGTGAGCTCTTCTGCCTCCGCCGCTTCAAACAGCGCGTTGGGCGGTACCGGTGCCAGTTTGCACCGGATGAGCCCTTCCATACCGCACACCGATTGGCGTGTCATAGAAACGACTTGCTGAAAGTGGGCTTCCAGAAGCTCCTGCTGCATGATTTTTCTGATATCCAAGCGGTATGTCTGTTGCTCTGCCATAAGCTGCATCTGCTGCGTCCCTGCCGATCTTCTGAATATTGCAGTATTGTATCCGGCAGATAAAAAAGCTCCGAAACACGGCCTGAAGGCTGTTTTCCGGAGCCGCTCTGCCCCTGATGGCACCCTGAACTGCGCCATAGTATACATAACTCCATATCGGCATAAATAAACAATAACTTTATGTGCTTTTAAAAATCCTCGTCATCCCCATCAACAAACGATGTGGCTGTCATGAGCAAGTCCATCACCTCATCGCTTATTGAGACAGATGACCCACCTTCTTCCGCCATTCGTGAAAACGCCTCATAGAAATAACCCGCAGCGTTGTAAGCGGTGTCCGGCATCGTTCCCCGCCAAAGCGACAGCGCCAGCGCTGCGTCCTCTTCCGGCGTTCCGTGCGGCTCCTGGAGGATTTCCGCGCTATCCGAATCCGCTGCATTCAGATAATACTCCGCATCCTCAGTCAGCAATTCCAGAGCAGCCTTTGTCTGGTCAGTCAAATAACCATATCTCAGCCTGCCCCTGCCACGCACTGCCTCCGCCTTGCTCAGCATCCGTTTTTGTTCCGTCCCATCTTTGGAACAAAAGAAAATATCTCCGTAAACCGTTGATATATAGAGGCCACCGGCTGCAGTTGTCACGCTTCCGCCTTCTTGTAACAATGTCTCCAAGCCGCTGTCCGTCAAGCGCCCGATGCTTTCATTATCCACACATACGTAAACCTCATCATCAATCAGCCAGAAGTCCAGCGCCTTATCCAGCAGCGCCTTGGTGCTGCCGCTGTCAAGGTCGCATTGATGAAGCACATACCCTTGGTCCAGCCAGTAAAAATACCGGTCATTCCAATCAAACCCTAAGCATGTGCCCAGCGATTCAGATGCCGTCCACTCTCCATCCGTACGGTGGTACAGATAAAGCCCGTCCTCCTGTATCGCAACAACCGAGTTCAGACCGTTGGCCAGTACCAAATGGGAATAAAGGCTCGCTTGTCCGATGTATGTTTTCTCCCCGCCAATCATATAAAGATAGAGCTCCTGCATGGCGGCATCGACAGACTGCTCAATATTTGTACCATCCTCAGTGATCGTGTATTCGTTCACGTCTTCCGTTCCAGCATCTCCTGATAGTTCTGCCAGCAGGAAAGTCTTCGAATCCCCGATATTAAAATATCCCGTCGACTGGCCCGGAAATACAATACCGCAGCACTTTTCAGATATAGGTTCAGCATCCTGACCCGGCGCTTTATAATATAGCTGATAAGACTGCTGCCCGCTATACAGGCTATCTTGTTCCATTCTATTGTACAGAAAATCATCAGCTGCTCCAAAAACGCCCACAGGCTGCCCGCCACCCTCCGTCAGTTTGCCATCCTTGTCGTTATAAAAGGACATTTCATCCAAACTACGTCCGAAACCGAACAGCAAGCCGCCTTTGCCGTCAAATACAGCCGTGAAATACCTGAACTCAGGCGGATCCGCTTGATATAATACCCGGATATCTCCGCCGCTTACCAGATTGAGTTCGTAAGCTTTCCCGATGTTTTTGACATAGTAGAATTGGCTGCCGTCATCCGAAAAGCTGAACATATCCGGCACCACTGACTGCGCAACCATTTGGGCTTTTCTGCCCGGTGCGCAGAGCCACAATTCACCGGCACCGTCCCGGACATTTTTGCAGAACAAAGCCTGCCCGTCCCGGGACACACATGCAGCGCTGACATTTCCCGATACATTCAGCGGACGTGTGTCTGCATCGCCATGCGTCATCATCAGTTTGCCCGCACCTTTGTGAGGGTCATAACCCGACACATAATAAACCCAGCCGCTTTCAGATACCATCACTGACAGCGAATGAGGGTCTCCCGGCTCCGTACAAAGAGAAGCATAATTGCCGAGTTGCTGTGCGTTTTCACCGCTCAGCAGCCACACCGCGCCGTCTTTTTGCACCACCAATGGCTTTACCGATGCGGACAGATCGATTTGCGGTGTTTGCTGCAATGCAGTCGGGCTACAGCCAGCTAAAAAAGCTGCAAGTGATATGATAAATACGCAAACTTTCAAACCAGAATTTTTCAACGAGATTCGGGAGGCTTTTCGTCTTAAGCGGATCTCATTTCCACAACAGTATTTCATATATAAGTCTCCACTTCTGCTGTATTCGTATCGACCTGTTTACTTTATCACAAGGAATATATAAGTAAAGAAATACTTTCTTTGCTAATCTTGGGGGCCCGTAGCCTGTCTGCATTTCTCCAGCCTATGGAGGTCTTCTTTGACAGGCAAACGCCCCTGCTGCGGTTCGTTATAAATGCTTGTCCGTCTGTGCAATCGCATATCCCGCCGGTATTTTCCCTAACCGGCCATATGCCGCTTGCCGGGCAGCCAATAGCGGCGTATAATGACAGTGACACAACGCATCTTCGCGGAGGCCGCAATGACTCAGCTGACACGTCTCGCCGCCCAGGCGGGCTACGCCGTCTATGACGGCACCGCTTATGGCCGGACCAACGGCATATATTTTAATGTGGCCACGGATCCCGGCCATGGCGTCTCGGTGCGCGCCTATATCCGCCCTATCGAGACGCTGACGTTCCGCGACACAGGCCGGGGACGCGGCATAGACCTCGTCCGTATCAACGATTACCTGAAGGTTCGGCGTCGGGATTACGGCAGCAGTACGGCCCAGGCCGACGAGCGTTCACTATGGCTGACGCTGGAGGGAGAACCCAAGGCCGAGAGCGTATCCGCTTTTTTATATGAGTTTTCCAGATATCTGTCTGACAGCGGCTATGTATCGTCCTGTGCCATTTGTCCGAAGACGCGCAGCCTTGGCCACCGGCTGCAGAACGGGCAGGTGCTTGAGGTGTGCCCCGCGTGCGCCGAAAAGCACAGCTCCCAGCTCCATAGCCTTGCCCCGCAGCACGGTATAAAGAGCAGCTATATGCGCGGCGCAGCAGGCGCTGCTCTGGGCGGTATCACGGGCATGATACTGTGGATACTTGTTAATTTTGCCGGCAGCTTTTCTTTTATCTGCGGCGTGCCGATGGCTTATTTCGTCTACAAGGGCTACCATATGCTGCACGGCAAACACAGCAGGAACATGTTTGCGATACTGTTTGCCGCGCTCATAGTTTTTACCTACATTGCGGTGATGACCTGCGAAGGTATCATCGTATACCGGGCCAGAATGGACGCTGGCTTTACAACCGGTTTGTTCAGCGAGATCGGCGGCATGATGACAGGCCTGCTGTATCCGGGTGTGTACGATACGCCATATCTCATGATGCGCTTGGGTATTGGGCTGCTGTTTTCAGGGCTGGGCGGTTTTGCACTGGTGCTGCGTTTCCGCCGTGAAAATGGCGCCGGCATTAAACCCGTTCCTAAACGCTCAGAGCGCACACTCCGTCATTGAATCGTTAAGCTCCTATTTATCAATCAGCCGGGAGGCCGTTATGCAGCCACAAAGACCAAAGCGCATCCATGTCATACTGCTTATTGCCCTCATTGCCGCTGAAGCGGCGCTCATCACGCTCTATGTGATCGCACAGAGCGGCAGCGGTACGCCGCTGCTTGCTGAGCTATATGTCGCCGGCATATTGATATGCGCCATATTGATCGCATTCTTGATGCTGACCCGTTTGGGTCCGGCACTGCTGCTGAAAAGCGCTAAAAAGAAGCTACAGTCGATGAAAGCGGTGAGCGGCGATACCGGTGTGATTGAACCGGAGGGTCTTAAGGACCGGCTGGTCTCCGCGCTGCAAAAGGATGGCTTTACACTGTCGGATACGCAGATCACGCAAAGCGGCGGCGACACCTTGCGCGTCACAGTGGCCGCCGGTAAAGCGTTCAGCTTGTTTACCGACCGCATGTTTCGTTATATGATCATCACGGAGGATTTTCGAAAGGCGCGGGACTTCGACGCACTGGCGCGCTATGCGCAAAATCTGGCCGAAGCCGAAGACCTGTCGGACGACGCCCGGGCGCGCAGCGGTTTTGCCGCCGTTGTTGTACTGCTGATGGCTCATGTTCCGGCGCAACTGCAAGCCGCTGCCCGGGAAGAAGCGGCCGTCGAGGGGCCCGCTTATGTCCCTGTCGCGTGCGATATGACCGCCGGCAAGGCGTATTATCTGGCAGGAAAGGCGCTGACAATGCCTGAATTTCGCTGTGCCCAGCGCATGATCAGGAAGTATCTAATCAGTCCGGAAAAGAAGTAAATTTGCATCATGCGATGCCGGCGAATATGCCGGCATTTTTTGTTTACTATTTGCAGTTGACAGCCGTAATGTATTTTGTTAAATTAAATTGTATCAAATATACTTTTAGGAGGCATATGTTATGAACATTTACGATATCTCTGTTAAAGGCACAAAAGGAAATGAAGTGCCGATAAGCGAATACCGAGGCAAGGTACTGCTCATCGTCAATACGGCAACGGGCTGCGGCTTCACGCCTCAGTACAAGGGGCTGCAGACGCTGTATGACAAATATTCACCCCAAGGCTTTGAAGTCCTGGACTTTCCCTGCAACCAGTTTGCAAACCAGGCACCGGGCAGCATCGATGAAATCAACAGCTTCTGCACCATCAATTACGGAACAACCTTCCCCCGTTTCGCCAAGATTGATGTGAACGGCGAAAATGAAGCCCCGCTTTTCACTTATCTGAAAGCGCAAAAGGGCGGCAAGCTGGGTTCAAAAATCAAGTGGAACTTTACCAAGTTTCTGGTTGATCGGGAAGGCCGGGTTGTCAAGCGTTACGCCCCGACCGATAAGCCAGTGAAGCTGGAGAAGGACATTCTAAAACTGCTGCAGTAAGGAGGCATACCGCCATGACCGCCAAAGCCAACGAATTTGATATGCTCAAGCTGAAAAACCAGCTGTGTTTCCCGCTGTACGCCTGCTCAAGAGAGGTCGTGAAGAGATACAAGCCGTATCTAGACGATTTGGGGCTGACATACACCCAATACATCGTGATGATGGTGTTGTGGGAATATAAAAGCACATCCATAAAAGCGCTCGGGCAGCAGCTCCATCTGGACTCCGGCACTCTCACGCCGCTGCTTAAGCGTATGGAAACGGACGGGTTGCTGAAGCGCAGCCGCGATACCGTTGATGAGAGGATTGTCAATATCAGCGTTACCGAAAAAGGCGAACAGCTGATGAAGCTGGCTGCTGAAATACCCGGCAAAATCGCGCAGTGCATTCCGCTGGACGCAGACGAAGCGGCTACGCTTTATAATCTGTTGTACAAGGTACTGGGACAGATGGCTCATGACGGATCATCATAAAAGCTCATAACACAGTATCAAGAGTCCGCAGCAAATCATCAAAAAGACATATGACATCGGATAATCTGATACTCCTTGCGAGAGACTATGTATCAAGACAACCAGAAATACTCAAAAGGATGATATCGCCATGAAAATTGCGGATAAGCTGCAGGATACTGAATTAAAAATCATCAAAACGTTGTATGATAAATGGAAATCAGCCAACACGGAACATGCGTCGTTTGAGGCAGAAAGCACGAATCTGGATCAAACAGTTCTTAGCCTTGGGATGTCCCTGAATCAGGCAAAAACCCACCTCGAGAGCCTTCAGGCTTTTGATTTCATTGAATTTGATGCAAATAAAATCAAGCTGCTGCCCAGCGGCATCAAATATGCCAGAGGACATTTTGACCATATTGTTTAGAACACTGGTATAACGAGAATAAGAAGCGTAATGCTTCTTATTCTTCAGAACAGGCGCTTGCTGCTTAAATGAGCAGCTATTTGTTTTTATTATTGCTGTTATTGTCGTTTTGCCTGTTCTTGTTGCGGTTGTTCTGATCATTATTCCGGTTGTTCTGATTGTTCTGGTTGTTCCGGTTCTTCTGATCATCCATCTTGTTCCAGCTGGTGTTTCTGTCCATAAAAAATCCCCTTTCTTTGGTGCTCTGTCATTATTATTGCTTCCTTGAGGTTACACTATTCCGGTAAATAGTCTATGTTCAGGAGAAAAAATGCTGATCAGGAACGGAAAGATCATGACGATGGCAGGGCAGGACTTTCAAGCCGGATGTGTTATGATCAGAAACTCGAAAATAGTCAAAATATCCGAACACATCGAAGAAACTGAAAATACCGACGGGGCTGTCATTGATGCCCGAGGCGGTTGGGTGATACCCGGCCTGATCGATGCCCACTGCCATATCGGTATTCAGGAGGAGGGCATGGGCACGGAAGGCAACGACACCAACGAGGTAGCGAAACCGGTAACGCCCTATATCAAGGCCATCGACGCCATCAACCCTATGGACTCGGCATTCCACAATGCCATCAAAACGGGTATCACATCGGTGATGACAGGCCCCGGCAGTTCCAATGTTGTCGGCGGGCAGTTTGTGTTCATGAAGACGCAGGGACGTTGCGTTGATAATATGGTGGTTAAGGAACCTGCCGCCATGAAAATCGCTCTCGGAGAAAACCCTAAAAAGAACTATGGGGATCAGAACATGATGCCTTCGACCCGCATGTCCATTGGCTTCATACTGCGGGAAGAGTTATCCGCAGCCAGACAATACTGCGAAGAAAAAAGCAAGGGCGGTGACGGCTTCAAAGCGGACTATCAGCTGGAATGCTGGATGCCGGTGTTTGAAGGGAAAATACCGCTGAAGGCGCACGTGCACCGCGCGGACGACATACTCACCGCGATCCGCATCGCCCGGGAATTCGGGCTCAAAATGACGCTCGATCACTGCACGGAAGGCCATCTGATTGCCGACGAAATCAGGGAGTCCGGCTTCCCCGCCATACTGGGCCCCAGTCTGGCTTCCCGCAATAAAATTGAAATTAAATACATGGACTTCAAAACGGCCGGAGTGCTGCATCAGGCAGGCGTCAAGGTGGCTGTCATGACGGATCATCCGGTTTCACTGATCCAGTGCCTGCCGCTCTGCGCCGGTCTGGCCGCCCGGGAAGGCTTGGGTGTTACAGAAGCCCTTCGGGCAATCACGATCAACGCCGCTGAAATATGCGGCGTCGCAGACCGGGTGGGCAGCCTTGAGTCCGGCAAAGACGCGGACATCGCCATATTTGACGGCAACCCGCTGGAGGTGTTCACCCGGTGCCTGTACACCATAGTCAACGGCGAAATCATCTACAGAGGAGATAAAGAGAGCTAACCGGAGACCTTAGTCATTGTCTTTAACAAAGGCACTGATCTCCTGTGCAGTGATTCTTTGCTGTTCCTCGCGGGTGATAGTCGCTGCCCCGTCTCCGCGCTGCTCGCCATAGTTGCCAAAATAAGCGTGATTGCCCCCTGGTATTTCAATGACATTGGCTGTACCTTCCAGCTTCTCCTTATTGAGCAAACCATCTTCACTGCCATACAGCGCCAATGTGGGTATCTGCGCGTCGTTCACCGGGTATGCCCCCAGCATTATCAGCCCATTTAATCTGTCGGTATGACTGCCTGCATAGCTGCTGGCCATCGCACCGCCCAGCGAATGGCCTGCGATATACCAGTGCTCAATCTCAGGAAATGCATCCATCACACGGTCAGCGGCATTGGTATCGAACACAGCCAGATGAAATGGCATATCCACCAGAACGCATAACATACCGTTTTCTGAAACACGCCAGAGCAGCGGTGCGTAGGCAGCTGATTCCACCTTTCCTCCGGGGTAAAATATCAGGCCGGATGACGGTGCGGATTGCGGCGCAAATACTGTCAGCGCCTTATCATATTGTTCGGTGTCCAACATGGTTTGTAATGCAACTTTATCTGCCCGGTAATAATCAAGGGTGTAAATATAAAAGCTCCCGGCCAGTGCCACCAGAATGATTGCCATAATAATGAGGACGATCCTTAACGATTTCCGGCGCTTTTTTATCATGCCATTGTCCCCTTCCATGAGATTATAAGGCCGCTCCGGATTGCCCGAGGCGGCCTTCAGTCTTATAAGCAAGTGCCTTGTTTAGTGAGTAATCTCGTACGGCCAGCCAAATATGCCCCCCAGATCAAACACGTTTTTGTAGCCCATGGCGGCCAGCTGAGATGCGGCATAAGCGCTCCGCGCGCCGCTCTGGCAGTAAACGATCACAGCTGCGTCTTTGTCGGCCAACGCTGCTGCCGACTGTTCATTCAACGTGTCCAGAGGAAGCAGGTTAGCGCCCCCGATATGACCCATCGTATACTCGCCCGGCGTCCTGACATCTATAAGCACTGCCTGCTTTTTATCGATCATCTCTTTCGCGCTTTTTGCATCTATCCTTTTGGGCTTTGTCAGCATTTCTCTCATCATTTGTGTCCCTCCTGTTCGTTATGATGCGATCATAACGTTTTTTTAATCGGATGACTGTGACAAAATTACACTAACGGCTTTTCTTCTGCATTACTTTCCATCAACTGATCCAGTTGCCTTATTGGCTTTAAGACGAGTATCAGCAGCGAAGTACAGGCGATCAGCACACCCGAGATAAGAAACCACGAAGGTACACCGATGCGGTCGGCCAGCGGCCCCGAGATGACAAGCCCCAGCGGCACAACCAGCGACAACAGACTGCCTGTCAGCGAAAACACCCGCCCCAGATACTGCGGCTCAATCATCTGCTGGAACATCGCCGTCTGTACGGTGCTGTAGAAAGGTGCCGAAAAGCCCATGGCCAGGCAGCATGCCGCGAAGGCAATGAACCCTCCCGAGGGCAGCAGCCCGGATACGGTCAGCGCCGCGCCCATCAGCAATATGGAGCCGAATATCGTCAATGTGCGCTTCCTGAAGCCGCCCCACAAGCCCAGAATAAAACCTCCCGCTACCATACCGGCGGCAAAAGCCATCTCCGCAACGGAGGCATGCATCGGCGTGCCATTAAAGTGCCCCATGCTCATCAGCGGATACAGCGCATTGATGGGCATGTAGATGAGCAGGTAAACTGCACCTACCAGCAGCAGCGCGAGCAGCCCTTTATGCTGCCTGACAGCAGCAAAGCCCTGTTTCATCTCGCTGAAAAAATGTCCCCGTGCGGTATCGCCTGTGTGCGGCTTCGGAATGCGCACCAGCGCTACCGCCGCCGACGCAACCACCGCGCCGCCCACATCCAGCGCGATAATGGCGCTGATATCCCACACGGCATAGAGGAGCGCGCCCAGCGCCGGGCTGACGATATAACTGACGGACTGCAGAGACTGGCTGTATCCGCCGTATTTCACCAGCTTATCCTGCGGCACGATCAACGGCGTGGCCGCGCCCAGCGCCGGCGAATGGAACGCCGCCCCCAGGCTGCGGATGAATAATGCCGTCATGATCATCCATATCTGCAGTTCGGTGAATAGCGCTGTAACAGCCAGAGCTGCACCCGCTGCGGCGATCGCCATGTCCGCCAGTATCATCACCGCTTTGCGGCTATGCCGGTCCACAAGCACCCCGATGAAGGGGCCGAGCAAAGCATACGGTAAAAACCCGGCCAGCGATGCCACGGACAGCATCGTTGCAGAGCCTGTCATGTTGGTGATGGTGAAAATGAGCGCCATCTGCAATATACCGCTGGTTATCAGCGACACCGCCTGTCCGCCCAGTATCGTAAAATAATCCCGTTTCCAGTTTGTTTTGCTTTTCATGTCTGTTCACTCCCAGATTTAATAATTTTGTCTGGCACCGAAAAGCAACAAAAAACGCAGCCCGTTTTAAAATGTTGCTGCGTGAGTAGACATACCAAGCCCGAACCCAAGAATAGCTGGTCCGGCAGCTTTACATCCTGACCTGAAAGAAGAGCAGCAAACAAACCCAAAACGGTGCGGCACCTTTTGTTGCTTTTCTATCTCAGGCGAACAGATTGCATAAAGCCATTTCCCTTCTGTGAATCGGTTGACTTACTGAAATCATAGCACGGCTCTGGCGGATGGGCAAGTGCCATTATTTATTCCGTACCACTCTTAAAATCATGAGCATCTATATATACTATTAACCCCGTTTTAACACTGCTGCTGTACGTTGTTTTATTATGAAATGAGGCAATTGCAGCTAATGCCGCTTGCTTTGATCACAGATTAACGTTTACCGGAGGGCATAAGTGCTCATCCTCGGGCGGTTGCACACCACTGCTGAATGGGGTATGCCGCTCCATAAAAACAGCCGCTCCGGTTTCCCGCAAGCGGCTGATTACTTATGTACCCTAGATCATCAGAGCATAAAGGTCATCCGCCTTTTCGCTGATAAACTTTTGCGCATCGGCAACGCCCTGATTATAGTACTCGGGTCCCAACCTGTCGGTGATGAAGTTGAGCAGCATATTGGCAGCCAGGTCACCCATTTCTTCGTCCCGTTCATTCAAAAAGAAGTCCTTGATGGCAGCTGTCATCTCCCGTTTCGTCTCCGGGGTCAGATTAATCCTGCTTTTATCTTTCACACCTTTTCTCCAGTTCTAATCGTTATTTTACAATAAACTCCACAGTCTGGTCGGGGTCTTCACGGTCATCGATATACACCTCTACGGTGTAACTCCCCTCCATTGGCACCACGATATTCGAACTTAGCATGGTGTCGGACAACCCCTGATTGTCGATACTGACGCTGTCCAGTTCTTCGCCTTCATAATACCAGACAAACGTGATCGTCGTGTCATCCGGTGCGTTGTGCAGCTCGGCACTCAAATACGCCGTTGCACCGACATCAAACTCCGTCACGCTGTCCACGGGCTGGTTATTCTCATCGACAGCCGTTGTCATCAGCGCGTTCTTCACATTGGCGCTGGAAAAACTACAGCTGGCTCCCATCATCAGCCATGTCAACAGGAACAGCATCAACACTGAGGCATATACAGCCGCTCTCTTCATATTTGTCATTGCATTGCTCCTCCAATCATACAAATTTAGCACCTTCTATATACGCTGATTATACTACAAAGGGTGTTATTATTCAATATCATTCCTAATAATATTGTTAAAAATAACTAATTAACTCCGCCTTATATGCAGATCTCAAGCAGATATGCCATTAATGCCGCCGCGTCTGCAAATTGCCTGTCCGCCTCAATCTCATCTCCGACAGCAAGGAACATCGAAGCTTCCCGGCGCATCGGTTCGTCGTTTTGGGCATTGCCTAATGCAATCACATCATTTGTATCAAAACCAACAAAGCCTTTCAGTTTTTGCAGTGCACGACCCTTGTTTACACCGCTGGGCAGCAGCTCCACCGAGTCACAGTGCAGGTAGAACCGGCAGCTTTTGCCGTCCAACACACCCGCCTCTTTCAGATGGCCGACAACGGCCTCCAAAGTCTCTCCCGTCGCCAGTGCGGTCAAGTTCACCATGTTATGCTGCATGCGCGCTTTTGGGTACAGCCGTTCAATCTCACCGTACAGCCGGTCAAAAAATCCCGGTCTTTCCGCCATCAATGTGATATTGCCGTTGTGGTATATCACACCGCCGTTCTCTGCGATCAGGCATCGGCCTGTGAGGCCAAGCCCGCGGGCCAACCCGTCCAGATATTCCACCGTCTTGCCGGACGCGAACGCGACCGTGTGTCCGCGGCTCTCCAGCTCGCACAGCGCTGCCGCCACCGCTCTCTCCACCGAAACGCCATGCGGCGCGAGCGTTCCGTCCACGTCAAATACCAGCAGTTTTTTTCCGTTCCCCATGATGCTCCTTATAATGTCCGCTGCATGATGATATCCGTCTGTCTGTCGCTGCCCAGAAAGAAGTCATGCGTGCCCTTCCGGCGAAAATCGTGCGCTTCATAGAATTTGACCGCGCGCGTGTTGTGCTCCCAAACGCCCAGCCAGACGCTTTTCGTACTCTGCGCTATTGCCGTTTCCACAGCTTGTTCCAGCAGGTAACCACCCAGCCCCTGACCCTGAAAAGCAGCGCACACATAGATGCGCTCGATTTCCAGCGCATCCTCACCAATGTCCTCTGTCTGGGCGTCACCCGTGTTCAGCTTCATGTAACCCGCCAATTCTCCGCCCGCATACAGAAACCAGAATGCAGTCCCCATTGTTTCCACTTGCCGCTGCAACGAGTCTTCACTGAAGACCCGCGCACAGTAGGCTTCCATGTCTTCCGGCGTATTCAGATGGCCGAACGCCCTAATAAACGTATCCACCGACAACGCCCGCAGCGTTCGCAAGTCATTGCTGCCACAGCGGTGCAATCGCAATTCCATATTCCCCCCATATCGCATCGATCACCTGTTGCCCTTCAGCGCTGTTTACCATTGCTTTGTTAAAATGCACCACAGGCGTCTCTCAGTAACCGCTCTCAATTTCCAGAATGAGCTTATATAATTCGCCGTTTACCGGCGTTTGCACGCCGTGCTTTTGCCCCAGTCGCAGCACTGTGCCCCCGAACAATTCCACCTCACTCCTGCGCCGCGCCTCCACGTCCTGCCGCATCGAAGGTTTGCCCATCGGGTTCAGCGTTGAAAGCAGCGCCATCCAACCATCTATGTCAGCTTCGCCGAGTTCAATACCCTCCTTATGCGCCAGTTCCATCACCTCATGCATTGCTGCCAGCATCATATCCCGTAACCGGCCCGGCTTTTGGATGTCTGCAAACCCCTCCCCATATACTGCAACCACTTGGTTCACGCCGCAATTGAGCATGAATTTGCTCCAAAGTCGGCGTGGCATATCGTCCGCCAGTTTGTAAGGAACGCCCGTTTCTTCAAAAAAAGCCGCCACCCTGAGGGCTTCTTCAGACGGCGGGCCGGGCAGCTTGTCGCCGAACACCAACCACCCCATGTTGTGGTAACTGACATGGCTCCCCTCGCGCAAAGCGTCCATGCCCTGCGCAACGCACAGCAGCAGCCTGTCTTCGCCAAAGGCGTTCGCCAGTATCTGTTCGCTGCTGATGCCATTCAGCAACGACAGTATCACCGTATGGCTGCCGACAAGGTTTCTCATTAACTTGATTGCACCGGCAAGCCCCGGCTGCTTGACCGCCACCAGCACAATATCCACTGGCTGCGCTTCCTTTGGCGTCCAGTATTTAAATGAACACGCTTCCCCATTGCAGGTAATGCCTTCGGTTCTGTATTTCTCAAGCCTTATTTCGTCCGCAACAATATGAAGCGCCCCGTCAGGCAGCGTCTTGCTCAAATGATGACCATACATGACGCCGAGTGCACCCAACCCCACGATAGCGGCTGAATTGATCTGCATACTGTTTCCTCCCGCTGTCACTATCCGCTCATTCTATCACCGCTGACAGCCCCTTTCAACCGCCAGCTTGCATGGTCAGCACCGAATAAGCTATAATTGCTTAACCGCATTCATGATAAAAGGTAGGATAATGACAGCAATATTTGATATAAACTCACCCGAAATATGTTACTTGTGTGCTGCCGATAACAGGCTCGCCCGTGTCATCAACAGTCTGGGATCGCTTGAATATAAGACGGTTGAAGATCCGTTTTGTTTTCTGGCGGAAACCATCATCGGCCAAATGCTATCCGCGCGCGTGGCGGACGTGATTGCCGCGCGGCTGAACAGCCTTTGCGGCGGTTCAGTGACTCCCGGCGCCATCATGACGCTGCATGAGGAGGCGCTGACAGGCATCGGGCTCTCCCGTGCCAAAGCCGCTGCTGTCCGTTCTTTGGCGCAAACGGCTGCCCAGAGTCCGGATTTCCTCGACAGACTGAAGATGCTGCCGGATGATGCGGTGCAAAAGGAGCTGACAAGCCTGCGCGGCATCGGCAGCTGGACCGCCAAGATGTATCTCCTGTTCGTGCTGCAGAGGCCGGACATATTGCCCTACGAGGACGGCGCTTTGCAGCAGGCCTTTCGGTGGCTGTACGCAACGGAGGATGCAGGACGCGCTGCCATCGAGGCACAAGCCGCTGCGTGGCGGCCCTTCGCGTCGTTGGCATCACGTTATCTTTACCGCGCACTGGACAGTGGTCTGACAAAGGCGGATATCAGTCTCTTTCTTGCATAGTCCGCCGAGCCGGCCTTTTAAACAATCTTTGCACAAAATATATTGTCCTCCCGCTTGTCTGCAGCTTATAATGAGCCATGATATTTTATTTTATAATGCAAAAGGGGGGCTGCTCATGCAGACTCAAACCATCGGCGCTCAGAAGCACATTGCACTGATAGCACACGACCATAAGAAGGATGACCTGATCGCCTGGGCACAAAAGAATGACCATATACTGAGCCGTCACTTTCTCAGCGGCACGGGCACCACTGCCAAAATGATTACTGCGGCGACCGGCCTTCCTGTCAAGGCATACAAAAGCGGCCCTCTGGGCGGAGACCAGCAGATTGGCGCGCAAATCGCGGACGGCGCAATCGATATGATGATATTCTTCTGGGATCCGCTGGAAGCTCAGCCGCACGACCCGGACGTTAAGGCACTGCTGCGCATTGCTGTGGTCTACGATATACCCGTCGCGATGAATCAGGCCAGTGCGGATTTCATACTCTGCTCATCGCTGATGGACCGTGACTACGAGCACTGCCTGCCGGAATACGCCAGAAAGTAAGCGGTACATGAAAACATATCCTCTATCGTGCGCTGCCTTGTGGTATAATGAATGAAAAGAAAGCTGTACATAACCGTTTGCATCCAATGACATTGCACCATGGAATCATAACCAGATAGGAGGATCAAGCATGAAACGCTTATTGTTTTTACTGCTGGCTGCCGCGGTGCTGTTGAGCGGGTGCGGCGTCGGCAACACTCCGTCCGATTCACCGGACGCGATGAGCTCCGCAACGCAGAACCGCTATCGTGAAAACGAAATCATGGAGTACAAGGGCGCCCGGTTGGACCCGGCGGTGGGACCGCGTGACAACTCGATCAGCGGTATACAGCAGGTAGACATTTCAGACTATACGCTGACTATTGACGGTCTGGTGGAAAACGAGACGGTGCTGACCTATGAAGATGTACTGGCAATGGAACCGGATACGCGGCTGATCACACTCCACTGCGTGGAAGGCTGGGATGCCACCATACTTTGGGAAGGTGTGCGCCTGACTGATCTTATCAACCTGGCAGGCGCTAAGCCCGAGGCAGTGACTGTCATATTTGAAGCCGTCGACGGCTATACCACATCGCTGCCGTTTGACACGATCAAGGACAAAGAGCTGATAATGGCCTATAACGCCAATGGCATCCCGCTGCCGCCTGAGATGGGATATCCTTTCATTGTGGTGGCCGAAGACAAGCTGGGATACAAATGGGCGCGTTGGGTAAATCGAATCAAATTGTCGAATGATTCCGGATACGAGGGCTACTGGGAGCAGCGGGGCTTTTCCAACAACGCCGATGTCGGCGGTACAGACGAATGATTTCGGAAAAAGGGCAATCGCCCTTTTTTTGTCCGATGTACTCCACTATCCGCATTTTCAATGTAATGGATGGCCATAATAAGCAATACTGTCAAACAGATTAGGGAGTATTTATGGTCATCTTTTTCTGGATCGTCTACGCGGGTTTTTTACTGACGGAGATTTTCATTGCTTACCGATATATCAGCACCGGCAACAAGATGTATATGAAATCCGTGCTGGTTACCAACATACTGTTTGCGTTCTATGTCGCCGCGGATGAAATATTCGGCATTGGTGTGCCTTATCTGGTGAGAATTCTCGCTATAGCCGCTATATTTATTCATACTTTCTTCGGGTATTTCAAAGACAGGTATACGCGGTCCCATATATTTGACCGGTATCTTCATGCATACGGGAGCTTTGCTTATGCGCTGTTCTTATACTCGCTGATCACGCGGCTCATCCACGCAGAAGTGAGTCCTAAGTTCTTTGGAGCCATCGCGGTAGCCTTCACCGGCATCGCCGCAGGCGCCATATTTGAGATCATCGAATATTTCGTTGATAAGAGAATGCCCGTTAAAACACAGCGCGGGCTCAAAGACACCGATGTTGACCTGATATGCGACGTTATCGGCTCGGTGGCTGCGGGCGCGGCGGCATACTTTTTTATGCTGTAGTCCCCACTCTATATCCAATTCATCAAAATGACGCTGTACACGAAGAACCGGGTCAGCACGTTAATGACTCCATGACCTAAACCTAAGCGGTATTTTCTTCGATATATATTATGAATACATGACTTAGGGAGGTCAACGATAATGCAATGGACCAATGATTTATCGGTGGGCGTTGAAGCGATCGATAATCAGCACAAGGAGCTGATCCGCCGACTCAATTCTTTTTATGATTCGATGAATGCGGATAATCAGGCGAAGGTGATGGAAATGCTGGCTTTTCTGTCCGATTATGTGGTCACGCACTTTCGGGATGAGGAAGCGCTGCAGGTGAGATACAACTATCCGGGATATGCGGAGCACAGAAAACTGCATCAGGCATTCATGAAGGATGTCAGGCAGATGTCTGATGACATGCAGAAGCACGGGTTTACTGTGGCAACAAAATCGCTTGTCGGCTTGACTCTCACCAACTGGCTCACGCTGCACATCAACCGGGAGGATAAGGCCGTCGGCCAGTTTATCCGTTCAAAGTGAAGCAGCCGTCGTTACAAACAAGCCGCCAGTGTCAGCATGACGGCTTGTTTGCCGGAGTTACAGCTGCCAGCCATTGTCCACCGGCAGTTCGAGCATAAAGCGGGTATATTCTCCCGGTTCCGTCTCCACCTCAATTTTGCCATGGTGATCCTTAACGATGCCATGACTAATTGAAAGACCGAGGCCTGTGCCGGTCTCTCGCGGTTTCGTTGAGAAAAACGGGTCAAACATGCGCTCCCTGACTTCGTCCGTTATGCCGTTCCCCCGGTCCTCCACCGCGATACGCACCCACCGTCTGTCATCCCTTTCAAACAGCCTGCAGCCTACCCGTATCGTTTTGTTTTCATCGTATTCGGGATACTTCTCATTGAGCGCGTCGCGCGCGTTGGTCAGCAGGTTCATCAGCACCTGTTGGATCTGCTGGCTGCGGCACTTTATCTCCGGAAGCCCTTCATCCAGCTGGATATCCAATGTGATCTGATCCTTCTTGATAACGGTGTTAATCAGGGACACTGTCTGTCCGATGATATCATAAACGCTGGCATAGCTGTGCGTCTGTTTCTCATGGCGGGAAAACTGCAGCAGGTTTTTTACAATCACCGATATGCGTTCCGTCTCGTGTATGATCTCCTGCGCATATGCTGTGCCGGATCCTGACAAGCCTGCCTCGTCGAGTATCAGCTCGGCATAGTTCATGATGCCGTGAATGGGATTGTTTATTTCATGCGCCACGCCTCCGGCCAGCGTGCCGATTGCCTCCAGCTTCTGCTGCTGGCGCTGCTGGGCTTCCATTTCCATCCGCAGGTTTTCAATGCGCTTACGCTCTGTGATGTCCCGGACAAACACCAGCATGCCCGGCATCTGCTGGTACTGTATTGAAACCGCGGATACCTCTACATATACATTCGACCCGTCCAGACGCTTGAACACCTCTTCCAGCGGCGGCGCGCTGACAGACAGACGAGCCATCCGTTCTGACCGCTGCCTGACAATTTCATGGTAGTGCGGGTGAATGTGCGCCCATACCGGGCGGCCAGTCAGTTCATCTTCGCTTGCTGCGCCCATCAGACGGATCATCTCGTTATTGACGAATACAAGCCTTTCTTCGACAGCAATGTATATGGCGTCGGGCGCAGTTTCCACCAGAAGCTGGAATCGGTTTTCGCTCTCCGCCAGTGCCACGCGCGATTTATTCTTCTCGGATACATCATGGATAATGGAATACAGCAGCGTCTGCCCTTCCACTTTGATCGGCCCGCTGAACGTCTCCACATCCGCAGTATCACCGGATGCCTTTCGGTGTCTGAACTGAAAATGACGGCGCCGCTCGAACAGGGCATTATTCATCTCCTGTTCGACTTCTTCCCTGCTCAGTGTGTTGATATCCGATATGTTCATGCTTGTGAGTTGCTCGCGGTCCCATCCGTAAAAATCGGATGCCGCCGGGTTGGCGTCCACAATACATCCGGTCTCTGGGTTGATCAGCAACATGACGGCATAATTATTCTGAAAGAGGCTTTTGTACCGGCTTTCTGCTTCCGCCAGCTTGATCAGCTCATTATTACGCATCTGCTGACGCAGCAGCAGCGTTCCCAATAGCACTGTCGCAATGGGATAGATGACCATGACGGGAAGGCTGATCTGGCTCAATACTTTGATTGGGTCAGGCATGAAGAACATACACAGCAGCATCACGGCATGCACGCTGAGGCCCATTAAATAAAGGTAAATGGGCTGCAAACGGACCTTTGACCGACGCAGCACTTTGCGCCACAGCAGGCCGATCACCACCGAACAGACAATAACAGCACATCCGGCTATTGCCCCGGCACCCCCAATAAAGATGATCCGATAGGCCAGCGCCATCACAGCCGCGACAGCCGACGGTATTGCGCCAAAGCAAAGCGCCGCTACGCTCAGCATTATTGAGCGTGTATCAAACGTGATGCCTGGCTCCAGTACATAAGGGAAACTCATCACCAACACGCAAACAAAGCCGATAAACACACCGTTAAGACCACCGGAGATCTTCTTCCATTTGTCAGGCAGCTGATAGCTGACTTCGTAAATAATCCCCAATGCCAGCAACAAGGAAGCGTTGTAGATCAATGCAATTTCAATTCTGTCCATTCGTTACCCCTATCCTGATATTCAGGCTGATCATTAATTCGCATTGACGGAAAATTATAGTATCATTCATATATACTACAATTACAGGACAAAACCCTTCAAATATACCCAAATATGCCGATAAAATACGAAAATCCGCTGAATGCTCAGCGGACCATATAAAATACTGCTTATTAGTTATTATTTTACATATTTCGCGGTGATCTGCTTTTTATTAATCTAATGGTGAATTCGACTCATTTGCTCAGCTCTGCCGAGTGGTGTGCTTCCCGTCACACCACCGCGGCGGCTGAATCTCTTTTCTCCCCGTCCACTCAAACATCTCCCTAAAATGTCCACTGCCCGACCAGGCAATGATAATTGAGTGATCAAAAAGCGTCGTACAACAATCTCCCTTTTGAGTTTCTTTTTTAACTTTTATTTTCTTCTGATATCAATTATACTGATAGAGCAGTGTTATGTCAACCATGATTGATGGATAATATTCCATAATTAAATTGCATATTGACATATCAGGTATTATAGTTACATTATAAACTTTAAAGATGAGGGTGTATGGGCAGACATAAAGCCGTTGATGTTTCATTTGAAATGATGCAAAAGGTAACGCTCGCGGCAGAGCTCTATTATGTGTATCATCTGACGCAAAGCGATATTGCCGCTCAGATGGGGGTTTCCCGTGTTTGGGTAGGGAAGCTGCTGCAAAAAGCTGAGGATTTGGGTATAGTGCGCATTGAAGTTAACACCGCGTCAGCTGGTATATCCGAACTGGAAAATGCTCTGAAGAATAATTTCGGTTTAAAATGCGCCAAGGTCATCCGCTGTGCGGGGTTGGAATCCAGTCAGCAAACCTGCGCCCGGGCTGCCGCCAGTTATCTTGCAGGCATATTGCACCCCGATGACTGTGTAAGCACTTTTTGGGGTACAACACTGGCCTCAATCGTTTCCCAATTCGTACCGCTGAGCTTTCCCAACGTTACCGTGGTTCCTTTTTCCGGCGGTCTCGGCAATAACAAGGCGGTTACGCCCAACCAAATCGCTTATATACTTGCGGAAAAGCTTTCAGCCAAGGTTTGCCCGCTGCATGCGCCCGGAATTTTGGCAGGTCGAAAGGAACGCGATTTGCTGCTGAGCGACCCCGCCATACGTGACACCATCGAGCTGTCGGAAAACGCCGACGTACTTGTACTTGGCATGGGGCCTCTCAGGCATCCAACCCTGGTCAGTACGAGAGGGGTATCTGAAGAAGAGTTTGCCGATCTGGAATCCATAGGATGCGTGGGAGATATATGCCTTACCTTTCTGGACAGTGAGGGTCATCTGATTGACCACCCCATTCATGACCGGATACTGAGCGGAAACCTGACGAAAGCCCGGCGACATGCGCGCGAGGTGATCACTGCCTCCTGCGGCATCACCAAGGCCGGCATATTGCGCGCGTGCATGGTCGGCAAGTGGGTGGATACCGTCTTCACGGATGAAGCAACAGCGCAAGCCATTCTTGCTATGGATTAATGCATTTTGGATTGTTCATTTATTTCTGTAGCAGCATCTGAGCAGCATCTGTTAGCCTATCACCGGCATTCCTCAAAACAGGCTATGCTTTAAACAGATAAATCATATTACATCTGAAGGCGGCACGATGAAATCATTCAATGGTATTCGGTTCAAAGGCACATTTCGTGATTATCAGCAGTCAGTATTAGACAATATTGACAGTCATTTAAGCGACAGCAAGATTCACATCGTTGCAGCCCCAGGCAGCGGAAAAACTGTGCTAGGTCTGGAACTTGTCAGGCGTCTCAATCAGACGGCTTTGATACTCTCCCCTACCGTCACAATACGCCAGCAATGGGGTGAGCGGTTTGGGGATATGTTTTTGTCAAAGCAAGAGAACCTGCACGAATACATGTCCTTTCATCTGGGTGAACTCAAACTGATGACCGCCGTTACATACCAGAGCCTGCATGCTGCATGGACTCGGTCGATACAAAATGGCTGCTGCGAGACAGACGATGCTGACGAAGAATGCGAAGCTGAGGACTACACAGGTTTTGATGTGGTGGCCGCCGTTAGATCCGCCGGCATCCGGACTATCTGCCTGGACGAGGCGCATCATCTGCGCAGCGAGTGGCAAAAATCGCTGGAAGCTTTTCTGGCTGCGGTACAGCATGATGTCATTATCATCTCTCTCACAGCGACGCCGCCTTATGACAGCCCACCAAACGAGTGGAACCGTTACATATCGGTTTGCGGTGAAATTGACGAGGAAATATCCGTTCCCGAACTGGTGAAGCAAAGGACGCTATGCCCCCATCAGGATTATATATGCTTCAACTTTCCCTCCGATGAAGAACTGGATGCGCTTCAGGAATACCAAGTTCGCGCCAGCCATTGCGTGGATAACGTTCTTGGCAGCGGGCTTCTGGCACAGATGGTTGAAAAAAGCGCCCTTCTCTCCCGCTATCCACAGATGGAAGAATTCCTGCTGGAAAACGTAAAAGGGACTATTGCACTGCTCGTGCTGATACAGTATGCAGGAATATCTCTGCCCCAGAAGCTGATAGCGCTGGTGTCTCCATCCGGACGGCTGCCAATTGCAACACTGTCATTTGCAGAAACGGCCTTTCAGCTGGTGTTGGATCATCCGGAGGTGTTTTCACAGGAAGCAGTGGATGCGTTGAAAAAACGCCTGTCAGAAGAAAGCCTTTTGTATAATAAAAGAGTATGTCTGGCATCCAATGAACGGCTCAAGCGTCGGCTTATCTCCTCAGCCGGCAAGTTATCCAGCATCGCTCGAATTGCAAGGGCGGAATCCAATGCGTTAAACGAGCAGCTGCGTATGGTAATACTGACAGACCACATTAAAAAGGACTTGCTTCACATCGTGGGCACGTATGAGGAAATAGCCACGATTGGTACTGTTACAGTTTTCGAAACATTACGCCGTGCAGTGGGAGATGTTCCCATCGGCCTGCTGTCGGGCGGGCTGGTTATTCTGCCGGAAGATGCGCTGGACAGTGTACGCTCGCTGGCCGAAAAGTGTAGTATACCGCTTTCTTTTCGCCCTCTGAACGACACCGGATATTGTGAGATCACGTTCCTGGGTTCCAACAAGCATAAGGTTGCCATTGTCACAGAGCTGTTTCGGCAGGGATTGGTGCGCATAATCGTGGGTACTGCTGCGTTGCTGGGTGAAGGTTGGGATTCTCCGTGTATCAACAGCCTGATACTCGCCAGCTATGTGGGCAGCTTTGTACTTTCCAATCAAATGCGCGGCAGAGCCATACGCATAGATCCTTGTGACCCGGCTAAAACCTCTAATATCTGGCATCTCTGCACCGTAGAGCCGCCCCCGCGGAGTCTCAAGGACCGAATACTGCAGGCCATGGAAGGAACCCCCAACAGTAAAGATACACTGCACTCCTCTGATTATCCGACGCTTCGCCGCCGGTTCGAATGCTTCCTCGCACCGGCATATCACAGAGACGTGATTGAAAGCGGCATACGCCGCGTCGACATCATCCAGCCTCCATTTGACAGCAGCGGCATTGCCCGAATCAATCAGCAGATGCTGGCGCTCGCGGCAGATAGGCAGGCTCTGGCTGACAAATGGGCGCGCTCACTCAGCGGTGAACTGCACCCCGAAGTGTTGCTCGTCTCCGAAGCGCCGTCGTCCATCCAGCCGCGAAGCTTTGTGTTTATAAACATGCTGTGGCCAACGATATTAAGCCTGGCTTTCATAGCTCTTGTACGCGCTATCACATACACTGCGTTTGGCATCGGCTCTGTTCTGGGGCTGATTGTCTGCGCGCTCATGATATTCGGCGTCATAAAGGGCTACAGGAAGGCCTTGCGCTTCATATCTCCCCGCAAAACCATTGAAACGCTGGGCAACTGTATACTGAATACGCTCAAAGATATCGAAGCGGTAAAAAGCGCGGAGTCAGTGGTGGAGGTTATTTCCGATTCAAAAGGAGTAAGCGTCCAATGCGCCATAGCCGGTGCATCACTGCGTGAAAAAGAGGTGTTCGCCGCCGCCATACGAGAGCTGCTTTCCCCCATCAATAATCCGCGTTATATACTGGTCAAAAAGGACCGTCTTTTCAAGAGAAGGCGTTACACTCAATGCTATGCCTGTCCGTCGGTCATTGGCGCAAAAAAGGAATTCGTTGAGAGATTACTTCATCATCTGAAACGCACAGCCGGCGCATTTGAACTAATCTTTACACGTAACGAAACAGGCCGGGCCGAGCTGCTCAAATGCCGGCGCTGGTCTTATATCAATCAAAACGACATACTCATCGAAGGCAAAAAGGCTGTGCGATCCTGCTGGGAATAAAACTATTCAAACCCCGTAAACGCGGAAAGCCCGTCATCCGCGCTGATACCGCCGATCCGCCAGTAGTCTCCTTCCTGATACACGGCCAGCACCGCAAGGTATTCTCCCGCCGGTCCTGCAGACGTTTCGGTCATCACGGATATCGTGTATAGCTGTTGCCCTTGCGTCGTTTCGGTCACATGTCCGATAGCATAACCGCACACCCATGGGCTGGAAGTGCCGGTTACCCAATTCGGCGCCATTTTTTCCAGGCTTTGCGCGTATTCCTTTCGGAGGTCTTCGTCCATCACGGCATACTGCATGGCAGCGCTTCGCTTTATCAGCCCGCGTACCCACACGTCCACCGCCTGTTCCGGCCTGCAGACGCCCACATCGTCCATCGCACTCATCAGCAGCCTCGCCTTCACGGTATCATTCGTTTCCGGTATCGTCCGCTCCTCGGCAGCACAGCCGCCAAACAGCAGCAGTGCAGCCGCCAGCGCCCAAAGCAGCAACCTTTTCACACCTTCACCCCCCCTTAAAGTATGCTTATGCCCCACGGAGCGGCGACTTTACAAGGCGGTGATTGATTCTTTAAATAATCCGTCATATAATGGAAGTGATATTATAACATGGAGGATTTTATATGAGCGATAACCGAAAGAAAACTGTAGGCAGCCAGATCGTCAGTCTGACAGCGCTGCTGGCTGCCGCCGTATTCCTGATCATCGGGTTCACGAGAGGCGCCTGGCATATCGCCTGGGTGGTGTTTCTCGCCATTCCGATCGTATCCATTATTGTGGATATTGTCGTTAACCGAAAGGATGCCTCCGGCAAAGTCTCCGGGATTGTATCTCTGCTGTGCGTAGCGGCTTACATGCTGATGGGGTTTATGTGGGGTTTATGGCATCCGGGCTGGATCATATTCCTGGCAATTCCCATTTCGGGTGTCATTGTCAAGATCTTCACTTCCAAATCGGATTCCGATCCGCCCAAGGATGAAAACGCAGCGCAGTAATACATAAAAGCAGGCGCGTCCGGCAAAGACGCGCCTTTTGTATTTCCGTTATTGGCAGATCACAGTCATGCCGAACCCAGCGTTGTGATCTCCATGTCTTCTTCATCTCGGAAAAAGCGGTCATAATACTCCGCCGCTTCCATTTGGCTTTCACGGCAAATTGCCGTCATCAGGCTGAAGTTATCCAGTACGGATGCTACAGCCCGCCCGCAGATTGCACCGCTGTCCACCATGGAGCGCAGCAGGCGAATGCGCTTATCCCGTTCCATGCCGTCACGATACGGTCGTGGTTCGGTGATGGCAGTAAAAATATCCGCTACCGCCATGATGCGCGAGCCTACCGGAATGCTGTCCCCCTTAAGATGGAACGGATAGCCGTTGCCATCCAAGCGCTCGTGATGAAACGATGCCCATCGGTTGATAGTCTCAAACCCCTGTATGCGTCCCAGCAGCTGATAGGTGAAAAACGTATGGCTGCGGATGGTGTTAAATTCACGATTATCCAGCTTGCCCGGTTTCTCCAGCACCGCGTTGTCTATAGCGAGCTTGCCCAGATCGTGAAGATAACCTGCCACCAGCATCATCAGGCATTCGTTACCGGAGAACCCCGCCAGCTCGGCAAGCTTCTCCGCCGTTTTGGCCACACCTGCCGAGTGTGTGGCGGTAAAGCGGCTGCGGAAGTCTATGATTCGGGACAGAAGACGCGAGAGGCTCAGCACCTCGTCCGCATTCAGCGTATATGTCTCGGGCATGAACAGAACAGGGTCAGGCGAAAGACGATGCTCCAGTTCCAGCCATACATATTCCCTGCCCGCCAGCGCTGCCAGCGCGTTTACAGCGTCCGGCGAAAACACCGTCCCTTCACGTTCTTTGATTGACGCAATGATACCGGGTATCTGCTCCAGCACACTGACACCTTCTTTGATCATAACCACGGCGCGGTCCGCGAGATGCACGATATGGCTTTCAATGCCTACATTCTGCCCCATGATACTTTTACCTCTGCCGTAATCCCACCGCACATGGTGAAACCGCACGATATCAGCCAGTTCACCCAGAGGACCGAATTCCTCCAGCAGCCGTGCTCCCCGATATCCATGGCTGTTTGCCGTCACCGGTTCGCTCTCCACCAGTTCCAGACGTTCATTCAGAGATAATGCCCCGATGTCGTGGATGATGCCCGCCAAATAGACGTTGCGCTGAACACCCGCAGACAGTTCCATCTGCTGCGCGATACGGTATGCCAGACTGGCTGCTTGATGATGATGCCCTGCGACTGCCGGGGATACCAGGTCCACCGCACCGGACAGGCAGTCCAGCAGCTCATAAAGGCTGACTCTCATTTTATCCATGTTGATACCCGTATGGCGGCTGCGCTTCCATCATTGTTGTCATATCTATCCCTCGCTTGATATTCGTACAGGTTACTTTTCTATATAACACAAAACGACGCAAATCAATCAAATATTATTCTTTGATAAGCTTCACCGACAATCCCAGCCAATCATTCCCATGTTAATCATACCCTTTATGATTGACCAATCTGTAATATTATCGTAACATTCGTAGTATCCGATTAACATTTATATCGGAACTACACGATACGGAGGTCAGTTATGACAGCATTACGCAGTAAGAAATGGTTATTGGTCTTCAGCGTTGCCCTGGCGCTCACGGTCATGATATCGATGATGCCCGTCGCGCACGCCGCGTCCGGTGATACAGTCACAAAGTGCGCCACGTCGGCGGACATATTGAAGGCTTGCAAGAGTGCCGGATGTCCTGTCTCGTCCGTACAGGCGGCGTCCATACTCCGCTCCTGCAAATCCGCGGGCTGCGGCACCTCGGCTTCTGATGTCACGGCGGCGGTAAAAGCCTGCAGCAAATCCGGATGCACTGTCAGCTCCGCGAACGTGGCCGCTGTTTTGAAGGCATGTAAGTCTGCCGGCTGCAGCGTGAATTCGTCCAACGTGGCCGCTATGCTGAAAGCATGCAAATCTGCAGGATGCAGCACGAACACAGCGAATATGTCCGCGCTTCTCAAAGCCTGCAGAACGTCCGGATGCACCATAACGGCTGCAAACGCGGCATCGTGCCTGCGCGCAGCACAATAATCCGCCAAATATCACATACCCCCCATATAAAAGGAGCGCCCATATTTTGGACGCTCCTTTGCTTTTTATTAGTGTCCCCTGTTTATTTACCGTTTCCGGAAATGAAACGGTACAGCTCCTCCACCGCCAGCGAAATCTTGGTGGCGGACCACTCCTTGATTTTGGGGTATATATAATACGTATCGTCCAGCGTGGACAGGTCGATGCAGTCGCCTTTGCCCATGTAATCGTACTCAATATGGCATGAATACATGGACAACGGGTCCTTCTTCAGCAAGAACGGTTTGCCGTCAAATATGCCCTCCAGCGTAAAGCCTGTTATATCGTGCGTCAGACGCCCCTCACCCAGCCGGATATAGCCATCCGCATTGGGCAGGCTGTCCACCACCACGTCGGAGGCGAAGGCATATGTGCCCGCTTCGATCATCGCGCGCACCTGTTCCCGCAGTGTTTCATACCAGTGCGGAATGTGTACCGACCCTTCTTCCCCGAACAGCTCGCCGTATTGTGACATCGTCCAGGATGCGCCGCAATGGCCGCACCACAGGCGGTCTCCGTCCGATTCCATCTGATACTCCGTCCCGCAGCTCCGGCAGGCATACAGCACCTTGTGCAGTCCCTTAGCGCGGTCTTTGTAGCGTACACGGATGCCGTTCCGCTTCTGCCACATAAAATCATCGTATTCAAACGCCTTGCCGATGCGCGCGTTGATCTCGTCCTTCGGCAGCTGCCTTATCTCTTCCTGCGTAATGATCTGTGTGAGATCGGCCTCCAGCCGATTGTTGCGCTTGTGCAGATTCCACACCGGAGAGTAGATAAAGTTGCCATGCATGCTCAGCATCACGACGGGCACCTTCAGCATCTTGGCCAGCTTGCCGAGCGATGCCGGTAGGCACGCGTTGGTGCCGGCCAGCGAATACCGCGCCTCGGGATATATCACCAGTATATCGCCGTTGTCGATCACCTGTTTCAGATGCATCACCAGCTGCACGTCATTTGTGAATTTCCGTTTGCAGATACAGCCCACGTTGCGCAGCAGCTTTTCGCGCCCGATAAAACCGTCGATCGCCACCACATAGTTCGCCCGGTGCGGAAACGTGCAGGCTGTGGTGACCATAAAGTCGATAAACGATTTATGCGTGCACAGCAGCAGATAAGGCGGCTTTAAGCCCTTCATGTTCACGCGGTTGATCCTCAGGCGGCGCAGCCATACCACCGGAAAGCTAAGCACCCACGTCAGCACTTTCAGATACATCTTCTGCCGCTGCGGAGGCCGTTCCATATCGAACCGTATTGTGTCCATCCCATACCCCTCAACACATATATAGGTGAAATTATAACACATATATTTGTAACATGGCACAACGAAGTTATTCTCATGACAACTTGATAACATAATTGTGATAAAATGGTGTTCGGAGGTGACGCGATGGCGACCATACTCATCGTGGAGGACGACCCTTCCATCAACGAACTGCTGTACCGCAACCTGTCACTGGTAGGTCATACCTGCACCAGAGCGTACGACGGCGCTGAAGCGCTGGAACAGTTGGAGGCACAGCGTCCAGACCTGATGCTTCTGGACCTGATGCTGCCCGGCGTCAGCGGCTTTGATCTGATGCGCCGGCTGCCGGACGGCGGTGTACCGGTCATCATGCTGACGGCGCGCAGCCGGTTGGAGGACCGCGTAGCCGGTCTGAATCTGGGCGCGGACGACTACATCACCAAGCCATTCGAAACGCTGGAGGTGATCGCCCGGGTGCAGGCGGTACTGCGCCGGACACAAAAGCACGACAGCACTTTTTGCATCGACAGCCTGCGCGTGGATTTCGGCGCGCGCGAGGCGTTCGTGGACGGCGAACCTGCGGCGCTGACACCGCAGGAATTCTCGCTGCTGGAGGTGCTGGTGGTCAACCGGAACCTGGCACTCTCCCGCGAGAAGCTGCTGGAACTGGCGTGGTGCTTTGAATATTTCGGCGATACACGCACGGTGGATGCGCACATACAGAAGCTGCGTAAGAAGCTGGGGTTGGCTGAACGCCTGAAAACGGTGTATAAGCTGGGCTACCGGCTGGAGACACGCCGATGAAATACTGGCAGAAGACATATGTCGCAACGCTGCTGCTCTTCCTGCTGGCGCTGAACGCGGGCGCTTTTCTGATGTACCATACCGCGCTCAACACGTCAGTCTCGGCGGAGCGCGAGCGCGGCTTCACGGAGCATGGCTTTATTCGCGAAGGTCTGGCAAAGGACATCTCGTCCATACTGGCGCGCGAGAACAGCAGCCAAGCGGCGCTGGAAGCGCTGTTCAAAAGCTATTCGGACTATTACGGGCGGCAGGGCGTTTATATACTGCTGACAGGCCTCGACGGTGTTCGGTCGGGCGATGCGCCCACGCCGGACAGCGCCCCTCCCGCACCGGAGGACGGTTCGCAAGCCGCGGCGATACGCGATCTGTCCGGAACGCCGTTTCTGTACACCGCCGGTCTCGTGGGCGATTCGGGATATACGCTGATCACGGCACGCAGTGTGGCGGCGATGCGGCAGCGCTCAAATGAGCTGGCACGCACGCTGCTGCTGGGCAGCGCGGGCCTGTCTGCCGTATTGGCAGCGGCACTATTCTTAATACTCAAGAAGCTGACACACCCTGTCCGTACGCTGCATACTGCGGCGGACGCGATGGCTTGCGGCGATTATGGCGCTCGTGCCGTTGTACGCGGCCGGGACGAGCTGGCTGAACTGGCGCAACGCTTTAACACGATGGCTGGTAAGATACAAACTCAGATAAGTGAATTGACGTACGAATCGGAAAAGAAGCAACGCTTCATCGATGATCTGGCGCATGAACTGCGTACGCCACTGTCCGCGATCGGCGGCTACGCGCAATACCTCACCGCCGCGGATATCACGGAGGACGAGCGCATCACGGCGCTGCAATACATTTCCCGCGAAAGCGGCCGACTGTCGGACATGGCCGACAAGCTGCTCATGCTGGCGCGCCTGCGGCAGGACGATTTACAACTATCTCATACGCCCTTGCTGCCGCTGTGTGAGGACGTGCGCGCTGCTGCGGAGCATTTGGCGGCGGCTCGGAACGTCTCCCTCGCTTTCGACATCGCGGACACGGCGTGGCACAGTGACTCAACGCTGCTGCTCATGTTGTTTCTCAATCTGGTGAGCAACGCCGTTCACGCCTGCAACGACGGCGGAACAGTTCGCGTCACGGTCACCGAACACGGTGCGACAGTATCGGACGACGGCTGCGGCATGGACGCCGAAACGCTGGCGCACGCGGTGGAGCCGTTTTACCGCGCGGACAAGTCCCGCTCGCGCAGGGCAGGCGGCGCGGGATTGGGCCTGTCCCTCTGCGCGCGCATCTGCGAACGGCTGGAACTGGACATGCGTATCGAGTCCGCGCCCGGCTGCGGCACGACGGTGCATGTTTTACAGCTCGATGACAACGCGGTGACAGAACGCTGACATTCTCCCCGTACGATAGAGGCAAATCCACGAAAGGGGAAGAAAATGAAATACAAAGAGATACTTAAAAAAGCGTGGCTGCCCGCGTTGACGGTGCTGGCGATCTGCGCGGGGGCTGTTGCCCTCAACGCCACGATGCGAACCAGCGAAGCGCAGCAACTGGAACAAACGGCGATAAGCGCCGTGCAACCAACGCCGGATGATGCGTCAGGAAGCACAACAGAGAATGTCGCAAGCTCGGATGAGGTAACCCCCACGCCAGCCCCCGCGTCCGAACCCTCCTTAAAGCCCTCCGGCGATTACCGCTATATGCAGGTGGCATCCGATAACGGCAGCGAACCGGGCGCGCAGGATATCAGCTCCTTTGAGGCCGGGCAGGCTGTCGTCGGCGTGATGGAAGCGGTGTTCGGTGATGCATTCACGTCAGGCAGTCACGACATCTATGTCAAGTATCAAACCTACAACGGCCATTCCTCCAGTACTTATGTGATCATGGTGGGCAGCGAGACTGAAGGAGACGCTACATACATCGGTTCCGTTGAATCCGTCAGTGGCCAAGTGCGCACCGTGATAAAGTGGGTACCAGACAATCGCCGGATTTGGGATGATTCAGCCGATAAAGAAGACGATGAACTTGACAAAGCAGCCAGGTCAGATAAGCAGCAAATGGATGCAGTTGAAAAGTTAATAAATAATAGCTTTTCAGACGGGCGTATTATTAAGGAGATTATTATCGATGCCACCCAATGGGCCAGTCAGGATCCGGATGCCGATTTGGTTGTGGATTATAAAGTACACATGAACACAGGTGAATGCTATATGGTACGGATGGCCTATCCGTCCCGTACCGTCAGTGAGCTTTTCATCTATCCGCTTGGCTGGGATTCCTGTCTGAAAGGATACTGGGACGAGACGGATTCGCCTGACTATATTCCATCTGAAGGTTGGGAAACAGCGGAAGGTATCCATCCCGCCGCAACCCCTGCCCCCACCACCGCCCCTGTCTCCACATCAAAGCCCGCACAATAGGGCTCACCCTCTTGCGCGGCGCAGCCCGCAGGCGTTACAATGAATCCATACATCTACCTTGAAAGGCTGGAGCTCGTATGGATAACACACTGACAGCGCTGACGCAGGCGATAACGGATTTTGTGGCGCACGACCCGCGCAACGCGATGGCGGCGCACGGCGGCATGCGTATGTACGATAAGCCGCTGGTGGCTGTAGCCGCGGCGGACGACGAATGGTTCAGCCGCTTCTCCGAGGCTGGTATTATCGGCCCTCATTATATGCCGCCGGACGTTTGGCTTCCCGGCGCCCAGGCAGTGATATGTTGGTTCCTGCCGTTCACCAAAACCGTGCGGGACACCAACCGTGCCCCCGGGCTGCCCTCCGAGGAGTGGGCATCTGCCCGCATCGACGGTGAGGTGTTTAATAACGCCCTGCGCGATTTCGTGGCTGCCTGGCTCAAAAGCCATGGCGGTGATGCCGCCGCACCGGCGGCCGACCAACGTTTCGCTGTCGTCAACCGCATCCCCAATTGGTCGGAGCGGCATGCGGCATTTGTGGCTGGTCTGGGTACGTTCGGACTGCACCGGGCATTGATCACGGAAAAGGGATCGGCCGGGCGATTGGGCAGTGTGGTCACCACGCTGAAGCTTGAGCCCACGCTCCGCCCTTATATGCGTTACGACGAGTACTGTCCTTTCCTCACCAGCCAGCAGGCGCAGACCATAACAGGCAGCAAGACAAAATGCGGCGCGTGTATCCGCCGCTGCCCCTCTCATGCAATCAGCGTTGATGGTAAGGATCACGAAGTCTGCGGCGGTTTTATTGACAACGAGGTGCTTCCGCTCTTTGCGCCCCGTTACGGCTGCGCCAAGTGCAACGTTGGCGTGCCCTGTGAGTCCGGTATCCCTCCAATTTAAGCATCACCTCCTCCGGCACGGCTATGGCTGCTGCCGGAGGCTGTTTATTTTACGGAACAGAGGGAAATAATGTTTCTGTGGAGAATATATCAGTGGACTATATTTTCGCCCAGTGTTATACTATAGACATCTTTTCGTAACTTAATTGTAATACGCGTCCAACTGAGGGATTTTGCAATAGCAGGAGGAATGCCGATGCCAAATCGCAGGACAAGCTCAATGAAACATCGGAAAAATATATTCATTCGTTTTCGCAGCTGGCTGGCGCATTTGAGAACACCGGCGAAGCTTGCGGTGATTGTCAGCGCAATTGTGCTCGTCGCTGCGGCTGTTCTGCTTGTGGTGCTGCTGCCCGGCACCGAGGGCGTGCAGCAGGCCAGCGCAGGCGGGCTGCCCGTGCCCACCGGTACGCCGCAGGCCACGCCTGAACCGCTCCCCACGCCCACGCCGGAGCCCATCGCCACCACAGCGCCCGACGTCACCAAGGACCCCACGATGCAGAAGGGTGATGAAAACGATAACGTGCAGGCGCTGCAGGAACAGCTGATGGACCTTGGGTACCTGGACCTGGACGAGCCCACCCAAAAATACGGACCCGCCACTGAAACGGCTGTCAAATGGTTTCAGCGCCAGTCTGGCATGGAGCAGACAGGCGTTGCCGATCCCGTCACGCTCGGGGCACTCTTTTCAGACGATGCCAAGCCCTATACACTGACGGAGAAAACGGAAGGTTCCGATGTCGACAGCCTTCAGCGTCAGCTCAGATCTCTGGGCTATCTGAACAAGGTCACAGGCTACTATGGAACGGAAACAGTGAAGGCAGTAGAGAGCTTTCAGAAGCGCAACAGCCTCACTGTAGACGGAAAAACGGGTGAGAAGACGCTGGATCTGATCTACTCTCCCAACGCCAAAGCTGACCCCTCCGTTGCGTCAACCATCCGCAGCAAGGCGAACATAGAACAGATGATTTCCACAGCTGAAAAACAGCTGGGCAAGCCGTATGTGGGCGGCAACGAAGGGCCGAGGTCCTTCGACTGTTCCGGCCTTGTATACTATTGTCTGCATGAGGCGGGCTCCAACCGCGGCCGGTATAATGCCGCAGGCTACTCGCAGGTGAGCGACTGGACGAAGATCAGCAAACTGAGCGATTTAAAGCGCGGCGACCTGATGTTCTTCTGGAGCAGCAAGAAGCACAAGATCGGACATGTGGCCATATACATCGGCGACGGCATGATGATCGACGCCTCCTCCAGCAACCACAAAGTGGTGAAGCGTTCCGCCTTCTCCAACTGGTGCAAGAATGAATTCCGCTGGGGCCGCCGCCCATGGTAGAGCGCTGAGATAATATTTAACACAATACCAAACGTCAGTCATACGCCGTCTGTCAATAAAGGACGGCGTTTATTTTTGTTTTAGATTCATTTGTTACATTTTCGTTACAATCTGGTGAAACCCTGTTCAAATACGTCCCTTATAATACAAAAAGACAAAGGAAGTTAAAAGCGCTGAAACAACCTCAGCGCTGCCGGTTTCCGGCTGACCGTTTTCAATAGTCCCCTCCAAAACCGTTTCCCAGCAGGATTCGGGCAGGCTGCCGGCTGATGTCGGCAGCCTTTTCAATTCTGCGCAATAGACCATCCTGTTCACTCTAATCTACCCATGCTGTCAGTATTTTTCCGTGCTGACGGCGGCAGACGGCTGTCCTTTGATCCAGCCGTAGTCTTCCCAGTGCTGCCGGTCACGCGGGTTCCAGGTGTTCTTGCTCATCATACCTTTCATAATTGTCATGAAGAAGCTTCTGAAAAGCGGCGCGCGCAGCCTATCACCCCGTTCCACATAACCGGTGATCTTTCTGGCCAGCTTTTTGGCATTCTTCTGTATCTGCTCCTTTTTCTTCTCCGTTACATCGCTCCACTTCATTGCGGACACGGCAACCTTGCAGCTCAGCACGCGTGCTGCGCCCCAGAACTTCAAGCTGCTGCGCATGGTTTTTGCGGTGTGTCCCAGCCCTGCACCCGCCGTCGTTGCGACTGCCAGCCCCACCTTGCCGAACATCCGCGGGTTGGGCCGGTGGCTCATCCACATATAGCACAGGTGGTCCAGCAGCGCCTTCATCTGGCCTGTTACGTCCATCGCGTATACAGAGGATGTCAGTATCACCACATCAGCATCCAGAATCGATTGTGCAATGAGCTGTACGTCCTGCGCGTGCGGACAGGCTTGTTCGCCTTTGTAGAAGCACGAGTAGCAACCGGCACAGAAATGCGGCATATCCCTGGGCAGAAAGAATTCTGTTTTCTCCACGTTCCCGCAGCGCATAAGTTCCTGCACGATGGCGTCCGTGCTGTGCCATGTGCTTCCATGGCGTACGTTGCCGTTGATCACTGTTACTTTCATAATACCTCCCTCTTACGCTTTGCTGTACATACTGACAAAGTGCTTTAAGTGCCGTTCAAAGAGCGTGCGCGCTTCCTTCAGGCTCTGTTCGCTGTTGTCATACTTGTAGAATATCAGGAATATCGGTGCGTAGAACGCCATCGCCATAATGTAAGGATCAGTCTCGATGAAACAGCCTTCCTCCATCATGCGGGCGAACAGCGCCGCCTGATAGTCCAGCGACGCGTCGAACGACGTCTGCCGGAACACAGTGGACAGGTATTCACTGCGATACTGTTCGATCGTCAGCATCCGCCGGAGCTTGACGCTCAGTTCATCGGTGAACACGAAGTCGAAGATGTGTACCGCCATTCCCGTAAACTGTTCCGGCGTCATTCCTTTGTACATGTTGACCGTCCTGTCGTCCGGCGTCCACTGCATATCGTCTCCCACCATCGCCATATTGCGGAACACCTCATCCGTTCTTTTCGAGCACTCGCTGATAATGGTATCGAATATGTCCTGTTTGTTCTTATAGTGGTTGTACAGTGAGCTTTCCTTGATGCCCACAGCCCTGGCGATATCCCTGACGGATACCGCTTCAAAACCCTTCACTGAGAACAGATTCAACGCCTCGTGCCATATCTTCTCCCGCGTGGTCATGCCGTGATACCCGGCAGATATGCCATACGCGATATTTCGACTGTCAGCACCTGCACCACGAACAGGGCGGACATGATGTGGAAGCATACCCGCTTGGCCGGCTGCTTCTTTAGGAATATGCTGACGATCGCAGTCACTGCGATGGCCCCGCCTGCTATTGAGCAGACCAGAGACTGCATGCTGTCCATTGCAAACAGCGCATTCGGCATGGCATATGCGTCCCGTGTGGCGGAAACCGCGCTGATGGCCACTCCCACCACCATGAACATCGCGATCAGCCTGCCCCACTTCGTCACCTTCTCACCGCGGACTGCCGACAGCACGATAAACGCCAGCATAGCCAACACCATACAAATTGTAATAACCGACACCGCATCCCTAAAATAAAGATTGATCATGACTCATTTCTCCTTTTAATTATAAAAAACTAACAACTGTTAGTATCAATATAACTAACAGTTGTTAGTTTGTCAATAGGGCAGATAGAACTTTTTTGGCGAAAAGAAAAAAGCCTTCAATTTTACATTAAGGCTCGTTTCAAAACACAGTTTTATATCAGCATTCAGCCGCCCAGCGTGATGTCCTGCTGCTGATACCAGTCCAGCGCGTTATACAGATGTTCAATCTTAAACTCAGGCCACAGCTCATCGATCACGTAGATATCCGCATAGATGGACTGCACCGGCAAGAAGCCGCTGAGACGCCGCCGTCCGCCCCACCGGATGATCATGTCGATGCGGCTGATTTCTCTCGACGCGATGTGTTTGACAATGCTCTCACCACGGCTTTTACGTTCACGTCCCGCCGCAAATCCCAGATCCCAATCCCAGCCGTAGTTTACCAGAAAATTAACGTTGATCAGCCCTTTGCCGCATTGCACACGGCGGGTAAACGGCCGCAGCTCATCAGGAAACATTGGCGAATCCGTGTTGCCCAGTATCAGCAGGTTGGCGTCGTGTTCGGCAACGCTCATCACCGCGTCCACGCACGCCTTTTGAAACGCCCGTGTCTGAACAGCCGGACGCTTGGTGTTGTCCTGTGTGAATCCATAAAACGTAACCTCGCGTATGCCGAGACTAATGCATTCTCGGCACAGCTCATATCCGGGCTCAATGCCGTAGTCGTATCCGTCCTCCTTTTTTAAGCCCTTCTGCTGTGCCCAGCGCCTGTTTCCGTCCGGTATGATGCCAATATGCTGCGGCATACGTGAATAGCGCGGTATACTCTCCATAGTCATTCCTTTCAGCCGAACGCCCAGCCAACATCAGCGGGGCTCCAAGAATTCAAACAGAGCGCCGCAATTAAAACGAAGCGCTCCTGCTCTTTTACTTATCATGTGATGTTTGAAGCGTTATTATTCGCCAAATAAAAAGGCCTTCCTCCTCAGTGAAGGAGACGGCCTTGAGCGATCTCGTTTTTATATTTTCGAATCGCAGCGTCAGGCTCCATCCGTTTCCGGTACCGCTGCGGCAGCCCATTCATCCAGACCATCCAAAGCAGCATCCATCGTTTGGCGGCAGATATCCGGCAAAGCCTTGCCCCATGAATGCTCCGCCCCTTCGAAGCCCTTCTGTATGGCTCCCTTCAGCGTCTCAAGCCTGGATGTATCTCCACAGCTTAAACTGATGACAAGCTTTATAATCCGCTGCGAAGTCTGCGTCACACCCCAGTAGCCGTCTTCGGATATTACTTGCCAATATTCCGCAGCATCCTCTGCCTGCCCTCTCGTTTCAGGACTTGCTGCGCCGCTGTTCTGCTGTGAAGCGGGTGCTGATACCTGGCTCCCACTCTTACCCTGAAGGCCAAAAAGGCTTTCTATCAGACGGCTGAGGGCTGCATATTTAGCAGCTTCTCTGGCGGGGACAGTGTTTGCTGAACCGCTGTATCTGCCGTATGTGGTCAAAACCGTCCGGGTCTCCGGTTCGGTTTTTTCATAGACAGCCGCCGGCGTTTCCTCCTCGTCCTGTGGCGGCTCAGCGGTATCCCTTATTCCCTTTTCCCTTCGGATTGCCTGTCCCAAATTGCCAATGCCGCTTTGCGCGGATGAAACTGGATCGATCCCCATCTTCATACTCCTCCTTCATTTGCCGCCAATTGAGCTGCATGGTGAGATGACAGACCGGAACGATGAAAAGACAGGCTCATAAGGATGTCCTGCTAATTGGCTATAATATCCACATGATTATTATATATGAAGTATTTACCTGTGTAAAGGAAGAGCTTCCTTTCCCAGCAGCCATAACAGAATGCGAAGATTCATCATTCAGCTTGCAGGGATTTGTGCCTGCGTCAAAGAAATTTCAATAATAATGTGACGCTTAATATATAAAAGGTCTGTTGGGTTATTGACAGGCGCGAAATGATTGTGTACAATTCATTATATGGTATACAATTTATTATTTCAGTATACAATTTCTTTTGTGTTTAGAGTTCCAAATTCAAATCAAATAGCAGGAGGCTGACAGAATGCGCGAGTTCAAGATGTATATCAACGGACAATGGAAGGACGCATCCGACGGCAAAACATTTACTACCGTAAATCCGGCCAACGGTGAAAAGGTATCCACGCTTCCTTTTGCCAGCGCAGCGGATGTGGAAGAAGCGTGTGCAGCTGCCCGGGCCGCGTTCGACAGCGGCGTTTGGTCGGGCATGAATCCGGAGGAGCGTGCGGACCGGCTCATCAATGTGGCGCGCATTATGAAGTCACGCATTGCTGAACTGGCTGAGTTTGAAGCCAAGGAGTCCGGCAAACCCATCCGCGAAACAACTGAGATCGACATCCCGCTGTGTGCCTGGGCATTTGAGTACTTTGCCAATCTGTCCCGCGAGATCAAGGGCGAAACAACGCGTGTGAACAGCGAGCTCGGCCAGCGCATATTCAACTTCATTGAATACGAACCGTACGGCGTGGTCGCCGTCATCAGCCCCTACAACTACCCGCTACACCTGATGACCCGCAGCCTGTGTCCCGCTTTGGCAGCGGGCAATACCTGCGTGTGCAAGGCGTCCTCCTTCACGCCTTCGTCGGCAGCAATACTCTCCGAGATTATGGATGAAGCCGGTATCCCCAAAGGCGTGGTCAACTTCATCTCAGGTTCGGGCAGCGTGTGCGGCGAAGCGCTCGCGTCCAATAAGGAAGTCAATATCATCGCGTTTACCGGCTCCGAGGAAGTGGGCCGTCAGCTGCTGCATTACTCGGCCGAATCCCCCGTCATCAAGAAGACGGTACTGGAACTGGGCGGTAAAGGGCCTGCCATTGCATTGCCTGACTGCGATCTGGAACTCGCGACCGACATGCAGCTGGACGGCTTTTGTTCCAACCAGGGCGAGGTTTGCTGTGCGCTCACCCGACTGATACTGCATGAGGACATCTACGACGATTTCCTTGCCTTGCTGGTGAAGAAGGCCAAAGCACTTAAGCTGGGCGACACGATGGACTACAGCACACAGATGGGCACCCTGATCAGCCCGTCTCATCTTGAATCTGTACATGCGCATGTGCAGAATGCTGTGGCGGCGGGCGCGAAAGTGCTGTGCGGCGGCAAGCGGTACACAGAACCGCCGTGCGACAAGGGCAGCTACTACGAGCCTACGATACTGGTGGATGTGAAGCCGGATATGGCCTGCTTCCAGGAGGAGATATTTGGACCGGTGCTGTCCGTCGTCAAATTCAAAACGGATGATGAGGCGGTGGCTCTGGCCAACAACACGAACTTCGGTTTGGGCGCCAATATATTCACCGAAGACATGAGAAAGGCTTATGCCATTGCCCGCCGCATCGACGCGGGTACCGTTTGGGTCAATCTGGCGATGTATTCTCAGATGGCCTGTCCGTTCGGCGGCAACAAGAACAGCGGCCTTGGTCGTGAATACGGCGAAACGGGCCTGCACGAATACCTCAAAATCAAGAGTCATATCTGGCTGATGAAAAAATAAACCACCTCACTTTGTCTTATTAAAAAACCGGCATTCAGCCGGTTTTTTTCATTTTCATTTTATCCTATCCAAGCAAATGAATATGCAATCTCCGCGATCGCTACTTCACTCATTCAGCGCTTCAGCAAACTGTTTCCCGTAGTGGACGCAAGCCTCTTCCGCGGCTGTATCCGGCACCCACAGCGTTCGGATACCCTCATCCGCCAGTGTAAAACCAGCTGCCGCCAACCGCTCACCTATCAGTTTCACGGCTTCTCCGCTCCAGCCGTAGCTGCCAAAGGCTGCCGCTTTTTTATTTTTGAATTTCAGACCGCGGATCATTTCCAGCAGCCCGCCGATGGAGTGCAGCATCCCGTTATTGATGGTGGACGAACCGACCAGCACCGTCTTCGATTTAAATATTTCCGCGATGATGTCGTTCTTATCCTCCTTTGCGGCATTGAACAGCTTCAGCGTCACGGTGCTGTCAGCTTGCTGGATACCTTGCATAATGGCCTCCGCCATTTTTCGTGTGGACTCCCACATGCTGTCGTACACCAGCGTGATCTGGTTTTCCTGATAGTTGTCCGCCCACTCCAGATACTGCTTCACGATCTGAACGGGGTCGTTCCGCCATATCACGCCATGGCTGGGGCAGATCATATTGACCGGCAGGTTCAGCGCCAGCACCTCGTTAATCTTCTTCGTAACCAGCGGTGAGAAGGGCGTCAGTATGTTGGCATAGTATTTCAGCGCCTCGTGATTCAGCTCCGCCTTATCCACCAAATCGTTGTAGAGCAGCTCGGACGCGTAATGCTGGCCGAACGCGTCATTGGAAAATAGAACATTTTCGCCCGTCATATAGGTGAACATCGAATCCGGCCAGTGCAGCATCGGCGCCTCCACAAATACGAGACTGCTATTGCCCAGCTCCAGGCTGTCTCCCGTTTTTACCGTCACGAAATTCCAATCCTCGTGATAGTGCCCTTTGAGTATTTTTGCGCCGTTCGCGGTACAGTATATCGGCGTATCCGGTATCTCACGCATCAGTTCCGGCAATGCGCCGCTATGATCGATCTCGCCGTGGTTGGCGATAACATAGTCGATATCTGCGAGCTTGATCTCGTCTTTCAGACGCGCGACGAATTCCCTGTTATACGGCTGCCACACCGTATCGATCAGCGCCGTTTTTTCATCCCGCACCAGATATGAATTGTATGAGGACGCCTTGTGCGTCGAATACTCGTCGCCATGGAACGACGTCAGCGTCCAGTCCACCTTGCCCACCCAAGTGATCTTGTCCGTCAGCTTTTTTCCCATAGCCTTCTCTCCTTTCCGTGCAAAACCTCGTTTCCCAAGTTCATAGGCCTATATTGCCCTGAATAGCCCGAGCTAGCCGTCATTCCGAAACCTCATCCGGATAATCAGATAATAACATGTTGCGCTTGAAATGTTCCGTTGCATCTGCAACACAAAAAGGCACCCCTCAAGTCGAGAAGCGGCTTTTTTGAATCAATCTTACGGAACAACCGAATTGATTGGCGAGAATGTGCCATACACCTTATTACCACTCACCATGCGATATGCACGTATCTTATAATAATATGCCTTGCCTGTTGTCAGACTGTTGTTCTTCCAACTGGTTGCGGAAGAGGATGCCGTATACTTGAGCGCATAAGTACCGTTTTTCTGTGTTGAGCGCCACACCTCATATCCTGCAGAACCGGATACAGCTATCCATGATATCTTGGCGCTCGTGGATGATGTGCGTGCCACAACAATCGAAGGACGGCCGGGGGCAGTGGACTGTATCGTCGAGTCAGGACCGTATACCTTGACACCGTTCACAAGTCTGAAGGCCCGCGTCTTGAAATAATACGTTTTATCAGTGGTAAGGCCGTTCTTTGTCCAGCTTCCTGCAGCACCCGAATTTGATGCATATTTCAACGAATATGTGCCGTATTTTTTAGTAGAATACCACACCTCATACCCGGTTGCTCCGCCAACTGTATTCCATGAAATCCTGATCGACGTGTACGAAGTTGCTGCGAGCGATATCGACGGCGCTCCCAGCGCCGTTGCTGCTGAACAGGCTGGTGATTCATTGCTGTATATGTTAACGGCTCCGGCTTTCACAAACGCTTTGACTTTATAGTAATACGTTTTGTCGTACTTCAGTCCGGTTCTGGTATAGCTGATCGTACCTCCCGAAGACACTGTATACACAACGGAGTATGTCCCGTTTTTTTGCGTAGACTGATAAACCTCATATCCATCGGCGTTGGGAACGGCACTCCAGGTCACCGTGATCCTGTCGAATGCCGGGGAAGAAGCGGATGTGCTTGGCGCTTCCAGATATATTGCTTTCGCAGCGTATCCGCCCCAGGTTGGTTCCGACCACCCGTCCTTTTCGGGATAATAGTAAAAACACAGACTGCTCCCGGTAAATTCAAAGGCATCACTGCTGACACTGTCCGGCGCATTGCCAGAGAATATCACTGCCTTAAGTTTGCTGCAATACGCAAATGCGCTTTGCCCAATATCCGTAATGCTTTCCGATATTGAAACGGTAACAAGCTCAGGTATATTGTAATAGGCTAGCGGACCGATACCCGTTACCGGATATCCGTCAATCGCATCGGGCACGGTCATCACCTCGCTGCCTGTGCCATGATAACCCGTTATCGTAGCTGTCGCACCGCCGTCGTTGATAATATATTCGTAGTCGCCTGATGTACTGCCTTCCGGCTTCATTGCCATCAGCATGGCAGCCTTCACGTTGATGCGGCCGTATCCATAGTAATTGTCACGACCGACAGCGCCAATATCCACAGCCGTCTCACAGATCAGGCTTTTCACCTCATCCGCCGTCAGCGATGGATCAACGGACCATATCAGCGCGGCTGCGCCCGCTACCACCGGCGAGGCCATCGACGTACCTGCCATCCAGGCATATTGCCCGCCCTTGTAGGTGGACAGTATCCTGCTGTTAACCGTGCTCGTTACACTGCCGCCCGGAGCGGATATATCCTTCGCTGCACCATAGTTGGAATAGCTGGCAATGGTATCATTCATGTCCGTTGCGATAACGCCGAGCACTGAGTCGATGTCGCTCGGGTAATGCGCCGCGTTCGTTGATTCGTTTCCTGCGGAGGCCACTACCAGCACGCCGGATGCTGTTGCCGCGTTAATGGCATCGTTTTCAGCCGTGTCTTCAGAGTAACTGCCCAGGCTGAGATTAATCACCCTGGCTCCGTTGTCCACTGCAAACTCGACACCTGAGATGATATTTGCCGTTGTTGCCGTCCATTTGCCATCCGATTCGCTAAATACGTCCACAGCGATCAGGTGAATGTCTGGCGCCACGCCGACAACGCCCTCTCCATTATTGCCTTTTGCAGCGATAATTCCGGCCACGTGTGTCCCGTGCCCGTTATCGTCTTCCGCAACACCGTCGCCGGTCACCATGTCCGCCTGCGCAGCAATCTGCCCGGACAAATCGGGATGGTCGGCCTGTACGCCGGTATCAATGACCGCCACACGCACCGATAGGGCATCCCCATACGTTACATCCCACACGTTTCCCGCTTGAATTTTATCCAAGTGCCACTGAAGCGAAAGCAACGGGTCGTTTGTAACTGCTTCCGGTCCGGAAGTTGAAATATCCTCAGGATCAATGACGACCGGAGACCCTTCATTCTCCAGATAATACAGATAATTGGGCTGTGCGTAAGCCACTTCCGGCAGGGCTTCAAGGTCATCAATAAAATCGCTGAGCGATATATCCTCCGGCACATCCACCAGCTGTATACGGTCCTTCACCGGCTCTGCCTCACCCGCGTCCACCTTCTCCAGCGCATTCATCGCGGCAGATTCCTTGACCTTCTTGTTAAAAACAACGATAACCTCCCCCTGAACACAAGGATGTCCGTCCTCGAACAGCACAACCCCGTCCTCTAAAAGCGTCTCGGGTTGGTTTTCAGTTATGGTTTCAGCCGATGGCCTAGGCGTCGCCGAAGGCTTCGGCTGCTCTGAAGGCTGCGGATCGGATGAAGGCTCCGGGACCTCAGTCGGTTGCGGTATTTCCGTGGGAACAGGCTCTTCAGGCGCTTCTGTGTATCCGACGGAAGCATCCCAAACAAGCACTGTTGCGAAAAGCAACAGGCTGAGCATTATCATAAGAACTCTTGTTACGGGTTTGTATACGTTTTTGAACATTTGGTCTCCTTCTCTTCAGCCGGACAGGCAAGGTTCATAAGTCATGCCTTCCATGGCAGCTGGATAAAAGTACTACCGGACATAAGCACTCTTTTATATATAAACATTGAAACAGTATTTAACCAAGTTAATTCTATCATTTTTAAAAGGCGGCCATCAACTGAACTGCACCCCTAAAGTTAGACAGTATGATATACTGAAAACAACTTTGGGGGTGTATTTATATGCCAAGAGGGAAACCGAATAAGCAATATACCGGGGAGTTTAAACAACATGTTGTTGAGA
>JAEWTW010000009.1 GCA_023397655.1 Bacillota bacterium
TCGCGCTCACTGTAGTCTAAAGGGTAGTCAAGCTGCGTACATGCGATACACAGATGATCCCCGCCTTTGTAATCTTTTACTTCCTTGACAATTCCCATCGGAGCAAACCCGCCGATGTCGCTGAAATACCCATCCCTTATCTGGGTTTCTGTGAGCATAGCCATCCTTTCTCACTTCCTGCCTCCATCGGCTGCGGCCATCTTATCTATTCCAGCCACTCCGGCACCCGGTCGTTTCTCACCAGGTCTTCGTAGGACTGGCGTGCCACCATCAGCGCCGCGTGCCCGTCCTTCACCAGCGCCACCGCCGGATGCGGCAGCTTGTTATAGTTGCTCGCCATCGAATAGTGGTACGCGCCGGTGGAGAACACCGCCAGCACGTCGCCGGGCTTTGCCTCGGGCAGCTCCGCGTTCCATATCAGCATGTCGCCGCTCTCACACGTGCGCCCCGCAATGGACACCACTGTCGTGTCCGGTTCGTTCATACGACCCGCCAGCGCACAGGTGTACTGCGCCTGATACAGGGCGGGGCGGGGGTTGTCCGTCATGCCGCCGTCCACGCTCACGTAGGTGCGCACATCGGGTATTGTCTTGATGTCGCCGATGGTATACAGCGTGGTGCCCGCCTCGCCCACGATGGAACGCCCCGGCTCAATCACAAACGCGGGCGGCTGCATCTCCCGCTCGACGCACAGCGACGTCAGCTCATCCAGCATCGCCTGCACGTATTCATACGGCTGCAGCGGCTTATCGCCTGTGGTGTAGTGGATGCCGTAGCCGCCGCCGAAGTTGATCTCCTTGAACGCAAAGCCCGTCTGTGCCTTGATGTCCTGCATGAAGTCGAACATGACGTCCACCGTCTCCCGGAAGGGCGCAAGCTCGAATATCTGTGAGCCGATATGGCAGTGCATGCCCACCAGCTTCAGGCTGGGCTGCTTCAATATATCGCGTACGGCCTGCAGAGCCTGCCCGTCTTCTATGCCAAAACCGAACTTGGAGTCCACCTGCCCTGTTTTGATATAGTCGTGCGTGTGCGCCTCGATGCCCGGCTTGACACGCACCGACACTGGCTGCACCTTGCCCAGCTCCGCCGCGATGACCGCCAGCAGTTCTATTTCGCTGCCGCTGTCGATCACCACGCGGCCCACTCCCGCTTCCACCGCCATGCGGAGGTCGTCCGGTGTCTTATTGTTGCCGTGCAGATACACCTTGCTCATGTCGAAGCCCGCGTTCATCGCAACGTATAGCTCGCCGCCCGACACCACGTCCAGCCCGAGCCCCTCGCTCTGCACGATTTTGCACATGGCCGTCGTCATGAACGCTTTTCCGGCGAAAAGTATCAGCCCGCCGCCTTTATAACCGGCAAGCGCCTTTGTATAACCGCGGCATACGCTGCGGATCACGTCCTCCTCCATCACATAGAGCGGCGTACCGAATTCCTTCGCCAGCTCCGGCGCGTCGCACCCGCCCAGCATGAGATGCCCCTCATCGTTGATATCCAAATGTCCCCAATGCTTCATGGTCGTCACCTTCTGTATAAATATACACAATATACTACCATATGCACATTGGGGTGTCAACAAAGCTCCACTCGGCGCTACAGCGGAACGTCCTTGTTCTCGTCCGCTTCCGGCTTATACAGCAGGTTGAGTTTCAGCCAGTAGCTGACCAGGCGCGTCAGTATTGTGATGCCGAGCGCGATATAGATGCTCCAGTCCCGGCCCAGCAGCGGAGTCAGGAACCACAGCGCCACCCCGCCCAGCAGCGCCGCCGTCGCGTATATCTCCTTGCGCAGCACCATGGGTATTTCGCAGGCGATGATATCCCGCAGTATGCTGCCGCCGATGCCGGAAATCAGGCAGACAAACAGCAGGCTTAAGAAGTTGTAGTCCATATCCAGCGCTTTCACGCCCGCGAACACCGAGAACACGCCGAGACCCACCGCGTCGAAGAACACCACGATGTTCATCCATTTGATGCGGCCCTTGAGCAGCATCACCAGTATTGCGGTCGCCAATATCACCAGCGTGTATTCGTAGTGCTGGAAGAACACCGGTATGCCCACATCCATCACAACGTCTCGAATGACACCGCCGCCGATGGCTGTGACCATCGCGAGGAATATCACGCCGAATATGTCCATTTTCTTTTGAATGGCTGTGGTCGCGCCCGACACCGCAAACGCCGCCACGCCCACCAGCTCCAGAATGTCAAAAATCTGCACCTCATCAGCCCCTTATGCAAATATGCTGTATGTATTGTATACCAACACACGTCAGCATTCAATGGAGGTTCCGGAGGCAAAACAAAACGGCGGTTCATCACGGTCGACTTGATGATAATCCATTCTCGGAGGCTCTGCCCCCGAACTGCACCCCTAAAAGCTTTGCTTTTCAGGGACCCGAGCCCCCGCCATTTGTATTGATATCCGTCCCGGGCACTTAGAAAAGTGGGAAAAGACATATAAAAATGCCATGAACATGGCATTTTTAGTGGGATTCTCAAGGGGCTGGCCCCTTGAGCGGAGTTGTGGAGGCAGAGCCTTCACGGTCTTAGACCTTTTCACAGCAACGGCGGCTTATCGCCGCCGTTTTATCCAGTTCTGAGTTAAACTCTTTTCTCGTACTCTGGCTTGCCGTCGCGCATGAACATACGCACGCTGTCACCGATGCTGATTTTGCCCTCGAGTATCTCCTCGGAGAGCTTATCCTCCACAATCTGCTGTACCATGCGCCTGAGCGGCCGCGCGCCGTAGTTTTCGTCAAAGCCCTCTTTGGCGAGGTAATCCACGGTATCGTCCTCGTAGGCGAGGTAGATGCCGCGCTCCTCCAGCCGCTTGGTGACACTGCCCAGCATCAGCTTCACGATCTCGCGCGTGTGCTCCTCGCTGAGCTTGTGGAACACGATGATGTCGTCCAAACGGTTGATGAACTCCGGCCGGAATGCTTTCTTCAGCTCCTCCAGTATGCCCTCCTTCATGCGCTCGTAGCCGCGGTCGCCGCTGCCCGCCGCGCCAAAGCCGATCCGCTTGATGTCGATGCTGGTCGCGCCGAGGTTGGACGTCATGATGATGACGCAGTTCTTGAAGTCCACCACGCGGCCCTTGGAATCCGTCAGCCGCCCGTCCTCCAGTATCTGCAGCAGTATGTTGAACACGTCCGGGTGCGCCTTCTCTATCTCGTCCAGCAGCAGCACCGCATACGGGTGACGGCGTATCTTCTCCGTCAGCTGCCCGCCCTCGTCAAAGCCCACGTAACCGGGCGGCGAACCGATCAGCTTGGACACTGCGTGCTTCTCCATGTACTCCGACATGTCGAGCCGTATCATCGCATCCTCATCGCCGAACAGCGATTCGGCCAGCGCCTTTGTCAGTTCCGTCTTGCCCACGCCGGTGGGCCCCAAGAATATGAACGAACCGACGGGACGCTTGGGATCCTTGAGACCCGCTCGCGAACGCCGTATGGCCTTGGAGACCGCGACGCACGCCTCATCCTGACCGATCACGCGCTGGTGCAGCGCCTTTTCCAGCTCCAGCAGCCGTTTGGCCTCATCCTCCGTCAGCTTCACGACAGGTATGTTGGTCCATGTGGACACGATCTGCGCGATCTCCGTTTCAGTAACCTGGCCCTCGCGCTTGTTGGTATCCTTTTCCCACTGGGTTTTCAGTTCCACGATCTGCAGCCCCACGCTTTTTTCCTCGTCGCGCAGTTCCGCCGCTTTCTCGAAGTTCTGATGCGTGATCGCCTGATCCTTTTCCTTGCGCAGCTGCTCCTGCTTCTCCTCCAGCGCCTTGATGTCGGGCGGCGCGGTATACAAACTCAGCCGCACCTTGGAGGCCGCTTCATCCATCAGATCGATGGCCTTGTCAGGCAGGAACCGGTCCATCAGGTACCGGTCGGACAGCTCCACCGCGGCTTGCAGCGCCTCGTCGGTGATGCGCACCTTGTGATGCGCTTCGTACCGGTCACGCAAGCCCATCAGTATGGCGACGGCCTCTTCTTTCGTGGGTTCGCCCACCGTTACCGGCTGGAACCGACGCTCCAGCGCCGCGTCCTTTTCTATGTGCTTGCGGTACTCGTCGAACGTTGTCGCGCCCACCACCTGTATCTCGCCGCGCGCCAACGCCGGCTTCAGTATGCTGGCCGCGTCCATTGCGCCCTCAGCCGCGCCCGCGCCCACGATGGTGTGTATCTCGTCGATGAACAGTATCACCTTGCCGGAGCTTTTCAGCTCCTTAAGCGCGTCCTTTAAGCGATCTTCAAACTCGCCGCGGTATTTGGTGCCCGCGATCATGCCCGCGAGATCCAGCGATATCACGCGCTTGCCGCGCAGCAGCTCGGGCACATTGCCGTCCGCAATACGCTGCGCCAGCCCTTCGGCGATGGCCGACTTGCCCACGCCCGGCTCGCCCACCAGCACCGGATTGTTCTTGGTGCGGCGGGACAGTATCTGCGTGATGCGCTCGATCTCCTGTGCGCGCCCGATGACCGGGTCCAGCTCGCCGTCCTTCGCGGCCTGCGTCAGATCGCGCCCGAACTTATCCAGCTTGGGCGTCTGCGTTTCCTTCTTCTGCCCCTGATCGGTGGCGCCCTGCGTATCGCCCGTCACGTTATGTATGCCGCTTTCCAGCTCGGTGAGATCGGTGCCGAGATCCGTCAGTATCTTGAACGCGACGCCTTCCTTCTCGCGGATCAGCGCCATCAGTATATGTTCGGTGCCCACATAGCTCTGCCCCAGCTGCTTGGAAAACGTCACAGCCAGCTCCAGTATCTTCTTGGAACGGGGCGTATACCCAAAGCTCTGCGTGAACACGAAATCGCCCTTGCCGATGAGGCTCAGCACGTTCTGCGTCACCGCCTCCTCGGACACACCGGACAGGTTCAGCAGGTTGGCCGCCGCGCCCTCCTTCTCGTTGATCAGCCCCAGCAGCAGATGCTCTGTGCCCACATAATTATGTCCCAGCTCGCGCGCCTTCTTCTCGGCGTGCTTGAGCGCGTTCTTTGCCCCTTCCGTAAACTTTGCAAAAAAATCCATATGTTATCTCCCTTCCAGGCTACCTGAAAACCTGTCTTAGCATTTCGGCCCGCGCGGCGTCGCGATCCTGCGACTGCAAAACGCCGCTGTCCTGCGCCATCACCGCCGGGCGCGTATTCATCATTATTCTGTACAGCGAACTGCTCGTCACATCCGGCACGATGCCGAGAGACACGCCGAACGCCACATCGGATATCAATTTCTGCGCTTCGGCATCGCTCATGCGCCGCGCGTATTTGAGCACGCCGATGGCGCGCCATATCTTGTCCTCCAGCGACGGCCCCATGCTTGAGAACAGCTCTTTTCGGGTGTTGCGCTCAAAGTCGATCACCTTGCCCGCGATGGACAGCAGGCGCACCAATATCTCCTTCTCCGTCACGCCCAGCGTCACCTGATTGGATATCTGGTAAAACGCGCCGGACGCCGTGCTCCCTTCTCCGAGAGCACCGCGCACCGTCATGCCCACTTTGCCGATCATCGACGATATGCGCGATATACCCTTGGCCGCCGTGAGCGCGGGCAGGTGCAGCATCAGCGATGCGCGCAGCCCGGTGCCCACATTGGTGGGGCAGCTGGTGAGGAACCCTAAATTCTCGTCATATGCGTAGTCCACCTCGTCCGCCAGCATCTTGTCCAGACGGTCCACCGCGTCGTAGGTCTTGAACAGCGACAGCCCCGCCCCAAAGCCCTGCAGGCGGTAGTGGTCCTCCTCCATGATCATCACGCTCAAGGACTCGTCCTGATTGGTGATGAGCCCGCCGTTCTTGCTTCGCGCGAGGTCGCTGCTGATCACGTGGCTTTCAATCAGCGCCCGCTTCTTCAGCTCCGACAGGTCGGACAGGCGCACGTAGGAAAACGCCGGGGATTTGAGCAGACTCTGTTTGGCACGGCTGTGCACCGCTTCCACATCGTCCGGCAGTTTAATATTCGCTGGGAACGGTATGTCGGCTAAATTACGCGCCAGCCTGATACGCGTGGATACCACCACGTCGCACTCAGGCGCGTTGTCTTCCATCCATGCCAGCATGTCAATCCCCCTCCTTTTCCATCAGCGCGATCTCGTCCCGAAGGCGCGCCGCTTCCTCAAAATTCTCCACAGCCACCGCCTCGCGCAGCTCCTTTTTCAGCTGCTCCTTGCGCTGCTCCGCTTCGCTCACCGCCGCTTCCCTGCCCGGCTGCACGATCACGCGCTCACCCGGGCGCTTGCCGGTGTGCTGCGCGTTCATGTGCACGCTCTTCAATATGGGCGTGATGCTGGATTCAAACGTCTCGTAGCAGCGGGCACAGCCCAGCCGCCCTTCCTTTTTAAAGCTGGCCAGCGTGGTGCCGCAGCCTTCGCATACCACTTCCGCGCCTTCCTCTTCATCATAGAATGCGCTTAAAAAATCGTTGAACGAGAACCAGGGGATCACGACGGAGCCCTTCTTTTTGGCGGCACATTGGCCGCACAGGTGCACCGTCTTCACCTGCCCGTTGACGAACGTCGTCATGTGGACGGTGGCCTGGTTTTTCAGGCAGTTGTCACACAGCATATCAATCCGCCTCCTTGCTGAGCAGCACCAGCAGCATCTGCTTCATGATACCTGCTCTTATTTTATCTTTCAGCAGCGCCGGGATATTCAGAGCTTTGTCTGATACGGCGGCGCTCATCAGCGCACCTTCGCGTACGCCGACAGCCTCGCTCTCCACCAGACGACAGATCACATCCTGCGCGTCACGCTCGGATATCTGCTCGCCGATGCGCGTTGTCACCAGCCGGAACAGATGCTCCGAGGTATCCACCCGCAGACGCAGCACACGGATGTAGCCGCCGCCGCCGCGCCGGCTCTCGATAATATATCCTTTATCGGGCGTGAACCGCGTGGCCAGCACATAGTTGATCTGTGACGGCGCGCAATTGAAATGCTGCGCCAGCTCGTTGCGCTGCAGCTCGATCTTGCCCTCGTATTCGCTCATCAGTTCCTTGATGAACTGTTCAATGGTATCGCTTAATACCGACATCGTGAATCTCCCCTTTGACTATCTTTGACCTTTAGTATATTATACACCTTTTCAGGTAAAAAGCAATGTGTATTATTTGAATTTATATGTGTGCAAATAGAGAGGAACAAGAAAAGGCATAAAGATATAGATTGTTTTTGACGCTGATCTGTTGGATAATCCGAATTAAATAACTAATTTTCATACCTTCTATAAACAAAATCACCTTGTTTAATATAATTCAATTTTTCCGATGCTTCAAGTTGAATACTAATAATAACGCTTTCGCTCATGGAGAATGAAACGTGAATTTCAAGGACCTTAAATTCAAAATCTTCATTAGCACTCTTTATTACTATATGTTCACCTTTTTTGCATAGCCTTGATGTATCATACTTTGTTATCTCCGAATTACCACCTACAATTACGCATTCTCCATTTGGAATGATTACTACATCACCTATTGTCATTACAAATTCCATTATACTTTTCCTTTTTCAGATGCACGCTCACCTTATTGCAGGCAATCCATTAAAATTCCTTCAAGCATATTATTTGCGTTGTCAAACACCTTGACAAGGGATAATGATGGCTTATCTAGCTCAACATATAAATTGTTTCTCTTATCAAAACAATACCAACTTATGTTGCTATCACCGAAAAAGATATACCTTTTTGAATCACTTACTTCATGCCATATTTCGTTTGTTGATATAAAATCCGTGGTGCTTTGTGTAGAAAGGCAATCTTTCGCTCCACCAATTCCATAAATAATAAATCCATTAAACTCAAATCCATTTTCCTTTTTCAGAAAATCAATGTATGACTCCGGCAGTACAAAATCATACTGTTTTTTTGTTTCTGATAATAGGCCGGCTAATTGCTCATCAGAAACACCGCTATTTTCTGCCTGCTTATACAGCTTTTTTATTTCGTTGATTTCTTTTAATTTGATCTGCCACATTGTACACTATTTCCTTTTTTCAAAACTCAGTTGAGCTTTTTTAGCCAATACAAAGTATATTTCCTCTTCCAAGTCGAGTACTTCTTCTGTGATGTCTTTGTCAGGTTTCTACTTATCGCAATTGCCAAGTTGGCCGTTAGACATCCGTTTAAAAGTATTCGATGCCACCCCGCAAAAATCCCCCTATCCGCTGGCAGATTTTTAATACCGGGACATAACCAATGCCCATCTGGCTGCGCAACACAATGGCAAAAAGAAAAAGCCGGGACAACGCCCGGCATTACAACTAATCTGATAACCCCGTTATTGCTCCATGGGCTCTCCCGTGCCGGAAACGGCGCTCTGCTCAAGATACAGCTTCGCGCCGGTGTAGATGGCTTTGGCGCACTCGTTCTGGTAGTCCTCCGTCTGCAGCAGCTTCTCCTCGCGCTCGTTGGAAAGGAAGCCGCACTCCACCAGCACGCATGGGCTGTCGCTTGAGCGCAGTATGTAATATGTCTCCGGCTTCTGCTCGCGCGGGCGCAGCGGCTCAAGGCGCGTGTTCAGCTCAGTCTGTATCAGCTCCGCCAGCACCTTGCCCTCTTCGGATTCCTCGTGATAGAACGTCACCGGCCCGGAACACGCCGTATCGTTGAACTTATTCATGTGGATGGAGATCACGATGTCCGCATCCGCGTTTTCGATGATGCTGCGGCGCTTGGCCATATCTTCGTGCTTTGTGCGGCCCAATGCGTTCTCGTCCGGGCGCGTCATCACCACGGCGACGCCGTTTTTCTCGAACAGGCTTTTCACCTTGTTCGCAACGATGAGGTTAAGTCCGTCCTCCTTCACACCGGTGAGGCGGCCCACCGCGCCGCCGTCGAAGCCGCCGTGTCCCGCGTCAATCACCACGGTAAAGCGGGCTGTACTGATTGCCGCCCTGTCCTGCGGCAGCAGCAGCAGAATGAAACCAAAAATAATAAAGACGATAATAAAAAAGACGATATAGCGCGTCGAGTTCTTCATACAAAACATACCTCCGCAGATATATCATCTATATTATTGCGTTTTTCGCGCTATGCGTTTTTAGGTTTAAAACAGCTGCTTGGACGGGTCTGCGTTCAGCCGCAGCGGTTCGGCGCACGGCGGCTCGAAAGCGGCGGCGCAGCCAATCATCGCGGCGTTATCCGTGCAGTACTTCAGCTCGGGCAGATATAGCGTGCAGCCCGTCTTTTCGGCGCGTTCGGCAAACACCTTGCGCAGCGCACCGTTGGCGGAAACGCCGCCCGCCACGCCAATGCAAGTAATTCCTTCCCGAACGGCAGCTTCAAACGTGTTATCCGCTAGGAACGCGACCGCCTCCGCCTGAAAGCTGGCGGCGATGTCCGCTTTATTGTAGGCCTCGCCCTTCTGGTTCATGTTGTGCATGTGGTTGATCACCGCCGTCTTGAGGCCGCTGAACGTGAAGTCCAGATGCGTTTCGCCCTTGAAGCCGCGCGGGTATTGGTAGACGGGACGGCCTTCCCGCGCCAGCTGCTCCAGCTTGGGGCCGCCGGGGTAACCCAGCTCCAGCGCGCGCGCCGTCTTGTCGAATGCCTCGCCCACCGCGTCGTCCCGCGTTCTGCCCACCAGCCGGTATCTGCCGTAGTCCTCCACCACCGCAATATGCGAATGTCCGCCCGACACCACCAGACACAGGAAAGGCGGCGTCAACTCCTGATGCGACAGATACAGCGAGCAGATATGCCCCTGTATGTGATGCACCGGTATCAACGGCACACCGAGATAATACGCCAGCGCCTTCGCGTACGACACGCCTACCAGCAGCGCGCCCACCAGCCCCGGCCCGTCCGTCACCGCCACCGCTTCAAGGTCCGAAAAAGCGACGCCCGCCGAGCGCAGCGCCTCATCCACGATGTAGGGCAGCTTCATAATGTGGTTGCGCGACGCGATTTCGGGCACTACACCGCCGTATTTTTCATGCTCCGGCTGGGTGTACACCGCACTGCCCAACACCTGCCGCCCTCTTGTGATCGCAGCCGCCGTCTCGTCGCACGACGTCTCAATCGCCAGTATCAGCTTGTCCATGTCATTATCCTTTGGCAACAGCACTCTCCCGCCGCTTGATTATCGCGAGACCCACCATCGACGCCGCGTTCAGCGTGATGAATATGGAGATAAAGCGGATAATGATGCGCGCCACCAGATCCGAGAAGAACTGTTCGGGCACCATCTGTATCAGCACATCCGTCCGGGGGTCCAGTATCCACAGATCGTTGGTGAAAAACACATGGTGGAAGTTGGTCCAGAACGACGTGAAATCCAATGCGGCATATAACGCGATGGCTCCCACGAAAACCACAAAACCCGCGGATACCCACAGGAAAGACCGGCACAGCGTTTTAAATGTCTTGCCGCGCCCCATCACAAAAGCGGCGGCGATCAACAGCACAGCAGCGATCAGCGACACCGTACGCACGTTGCGCGCGCCCAGATACAGCAGCTTCACGTCCACCATGTGGTCCTTCTCGCGCTCTCCGAACACTTCCTGCATCTGCCCCTGTATGTTTGCCTGCATGTCCAGATCGTCATCAGCATCCGTCGTATAATCCAGCAGCTTTTGCGTCACGGCTGTCAGATCCTCTTCGCTGATGCCGATGCTCTGCGCCGTATCCAGCTTGCTGTATTCGCTTCGGAAAAAACCCGGATTTACTGCGAACATCTCAATGCTCGCGATCAGCAGCCCCACAATGAGCAGCAGGCTGCCCAGCACCGTGCATAGTCCCATCCAGAAACGCTTACCGTTACTCATCGTCTTCTCCTTCGTGCAGCCGGTTTTATCATCCGGCTCTCCGCGTCCGTCATATACGCTTTATAAGCAATTTGAGGCTGTCCAGCCGGAACAGCCTCATCAACCGCTATTTTGCCTTTATCAATTCGGCATATTCCTGCTCCGTGAGGAGCCCCTGTGTATCAGTGTCACTTGTATCCAGACGGAACAGCCATGTGTCCAGTGGTTTTTGGCCGATCATATCCGGATCGTCGAAAACCGTATCGTTGACCGCCGTGATTTTTCCAGCCAGCGGCGCATGCACCTCGCATACCGTCTTGACCGTCTCCACCAGCGCGCAGGGCTCACCTTGCTCAACACTGCGGCCCAACTCCGGCAATTCAATATAGACGACATCGCCCTTCATGCCAACTCCGGTCAGGCCGACGGCAGCCGAGCTCCCTTCCAGCCTCACCCATTCGTGCCAGGGCGTATATAAAAGTCCGCTCACGCATCATCCTCCCCTGTGCAGCCAGCACAGTATATCGTATGCGTGACGAAACCCAGCTGTTTACGACTTCTTCAGGAACTGCTTGAACCGTTTTCTGAACAGCACGATGTAAACCACGATGCCCGGAACGATCAGCGCGATGGAAAGCACGAAGGGAAGCTGCGCCCAAACAAACGATGCGTTCTGCACCACTTCAGCGCCGACGATCCTCTCCCAGAAATAGTCCAGCCCGCCCGTGAGTGTCGCCACAGGCCCCACATACCAGCAGAACTTGCGCAGCATGGCATTGGCATCCGCCTTCATCGCCTTGGGATAATCATTGTTGAACACAGGCCCTTTGCCCGTGAACGCCGCGTACAGTGTAAACAGTCCGATGAAGACCGTGAACAACGACATCATGCTATTCATATTTTCCATTGAATGTCGATTCTCCTCTTATCTTTTGTTGATTTTTGCGCCGTCCGGCGTATCCTTTACCTCGTAACCCATCGCCGCGATTTTGTCCCGCAGCGCGTCGGCGGCGGCGAAATCCCTGGCCGCACGGGCGGCCTGACGCTGCCGTACCAGTTCCGTCACTTCTTCGGGTATCGTATCCTCCTCCGGCACCAGCCCCAGCACTTCCAGCACTTTGTCCAGCGCAACCAGCGCTTCCCCGGCGCTCTTTTTGTCCCCGCCGTGCTCAAACGCAAGGTTGATGTCGCGGATATACTCAAATATCACACCAATCGCTTCGGCCGTATTCAGGTCATCGTCCATCGCCTGTTGGAAGCACTCCTCCAGCGCGCAGATGTCCTTCTCCACGTCCACACCGGCTGCGGAGCCCGTCTGCGCAATATGCTTGAGGTTATCCCGGCAGTTTTTGATACGCGCCATCGCGGAAGCCGCCTGCGCGATCAGCTCCTCCGAGAAGTTGATCGGATTGCGGTAATGGGCGGAAAGCATGAACAGCCGGACGACCTTGAGGTCATACTTTTGAGAGATATCCCTCACGGTAAAGAAGTTGCCCTTGGATTTGGACATCTTTTCGTTGTCCACGTTGATGTAGCCGTTGTGCATCCAATAGCGCGCGAACGGTTTGCCCGTTGCCGCCTCAGACTGGGCGATCTCGTTCTCATGGTGCGGGAAAATCAGGTCCTGCCCGCCGCCGTGGATGTCGATCGTCTCACCCAAATAGCGCATGCTCATCGCGCTGCACTCGATATGCCAGCCGGGCCGTCCCTTGCCCCACGGAGAATCCCAGCTGTCCTCGCCCGGTTTGGCCGCCTTCCAGAGCGCGAAATCCTCCGGGTTGCGTTTGACCTCCGTCACATCGATGCGCGCGCCCGCCTGCAGATCGTCCAGCGACTGGCCGGACAGCTTGCCGTATCCGGGAAAGCTTGTCACGTCGAAATACACATCGCCGCCCACCACATAGGCATTTCCTTTTTCCACCAGATCAGACACCAGACTGATGATGTCGCCGACGTGCTCCGTCGCTTTGGGATGCACGGTGGCCGGGCGGATGCCAAGGCCTTTGGCGTCCCTGTAATACTCGTCGATGAACCGCTCGCCCAGCTCTTTGAGCGTTGTCTTCTCCTCGTTCGCGCGGGCGATCATCTTGTCGTCCACATCGGTAAAGTTCTGTACGAACGTCACCTCCAGCCCGGTATACTCCAGATACCGCCGGAGCGTATCAAAGATAATAAACGGACGCGCATTGCCAATATGAAAAAAGTTGTACACTGTGGGCCCGCAGGCGTAAATCCTGGCCTTGCCCGGCTCCAGCGGTACAAACTCGTCCTTACGGCGCGTCATCGTATTGAAAAGCTTCAAGGTCTCTCTCCTCTGCCTAATTACTCTATCGGCTCATTATAATATATGCGCATGGTCCCGTCAATTGACAACGGCGCGTTGGTATTGCTTCTTACAGCCGTGCCGCACCGGTTTTCCTGTTCCCCTGAAAAAGCAAAGACCCGCCTGTTTTGCAGCGGGTCTTTGAAATATCGCGTCCTTTAGAAATCCTTCCGGGCTTTTTTGCGCCGAAGGAACGGCGGGATGTCCAGCTCGTTGCCGGAATCGGCGAAGCTGCCGAGCACCGGCCCCTTTCTCTCCGGCATCACCGGTATGAAGTCGTCGTCCTGCGGGCTTTCCGGCATACGGATCTCCTCCCGTACCACCGGTTTGGGCTTGCGCACGCCGCCGAAGCCGGTGGCGATCACCGTGATGCGCACCTCGTCCTCCAAGCTGTCATCCGTGTCCGCGCCGAAGAATATGTTCGCCTCCGGGTCCGCCGCCTGACGGATCAGGTTGGCCGCTTCCTCTATCTCGAGCAGGCTCATCGTGGGATCGCCCGTCACGTTGTACAGTATGCCGCGCGCACCTTCAATGCTCGTTTCCAGCAACGGGCTCTGGATCGCCTGCTTTGCGGCGTCCATCGTCTTGTTGTCGCCATAGCCCACGCCGATGCCCATATGCGCCACGCCGCGCTCCATCATCACGGTGCGCACGTCCGCGAAGTCCAGATTGACGAGCGCAGGTTTCACGATCAGGTCTGTGATGCCCTGAATGCCCTGCCGCAGCACATCGTCGGCCACACGGAAAGCCTCCAGCATCGACGTTCCCTTGCCGATCACCTGAAGGAGCTTGTCGTTGGGTATTGTCACAATGGTGTCCACCACCTCGGAAAGCACCGCATGCCCTTCCTTGGCCCGCGTGATCCGCTGGCCGCCTTCGAACATGAACGGCATTGTGACCACGGCAACGGTCAGAATGTTCTTCTGCCGGGCCAGCTCCGCGACAACAGGCGCGGCTCCCGTGCCGGTGCCGCCGCCCAGTCCGGCCGCTATATACACCAGATTGGCGCCTTCCACAATCTCAGCCAGTTCGTCGATGCTCTCTTCCGCCGCGCGCCTGCCCACCGAAGGGTCTCCCCCCACGCCCAGGCCGCTCGTCAGCTTCTCGCCGATCTGTATTTTATTCTTGCACTTTGACAGCAGCAACGCCTGCTTGTCCGTATTGATGGAATAGAATTCCGCACCGGTCAGCCCGTGCTCAATCATGCGGTTGATGGCGTTGTTGCCGGCGCCGCCCACGCCGATGACTTTGATCTTCGCAATGCTGTCCTGCTCAACATCAATTTCTAATGGCATATTAACCCCCCTTAATATGAACGTCAGTCAAACATTCTTTCCGACAGCCGTCCAAAAATAGATTTTCCGCCTCGTCCCTCACCTAAATAATCGCTTTCGAATACATAGTCCAGAAGCGCCAGCGCCACGTAGTAGTTGGGCGTCGAGAGCTGCGGCGCTTCCACTATGGAAACGCGCACCTGCCGTTTCAGATACTTCTGCAGCGCATCCCGCGAACCCTTCATCATGGCGAGCCCGCCGCCCGACAAGTATATCCTCGTCCGCCGGGCGATGTTGAGTGGACTGTGCTGCAGCGCGTCGTATATCAGCGAGCATATCTGCTCTACACGGGCGTCGATCACTTCCGATATCGTGGCATGGCTGTACTTCTCCAGCCTGCCATTTTTTAATTTAGCATAATCATATAACTTCGTGCCATTATTTTCAAGACCAAATGAAAATCGTTTTTTTATCTGCTCAGCGGACTCTACGTCCATGTTCATCACGATGGAGAGGTCACTCGCTATATGCATGCCGCCAGCATGTACCGTTTTATTATATACAATCGCATCACCATACACAACTGTCACATTGGTATCGAAATATCCAATATTGAGGAGAACAGCGCTGCAGTCCCGCTCCTCCGTGGGGACAAGGAACAGGCTTTCCGCCAGCACCTCGGGTATAAACGCGCGGGCCTTCACATTCAGGCCGTTCAGTATGGCCGTCACGTCGCCGATGAAGTCGTTGCTGGCAAACACGAAGCTGACCAGCCCCCGCAGCTCACGGGCCTGGCAGCCGAGCACATCGATGTAGTGGTTGCCGTCGTCCAGCACAAAGTAAACCGGGGTGCTCGAAACAACTGTATATCGGATGTCGTCCAGCTGCTTCTCAGCGTCCTCTATCATGTTTTCAATGTCCCGCTCGGTGACCTTGCCACCCGTAATCTCCGCATACCCTTCGCAGCAGATCACCTTGCAAAACCCTCCCGGCACGCCGATGAAGGCTTCACGCACGCGCTTTTTGGCCTTTCTTTCCGCGAATGCGAGCGCTTTGGCCACCGATTCCTCCACGTTTGAAGATTTGCGCCACCGGCCGTTTTTTATTCCCTCATATTTAGCTTCGCCGGCACCCAAAACCTCAAAGCGACCAACCGACTTTTCGCGCCCGATCACACACATGACCTTGGACGTGCCAAATTCGATTGCAGCCGTTACACTCTTCATCCCCGCCGAAAGTCCCCTTAACACAAATAATAAATCCACTAAAAAAGCATATTAATTGCCAATGTTATAATAACACGTCTGTCAAAAATAACAAATACCTTTAAGAGGATTTCTCGCGAAAATATGCTTGTTTCACCGAAGAAACATCCAGTATTCCACATTCTATCCCCATTGTCTTTATCTCTTTCGCCGAAGCGCTGATCAACGCAAATTTGGCGTCCAGCTGCATGTCGTCTCCCAGCTCCACCGTCAGCCCGTCCGTCGTCGTGATCACGATATCAGCCGGGAGTGTCACATCCAGGCTCGATAAGCCGACGCTCCCCGCTTCGGCGGCACCCAGCACCCGGGTCATCACGTCCACGCGGAACATGTCACCGGAGCACAGGGGCTGCCCCACCTCAAACGCATCCGCCTGCAGCCCGTATATCATCGGCTGCTCGCCGCCTGTGGGCTGCGGCCTCACCTCCAGTATCCAGCCCGCGTCGTCGATCACGATCAGCGAGCCGTTCTTTTCGATGTAGGCAGCGGGACGCCGTTCCTCTATCGTGATGATGACCCTGTCCGGATATTTCAACTCGACGCTGACAGGTTTAATCCGGGGATCGTCCGCCAGCTTGTCCATCACCGACTGCTTGTCCAGCAGGAAAATATTCTGGCCGTATTCCAGCCCGGAAACCTCCACGACATCATTCGCGTCCAGCGTCTCACAGCCCATGACGGCCACCTCCCGGACGCGAAAAACCATATAGGCCACAAAGACCAGCGCCGCAAGCAGCAGCATTGCGGATATGATCAGCAGCGCTCTTTTGCCTTTGTTCAAACAGCCTAGTCCTCCCTTCTGATGTCAGCGCCCAGCGCCCTTAAGTCAGATTCAAACGTCTCATAGCCCCGGTCGATAATGCGCGCCTGATCCACGATCGTCGTCCCTTCAGCACACAATCCGGCCAGCACCAGCGCCGCCCCGCCTCTCAGATCCATGGATTTGACCTCGGCGGCGTGCAGTTTCTCCACGCCCTTGATCACCGCCACGTTGTTTTTGGTCACGATGTTGGCGCCCATCCGCAGCAGCTCGCCCACGTGCTTGAAGCGGTTGTCAAACACGCTCTCTACGATGATGCTGGTGCCTTTGGCAATGCTGGCAGCCGTGCACATCTGTGCCTGCATATCCGTCGGAAATCCCGGATAAGGGCCTGTCTCAATCAGGTGCATCTCCCGCGGGCGGCCCTGCGCCTCTACGGTCAGCGCGTCGTCGTATATCTTGATCAGCGCGCCCGCTTCCCGAAGTTTGGCGGCGGTTGCGAACAGGTGCTCCGGCACCACGTTGCGGATGGTGATGTTGCCGTTTGTGACCACTGCAGCCACCATATATGTGCCGGCCACGATGCGGTCAGGAATGCATCTGTACGTAAAGCCTTTGAGCCGTTCCTTGCCTTCGATCAGTATGGTGCTTGAGCCAGCGCCGGATATTTCGCCGCCCATCTGGTTGATAACGTTTTGCAGCTCCACGATTTCCGGCTCGCGCGCGGCATTGTGGATCACCGTTTTCCCGGGTGCCAGCGACGCAGCCATCATCAGGTTTTCCGTCGCGCCCACGCTCGGATAATCCAGATGCACGTCTCCGCCCTTTAAGCGGCGTCCCTCGCACATAATGTGCCCGCCCGCTTCGGTGACGTTGACACCGAGGCTTTTCAAACCTCGCAGGTGCAGGTCGATGGGACGGCTGCCAATCTCGCACCCGCCCGGATAGACAAAACGGGCCATGCGAAACCGCGCCAGTATCGGCCCCATCATGAATATCGAAGAACGTATCTCTTTTGCCAGTTTGTCGGGCATTTCCCAGCGCTGCGCCCGCCTCGTATCGATGACCAGCCTGTCTTTCTCATACTCCACATGCGCACCGATATGCTCCAGTATGGAGAGCATATTGTACACATCCGAGATGGCCGGCCAGTTATATACGATCACGGGCTCCTCAGTAAGCAATGCAGCCGCAAAGACCGGAAGCGCCGCGTTCTTTGCGCCCTGAATGGTCAGTTCGCCTTGAAGCCGCGCCCCCCCGTTAATGATTAATTTCGCCATGTTGGACCCCCGCATATCAATACATATGATATTTTATGCAGGTTCATCCAGTTTGTGTACTCAGGCGGCGCGCGTCTGGCGGGATATGTTGAGCAGCACCCCGATGCAGCCCATAAACATGATCAGCGACGTACGCCCTGCGCTGATGAATGGCAGCACCACGCCGGTGGGCGGCACCATGCCGGTGACCACGCCGATGTTGATGAACACCTGTATCGCGATCAACGCCGTGATGCCGGTAGCCAGCATCATGCCGAACGTGTTGGGAGCGCGCAGCGCGATTCTGACGCCGCGCCATATCAGCAGGCCGAACACGATCAGCACCAGCAGACCGCCCACGTATCCCAGCTCCTCCACGATAATGGCGAATATGCAGTCGGACTCGCTGTACGGCAGATACAAAAACTTCTGCCGCGAGTTGCCGAGGCCCAGCCCGAACAGCCCGCCGGAGCCGATGGAGTACAGCGACTGGATGAGCTGATAGCTTTGATCCGCCGCGTAAGCCCACGGGTCCATAAAGGCAAATATTCTGTCCATGCGGTAATCGGTCGCCACCATCGCTATCGCACCGCCGCCGATGCCCAGCGCGCCCATGATGCCAAAGTGCAGCAGATTGGCCCCGCCCACCAGCATCATCACGAACATCATCAGCGCGAGCGTCACCACCGCGCTGAAATTGGGCTGGAAGTAAAGCAGCACCGCGGCGATCATCAGCAGTATCAGATAGGGCAGCATGCCGTATTTGAACTGCCGCATCTTCTCCTGATTGATGGAGATGCCCGCCGCCATGAACACGATAATCGCGAACTTCAATACCTCAACGGACTGCAGGTCCAGAAAATACAGGTTGACCCAGCGCCGGGAACCGTTGACCTCGATGCCGATGCCGGGGACGAAGACCAGCACCATCAGCACAAGGCCGACACCCATGATAATGAAACGAAGTTTCATAAATTTGTTGTAATCAAAAAACATCGCCGCGATCATGGCCACGAGACCGATTGCGGCTCCGCTTACCTGTTTCCAGAAATAAAAGTAACCGTCGTAGTTGGTGTTCCTGCTGTTTTCCGCAGAATAGAAGCTGGCGCTGAAAACCATCACGATGCCGAACAGCACCAGCACGATGGTGAGGACAAGAAGCGTGTAGTCAAAGGAGCGTTTAACCATTTGGCCCCCATTGGAGCTTTTGACCATGTTATCCCCCCTGGAATGAATTGACGATCTGCTTGAACACCCGTCCTCTCTGCTCAAAGTCGTCAAACATGTCATAGCTTGCGCAGGCGGGAGACAGCAGGACATTCCATCCTTCCTGCGCCAGCTCCCGGCATTTGCGCACCGCCTGCTCAAAGCCGTCTGCCGTATATATATTGGCAAAGCCGGCCTTGCGCGCGTCGCTCAGTATCTTTTGTTGTGTGTCACCGATGGCCACAATTGCCCGGATCTGCTCGCCGAAGCCCGCTATCAGCGCTTCAAAGCTGCTCTGTTTATCATAACCGCCCAGTATCAGCACCGTCGGACGGGTCATCGCGGCGGCGGCCTTCTCTGTTGCATCGGGGTTGGTACCCTTGGAGTCGTTGATATAATGCACGCCATCCAGCTCACGCACGAACTCGATGCGGTGCTCCACGCCGGGGAACGTCATCAGCGTATGCCGTATCACGCGCTCGGGGATGCCGTAACACCGGGCCATTGCGGTGGCGGCCAGTGCGTTTTCCAGATTGTGCGCGCCGGGTATTCTCACCTCATCCGCTCGGCAGATCACATGATCCCCGTCGTCTTCGGCGCTCACGATATCCCCTTCATCTATAAATACGCCGTCCACCAGCGTAACTTGCCGTGAAAACCAAATAATCTTCGATTTTTGTTTGCCCGCCATCGCCCGCGTGATCTCGTTGTCGTAGTTGAGCACGCAGAAGTCACGCACGGTCTGGTTTTCGAAAATGCGTTCCTTGGCCGCCGTATAGTTCTCCATCGTGCCGTAGCGGTTCAGGTGGTCTTCGGTGATGTTGAGCACCGCACACGCATGCGGCACAAACTTGTCGATGGTCTCTAGCTGCAGGGCCGCCGTCTCCGCGACGATGATGTCGCCCTTCTTCGTCCGGTCCGCCTCCGCCGCAATGGGCACACCGATGTTGCCCAGCACAAACGTATTAAAACCCGCGTTCTTGAATATCTCGCCCGTCAGCGCGGTGGTCGTCGTCTTGCCGTTGGTGCCGGTGATGGCCACAAATTCGGCCTGCGCGTAAAGATAGCCCAGCTCGATTTCGCCGATCACCTTCTTGCCGTCCCGCTGCGCCTTCACGATGAACCCAAGGTTGGTGGGTACGCCGGGGCTTAAAACCAGCGCGTCGGCAGCTTCGGCGACCGCATCTGCGTCCGCACCCAGCGCCAGCTCCGCCCGGCCTTCGAACTCGTCAAACGCACCCATGGGAAACTTATCCGCCGTTTTGGCGTCGTAAAGCATCACACGCGCGCCCTTATCCAGCAGCAGCCGCGCGCTTGCGAAACCGCTCTTCGCCATGCCGACAACCATCACTTTTTTTCCGAGAAAAATCATATCTCCCCCATCAATTGACCGACAGTATCGCCACGAGGCACAGCAGCACCGTAATCATCATATAGAACGCAACGATCTTGGTCTCGGGTATCCCTTTCAATTCAAAATGGTGATGAATGGGCGCCATCTTAAACACGCGTTTTTTGCGCAGCTTGTAGGAGCCCACCTGCAGTATCACGGACACCGACGTCATCACGAACAGCAGGCCGGTAATGATGAGCAGCAGCTGCAGCCGCGATACGATCGCGATCACCGTAATGCCAGCGCCCAAAGCCAGCGAGCCGGTATCCCCCATAAACACCTTGGCAGGATACGTGTTAAAGCGCAGGAACCCCAGACACGCCCCTGTCAGCGCCGCCGCAAACACCATCATGTTGCTGATGCCGGACGCGACCAGATCCTGCCCGGTGGCCACATAAAGCGAATACATGCCAAAAAGAATCACGGTATACGTCGCCGTGTTGACCATCGTGACACCGGAAGCCAGCCCGTCCAGTCCGTCCGTCAGGTTGACGCTGTTGACCATCGCGACCATCGCAAACACGGTAAACGGAATATACCAGACGCCGAGGTCCCACTCCAGTCCGCCCGAAAACGGAACGATGATTTTTGAACCGATTGCCGGATCGTTATAGGCAAAAAACGCCACGATAACGGCGATTCCGAGCTGCCCGATGATTTTCTGGTAAGCCTTGAGGCCCAGCGAACGCTTCTTGATGATGATAATCAGATCGTCCATCAGACCGATCAAGCCGTAACCCAGCGTGACGCCCAATGAAAACCAGACATATTGATAGCCGCCGCGCGCAAACAATATGGTGGCGGCAGAAAGCGCGATCAGCATGATGATGCCGCCCATCGTGGGCGTGCCCGCCTTGGACAGATGTGTCTGAGGTCCGTCGTCGCGAATCTGCTGTCCGAATTTCAGCCGCTTTAAGAGCGGTACGCCGACGTATCCCACCGCCAGCGCGATGAAGAACGACGCGAGTACTGCATAGATAATGATATCCATCGCTGTGTTATCTCCCGTATGCATCATTGGTCCATAATTGTCTATTTGTCTCCGGCCAGCAGTTCCGCCACAACGACTTTTTCGTCGAAGGGATGCTTCACGCCGTGTATCTCCTGATAGGTTTCGTGCCCCTTGCCGGCCAGTACGATGATATCGTCCGGCTGTGCGCTGTGGATGGCATAACGAATGGCGTCTCTCCGGTTTTCGATGCACCGGTAGTCGCAGCCCGTACCTTGTATGCCGGCTTCAATCTCTGAAATGATGGCCATCGGCTCTTCCGTCCGCGGATTATCCGACGTGATCACCACATAGGTGGAGAGCCGTCCGGCGATCTCGCCCATAATGGGACGCTTGGTTCTGTCGCGGTCTCCGCCGCAACCAAACACGGTGATGATGCGCCCGCGGGCAAACTCCCGCACCGTCAGCAGCGTGTTCTCCAGGCTGTCCGGCGTATGCGCGTAATCCAATATCATCGTAAAAGGGCGGCTGCCCGTGTCCATCACCTCAAAGCGTCCCGCCACGCTGGGCATGGCTTCGAGCCCGGTTTTGATGGTTTCCAGCCCGATACCCAGCAGCATGCAAGCTGTGGCGGCGGACAGCGAGTTATATACGCTGAATATGCCGGGTATCCTGAGGCTTAAGGGAAGCATGCCCTGCCGTGAGCACATGTCGTAAGTGACGCCGCGCGGCGTGATTTCGATGTTGCGGGCAGACACATCCGCCTGCTCCTTGATGCCGTACGTGCGCCAATTGGTATCAATACCCGCCATGATACGGCCCGCCGACGGATCGTCGACATTCATGGCCGCACTCCTGGCCGACATGAACAGCTTCTTCTTCGCATTCAGATAATTATCAAAAGTCAGGTGAAAGTCCAGATGATCCTGCGTCAGGTTGGTGAATACCGCCACGTCGAACACTATTCCCGTCACGCGTCCCAGTTCCAGCGAATGGGACGATACCTCCATCACCACGCTGTCGCAGCCCTCGTCCGCCATCTGCCGCAGCAGCGCGAACAGGTCGGGCGATTCGGGCGTCGTGCGCTCGGTATGCAACGTTACGGAGCCGATCATGTTGACAATGGTGCCGATGAGTCCCGTCTTTTTGCCTGCGTTCTCCAGCACCGACTTGATCATGTACGTCGTGGTGGTCTTGCCGTTGGTGCCTGTGATGCCGATCATGCGGAGCGCTTCGTCAGGTTTGCCGTAGAATGCCCGGGAAATAAGCGCCATCGCCCGCCGGTCGTCTTCCACCAGTATCTGTGTGACATCAAGCTCCAGCCGCCGCGTGACCACCAGTGCGGCCGCGCCCTTTTCCACAGCGCTCTGCGCGTATTTGTGTCCGTCCGTCTTAAAGCCGCTGATGCAGAAAAAGAGCGCGCCGGGGCACACCTGTCTTGAATCATATGTCACGCTCGAAATTTCTATCTGATCATCGCCAAAGACTTGCATGCCCTCGCTGCACAAGTCCGCTATTCTCAATCGTATACCTCCAGACAAAGCAATTCTTTGTGGATTATATCATAACTCGTGAGGAATGTAACGCAGAAAATGCGTGCGCGAAATGCTAGCCTCCGGATGCGGTGAATTCCACCATGATCATGCTGCCAGGCGACACCGCGGTTCCGGCTTCCGGGCTTTGATACGACGCTTTTCCCTCGCCATCGCCCTGTATGCTCAGCTCCAGGCCGCACGCATCCAGCGCCTGCGCCGCCTCCATCACCGTCATGCCCGAAAGATCAGGAACGACGACCATATCCGCCAAATCATCATGCGCATTCTTCGTCGTCATATAGAGCAGCACAGACGTGCCTTTGAACACCGGAACGCCGGGTGCGGGCAGCTGGCTTTCCACATTGCCCGTACCGTCCGCAATGTAGTCCAAGCCCAGATCCTTCAGCGCATCGATGGCTTCCGCATCCGTCATATCGTTCAGGTCCGGCACCTCCACCTGCACCGGCGCCTGTGCCTCGTCGAAGTTGGGCGAGATGCCCATATACTGCAGCGATTCCAGTAACACGTTCTTAACGTAAGGCGCAGCCACCACGCTGCCGAAGTCCACCGCGACGTTGGGTTCGTCAACGATCAGCAGTATCGCCAGCTGCGGGTCTTCCACCGGCGCAAACGCAATGAACGAGGCGATGTGTTTTCCGGTCATCACCTGATGGTTCTCGTCGTATTTCTGCGCCGTGCCCGTTTTGCCGCCGATACGGTAGCCGGGGATATAGCAGTTTTTGCCGCTGCCCTTTTCCACCACGCTCTCCAGAATACTGCGCATTGTGGCGGAAGTTTCCGCGCTGATGGGCTGCGAGATCACCTTGGGTTCATACTGTTCTATATAGTTCCCGTCACTGTCCGTTAAGCCCTTGACCAGTGTCGGTTGATATAAAAAACCGCCGTTCACCACTGCGCTGAATGAGGAGATCAGCTGCAGTGGTGTCACGGCTATAGATTGCCCGAACGCAATGCGGGCGAGGTCACTGTTTCTGACGTACTTCTCCCCCATGACGATGCCGCCCTGGTCTGTGGTGAAGTCGATGCCTGTCTGCTGGCCGAAGCCGAATTTGTAAATATAATCGTAGAACGTTTCGGTGCCCATCGCGAGGCCCATCTTCATGAAGGCCACGTTGCACGAGTTCTGTACCGCTTCATAGAGATCCTGATGTCCGTGCGAGCGCGGATAGCGCCAGCATTTGATCGGCTGTCCGTCCACCGCGAGCGTACCCGCGCAGTCGAACGTTTCGCTCGTTGTTATCGCGGCGCTGTCCAGCGCCGATGCGCAGGTCACCGCCTTGAACGTGGAGCCCGGCTCATACACGTCGGTGATCACCTTGTTGCGCGTCAGTTCCATCAGCGTCGGTATGTCGTCGCGCGGCGGGCTGTTCAGGTCGTAGTCCGGATAGTTGCCCAGAGCCAGCACTTCGCCGGTCATGGGATTCATCACGATGCCCCACGCGCCCTTGGCGTTCTGCTGAACGTAAGCCGATTCCAGCTCCTTCTCCAGAAAGCTTTGGATCACCTCGTCCACCGTCAGCACCAGGTTATAGCCATCCACCGGTGCGATATACTGTTTCTCGCCCAGCGGTATTTCGCGTCCCTTATTGTCCGCTTCAGATACGATCTTGCCGCTCTGGCCGGACAGATATTTATCGTAGTAAGCCTCGAGGCCTTCCTGCCCCGCGCCGTCCACCGAGGTAAACCCCAGCGTCTGCGTCAAAAATGCGCCGTTTGGATAATAGCGCTTCACATCCACGGTGAAGTATACACCGGGCAGATTGAGCTCACGCAGCTCATCGGCCACGCTGTCGTCGATCTGCCGAGCCAGCCACACCTCGGATTTCTTCAAATCCGTGGCCTTGGCCCGCACCGTTTCCTCGTCGATGTCCAGCATCTCGGACAGCACGCTGACGATGGCATCCACGTTGCCCTTTACGACCTCAGACGGGCGCAGAACCACCGTGTCCGCGTTGGCGCTCTGCGCCAGCACGTTGCCGTTGCGGTCCAGAATATTCCCGCGTTTGGCGGATACCACGAGGTCCCGCGTCTGCTGAATCAGCGCTTTTTCCTGCAGGAATTCTCCCTGCGCAAAGACGATGATGCCCATCTTCACGGCAATCCCCAGAAAAAGCACAATAACTGCCGTCATAAGAACCAGCAGTCTCTTCTTTGCTTTGAGGGTAGGCAATGGCACGCTGCCACGCTCCTTCCGAACCCCCTTAACCGGTTGCCTTTCTGCCATCAGCTGCTCAAGTCGACATGTATTTTCTGATCCGGTGCCGGATAGATCATATCCAGCTCGTTCTGCGCCGTATCCTGCACATACTGCAGGTCGTCATCCAGTTCGATCTTCAGCTTCAGATCGTCCATACGGGTCTGAGCCGCGCTGATATCCTTCTTCAGCACGTTGTTCTGAGACCCAATGGAGCACACGATGGCATAACGGGATACCAGAACCGCCAGCGCTCCGAAGGCGATGAAAAGCACGATGAGCGTGGACACGAATCCGGTCCGGGGCTGAGCAGCCGTTTTTACGGCTGTTTTCGCCGCTGGTTTGGCAACCGCTTTCGCCGCCGCTTTGGGCGCTGGCCGAGCGTCCGCGACAGGCTTGTTTTTCCTCACATGATCGCTACTAATATATGCGACGTTGCCGTCCATCTTGACAGTTCGATTTGCGGACGGCCTGGCGACGGTAAATTCATTTGTCTTTTTCAGAGCTGTCTGCATCCGCTTAACCCCTGCTAAAACGCTTCAAACACGCGAAGCTTTGCGCTTCTCGACCGGCTGTTTTCTATAATCTCTTCATCCTGCGGCAGCACCGGTTTTCTCGTGATCACTTTGCCCTGCGGCTTTTTGCCGCATATGCATACCGGAAATTCGGGAGGACACTCGCAAGGGTTTGCCAGGCGTTTGAACTCCTGCTTGACAATACGGTCTTCCAGCGAGTGAAATGTGATGACGGCGAGCCGGCCGCCTTTGTTCAGCACGGCGGCGAAATCTGCCACTGCCGTACGGACGGCATCCAGTTCGCCGTTGACTTCGATACGAAGCGCCTGAAAGCTTCGCCTTGCGGGATGCGGCCCGTCCTGGCGTGCGCCGCGCGGAACCGCTTTCTTGATAACCTCCACGAGATGGCCGGTGGTTTCAATGGGCCGCTCGCTGCGTTCCCTCACAATGAACTCAGCAATCCGTGCGGCCCATCTCTCCTCACCGTAATCCCGAAGTATCCGTTCAAGGTCCTGCTGCGAATAATTCCCTACAATATCCGCGGCGCATGACTTATCTTTTATGTTCATGCGCATATCAAGCCTTGAATCTAAGTTATATGAGAACCCCCTGTTACATTGGTCCAGCTGGAACGATGAGACCCCAAGATCCAGCACCGCCCCGTCTATTCCATCTATATCAAGTCCGTTCAATATGGACCTGATGTTCCGAAAATCATCGTGGACGAATAGCGTTTGCCCTTCATACGGCTTCAGCCTTTCTGCCGCCCGCCCGAGGGCATATTCGTCCTTGTCGATACCGATCAGCCGCCCGCCCGGCGAAATCTGTTCCAGTATCAGTTCGGCATGTCCGCCGCCGCCGAGCGTACCGTCCGCCACCGTCATGCCGGGTTTGAGACCCAGCGCCTCCACCGTTTCGCGGAGCAGCACCGTTGTGTGCGACGACATCTCTTATATCCCGTACGACGACAGGCTCATGAGCGCATCCCCGTCGTCCGGCTCGGCATCGATAAACGCCTGCCACTTCTCTTTTGCCCAAATCTCAGCCCGGTACGACGCGCCGATCATTACGGCTTCCTTATCGATACCCACCTTGTCGCGCAGATGCTGCGGCAGCAGCACGCGGCCCTGTTTGTCCGGCTCGCACTTGCAGGCACTGGAGAATATCATGCGCACGTAGCGCTGGGCCCGGGCATCCGTCTGCGGTATCGCATTGAGCTTGTCCGCGAACTTTTGCCACTCTTCTTCGGAATAAGCGGAGAGACAGTCGCCGTTGAGGTACGTCACATAGAAAGGATCGCCCAGTTCCAGCCTCAGCTTGGAAGGTACGGCCAGCCTGCCCTTCTCGTCCACGCTATGAAAGTATGTCCCGATCAATGACCCCTTCACTGCCTGCTCCCGACGCGGCACCATCAGCCGCACGTCCGTTTTTTGCTTACTTGATTAATATATACCCACTATTTCACCACTTGAAACCGTTCCTCACCATTGTTACCCATTTCTCCCCACCTGTCAACAATAATTCGTTGTATTTATGAGAAATCCTTCTAAAAAAATAGCGCTTCAGCAACAAAAAAAATAAAATTGTAGCCGCCCAAGCGGATCATACAACATATGGTAGAGAATGTATATTTGCACGAAAATATGTTTGCTCTATGGGTGCAAAAAGAGGTGGCTGATCGCACTGATTCTATGGTATAAATAAAAGGGAACATGTTTTAAAAATTGGGTAAAGGGAGGCCAGCCGATGGACGACAGGCAGGACTATTTTGACGAACAGAACCCGGCCGGGACGGATGCCCCTGATGGAAAAAAACAGCTGAGCCGCAATGCCCGGCTGCTCATCGGCATCGGCGCAGCGATCCTCATACTGGCGCTGGGGCTGACTGTTCAGTTTTTTATGCCAGCCAAGCTGCCACAGGAGCTGACGCTGACCATCTTTTCCAACAACTGGTCGGAGATCACATTGAAGCCGGGCGTGGAAACAGCGCTTAACGAGTATCTGGCGTCAGACAGCAACGTCCCCGGATTTCCGCTACGCGTCAGCTGTTCCGGCGCGGACGACATACTGCTGTCGGTGGACGCGGGTACGCTGTTCACCTGGGGTGCGCCCGATTATGTGGCCGACAACAAAGGCGCGTCGTATGCTGCCGCTTCTGGCGATACGGTATACTGGTCGCCTTTCGGGGACGGCGACGCTCTCGTCCCTCAGTGCACGCTGACGGTCACCGCACGCAGCGGCGGTACGGAGATATCGCAAAAGCGCCTCATTCTCCGGCAGACTGGCGAAACCGGCTACAGCGTGACGCTGCTGGCCAGCGAATAACCGGCATCATAAAAGGCGAACACGATAACGCGTTCCGCCTTTTTTTGTTGCCCGGATAAATCAGCGCAGCTTATGCGACAACGTCTCCCTTGTAGCTGATCAGCGACGCGTTGAGCACGCCAGGGATCGTGGAGAAGGAGTCTATCATACCCGCTTCGCTCTCCCTGATGTTCATTTCGATGGTCAGCTCGATCGTCCCTTCGGACACGATCTTGGATTTCAGGCGGCCCGGAGGCATCTTGCGCAGCAGCGCCTGCACTTCCTTTTTGCAGCTCTCCTCAAAACGCAGCACCAGCATGAACGGAAAGTTTTTCTTGGACTTAAAGAGGTTCCACAGCAGCAGCACCACGCCGATGAAAGCGGATGCCACCGCAGCCGGAGTATACAGCCGGGCTCCCAGCACAATGCCGACCGCAATCGCCCAGAACATGAATATCGTATCCAGCGGGTCCTTCACTGCCGTGCGGAAACGGACGATGGACAGTGCACCCACCATACCAAGCGCCAGCCCCAAGTTCAGCGTGATCGGCATGATGATCATTGCCGTCACCATTGTCAGCAGTATCAGCGCGGTCCCAAAGCTCCGTGCAAATATCACGCCGTTGAATGTCAGCCGGTAGATGAGATAAATGAACAATCCCAGCACCAGTGCCAGCCCCAATGTGAACAGTACCGTTTCAATACTTAAATCTGTCGGCATTGAAAAATTGTCCAATACGCTCTTTTTAATAATATCACTTGCTCCGCCCATAATCGTTCCTCCTATTCATGCTTCCTGCATAATACATATTTTGATACGGCACTTCTCTGCGCCGCGTTTACATTATTCAAAACCGCTTTTATAAACACCGGCAGATAACGGTTGAACTTGACCTCCAGCACCATCGTGCCCGGTTCCAGCACCGGCATCGTGGGCGCGTGCGGATTGAATATATCCGTCAGCCAAAGCCCCGCCTTGATGTCCTTGTCGAATGTAATGCGCACATTTTCAAAGGGCGAAATGTAGGCTTCGCGGCGGTAATCCACGATCACGCGCGGCCGCAGAAGGTTGTTCTTCATCTGAAGGAATATCTCCTCGGCCAGCGGCTCGGAGCGGCCCTCCAGGCAAGTGCAGTCCCCCGCGATCAGCGCATCGCATTCATCGCGCGTCACCGTGAAGCTGGTTTTGCCAATGTACTGCCCCTGCTTAAACTTCTTCTCGAACTTGATGATGTTGTCCGAAAAGTCGTATATGCGGATCCGAAACTTGCTGCGTATATCGCTCCCGGCCATCTTTTCCGCCAGCGCCGTTTCATACGCATCGTCAAAATACAGGCTGCGGATATGGTATTCCCCGCTCGGGCCTGCGTTCCTGTCCAGCGAAAGCAGCGGCTTGAGCGTATTTTTGAGCAGCACATAATCATGATAGTTGATATAGTACTTCAGCTCGTGCCGGAAAGACAGCTCTTTGGCAGGAACGTCGGGCGCAGTCTCCGTCTCCTCGGCTGCTGGCCGGTGCACTGAAACGGATTGACCGTACGATCTGTCACGCGCAGCCGTCGGGCTGGCATGTCCTGTGAATATATCCAGATCGGCGGCGAGTTCCTTTTTCGGACGGACGCCGGGGGTCGTTCTTGCGGCTTGCGGCCTCGTTTGCGCCCGCGGCGCTTCATATTCTTCCCTGCGCGGCACAGCCTCCCTGCCGGACAGACGGGGTTCCGGCTGTGCTCTCGGCGTCGTCCGGGGCGGCGCGGCCGCTGTTCGGGCGGGCCGTCTGGCCGGTGTCGCGCTGTCTTCGTCGCCGAAAACCGTCAGTTCCTGAGACGGAACCGATGTCTGCCTCTGGTTGTACCGGCTGGCGAGTTCAGCGCCTCTCGTTGAAGCCGTCCTCGGCGCCGGTTTTCTGGCAGGCGGGGACTGGCGCAGCGGCTCGGCTGACCGCGGTGTCGCTTTTCGGGACGAAAAATCGCCCGATGAAAGCGGCTGCAGGTCCTTGCGCTTCACCAGCGGCTTCTGCTTGTCCAGCTTTCTGAAAATATCATCGTCTTTTCTTGCCATTCCATCCTCTATCCACGTTATACAACAAATATCGCCGTATACCGCAATAACTATACATTAATAAGCAATCGCGTCGTCCAGCAGCTTCTTTTGTTCGTCGGAGAGCGAAAACGTGTTTTTCAGCTGCTGTACCACGTTTGCACCGCGCTTTCGCGCAAAATTCCTCATGCTGTCCAGCGTCGTCTCCCACCCCTGGACGGTGCCGCCGAACTTTTCACGCTCCGCCGGCATTTCGCTGCGCACCATATCCGCGATGGTGTCGATCGTCTCTATCACATGATCCGGCGCGTATATCTCTTCCAGCGCCCAGGCAAACCGCTCAATGAACGCGTCCCGCCACGGCTTGTACTTGAGCAGCCCGTTAAACAGCGTGGACCCTGCTTTGGAGCTGTCCATACGTTTGGCGAGCGTCGGGTGGTCGCCGTTGGGGAATTCGCTGCTGCCAAAGGTCCAGCAGAAATCATAGTATATCTGCTTCCACTTACCGCCCGGCAGCAGCTGGTAATACTCGATGTTCGCGTAGTCCGAGTTGGCCACCCATATCTGGCCGATCATCAGATCCATTAAGCTGTCCGTATCCACCTGCGCCGCGACATGTTCAAAATTCTCCTTTTCGGACATATCGTGCGATTCGATGAACGCCATCAGCTCCTTATAGCCGTCGTCGTCCCCCTGTATCAGCCGCGACGTGGACCACATGATGTTCATGCTGTCCGGGTCCTCAAAGTTCTCATGCTGGCTGATGAAGTTCTCATTGCGCTTCTCCATCATGAAGTAAACGCCCCAGTACTCACCGTTCAGGTACAGCACATACGGTTTCCATGCCTGAGTCAGGAAACCCAAGCCCTTGCCCTCCACCAGCGACAGAGTCACCAGCTCCTTAATCTTGCCGATGGTCTGATCCTGCCCGCCCTGCCGCAGCACCAGCGACTGGTATTCGGCGTAGGGACGGTTATCGAAGAACGCGTAAGGCAGCGAACCGCCGCCGTATTTGCTCCGCGCCATGATGGCGAAGGACTTCTGCTTGTTGTCGCGGCTGTAGCCGCCCGCGATGCGGATGCCGACGTTCTGGGCAAAAACCTCCTGCCCCTTCTCATCAAACACCTCGAACGAGGCGGGCCGCTCGGACTCCTCGCCGCGCTCCAGATAGTTGGCGACCTCGTAGTGGCTGGTCGAACCCTGTACCAGCACCGGGTTGGGCCCCAGCTCGTAGATGCCCGTTTCCGGGTCGAACAGGTAATCCCGGTCCGTCACGATGGACAGCAGCGGCAGTGTGTGCTGCTCACCGATGAAATACGTCGCCGTTCTGATGACGCTGGGCAGAAAGCCGTCCCTGTACGCCCGGGCTCTGATCATGCCCGTCTTCTCCACCGTCAACGGTCCGGCATACGCTGCGGAGGCCGGCGTCGGCTCTGTGCCATCCAGAGTGTAATAGATTTTGGCATCCGGCGTGTCGCATTCCAGCGTGACTGTCTGCGATCCGCCATAGCTCCCCGGTGCCGCTGAGGTTTTCGGCATGGCCGTTACGCCTTCCAGCGGATCGGTATTGGCCGCGCCGGGGGTCGGCTGCTCAAAATAAAACAGCGCATTCTGCCCTGTCATCCTGCCCACCGAAACACCGTAAGGCAGACGGCTTAAGTTATACTTATCCTGCAGCGCCCCGCTGGCGTCAAATAAGGCCAGCATCTCTCCATCCGCGCTGAGCTTAAAGCCGGTATGGATAAAGTTTTTTTTTGCGCGTCGCTTCCCGATTCTCCCGACGCGAGCACGGTGATGCACTGGCCGGGGCTCAGCGTCATCTCGGGCAGCCGCCACTTGGCCGGGTTCCCCGCGTTGTCCGTCAGGCCGTATCCCGTAATGTCCACTGGCTCACCGCTCTGGTTGCACAGCTCGATCCAGTCGTAGAATTCGCCGTTTGCTTCCTGCAGATACTGCGAATTGGACGCCATCACCTCGCTGATCACCACCGGCCCCAGCGCAATCGGGTTGTTCTCCAGAAACTGCGTATAGCCCGCGTCGGTGTTGGCGTATCCGGGCGTCGGCTGACTCGTCACCTGCCAGTCGCCGCCATAAGCGCCGTTTTCATCCGCCGCACGCGCATACGCCTGATCCGACCCCAGCTCAGCCACCGTCACTTCGTCGATCAGCAGCCCCGCCGGGTCGCAGAGCACAATCGTCTCCTGATAGGACGATATCCTGAAATTCGTATGGATATCACCCTTTTCGAGATCGGTGCTGCTTGTATCCGCACCGGATGCAAACACGTAAAGGTACGCTCCTGGCTCTATCGTCACATCCGGAAACCGCCAGCCCAGCACATCGGCAGGGTCGTCTGAGAGGCCGTACCCATTGAGGTTGACCGCTTCGCTTCCGGAGTTGTATATCTCTATATAGTCGCTGTATGCACCGGTATTGTCCGCCAGCGTCGTTTTGTTGGACGGCATCACTTCCGTGATCATCAGCGGAGACCCCTCCGCCTTCCGGCTTTCCGCAAACGCGGCATAGCCCGCGTCATCGTTGGAGAAGCCCGGCGTCGGCTTATCGAACGTTTTCCAGGCGTTCAGATCCTGTACATCCCGGCCCACCGATATGTTGGCCGACTGGTTCTCGTATTCCGCCGCGTCCAGCACCTCGCCCGACGTCGTCATCAGGTACAGTCCGCCGCTCGACGCGTTAAGCTTGAAGCTGGCATGCAGCGTTTCTCCCTGTTCTTTAACGTCCTGTCCGGACGCGAAAACGAGCAGGTATCCGCCCGCCGCCAAGGAGACGCCAGGCAGCGCCCATTTGACCTCGGCTTTGTCGTCCGACAGCCCCAGCCCGGACAGACTGACTTCGCCGTTCGTCGGGTTGTACAACTCGATCCAGTCGCTGTAATTCCCCTGATCATCCGGCAAATAGCTGCTGTTGGATGCCATAAACTCATTGATCACGACGGTGGCGGACAACGTTTCGGTGGAACCGGGCGTGCCCGTTCCCTTTTTTTGTTCGCCTAAAGCATATATCACAACGCCCACGATCAGCGCGATAGCCAGTATAATCGAAACAAGGTATTTGATTGCTCTCAACGCAAGCTCCTCGCCTTCCTTTGTAAAAACCGCGTAAAGTCACCGCCAATGATTTTACCACGGTTCCCTTACAAAAACAACCTATTTCATATTCTGTCACCTCTTCCCTGAGTAACCCGAAAAAGCCGTTTTCCTGCGCTGTAAAATAAAAAGCCGGCATTGCCGGCTCATCAAAAATTTACAATTTAGAGACAATTACGACCCGCTTTCGCCCGTTTCGAATTCATCCATGGCGTCGTCGATGAAGTCTTCGATATCGAAGCGGTCATCCGCTTTGATAAATTCGCCCATGCCATCTACATATAGCTTTCCGTTTTGCGTGAAAAAGTCGAATTCACGGTCGTCATTCATCACGATTTGACCGGAGCGGGCGCTCTTGTCATACTCATAATCGCCTTCAAAGTCACCGTAATGCGTATACGCATCGAAGCTGTGACCTGCCCCGAACACAATGGCTTCGCCGCGGCTGTCGCTGTACCATATTCCCGATACCGGAACGGCGCTGAGAAAGCCGGGCCATATGAACAGCAGCACCGCGACAAGCACGAGAACAGCTGCGCCTCCCACCGAAAGCCCCACGATCAGCCCGGTACTCTTCTTCTTTACGGGCGTGCCGTAGCCTTGAGGCTCGGGCGCGGTATAATAATACCCCTGCGGCGGTATGTTCGGGTTTTCAGGATACACCGGCTGCGGCGCTGCTTGAGGCGTCTGCGGCGGCTCTGCCGGAACCGACAATGCATGACCGCAATGCGAACAGAATACCGAGCCTTGAGCAACCGGCTGACCACATCTTGTACAGAACATGGATTAACCCCTCCGTTTTGGCGTTTTCGTTACGGATATGGTTCATTATAACATAGATATGAAGATATTGCTGGATAAAAAACAAAAGATACCGGATATGCAGCCGGAATCCAAGGTGTGTCAGAGCCCCAGTATCAGGAACACGGCGATGAGCGCGACAACGATTATGCCAAATACAATGTAGACAACCTTATTGGTTTTACGTTTGCGACCGCTTGGCGATGAACCGGTGACAAGTGCCATTCCGCAATCGCTGCACACTTTCTTTGTTTTCGGATAGTCTTTTCCGCATTTTTTGCAATACATAAACAGGCCCTCCTCAATTTGTAATCGTATTGTACCACAATGCATAAAGTTGTCCAATAAAAAAATAACCGATGGTTTCCGCCGATAAATTCGGCAAAAGTCATGGATTATTGTGTTGCAAAACGCGCATGGCTGTGTTAAAATAGCCTTCGTTATTGAAATGAGTATTGATAAGTGGAGGTTTGGAACTTGCCAAATATTAAATCTGCGGAACGGCGCATGCGCGTGGAAGCGAAAGCCAACTTAAGAAACCGCATGGTAAAATCGGAACTGAAGACGGTCGCGAAGAAGTTTAAAGCCGCAGTGGACGCGGGCGATAAGGAAGCCGCTACTGCTCTTTATAAGGAATACACCGGCGCTCTGGATAAAGCGGCGCTTAAAGGTACGCTTCACAAAAACAACGCGGACCGTAAAAAGGCTCAGATTTCCAAGGCTTTTGCAGGTCTTTCCGCTTAAATTTCCGATTCGGCTTAACACGTGAGCCTACAGATCATCGGCGCAATGCCCGCTGAGCTGCGGGCTTTTTTGTGTTACTCTCCCTTTGCCGGCGTTGCCCGCGCTTACAGCTTGTAGGCGCGCGCCAGGGTTTCCGGCATGGCCAGCGCCGCGTCGCACCGTCCGCTTTTGATGCCGAAGTCCAGCTCCGCCAGCAGGTTCAGCCCTTCTCTCAGCTCACCCTGCGAGAAACGTGCGCATTCCTTCGCCAGCATCTGCACCGGATACGGCTTCATGTTCAGCAAAGACGCGATCTTCCCCTGTCCGTACCCTGCGTCCAGCATCGTTTTTACCTTGTACATATCCCGGATCTTGCGTGCGAACAGCCCGATGAGCATCTCGGGGCGTTCATCCTCCATCAGGTCGTCCAGCATGGCCTCGGCCTGTGCCGCCTGCCTGTTCACAAAATACTTGTGTATCTCAAATACGTTGTATTCCAGCGACTTGGACACGCATGCGTTCACATGCGCCGCCGTAATCTCGCCGAAGCTGCTGAAAACCGCCAGCTTGGCCGCTTCGTTCGCCAGCGCGTAATAGTCGCATCCGGCCAGCGCCACCAGTTGCTGAGCCGCGGCTGCGCTCATCCGCGCGCCATGCTTCTTGGCCTCCTCCGCCGCGAACGCCGCGCAGCCCGCCGGGTTCGGCGCTTCAAACTCTTTGACCACGCCGATCTCGCACGCGCGCTTATATAGCGCCTTGCGTTTGTCCGGAGCGTCCGGCGTACACAGTGCCAGCACCGTGGTATCCGGCAGCCTGCCCAAGTAATCAGTCAGGCGTTTGGCTTCCTCCTTGCTGCCCGACGGCGTGAGCAGAGCACAATCGCGCACCGCCACCAGCCGCGTTTCCGACAGGAACGGCACCGCCGCGCACGCCTCGATCAGCTGCTGCGTATCCGGCATCTCGTTGTATATCGTAACGTTGAGCTCCTCCATCTGTATGTCAAGGGAAGCTCTGAGCCGTGTCAGGCTCTCGCGCACCATAAAGCTTTCTCCGGCAAATATGTACAGGTTTTTATTCGGCATGCTGTTTATCACCAAACGTATTGACTTTAATATTATCGTCCACAAAGAACTCGACCGCGTAATCGTCCCGCGTCACAAACACATCGCCCGAGTAATCCTCAAGATTGTCCATCGCCCACTGGTGGGGATGCCCGTAGTTGTTCGCACCGACGCTCACCACGCTGTATCGCGGAGCCAGTGCCGACAGCGGCAGCCGGTACGAAGAGAACTTGGAGCCGTGATGAGCCGCCTTATAGATGTCGACAGGCCACGCAGCCGTCAGCACGGCGGTCTCCGTCTGCCCGTTGATATCGCCGGCGAACAGCGCGGTATGGCCCTTATACTCCACGCACACCACCAGAGACAGCTCATTGGCACTCTCCGAAACGGTGTCCTGATACGGGTATAATACCACGGCGCGCGTGTCATCGTCCAGCAGCACCGCATCGCCTGCGCAGAGAGGCACCACTTCGGCATCCGGCAGCGCCTGCCGTACATTGGCTTCCTCCTGATACGAGCAGTACACCTTGTTCAGCAGACCGGCCTGATACAGCGCGGCGATACCTGCAAAATGGTCATCATCGGTATGGGACACGAACGCCGCCTCCGGCGTGATGCCGCTGCGAATCGTAAAGTCCACCACCTCTTCGGCGCTCTGGGGACGCCCTCCGTCCATGAAATACTCACCGCCCTGCGCCGTGCGCACGAACGCCGCATCTGCCTGCCCCACATCCAGAAACACGATGTACAGTCCCACGAGACGGGCCAGCAACAGCACGGCCAGCGCCAGCACCGAGACGCCGACGCTCAGCGCCGTCTTGAGCCGCACGCGCACCAGCAGATATTTCGATGTAACAAACAGCAGCGCGAAGCAGGCCAGCACCGCATACCACGGCGGTGACGCCACATTCACCGCCATAAACGGCAGTTCCGCCGCCCATTGGACAGCCGACGTCATGAAGCGTATCAGCACCGACGGCATATATGCCAGTATGGATGCCGCAGGCGCGTAAACCAGCCCGGCCAGCGTACAGATGAACACCAGCACGATTGCGGCTGAGGCCACGGGTATCATGACGATGTTGAGCAGAACGCTGAAGAAGGTAATCCTGTTGAAAGACGCCGCCAGCACCGGCAGCGTCCCCGCCGTCGCCCCCGCAGATGCGGAGACCGCGCCGCCCGGCCAGGACAGCCACCGCGGCAGCCTGCGGGAAAACCATCGCTGCAGCTGCCAGCCCAGCGTCAGTATGCCGAACACCGCCCCAAACGAGAGCTGAAACCCGGCCATGAAAAGATCCAGAGGGCTCAGAAGCAGCGCCGCGATGAACGCCAGCGTCAGGCCGTTTAGAGCATCGCTCTGCCGCCCGAAATGACGGTGCAGCAGCAGCGTCCCCGCCATCACCGACGCGCGCAGTATGGAAGGCGCGAGGCCGGTCAGGCAGGCGTAGGCCGCAATAAACACCAGCGTCGCCGCTAGGCGCGGCGTGCGCCCCATGCGAAGCAGCCGGAAAAGCAAGTACGCGGCGGCGATGAGTATACCGGCGTGCAGTCCCGATACGGCCAACACATGCGCCATACCGGTGTCCTTGAATGCGGCATATGTCTCGTCGTCCAGCCCGCGCTTGTCGCCCAGCAGCAGCCCCTTGGCAACGGGAGCGACATCCGCTTCAAACACGCGGTCCATCACCGCGCCGATATATTGCCGCGCTTCCACCATCGCCACGGCAAACGAAGAGCGGTATCCCGTCACCGCCACGGAATCCGTATAGGCTTTGAGTTGAACACCCTGCGACAGCAGATACAGCCGTTCGTCGAAGCCGCCGGGGTTCCTCACGCCGCGCGGATACTCCACCTTCGCCACGGCTTCCACCACGTCGCCGCACGCAACAGCCGCCCCCAGCTCCGCCGGAACATACAGCTTCACGTTGCCCGCCGTCTCCCCTTCCACCGTTACGCCGTCCAGCAGATACACATAGCTGCCGTAGTCGTTCAGTTCGGGTTCACTGTACACATGCCCCGTCACGCGCAGCTCCTCGCCGGTGGCCACCGGCTTCACCGCCATCACGTTTGAGGTCAAGAAAGCAGCCAGCATAGCGCAGGCTGCGCCCGCCAGCCAGATAATCCGAATGCCCTTACTATTGCCAGTTCTTTTAAAATAGCGAACGCAAAAAGCCGCCGCGGTCAGCGCCGCTGCGGCCATTCCATAGATCAAAGACGCGGGTATATAACGCCCCAGCACCACGCCGGGCGCGAAGCACAGAGCTGCCAACAGCAGCGGACGTCTGTTCACAATCCTTTTTGACGCGGCAGGGCTGTCCAAAAGCTAAACCTCGTAGACCTTGCGTTCCTCAATCATCTCAGCGTCGGGGCAGCTCTCGCGCACCTCGCGCATCACGTCCTCCTCGCTGTACTCCGGGAACAGATGCGTCGCCAGCAGCCTTTTTACACCGGCAGCCTGTGCGATGCGGCCCGAATCCTTCGCGTCCACATGCGGCGATACGGGCGACTTGTCTTTGGACAAGAGCGCGGCTTCCATCACCATCAGATCCGCGCCCGACGCGAACGTGATCAGGTGCTTGTTGTCCTTTGTGTCGCCCGAATAGACGAACTTTTTGCCGTCCGCCTCAAACGACATCGCGTAACTGGGCACCGGGTGCGGCATCAGCGCGAACACCACCTCTAGGTCAAACAGGCGTATGCGCATGCCGTCCGCAAGAAAATGCGCGGCCATCATGCCATGTGCCGCCAGCAGCCCCGCTTCAGCTGTCGGTTCCGACGGCAGATAAACGGGCAGCGGCTCTGCGCGCCGCCCCAGCTTCTTGTCCACGTCCAGCGCATAGCGCAGCGTCAGCGCGTCTCCCATATGGTCGGCGTGCAGGTGCGACAGCACGAGCGCGTCTATCTCCCAGATGGGCAGTATCTGCTGCAGTTTGGACAGCGCGCCGCAGCCCAAGTCGATGACGATGTTCTTGCCGTTGTGAGTCAGCAGGTAACACGAGCAGCTCTCCCCCGCCTTGGGATAAGGGCCATATTTTCCGATGCATGTCAGCTTCATATCAAATCACTCCTGTGCTTACCTGTTGGTAAGCGTTGTAGCTGCTGAGATCCGTTTGACAAAGTAATACAATGCCAGTGCGCCGGCAACGCCTGCCGCCCACTGTATCAGGTTGAAAACGATGGTGCCTGCAGCGTATGTCCAGCCAAATACTATCCATTCAAACAGCCCGTAACCGGCCACCATGATCGCGCCTCCCAGAACGGAGGACACCACAAACCAGCCGAATTTGCCTTTTCGCATCAACAGTGCGCAAACCAGGCCCATTAAGCCTTTAATCACAAGTGTTGCGGGAGCGTAAACCGGAAAGCCCAGCATCAGATCGGCCAGTGCGCTGCCAATACCAGCCGCTGCCGCCGCCCACGGCGCGCCGACCAGCAGCCCTGAGCAGTAAATGACGGAATCGCCGATGTTCATATAGGCTCCGTTGGCATTAATCGGGATCTTAATCAAATAGGTGAATACAAAAATGAGTGCAGCCAGCATGCTTGTGATGACCAGTGTTTTCGTATGATTCTTCGTTTCCAATGCTCGTCTCCTCTGTAATGGCTTTTTCCCATTGTAATAGATTTGCGGCAATGGCGCAATTCCATTTTCTCATGCGTAATCACGCATGCCTCCCCCCTTCATATACTGATATTATCATTTCTTATCTGACGGGGGCTTTTTTATGTGCGGTATCGCGGGGATCGTAAACTTTGAAAAGAACATGCTGGATGAATGCAGAACGCTATCGGCCATGATGGATGCCATCGCGCACCGCGGGCCGGACTCGGCAGGCACCTTTCTGACGCATCAGGTGGCGCTGGGGCACCGGCGTCTAACCGTTGTGGATCCTGCTGGCGGCAGCCAGCCGATGATACGGAGCATTGGCGGCAATACATACGCCATCATCTACAACGGCGAGTTGTACAACACACCGGAGCTGCGCCAGATGCTCATCAACAAAGGTCATACCTTTTCTTCGCACTCGGATACCGAGGCGCTGCTGCTGTCGTACATAGAGTGGGGTCCCTCCTGCGTGGAGTATCTGAACGGTATATTTGCCTTCGCGATATGGGATGAGAAAAAGCAGCGCGTTTTTCTCGCGCGGGACCGCATGGGCGTCAAGCCGCTCTTCATTGCACGGGCGGGGCACGCGCTGGTGTTCGCCTCCGAAATTAAAGCGCTGCTGGCGCATCCGGACATCAACCCCGTGCTGGACGAAGGCGGCCTGCTGGAGCTGTTCGCTCTGGCGCCCGCACGCACGGCGGGCAAGACTCTGTTTTCCGGCATTGAGGAGCTGCGCCCCGGCGAATGCATGATCTACTCGCCGCTCGGCACATACGTTCACCGCTACTGGCAGTTTGTGAGCGCGGAGCACACCGACAACCTGCACACCACCACAGAGAAGCTGCGCTGGCTGGTGTCCGACTCTGCGAAGCGCCAGCTGGTGTCCGATGTGCCCGTGTGTACCTTCCTGTCGGGCGGTCTGGATTCCAGCGCACTATCCGCCATTGCGGCGCAGGCAGCCGGTGAGAAGGACGGCATACTGCGCACCTTCTCTATCGACTATGCGGATAACGACAAGTATTTTACGCGCAGCGTGTTCCAGCCCAGCCCGGACAGCGACTATATCGATATCATGCGCCGCCACATCGGCAGCGACCACATCACGGTGACGCTGGATACGCCGGAGCTGATCACCGCCCTGCGTGATGCCATGATCGCGCGGGATCTGCCCGGCATGGCGGACGTGGACTCCAGTCTGCTGCTGTTCTGCCGTCAGATCAAGGGCTATGCGACCGTCGCGTTATCCGGCGAATGCGCGGACGAGATATTCGGCGGCTACCCGTGGTTTTACCGTGAGGACCTGCTGGGTCTCGACATGTTCCCCTGGGCCAATTCGCTGGATCTTCGCCGCAGCGTGATGTCCAAGGCGCTCTCCCGCCTGAAGATCGAGGACTACGCCAAGAGCCGCTATTTTGACACCGTGGATGAAACACCGATGCTGGGCAGCGAAAAGCCGATGGAGCGCAGGCGCCGCCAGATGTTCTACCTCAACATCAAATGGTTCATGGCCAATCTGCTGGAGCGCAAAGACAGGATGAGCATGGCCTGCGGGCTGGAGGTGCGTGTGCCTTACTGCGACCACCGTCTCGCCGAATACGCTTGGAACATCCCGTGGGACATCAAGAACCTCGGCGGTATGGAAAAAGGCATACTGCGGCTCGCAGTGAAGGATCTGCTGCCGGAAGAAATCTACAACAGAAAGAAAAGCCCGTATCCCAAGACGCATAATCCTGAGTACACGAGGCTGGTGTCTTCCGCGCTGAAAGAAACGCTGGCAGATCCGTCAGCGCCCATTCATGCTCTGGTGGATAAAAGAGTGGTTGAGGAGATGCTGGACAGCTTAAGCCTCGTAACGCCCTGGTTCGGGCAGCTGATGACGGGGCCGCAGCTGTTTGCCTTCCTGCTGCAGCTCAACATGTGGCTGGAAGAATACCGGGTCAGCATCAACTTCTAGCGGTTCTTGATGATACCGAAATTGCGCAGGAACGGGTCCGACACGCACAGGTATCCTGCCAGCTCATCCGTTTGTTTGCCTTCCACGGTAAACTGCACGCGGTTGATGCCGTCCATTGCCGTAATGGTGTTGACAATGGAATAGACCAGCAGCATTTCGCTCTTTTGGGGCAGGCCGTCGCACACCTCTTTGAAGTGCGCCGACAGGTCCACATAAGCGATGTCGTTATAGACATCCACCGACAGTATGTCGTCCCCCGTCATGCCGGTACGCGTCACCGTCCAGACGTTGTCGCCGTCTTCTTCGAGCGGGCCGTTGAACACCTCAAGCACGCGCTCTCTCGGGCTCCAGATCTTGCCCTGCTCCATGCTTCTTTGCACCTCCACGAGCAGGTCGGAGCTTTTGTCCCCGAAATAGACGGGCGCGCTGCTGCCGATAAAACCGACGTAGTCGGATCTTTTCATGCCATAATAGAACCAGTTCTCTTCATCAACGGTCATCACGCGTTTTCCGGCCACATATATGTCCACCGTCTTTATGTTGGGAATAAAGCCTGTGATCGTGTAAATGAGCGCCGCATAAGACTGCAGAGCGCCTGCGGAAGCCGCATACCCGGAGCGCACGGGGCTTTTCGAAAAGTACAGCTCCAGATTGAACTTGCCATCACCGGTATCGATCATTGCGGAATCCTTAAGCTCAATATCAGCCACGAGCGGGCTTCTCATCGAAGCGGTGTTCTGCGGACCTTTGGTCAGTTCCTGAATCAACCCGGCGACAAACTGGTCTTCCGTATATTTAACAATGCGAACCTCGGGCAGTATATAACTTCCGCCCGTGGCGGTAAAGTACAGCACTGTGGATATCTCAGAGGTCTTTATCTTGGGTTCCTCATCCGCATTGGGAGCGCTTGTGCCGTTGCCCCCGGGTATAACATCAGTGGTGGTCGCCGTCTGGGCCTCTGGCGCGTATTTGGACTTGGCGCTGCTCCACGCATCATCGATATTGCCCGTCTGCTTTTTCAGCGGTGCGGACGGAAACCCCAGCACGCCTTCGCGCACGCCGTTATAAAATACACAGACGGACACCGGTCCCAGTATGTCTGTAACGGTGTTGGCGATCGCCTGCTCGAGTATATAGGCAGGCTCGTCCTGCATGCGTTCACCGTCGTATCTTAAGTAAACGTTGACGACCTCCTTGGAATATTCGATGAAATCCAGCGTCATTCCTTCCGGCGCCACGCTGGCCAGACTATCGTTGGAGGTGCCCTTCAGCAGCTCTCTGACAGCGGCCGCGGCGGGGTTCGTGTCCTGCTCGATCACCAGCGTCCGCAGTTCGGCCATCAGCGTACGGCTCGTTTCGTTCAGGAAATAGACAGCCGTTTTCATCACCCGTCCGTAGTATTCCAGACCGCTCATATCCAGCACGCTGGCCGGCACCTCCGTGCCCGCCGCGTGTTTGTCGCGTATCACGCCGCAGCCGCCAAGCAGCAGGCTCACGGCCAGTATCAGACATATCAGTCTTTTCATCGCAAACCCTTCAGCCCGCATTGATCAGCACATCCACCAGCGACGAGTAAGAGAATTTCCATATCCCCTCTTCCCTTACCAGCACCACCGGAATGTTGGTGCGCCCGATGGCGTCGCCTTCCCTCGTTTTCATGGAGTAGTCCAGCATGACGGTGGCGCGCTGGCCGTCACCGGATACATTCATATCCGTCACATTGAATTTCTCCAGCAGGTTGCCGCTGTCCGACAGCGCATCGGAAAACGCCTTGATCTCCGGTTTCACCGAACCATCCGGGTTGTTATATGCCGTGAAGTTATACAGACGGGTCCAGTCCTTCTTCGTAAAGGAGTCCAGCGCCTGCCACAGCGTATACTGGGGAGTCAGTATCATATCCTTCATGCGCCCCAGCGGCTCAAGCCTCTGGGCACCGTCCGTCTCCCAGCCCGCCTCCTGCCGCGTGATGGCCTGCCCCACACCGGCCTGCTTGTCCACGTTGATCTGAACCCGTGAATACTTGCCCATCTCGACGACCGTGTTGACGATGGAGCAGATCGCCAGCCTTTTCTGTTCGGCGACAGTCCCTTCTTCCAGCACCACCTTTTCAGGCTCGGTGGACACGAAAGCCTCATTCAACGTGATAAAAAGGATATCGGCGCTGCTGTCCACGCGCACCAGCTTCACGCCCTCCCAGAACAGCCCGGTCAGCTCCGCGCGGTTTACCGTCGGCCCGTTAATGAGGGCGCGCACCACCGCATACTCCAGCGACTCGTTGACCGGGACATTGATCGTCACCGTCTCACCCGCCAGCAGTTCCTCCCCGCGGTATGAGAAATACAGCGTCACATCCAGCGAATCCTTGTTGGCGGATTCCGCGTTCGGATTGATATCGGGCAGATTCTTTTTCTCCTCCTGATTGTCTCCCGACGCGCAGCCGGCCATGACCAGCATTATCACAATGAGCATTAAGGCTGCCGCTCTTTTTATCATCATACTCATCACCCCAATGACTTGATGGGTAAAAACAGCGTAAACGTGCTGCCCTTGCCCTCTTCGCTTTGCACATTGATGCTGCCGCCGTGCAGCAGCGCTATCTTCTGTGCGATATGCAGCCCCAAACCGCTGCCGCCCGTACCGCGCGCACGCGCCTTGTCCACGCGATAGAACCGGTCGAACAGGTACGGTATATCCTTTTCGGGTATGCCGCAGCCGGTATCCCTGACGGATATGGCCGCGTTCATCCCGGACTTTTGCAGCGTGACTTGCACACTGCCGCCGGGATCAGAATATTTGATGGCGTTTTCCACCAGATTCATCACGGCCTGCATCACCTTGAGCGCGTCGCACTCGATTTCCAGGTCGTTGTTTACCGTGTAACTGAGCGATATCCGCTTTTCGTTGGCAATGGGTTTGAGCGCCGTCACGGATTTGAACACCAGCTCGCTCAGCAGTATTTTGTCGATGTTGAGCGCCTGCGTTTCGCTGTCCGTTTTGGCGAGCGTCAGCAAGCCGGAGATCACCTGAGTCAGCCGGTCGATCTCGTGGTTGATATCGCTTAAGAATTCCTTGTATATCTTTTCGTCCACGCCGTCCTGATACAGCAGGGACTCGATCAGTATCTTCATTGAGCTGAGCGGCGTTTTGAGCTCGTGCGACGCGTTGGAGACGAACTCGCTGCGTTTCTGGTCCATGTTCTCCAGCTTTTCGCTCATCGTGTTGAACGTGCCCGCCAGCGCCGCCATCTCGTTTTTACCGGATACGCTGATGCGCTGGTGCAGGTTCCCGCGCGATATGGACAGCGCGACCGCCTTCAAATCGTTAATGGGTCGCGTGATATAGCCGGACAGTATGATGCTGACGACGGCGAACACCAGCGATGCGGCAATGGACACCATGATCAACACCTGCACGAAGTCGCGCGTGATGTCCACGATGTCCTGAATATCGTCAGAAAAAAGCACAGCTCCGATCGTCTCCGAATCGTAGACCACCGCAGCCGCGTAATATACAGCGTAGAACGGCTCGCCCGTTCCGTCGTCAATGTAGTGGAAACCGTAGCTCGTGTCCCTCGGCCCCAGCAGCACGTCGGAAATCTCCCTGTGATCCAGTTTTTGGCCGTTGAGCGTCGAGAAGCTGTCGATCTGAACGATGCCGGACTTGTTGAGAATCAGAAACCTTCCGCCAAAGTTCTTCGAGCTGGACTCAGCCAGTTCATACATCCTCGAGGCATTCGCGCTGCTCAAATACGGCGCCACGTTGACCGCCACGTTATTGGTGTTTTTCAGCTGGTCCCTCATGCGGATGTTAACCAGATAGTCTTCCGCAAGGTAAGCAATCACAAGCGTTACCGCTGCGAATGCCACGGCCGCCACCGCGAGATTGATCAGTACGAACCGCCACCGGATCGAATAAAAGAGATTATTTATCCGAGAAATAGTATCCCACTCCCCATTTCGTCATGATGAACTCGGGCTTGGCCGGATTGTGTTCGATCTTCTCGCGCAGCCGGCGAATGTGCACGTCCACCGTGCGCAGATCGCCCAGATATTCATATTTCCAGATCAGTTCAAGCAGCTTCTCCCGGTCGTACACCTTGCCCTTGTTGGTGATGAACAGCTGCAGCAGGTCGAATTCCTTGGCCGTCAGCGCCACCTCGTTGCCGTCTATCTCCACGCTTCTGTTTTCCAGATTCACCGTCATGTTGCGGGCACGCAGCACCTGAGGCTCACGCTGCTTCTCCGTGCCTTCCATGCGGCGGAATATCGTCTTGATGCGTGCCTTTAGTTCCAGCATGTTGAAAGGCTTGGTCATATAATCGTCCGCACCGAATTCCAGCCCCATGATCTTGTCCATGTCGTCGTCCTTGGCCGTCAACATGACAATGGGCACATTGGAGACGCTGCGGATGCGCTGGCAGACTTCCATACCGTCTATTTTGGGCAGCATCAGGTCCAGCAATATGAGATCATATTTGCCGGCGGTAAACATATCCAGCGCCTGTTCCCCATCCAGCGCCTCGTCCACCAGATAGCCGTCCTGCTGTTCCAAATTGAAGCGGAGCCCTTTAATCAGACTGGGTTCATCGTCGACGATCAGAATTCTCTTCATTAGCCTGCACTCCTTGTCCGTGATGTGAACTATTATACCACAATATACAAATTAATAAAATGAAAGTTATTACAGACAGTTTAACCACATTTGCCCCGCATGTGACAGCTTAAGACCACGCATCCCCGGTTATGTTAACGATGCCGCTGCCATTGCGGGCCGATTTTTCACCGGCCTGTTCCCTTTCTGCCCCGCGCGCCGGTGCCCGCCGATTTCCCCGGACGCCTGGCCTCCGTTTTCGCTGCGCCGCCCTTTGCTGACGTGCCTCCTTTTACAGGTCCGCCGCCCGTCGAGAAGGAACCGCTCTTTGCGGAAACACCGCTCTTTTCGGGTGCGGTTTTTTTCGCCGATGCACTGCCCTTCACATTCGCCCTGCCGCCAGCCGGTTTGCCGGATTTGTCCGCAGGCCTCGTCGGTTTTACGCCTCCCGAGCGTTCATGCGATGCCCCACGGGGCTGGCCGCTCTTGGGGCGCGCGTCCCGCAGTCCGCTGTCCCCCGGCACCAGACACTCCTTGCCGGGTCCGATCAGGTCTTCCCTGTCCGCGGCTTTCAGCGCCTCGCGGATCAGAGGCCAGTTTTTGCGCTGGTCGAACTGCAGCAGCGCGCGCTGCATGGCCTTCTCTTTGGGCGTTTTGGCGACGTACACCGGATGGCCCGTCATCGGGTCCCGCTCGGTGTGATACATGCAGGTGGATATGGTGCCCGGCGTCGGGTAAAAATCCTGCACCTGCTCAGGCACAAAGCCCTGCCGCTTCATCGACAGCGCCAATTCTATCGCGTTGTTCAATGTGCTGCCCGGATGGGACGAGATGTAGTACGGCAGCAGGTACTGCGGCTTGTCCGCTCGCTGCGTCGCACCGGCGAAACGGCGCGCAAACCGCTCGTATACGGAATACGGCGGCTTGTTCATCAGCCGGAGCACCTCGTCGCTGACGTGTTCGGGGGCGACTTTAAGCTGCCCGCTGATATGCTTTTTCACCAGACGTTCGAAGAAGTGGTTGTCCTTGTCCGCCATGATATAGTCAAACCGCAGGCCGGAACGAATGAACACGCGCCGGACACCGTCCACGCGTTCCACCGCGTCCAGCACCTCGCACAGCCCCTTGTGGCTCACCTTGAGGTTGGGACACAGCTTGGGCGTGAGGCAGCTGCGCGTACACGCCTCGGAGTTCTTCGCGGTGCACACGGCGTCATAGAAGTTGGCGGTGGGCCCGCCCACGTCGGAGATGATGCCTTTGAATTCGGGCATCTTCGCCATGCTCTTTGTCTCCTCCACAATGGAACGTTTGGAGCGCTTCTGTATGCGCTTGCCCTGATGCGCGGATATGGAGCAGAACGCGCACTGGCCGGGGCATCCCCGCACCGTGATCAGCCCGAACTGCACTTCGGTCAGCGCCGGAATGGGCTCCGTGTACGACGGATGCGCACGGCGCGTGAAGGGCAGGCCGTATATCGCGTCCATCTCAGGGGTGGACAGCGGCGGCATCGGCGGATACTGGATAACATACCGGTCGCCGTGCTTTTGCGCCAGCACCTTGCCGCGCGGCACCGTATTGAGATGGGTGAGTCGGAACGCGTCCGCGAAATCCTTCTTGTTTTCGGCGGCGCGCTCAAACGAGGGCAGCAGCGTCGCCCCTTCGGGCACAGCCGCGCTGACGCAGCAGGTGCCGCGCACCCCGGTGATGTCACGGATACTTTCGCCCTCTTTCAGGCGCGCGCAAACCTCGGCAAGCGGCTTCTCGCCCATGCCGTACACCAGCAGGTCCGCCTTGGAGTCGATCAGGTACGAGCGGCGCACCTTGTCTTCATAATAGTCGTAATGGGCAAAACGGCGGTTGGAGGGTTCCACGCCGCCGATGATCACAGGAATATCCCGGTAGGCCTGCTTGAGCCGCGCGGTATATGCAATGGTGGGCCGCGGCGGACGCCGACCTGCCTTGCCGCCCGGTGAATACGCGTCCTCGCTGCGCTTGCGCTTGGCCGCGGTATACATGTTGACCATGCCGTCGATGTTGCCGCCGCTCAGTAAAAAAGTGTAGCGCGGCGGCCCCAGCACCATGAAGTCGTCTGCGGACTCCCAGTCCGGCTGAGAAATCACGCCCACGGAAAAGCCGAGGCTTTCCACATAGCGCCCGATGATGGCTGCGGCGAAGGACGGATGGTCTACATACGCGTCGGGCGTCACCACAATAAAATCCAGTTGATCGATCTGTCGCGCGTCCATCTCTCCGCGCGACATCGGCATAAATTCGTTGTTCATGTGGAGAGTATATCATTTGTTTATGGCTGCCAACAAGCGAATATTCTATGAATACCCTCCGATTTATCCAATGGCAGGCTTTTCGCACGTTCTCCGTCTTCAAGGCTCAGCCACGCGTCCCCTTCGTAGCCGGGTATCAGCTCGACTTCGATGATATATTTCGCTCCGCTGCGCTCGTATTCGATGGTGTACGCGCCGAAATCGTCCGGCACGCAAGGGCTTATCGACAGGGCGCCGCGTTCGATGCGCATGCCGAGCAGGTGCACAATGGCCGCCTGATACATCCAGCCCGCCGTTCCGGTATACCACGTCCAGCCCGCGCGTCCCTTGTGTTCCTCCGTGTAATACACGTCCGCCGCCATCACGTATGGCTCACCCTTGTACTTCTCCACACCGGCGGGCGTGCGCGTGTGATTGATGGGGTTCATCATCTGGAACAGCGAGAGCGCATCCTGCTTAAGCCGCAGCTTCGCCGCCGCCATCACGAACCACGCCGCCGCGTGGCTATACTGACCGCCGTTTTCGCGCACGCCGGGCAGATAGTTTTTGATGTAGCCTGGGTTCTTGTCCCACTTGTCAAACGGCGGCGCAAGCAGACGGATCACGCCCTCGTCGCGCATCACCAGTTCATCCGCCGCGGCATCATAGGCGCGCTGGGCGCGTTCCGCGCCGGACAGCACTGCCCACGCCTGAGACACCAGATCGATGCGGCATTCGGGGGACGTGCGGCTACCCAGCAGCGTTCCGTCGTCGAAGTACGCACGCGCATACCATTCGCCGTCCCACGCGTATTCCTCGATGCTGCGCCGCAGCGCATCGCGCAGCTGCCTGTACTTCTCTGCCCATCCTGGCTCGCCCCGCAGGCGGCACAGCTCAATGAACAGCCGCAGCACCTCCGCGAGGAAGAAAGCCAGCCAGACGCTTTCACCCTTGCCTTCTTCGCCCACGGCGTCCATGCCGTCGTTCCAGTCGCCCGTGCCCATCAGCGGCAGTCCGTGCTCGCCGAAGGCCACCGAATCGATGGCGCGTACGCAGTGCATGAACAGTGTTTCGCGCACATCGCTGATGCCGAACGCTTCATAGAGGTCGTGCCGCCCTTCGGGTATCGGTTTGCCGGCAAGGTACGCGACTTCCTCACCGAATATTCCCATGTCGCCCGTGATGCGTTCGTATTCGCACGCCACAAACGGCAGAAACAGCTTGTCATCCGTGATGTGCGTGCGCACACCGCTCATCGGCTCATGCCACCAGTGCAGCACGTCCCCTTCGATGAACTGCCGTTCCCCGCACTTCAGTATGTGCGCGCGCGTCACCGCCGGGTTGGTGTACGCCAGCGCCAGCACGTCCTGCAGTTGGTCGCGGAAGCCGTACGCGCCGCCCGACTGGTAGTAGCCGGTGCGCCCCTTCAGGCGCGACGTGTATGTCTGGTACAGCAGCCAGCCGTTCACCAGCGTATCAAAGGATTTGGCCGATGTGGACACCCGTATGCCGCCCACCAGCCGCTGCCAATGCGCCTGTACGCCGCGCAGCCGCTCCGCCGCACTGTCCGCGTCCTCGGCGTGCACGGCCATCTCTTCCGCCGCGGATGCGTCGCCATAACCCATCAGCAGCTCCATCGTCCTCTGCTCGCCCGGCTTCAGGCTCACCCGTGTCTGCAGCGCCAACAGCGTGGAGCCGCAGCCGTCGCTGTCCGACAGCTCCGCCACCTTGAGCGCTTCCGGCCAGATGTTGTACCCCGGCACACCGAAGAACTCATACGCGGAAACGGTATGGCGCGTGTCCTCCCCCGGCATCGCGATGAACATAGCCTTGCCCGCCTCCCCGAACGGCGACGCTGCCAACAGCCGCCCGTTCTCCATGCGCGTGCGTATGCCGCTGGCCACCGTGGCCGCCAGCACCGGCTCCGCGTAATAATAGACGGAGAGTTTCTGTTCGGTGTCCGTGTTGTTGGTCAGCCGCAGCAGTCCCGTTTTGACTGGCAGCTGCGGGTCCACAAAATACGTCAGCTGAGTATCCACGCCGCCAAACCGCTCGAATGTGGTGTATCCGAAGCCGTGGATCACGCGATAGCGCCCCTTCGCGTACTGATCAGGCGCCGCGCTGAACGACAGCCCCGTCTTGTCGCAGCGCACCAGCACGCCCTCGCCCGGCACGTCCGTCAGCGCATCGTTGCGGAAGGGCGTCAGCCGCGTCATACGGGCGTTCTCCGCCCACGTATACCCTCCGCCGCCTGCGCTCACCAAGCTGCCCAGCTTCTCGCCCACCAGCAGGTTGCTCCACGGCAGCGGCGGACGGCTGCCCACATCGATGCAGTATTCCATACCCTTGTTCAGATAGCCGCCCTGGCCGTTGTCAAAAGCCTTCAGCTGACGCGGCACATGCGCACGCTCCACCGCCGTGCTGCGCTCGAACACGGCATAGGCGCGCTGTACAGCCGGCACCTTGAGCTGCGGTTCCAGCGGCGCGCCGCCGTCCAGCACCAGACAGGCCGCAGCCATCAGCGTGGCGTTGTCATCCTCGCTGATATGTTCGGCAGACAGCGTTGTGATGCGGTTGTACGGGCGGCCGGACGCCGCCTGAGACAGCTCGTTCAGCTTGTCCCGCAGCGGGCACAGATAGGCATCGCCGCCGTCGTAGACGACCACCAAGTCTGCGGGCAGGCCTTTCAGGCTCAGGAACTCCTGCGCCTTTGCGATGATCTTGACACCCGCAACGCTGTCGTCGCCGCGGGCGTGCATGTATATGACCGGCAGGTCGCCCGACAGCCCGAATTTCCAAAGCGTCTCGCGGCCGGCCGGTTCTCCGGCGGCTCCGCACACTGACGGTATGCGTATCGCCGTTCGCGACGCGATGCGCTGGAACAGGTTGGCCTGCGCGCCTTCCAGCTTAAGGTAGCGCATCTCCACCTGCGCGTGCGTCCAGGCCAGATGAAACACACGGCGCACATCCTCCGCCCCGGACACACCGGTGAGGCAGGCGTCCACCGCCTCCAGCCCGTCTCCCGCGGCGATGAGGAAGGAAACCTCGGCGGTTTGCCCCTTTTCCACCGTCACCCCGCACCGGATGCCCGCGGCACGCGCCACGTCGCGCTCGGACTCGGGCGAAGCGAGGCAGGCGGGCGGGCCGAACACGTTGCGCCGACCGAATATATAGGCGCGGTCCGTCATCAGCTCCACCGGGCCGCCCGCCAGCGCCTTGATGGCGCAGCACAGCGTTTTGCCCCGGCGCTGAGCGGTCACCGTCGCTTTGTCCGGATGCGCGTGCGTCTCGACGAACAGCTCGGCAAAAGCGGGATGCGCCTCAAAATCCCGCTCGGTGCACAGCGCGGGTGTGAACGCGCAGGTCACCGCCAGCTTCGCGGTTTTGTCCGCGTTGTTGCGGATGCCAAGACTCCTGATCTCCATGTTGCACTCGGGCGACACGCACACCTCCAGCGTCGTCTCGATGCCGTTCACCTCGCGCACGAACGTGGCCTTATGCGGCTCAAAGTGCACGCGCTCGCTTTCCGCCAGCAGACAGGTGGGCAGAAACGCCGCGGACCACACCGCCCCGGTATCCGTATCCTTGATGTAGATATGGATGCCGGGCGCGCGCCGCAGCACATCGCTCTCCCAGCGGCTGATCATGTTGCCGTGGAACGATGAATACCCAGTGCCGTACTGCGTCAGCATCACGGTGTAGCTGTTGTTGGACAGGAAATGCGCCTCCGGATACTGCGTCAGCGACGTATAGCTGCGGACGGCGCGGATCTCCTCCGCAAACGCCTGCCTCTCCGGCGGCTTTTCGGCGAAATCCATCGTCACGCTGCGCGGCGGCACCTTCTCCTTGAGCAGCAGTTCGGTGGCCTTGATGCTGGTGTTGCGGTGAAACAGCTCCTGCAGCCGCCCGTCCGTCAGCGCGTTAAGTATGGAGGCCAGTATCATGCCCTGATGATGGGCCATGTAGCTTCTGACGATGCGCTTCTTCTTGTCGTTATGCAGCCGCTCGTGCGTGTAGTCCAACGCTTCAAAAAAGCCGTAGCGTCCGTAAGCGCCCATCTTTTCCAACCGTAACAGATTGTTGATGGCGGCGCGCGGCTTCACCTGCAACGCCAGGCAGGTGGCGTAAGGCGTGATCACCGTCTCGCGCACCAGACCGGATTTCATGCCCAGCCCCGGCACGCCGAAAGCTTTGTACTGGTAGTTCATCTGTAAATCAAAGGCATAGTAGCCGGATTCGGATATGCCCCACGGCATGCGACGCTGCTCCCCGTAGGTCATCTGCATTTCCACCACCGAGCGGTAGGTTTCGCCCAGCAGCGTATAGTCGTAGCTTTTCATGATGAGCAGCGGCATCAGGTATTCGAACATCGTGCCGCCCCATGAGAGCAGCACGCGGCTCTCCCCCGCCACTGCCAGCGGCCGTCCCAGCCGGAACCAGTGCTTCTCGGGCACGTCGCCCTTGGCAATAGCGATAAAGCTGGTCTGACGCGCTTCGGAAGCCAGCAGGTCGTAATGGGTATTGCTGAGCTCCTGCTGCCGTATGGAATAGCCGATGGAGAACAGACCGGTATCCGCGTCGTACAGCTCGGCAAAATCCATCGCATTCAGCAGCTCGGCAATGCGCCGTTTCAGCCGGTCCGCCCGCAGCGTCAGGCGGCGGCAGGCCACATAGCTCTCGCCCAGCGCCGTTTCCATGCGCTGGACCCAGCCCAGCACCTCATTATCCTTTCGCACCGCCGCCTTTTCCATCACGCCGGACAGCGTTTCGAGCAACCCGTGAAAGGCTTCCACGTATTCCAATACGCTGATATGCCGCAGCCTTTCCCGCAGCGCCTTGGTTTCGTCGGCATACAGGGCCAGCTGTGCGGACGGGAACGCAGACAGCACGCGCGCCCAAACGGCATGCCGGGCCAAAAAAGCTATCGTCTGCTCCGCGTAAGCCGCGAGTGAACTTCCCGCAGTGCCCTCCACCATATCCAGCGAGCTCATCGCGTTGAATACATCATCGTTGATCACAAAGGACGTTTCCTGCTGCGCTTCGCGTGAGATTATTGCCAGCCCCTGCGCAATCCCCGCCGCCAGCGGACTGGCTAGCATGTCCTCCAGCGCTTCCGCCACCAGAATCAGATAGCAGGCCAAATTACCGCTGTCCACTGACGATATGTAACGCGGCTCCAGCGGCTCCAGGTTGGTGATGTCGTACCAGTTGTAAAGATGCCCCTTCCACTTCTCCGCTTTCTCGATGCCGTCAACGCACCGGCTGAGACGCCTGACCGCAGCCGCGCACGTGATAAAACCGAGCTCAAAGGCGCAGACGGTGGCAGCCATCGAGTAGGCCACGTTGGTGGGCGATGTGCGCTTGGCAACGCCCTTATGCGGGCTCTGTTGGAAGTTATCCGGTGTCCAGTAATACTCCGCTTCCTCGGAGAATTGCTCGAAGAAGCGCCATGTTTTCAGCGCGGTATCCTCAAGGTAACGCCGCTCCTCCGGAGCCAGCTCGTGATGCCGCGCCCGTCTCGGGCGGCTGATGGCATGCGCGATGGCCGGCGCGAAAAACCAGAGGGCAAACACCACGAACGCAACGGGTGAAAATGAATGCGTGGCCAGCACAGACAGCACATACAGCACCACCGCCAGCGCCGGTGCGGCAGCCATCCTGCGCCAGTGATAAACCGCGCCTTCACGCGCGTTCTTATCCCCTTCAGCCGCCGTGACCCACTGAAGCAGCCGTTTGTGCGTGAAGCAGACGCGGATCAGCGTGCGCACAATGGCGTCCAGCATGCGGTATGTTTCATAGGGCAGGAACGCGAAACGGTAAAACGACAGCTCAAACAGCGTTCTCGTCTCGTACAGCATGTCCTTGAACGTTGTCCCTTTGCCGGTGTTGCGCAGCAGCGTCAGCATGCGGAATACAAAGTCGAGTATCGCGTCGATGAACAGCGGCAGTATGCCGGATATAAACCAAAAAAACGCCGAGCTGTAAAACGCCGTCTGCGACAGCAGTATCACGATGAACGACAGCGGCACCGTCAGGCTGCGCCGCAGATTGTCGAATATCTGGTATTTGGCGAGCCGGGACAGCGGGTTCTTCGCACGTCCGTTCTTCGTGCGTACCCGGCCGCAGAGCCATGGCAGCAGCTGCCAGTCGCCGCGCGTCCAGCGGTGCTGGCGTTCCTCCCAGGCGATATAGCGCGACGGGCAGCCGTCCATCAGCACCACATCGGAGAGCAGCGCGCATCGCAGATAATTTCCTTCCAGCAGGTCGTGGCTGAGTATGCGGTTGTCCGGGAACGCCCCCGGAAGCACCTGCATGTATGCCGCAAGATTGAATATGCCCTTGCCGGTGAAAATGCCCGTGCCAAACCCGTCCTGATAGACATCCGATGCGGCGCTGGCGTATGTGTCCAGCCCGCCCTTGCCCGAAAACACCAGCGACAGACGCGACTTGGCGGAATTGACCACATCCACGCCGATGCGCGGCTGCATGATGCCATAACCCCGGCGGACCGTGTTCGTCACTTCGTCAATCTCAGGCCGGTGCAGCGGGTGTTCCATCGCGCCCACCATCTTCAAAACGGCGTCGCGGGAGAGCGCCGTGTCGGCATCCAGTGTGATCACATATTTGATATTGGTCGGCAGCCCCTGCGTTACGTGCGTAAACGCGTCCGATCCGCCCGTCAGCAGCGAACAGAAGTCCAGCAACGCACCGCGTTTGCGTTCATAGCCGCCATACCTGCCGTTTTCTGGTATCCGTATCCGCTTCCGCTGCGCATAAAAAAATATGGGCCGCCCGTATTTCTGGTTCAGCGCTGCCGCCGTCTGTTCCATCTTTTCGATGATTTCTTCGTCGGAAGCGGCGATCTCATTCTTGTCCTCTTTGAAGTCGGACAGCAGCGTCATGTAAAGATGCGGCTGCTGGTTGGCCGCAAAGTAGACCTCCATCTTCTCCATCAGCTCCGCGCCGTCGTCCAGCCCCGTCACCAGCGCCGGGATGACCACCATGGTGGCACAGTCCTCCGTCAGCCCCTCCTTCAGCGCCATCTTGGGCAAAAAGGCCGGCTCGATGAGCAGCGTCATCAGCCGGTTGCTGACCGTTACGGCCACGGTGTATATGGGTATCAGGCTGATGATAAAACCCAGTATGCCATACACGGGCGGATGGTTCAGGAAAAGCGGTATGTTCAGCAGCCCCGCGCTCACGATGGTGGACACGACCGCGCCGCCCGCATACAGCAGCAGCATATGCCGCCGCACAAATTCGGCGAACCGGGCTCTTATAGGTATGCCGCCCAGCGCCCGCATTAGTTCGTTCTTTCTGTCCCCCACGATGAATGCGCCCACATGGACGCCGGTTTGGGCAGCCAGCTCCACCGCCGCCCGCGCGACAGCCGGCTCCGACGCTTCTATCCACTGTGCGATGGCTGTAACGCCGCGGCGGTAGTATTCGCGCGAGTCGTAATCCATGCCTGCATAGTCCGCGTCGGCGGACAGGAACCGGTGGACCATCGATACGTTTTCAAATATTGGCTCAAAGTTAACCTTCGCCAGCGTTCTCAAAGAAGCGATGGCGTTGGAGATGTTCAGTATGCTTTTGGCTTGCACGGTGTGCGCCTGCTTGACCAGCCGCTCCACCGTCAGATCCCTAACCGACAGCCTCATGCCCAGCCGCTCAGCCACGGCGGCCTGATGCGGGCTTTCACGCAGCAGCACCATCACGCGCTCCACAAACACGGCGTTGGTCAGGTAGCTCTTATATTCCGTCAGCAGCGCATCCAGACTGCTGTTGTCCTGAGTGGCCCGTTCGCAGAAGCTGTCCGCCAGCTGCCACAGCTTCAGTATCGCCGCGCACTGCCGTGCCAGCGAGGATACCGCCCGCAGCAGCGCGATTTTGAGCATGTCCACAAACGCCCACAGCTCACCGGAGTCCAGCCCGGTATCCTGCTGGAACGCTTCAAGGAATTCCTGTATGTGCTCGGGCGATACGCGGTAGGCGCTGTGCCGCAGCAGCACGGTCGCGAGCATCAGGCAGCGCGGCTGGTGTGCGTAGCGGCCGCCCAGCATGTGCGGCAGGCGGTACGAATGTTTGTCCAGTTCGATCTGCCGAATCTGTTCGATGAATAAAAATCGGTTGTCGTAGAACCATTCAGCCAGAGGCGGCAGTTCATCGCCCGCGTGCTTGCGCTGGCGCGCCGCAGAAAAAGCCGCCTCGACACGGCGGCGTTCTTCTGCCAGCCCAAAGTGACGGCTGTCCGCTTTTTTAACGGCGACCTTGTCCGAGAGAGAGAGCTGCCGGGCATATTCAAGCAGTTCCTGCCACGATAGCGTCAGGTCGTCCGATACGGTGATGCCGTTTTTTCTCTGCATGAACCCCTCCGTCAAAGATGATGTAATAAACCTATTATTCGCCATGACCCAAATATCGATACAAAAAAAGAAGCTTTCGGTTTCTTCGAAAGCTTCCTTATTGTTAAGGTTTTGAGACAAGCCTGTAAGCCGAGTTCTGTCTTAAACGGCCATCTATCTACGCCTGCAGTTGCCAGCAGGCTCCAGCGATTACATGGGGCGCGGCGGGCAACCGCATGATGCCCACTATCAATCTTGCACCGGACGGGGTTTACATAGCAGCCAAGTCGCCATGGCTCTGGTGAGCTCTTACCTCACCTTTCCACCCTTGCTCGGCATAAATGCCGGGCGGTATATCTCTGTTGCACTATCCTTAGAGTCGCCTCCACCGGGGGTTACCCGGCGTCCTGCCCTGCGGAGCTCGGACTTTCCTCGTCAAAAAATGACGCAGCCGTTCGGCTTGCTCAAAAACTGATTATAACAGATATAGTATGCGGCCGCAATTCTCGCATTCCACGATAGCGTCCGATTTTTTAAGCTTAGCAAGGTCACGCGAGGGCAATTCCATGTTACAGCCCATGCATCGTCCGTCTTTGAGCATCGTGACCGGCATCGGGCGGTTCTGTTTGACGCGGTTATACCGCGCGAGCAACGTGGGTTCCACCTTAGCGGCTGATTGTTCTGCCGCCTTACGCAGACGGTCGAGCTCTTCCGCGCCTGCGCGCAGTTCGTCCTCGTGCTGCTTTTTCAGCTCGGCAAAGTCTTTCTGCGCTTGGCTGACATGGGTCAGTATCGTCTTCAAACGCGCGGCCGATTCCTCCGCCTTGGATTGAACCATCACAGCGCGGCGCTTTTGCTTCACGATGTTATCATACGTCGTCTCGTATTCATGGACCAAGTCTTTGACGACGTTATAGTCCATTTCATCGAGTTCCAGCTCCTCGTACTGACTGATATCCTTATGCTTCTTGTTCAGAAGCTCCATCATTTTGTCGTACTGCGCGTCGATTTCAAGAAGCGCGTTCTGCTCCACGAGCGCACGGTTCTCCATTTCCCGCAATACAGCCTGCTGCTTTTTCAAATAGTTCTGCAGCTTTATGAGCTGTTTCCTGGTGGGCGTGTTTTTCAATTGTGTCTCATAAGCTTCCAGTTGCATGTCCGCCTGCTGGTACTCATAAAGCAACGCCAGTTTATCCAAATATAACAATCCTCTCTGCGCCTGTCAAAATGTGATATACGGCGCTTCTTCGCACTTGGCCCTTTTTAAGCCTAAATGTAATTGTACCTCATTAAGGCTTGATTGTAAACTCATAAATATCTCGTCCACGAAGCCGTGTTCGGTGGCATAGTGCCCCGCCTCCGCCAGCAGCATGCCCATCGCCGCAGCTTCAATGAAATGATGGTGCTTGGCTTCGCCCGTCACCAGCGCATCTGCGCCCGCCGCTTTAGCCGCCGCCGCGAAGTCGCCGCCGCTGCCCCCCAGCACCGCCACGGTGCGAATCTGCTTGTCTAGCCCGCCGGATATCCGTACCGCGTCCGCCTCCAAAGCGCGCTTCACATGCGCCGCGAAGGCCTCCCCGTTCATCGCTTCCTTCAGTGCACCCACGCGCATCAGGCCATCTTCCGGCCCCGGCGCAATGCGCACGTCCGTCAAGCCCAGCTTTTGCGCCAGCATATCGTTGATGCCGCCCTGCACCTTGTCGAACGTGGTATGCGCAGCGTACAGCGAGATGCCATGGCGCACCAGTTTCATGATCACCGCGTCCGTTGGTTGACGGCAGTCCAGCGCTTTCACGGGCGAAAACAGTGTGGGATGGTGCGCCAGTATCATGTCGAACCCGCCCGCGACCGCCTCGTCTGCCACCGGCATCGTGGCGTCCAGCGCGATGAGCACGCGCTCCACCGTCTCGCCGCAGCGCAGTAGCAAACCGCTGTTGTCCCAGTCGGAGGCGAGCTCCGGCGGCGCGGCTTTTTCCACCAGCCGCACAAATTCGTCCATCGTCACAGCCATCTTAACACCTCCTCATATTGCGTCAGCTTCTCTTCCGCCTCGGCCAGCAGCTCGGCCTTACGGAGCGATTTCGCTCGCTGCAGGCGGCTGCGTATTTCCTTCGTTTTCCGTATGCGCTTTTCGACCAGACGCCGCAGCGCCTCCGGCTTTTTTTGCAGCAGCACCGGCCCGAACTCGCGCTCCACCGCAGTCAGTTCGGCGCTCTGCCCCCTTGCCAGCCGCATGACGGGGTAAAAGTGCCCCTTCTCTTCCACCAGCGTCTCGTCGTCGAAACGGTAGCCGTTTTGCGCCAGCCAGCCGCGCAGCACGTCGGCGGAGGTGTGGCAGGACAGCACCAGCGTATCCGGCGCTTTGTCCTTGTCCGCGTCCAGTATGGACACGATCAGCTCGCCGCCCATGCCGGCGATCACCGCTGCGTCCGCTTCGCCCGCGGTCAGTATGCCAAGGCCGCTGCCTGCGCGCGCGTCGATTCGGCCGCTCAGGCCTTTTGCATCAGCCAGCCGCCGCGCCTTGTCCAGTGATTTGATGCTGATGTCGCCGCAGACCACGCGCTGCGCACGGCCCTGCTGCACCAGCCACACCGCCAGCTTTCCGTGGTCGCAGCCGATGTCCGCCACCGTGCCCCTATGCGGCACCATCTCCGCGATGGCTCTCAGCCTGCCGGACAGCTCCATCTTTCCTCCTGAGATTTTTATTTAGACCATGAGGGCAGTGCCCAAAGGTCTTATGCCCTTAACCCAAATCCCACAATCACCCATTAACAGCCGAAAGCGTTTAAAAAGGCAGTCCCGGTTATGACAGGGCTGCCTTCACAAAGCTTGTTCCGTTTCCGCTTAATCCAGAAAATCGCGCAGCTTCTTGCTCCGGCTGGGATGCCGCAGCTTGCGCAGCGCCTTCGCTTCTATCTGGCGGATACGCTCGCGGGTCACCATGAACTCCTTGCCCACTTCCTCCAGCGTGCGCGCGCGCCCGTCGTCCAGCCCGAACCGCAGCCGCAGCACCTTCTCTTCACGCGGGGTGAGCGTGTCCAGCACGTCCATCAGCTGTTCCTTGAGCAGCGTGAAGGCCGCCGCTTCCGCGGGTGCCGGCGCGTCGTCGTCTGGAATGAAATCTCCGAGATGGCTGTCCTCTTCCTCGCCGATGGGCGTTTCCAGGGACACCGGCTCCTGCGCGATCTTGATGATCTCGCGGACCTTGTCCTCGCTGATGTCCATTTCCCGCGCCACTTCCTCGGGCAGCGGGTCCCGCCCGTACTGCTGCAGCAACTGCCGGGAAACTCTGATCAACTTGTTGATGGTCTCCACCATGTGCACCGGAATGCGTATGGTACGCGCCTGATCGGCAATCGCGCGGGTTATGGCCTGACGAATCCACCACGTGGCATATGTAGAGAACTTATAGCCCTTGGTGTAGTCGAACTTCTCAACGGCCTTAATGAGACCGAGATTGCCCTCCTGAATCAGGTCAAGGAACAGCATGCCGCGCCCCACATAGCGCTTGGCGATGCTGACCACCAGACGCAGGTTAGCTTCTGCCAGCTTGCGCTTGGCTGCGTCCTCGCCCAAAGCCATCTGCTTGGCCAGCTCCACTTCCTCGTCCGCGGACAACAGGTTGACCTTGCCGATCTCCTTTAAGTACATGCGGACAGGATCGTCAATACTGACGCCTTCCGGTATGGACAGGTCGATATCCGCGTCGACATCCTCTTCATCTTCGATGAGGTCCTTGTCCATCTCGGAATCGATCACATCGATTTTCATCTCTTCAAGTGCACCCAGCAGCTTGTCAAGATTCTCCGCGTCGATTTCGGCGCCGTCCAGCGCGTCGTTGATCTCTTTGTAGGTTAATACACCCTTTTTCTTCCCCGTCTCGATGACATCCTTGAGCTTCTCGTCCTTATCGTTCTGAGTCAACATGCCCAAAGCCTGTATCTTGGCGAGATTCTCCTTCGAGAGGGTCATATCCACCGTATTTTCCTCGTTCATGAGCTGCCGGCTGTTAGAACCAGTCTGTGTTTCACTTTCGGGCGTAAGGCCCTCAGCAGGCTTGCCTGTCATCTTTGGCTCGGCAGCCATTTTCTTGTTCAAAATTTAATCACCCTATTCAATAATATCCCTTTTATTGTTTCAATTCTTTATCCAACCCGCTGATTTCAGCGAGCAACTTACGCTTATGCTCTCCCTGTGCGACACGCAGCTCTTCCATGAGCGCCTGACGCCTTTTTTCCAGCCTGCGAACCCTGATGCCGCTCAGGCAATCCTGCATGAAAGCCTTCGGATCATCAGCCACTGTCTGCAGGCCTGCCAGCCTCGCAGCCTCACTCCTTATCTGCTCGTCCTCAAGTTCGGATAATAGTTCGGCATACGTTGGCTGAATTCCTTTTTTTGCGCTGTCATATAATGCAGAAAAAATAATTTTATGCGGTTCGTGTTCGAATAATTCCGGACTCAGCTCACCATTCAGTCCGCTCAGCAACAGCGTATGCGCCATCGCATAGGCCAGAAAAGTGTCTTCCGCATCATCATGAGCGCTTTTTTCTATACTATTATACCTGTTATTGGCATTAGTATTCTTGTCACGTTCTAATCTTTGCAGCTGGCCCAGTATGGAGGCGGTGCTGTATCCGGTCTCTTTAGACACCTGTTCCGCGTATCTTTCGCGCCGAATCTCACTGGTGATTCGTGCAATAATCTTCGAAGCCTCTTCCGCATAGGCCTCCCGGCCGTCCTCTGTGGACAGGTCAAACGCCCGTTTCTTCGCTTCCAGCCGATAGCTGTCGGGCGGGAGCGCCGTCTTCACTTTTGCGGCAAAGCCCTTGAGCCCCTGTTTGCGTATAAAGTCGTCCGGGTCCATCCCCGCCTCAAAACGGATCACGCGGATGTTTAAGCCCTCGGCTTCCAGTATGCCCAGCGCCTTCTGCGTGGCAATCTCGCCCGCCTCATCGCCATCGTATGCCAGAAACACGTTTTCGGTATAGCGCTTCAGCAGCACCGCCTGCTCCCGCGTGAGCGCAGTGCCCAGCGACGCCACCGCCGCCTTGACGCCGTGCGCACAAAGCGACACCACGTCCATATATCCTTCGACGATGACAGCGCTCTGAATGTTCCGCTGACGGCGCAGCAGGTCGATACCGTAGAGGTTGCGCCGTTTGTTGAACAGCAGCGTGTCGCGCGTGTTAAGGTATTTGGGTTCCCCGTCGCCGGTCACGCGCCCGCCGAACGCGATCACCTCTCCGAACACGTTGATGATGGGAAACATCACGCGATTACGGAACGTATCGAAGCTTTTGCCGTTCTTCACCGACACCAGCCCGCTCTCGGCAATCAGCTCGCGCGAAAAGCCGTTGTCCGCCAGCAGAGTGGCCACGCTGTCCCAGCTGTCTGTCGCGTATCCCAGCCCAAAACGGCGGATGGCTTCCTCACCGATGCCGCGCCGTTTCAGATACTCCAGTGCCCGCGCACCTGCCGGGGCGTGCAGTGTATCGAAGTAGTGGCGCGCGGCCATCTTGTGCATGTCCGCGATCTTCTTCTTCTTCTCCTTAATCTCGCGGAATTCCTTGTCGTCCACAGCCTGCGGCACCGTCATGCTCACGCGCCGCGCCAGCATCTCCACTGCCTCGCCGAACGTCAGGCTGTCCGCCTTCATCACAAAGTTGGCGACATTGCCGCCCTGCTTGCAGCCGAAGCAATAGTAAAGCTGACGATCGCGGCTCACAGAAAAGGACGGCGTCTTTTCATTGTGAAAAGGACACAGTCCCCAATACCGCCCGCCCCGTTCTGATAGCGTTGTATATGAGGAAATCACGTCCACGATGTCGTTCTTTGCGTAAAGCTCCGACAGCCAGACGTCATCATATCGGGCCACTAATACTTCTCCCAGCCTTTCGGCACGTAGATTTCACGGAACAGCTTGACCGCATACCGGTCCGTCATGCCCGCGATATAATCCGTCACAGCCTGCACGGGGCCATCCTCTTCCGCGCGACGCCAAGCTTCGGGCCCCATCCTGCACGGATCTTCCATAAAATATCCGTACAGCAGGCGGATCATGTTTTCCGCCTTGCCCTCCTCCTCCTTGGCCATGGACCCGAGGTAGACGTTGGTGAACATGAACTGACGCAGCTTTTCCGTCAGCGTTTCCATGGCGGGCGACATGCGGATGATCGGCAGCCCGTTGCTGCTCCTCACGATGTCGGTTATCATTGTATTGATGCGCTCCCCGTGCGTCAGCCCCAGCCCCTGCGCACATTCTCCGGGGATGCTGGCAATGATGCCCGCCCGCAGCGCGTCGTCTATATCGTGGTTGATATACGCGATCCTGTCCGCGTAATTAACGACCAGCCCTTCCAGTGTAGCCGGCCGACAGCCCTTTTTGTGGTTGAGAATGCCGTCGCGCACCTCGAACGTCAGGTTGAGCCCAGTGCCGCCTTCCAGTTCCTCCACCACGCGCAGGCTCTGCTCGTTGTGCTCAAAATGCCCGGCCAGGTCCGCCAGCACGCGCTCCCCCGCATGGCCGAACGGCGTGTGACCGAGGTCGTGCCCCAGCGCGATGGCTTCCGTCAGGTCCTCGTTGAGCCGCAGGCACCGCGATATCGTCCGCGCGATCTGCGACACCTCCAGCGTATGCGTCAGCCGTGTACGGTAATGATCCCCCTCCGGCGAGAGGAAAACCTGAGTTTTGTGCTTCAGTCGCCGGAACGACTTGCAGTGGATGATGCGGTCACGGTCGCGCTGAAAGCCCGTACGCAGCGGGCAGGGCTCCATGGGCCGCTGCCGCCCCTTGGACTCGGCGGCCTTTGCGGCGTATCCGGACAGCATCTCATATTCGCGCTGTTCATATTCCTGCCGAAAGCAGGTTTGCTGATCGTCCATACGTATAATTTATACAAATTTCAGAAAATTCCTGCTTTGCGGAACGGGAAACCATACTCAAGCTCCTGCCATTCACAAAAAAGAGGGGTCAATTCCCCGCTTTTTTATTCTCTGGCGTGCGTGTCCCGCGGCAATAGCGTTGGCACTGCCTGCTCACGTTTGCTCGTCCGGCTAATTGAAGCGAAGCTCAAAGTATGGCTCGTCGATAAAGCCGGTATCCTCGTATTGCTTAAAGCCTTTCTGTACGAATCCGCACTTCCTGATCATATTCAGCGATGCGTTATTGTCCGGATGCGCCGAGGCATAAACCAAAGAAGCTTTTTTAGCCGCTTTGAGCCACGTGATATACGCCTTGAGCGCCTCCGTTCCGTACCCTTTGCCCCAAGCCGTTTTGTTGAGGTGGAGTATCGCCTCCACACAGAGGACATCGTCTTCATCAAGCTTGCCGCCGCAGATGCCTATTAATTTGTTATCTGTCTTTTGAACGAGCGCAAACACCGAGTTGCCATGCTTTTCATACTGGTTTCTGTCATATTCAATGATCTTGGGGATGCGCTCTCTTTTAGCGGTATTGCCGCAGAAACGCATCGTCTCACTGTCTCCCCATATTTCAAAAAGAGCGTCCTCATCCTTATGCTCCATCAGCCGAAAATAAAGGCGTTCCGATTCAATGATGTTCATACTCAATTCCCATCCTTATCATTCAGAGTAAAAGAGGCAGGGATTATCCCTGCCTCTCACATGCCCTGGTGTAAAAACTATTTTGCCAGTATGGCCGCATGCGCTGCCGCCAGACGCGCGATCGGTACGCGGAAGGGCGAGCAGGATACGTAGTTGAGGCCGGTATCGTGGCAGAACTTGATGGAGCTGGCTTCGCCGCCGTGCTCGCCGCAGATTCCGAGCTTGATGTCCGGGCGGGTTTTGCGGCCCAGTTCAACTGCCATTTTGACCAGTTTGCCAACGCCGTTCTGGTCCAGCTTTGCGAACGGATCGGATTCGTATATCTTCTTGTTGTAGTAGTCGTCCAGGAACTTGCCCGCGTCGTCGCGCGAGAAGCCGAACGTCATCTGCGTCAGGTCGTTGGTGCCGAACGAGAAGAACTCCGCTTCCACCGCGATCTCGTCAGCAGTCAGCGCCGCACGCGGGATCTCGATCATCGTGCCGACCATGTACTTGGTGGCGACGCCCTTCTCGGCGATCACGTTTTCGCAGGCCTTCACAACGATGTCCTTCACGTACTTGAGCTCCTTGATCTCGCCGACCAGCGGGATCATGATCTCAGGCACAACATTGATGCCCTTCTCCTGAGAGATTTCGATAGCGGCTTCCATGATGGCACGCGCCTGCATCTCGGCGATTTCCGGATAGGAAACGGCCAGACGGCAGCCTCTGTGACCCATCATCGGGTTGAACTCGTGCAGGCTGGCGATGGTGGCGCGCAGCTCTTCCACGGGGATGATCATCTCTTTGGCCAGCGCCTTGATGTCCTCGTCGTCGTGCGGCAGGAACTCGTGCAGCGGCGGATCCAGCAGACGGATGGTCACCGGCAGCCCGCCCATCGCTTCGTATATGCCCTTGAAGTCTTCCTTCTGCATCGGCAGCAGCTTGTTAAGTGCGCGGACGCGCTGTTCCACCGTCTTGGACACGATCATCTCGCGCATTGCGGCAATACGGTCCTCGTTGAAGAACATGTGCTCGGTACGGCAAAGGCCAATGCCTTCCGCGCCGAAGCTGATCGCCTGAGCAGCGTCCTTGGGCGTATCGGCGTTGGTTCTCACCTTCAGCGTGCGCGCTTCGTCCGCCCACTCCATGATGATACCGAAGTCGCCTGTCAGCTCAGCCGGCCGAGTCGCAATGGCTTCGCCGTAAACGTTGCCTGTGGAACCGTCGATGGAGATATAATCCCCTTCTTTGTACACGGAGCCGTCTTCCAGAGACATCGTCTTGTTCTTCTCGGAGATCTGGATATCGCCGCAGCCCGATACGCAGCAGGTGCCCATGCCGCGGGCAACCACCGCCGCGTGCGAGGTCATGCCGCCTCTGGCCGTCAGTATGCCCTGAGCTGCGTACATGCCTTCGATATCCTCCGGGGAGGTCTCAAGGCGCACCAGCACGACCTTCTCACCCGCTTCGGATGCCTTTACAGCGTCGTCAGCCGTGAAGTAAATCTTGCCACAGGCTGCACCAGGCGATGCCGCGAGGCCCTTGGCAATCGGCTTGGCCGCTTTCAGAGCCTTGGCGTCGAACTGAGGATGCAGCAGCGCGTCGAGCTGTTTGGGCTCTACCTTCAGCAGCGCTTCTTCCTTGGTCAACTTGCCTTCGTTGACAAGGTCAACGGCAATCTTCAGGGCAGCAGCTGCGGTGCGCTTGCCGTTTCTGGTCTGCAGCATGTACAGCTTGCCGCGTTCAATCGTGAACTCCATGTCCTGCATGTCACGGTAATGGTCTTCCAGCGTCTTGGCAATGCCCACAAACTGCTCATAAACCGCAGGCATCGTGTCGTTGAGCTCGGAGATAGCCTTGGGGGTACGGATACCGGCCACAACGTCCTCGCCCTGCGCGTTCATCAGGAACTCGCCGTACAGCTTCTTCTCGCCTGTCGAAGGGTTGCGGGTGAAGGCCACGCCGGTACCGGAGTCGTTGCCCATGTTGCCGAACACCATCGCCTGCACGTTGACGGCTGTGCCCCAGTCGCCCGGGATGTCGTTCATGCGGCGGTATACGATGGCGCGGGGGTTGTCCCAGGAGCGGAAAACGGCTTTGATGGACTCCATCAGCTGCATTTTCGGATCCTGCGGGAATTCGCTGCCCAACTCCTTTAAATACAGCGCCTTATATTTCTTAACGATTTCTTTCAGGTCTTCAGCGGTGAGGTCGGTGTCGCTCTTGGCGCCCTTTTCTTCCTTCGCTTCGTCTAAAATCTCTTCAAATTTGGCTTTGGCAACGTTCATAACCACGTCGGAGAACATCTGGATAAAACGGCGGTAGCTGTCGTACGCAAAGCGCTCGTTCCCGGTCAGGTTCGCCAGACCATCCACTGCCACGTCGGTTAAGCCAAGGTTCAAAATGGTGTCCATCATGCCCGGCATGGAAGCGCGCGCTCCCGAGCGGACGGAGACCAGCAGGGGATTCTTGGGATCGCCGAACTTCTTGGCATTGATCTCTTCCATCTTGACCATACCATCAAAGATCTGCTCAACGATCTCGTCCGCCACCACTTTACCGTCTACATAATAACGGGTGCAGGCTTCGGTTGATACCGTAAAACCCTGGGGAACCGGCAGGCCAAGGCCGGTCATCTCGGCCAGGTTGGCACCTTTGCCGCCCAGAAGGTTCTTCATGGACGCATTGCCTTCGCTAAAAAGATACACATACTTTTTCGACATTTCACAACTCCTTCAAAATGATACTGCGGTTATTAAAACCGCTAAAAAAACTCGCCAAAAAATTATACCTCATTTAAACGGCTTGTACAACTGAATATTCGCGGAGCGCAGAGAAAAACTGCTTTAATGGGAAGCAGAGCCGAAATACCGCCTATAACGTCTGAATCAGCACCGGCGTCAGCAGCGCCTGTATCAGCACACCGACCAGCGATACGGCGAAGACTTTGAGCATCTTTATAAAAAGCGGCCGGGACATGATCAGCTTATCCACCGATGTTTTGGGAATGCGCCGTGCTTTGAAGACGTCCACCGCATTCCCGATCCCCACAACGCCTGCCTTCAATATACAGGGAATAAGCACGAGATTGGGCAGGAACGTACAGAACACAATCGCCAGCAGGCCGCCCGCTCCCATGTTCAGCGCCAGCACCCCCACCGTAAACCCCACGCAGAAGCCTTTGAAAACCACCGTGAGCGCGATGAAGGGGATGCCGAGCACCATCAGGGAAAACAATGTCATAACGCCGAGCATCAGCGTGTCCTGCAGCAGCGCATGGAAGAACGCGCTCAAGAAATCGACTGAGGATGTTTTGACGGTCAGAAAAAGCTGGCCGGTGTAACTGCCCAGCGCTTCTTTCGTCCCTTCCTGCATGTTGTTGACTGTGAAAGTTCCGGCGGTAATGCCCACCACGAGGAAAAAAATGAGCAGCAGATACTGCCCCTTGTTGTCCAGCAGGTCCGTCACCAGTCGCCGCTTTGCAATAGCCATCAATCCGACACGCCTCCGCAGCCCCCGCCAAAACAACGTTTGAGGGGACGTTTTCGCCTTCTGAATGATAGTTATGCGGCGGCAGCGCCAGGTATTCTAGTCGACGTACTTAAGCTCCGTGTTGAGCTTGTCCGCCAGCATGGCAATGAATTCGCCGTTGGTGGGTTTGCCCTTAGTATCCAATATCGTATAGCCGAAGAACTCCTCCAGCACTTTGATGTTCCCTCTGTTCCATGCCGTCTCAATGGCATGCCGCATCGCGCGCTCCACACGCTGCGGCGTGGAGTTGTATTTGTCTGCAACCGTTGCGTACAGGCCGGTCGTCAGGCGGCTCATCAGATCGAAGTCATCATGAACCATCAGTATTGCATCGCGCAGATAGTGATAACCTTTGATATTCGCCGTGATGCCCACCTGCTTGATGTGCCGTGTGACGATATCATCCGCCCGGGGCTCCGTTCGTCCGACAGCGGGTGATTCCTCCTTCTCCTGCGTCATCAGCTCAATAAGCCGCCGCTTAAAGACCTCTTTTTCAAACGGCTTGATGAATACGTAATCGACATGGTTGCTTTGAGCCTTTTTCAGCACAAAGTCCAAACTGACCGCCGAGGTCATGACGATTCGGGTATCCCCATCATACCCCGTGGCCGCCAGCTCTTCCAGCACCGCAAACCCGTCCAGTACGGGCATCAGCAGATCCAGAACGAGCAGATCAGGCTTTAGCGAACAAGTCAGATCATAAGCCTGACGACCGTCGAATGCGTAGTCTTCGATCTGAAAGCGGCCTGTCTCACAAAGATAATCCGATACCAGCCGGAGATAATCTCTGTTGTTATCTGCCAGCAATGTGCGAAATTTGGGCTTGTCGATTATGGTATTCATCTTCAATCCTTGTTCTGCGCTTTGCGGGTGATAAGCGACTATTCTTGTTAATTTATTAACCAGTTAACTCTTGTGTTTATTTCAACAATTACAAATAAATCCCTTCCCACATGAGCATATTGTTCAAAAAAGATCAAAAACGTGTATATTTCGACAGTCAGCCTTCCATTTGTTCCAGCATCCAGTCGGCATAAAGGCCGTAACCTTTCGTCGGGTTGTTGACAAACACATGCGTCACCGCCCCCACCAGCTGGCCGTTCTGCATGATGGGGCTGCCGCTCATCCCCTGGACGATGCCGCCCGTCTTGTCCAGCAGCTCCTGATCGGTGATACGAATCACGATGCCTTTTTGCCCCGCGAAGCTCTGATCGGCCAGCTTGATGATCTCGCAGCTGAATTCGCGCACCCCTTCGTGGTCGATCGTGGACAGTATGCTGGCTGCCCCCAGCTGCACCTCATCCCGATGCGCCACCGGAACAGGTTTGGGGAACTTGCCCATATCCACATCATCATACAGCGAACCGTATATGCCAAAGTCTGTATTCTTGTGTATCAGCCCCATGTTGCCGGACGAGCTGGAGAAAAACCCCTGGATCTCACCCGGAATGCCGCTCTCCCCTTTGTTGATTTGGATGATCTCCGAGAAATAGATCTCGCCCTGTTTGACGCTCAGCACACTGCCGGTGTCGAGATCCGTGATTGCGTGACCGAGGCCTGCGAACCACCGGCTGTTCGGGTCGATGAAGGTGAGCGTCCCCACGCCCGCCGTGCTGTCCCGCACCCAAACGCCGAGGCGCATCTTGCCGTCCGAGAAGTCCTGCACCGGTTTGACGTGCAGCTCGATCTCCCGGCCGTTGCGCAGCACCGTAATATCCAAATCTCCAGTCGCTTCATTAATGATGCGCGTCACATGCTCCGCGTTTTCAATCTCCGTTCCGTTGATGCGCGTAATCACGTCGCCCGGCAGCATGCCCGCCTCGCGGGCGGGGTTCACCGAATTCCCGTTCTCCATCTCGATACCTGTGATACCCACCACCAGCGCACCCTTGGTGAAAAGCGTGACGCCGATGCTCTGGCCGCCGGGTATCACCATGCGCTCTTCGCTGACGTTGACCTTCACGCTTTTGACGGGCAGGCCGAACAGCGTCAGTTCAATGGTCGTGTCGCCGCTGTCGATGGACTCGATCACCAGCGGGCTCTGCATGCCCGTCGCCTCGGCCAGCGTTTCGCTTCCGAGGCTGACCACGCCGGTGGACTCAACCTGCGCCTGCATCGGCAGCCCGAGGTCGATGGCCTTGGCCGCTCCTTTTTCTATGTATATCTCATTGGGTATGCTTGAATAGCTCTGCACAGCCGGCAGAAAATAAACGACGCACAGCGCGACAACAAAAAGTATGCCTAAAATTCTGATAACCGTTTTCAAATAAACACCTCTCCACGACAGCCAATAATAACTTAGTGTCGTTAGAGGAGGCTCTATTTATACTTTGAAATATTCTCTAAGCTTTGCTTAAATTGTTGTTTTGAAATGTTCGGCGCGGCGCAGCATCTCGGTTGCATGCGCCAGAGAAACATCGGAATCTCCGCCCGTCAGGCGCGCCACCTCGCGCGTCCTCTCCGGCGTTTCCATTGCGCTGAGCCGCGTGTGCGTGGAGGTTTCATCGCTGTGCTTGGATATCAGGAAATGCCTGTCCGCCATACTGGCGATCTGCGGCAGATGCGTGACGCATACCACCTGCCGTCCGCGCGATATGCCGATGAGCTTTTCGGCCACCACCTGCGCGATGCGCCCGCTGATGCCCGTATCGATCTCGTCGAATATCATCGTCGGAATGCCGCCTCTGTCCGCTGCGATGGTTTTAAGCGCGAGCATGATGCGCGACACTTCGCCGCCGGAAGCCACCTTTCTCAAGGGCTTGACGGGCTCGCCGCGGTTGGTGGAAATGTAAAACTCCACTGTATCGATGCCTTCCGGCGAAAATATGGCTTCTTCAACGTCCGGCTGCTGTTCGAACCGAACCTCAAAACAGGCGGCGCTCATGCCAAGGTCAGCCAGCTGTTCCACCACGAGCTGTTCAAACCGTGCCGCTGCGTCGCGGCGCAGCGCGGACAGCTTCACGGAGCTGCCGTAGAGCTGCTGTCTGAGGACGATCAGCTTTGCCTCCAGCTCCTTTTGCAGCGCTTCGCTGCCCAACAGGTCTTCCAGCTCTTGCTCGGCGCGGCACAGAAATCCGCCCGATACCAGCGGGTCTTGATATTTACGCTTTAAGCTGCCGATCAGCGCCAGCCGATCCTCAATGCGCTCCAGCGCGTCCGGGTCGAAGAATTCTTCATTCATCTCGTCGCGGACGGCGGAAGCCACTTCCTCCAGCGCGTAATACGTCTCATCTATCTTTGCCGCCATATCGGCATAGCGCGCATCCACGTCTCCGATGCCCTGCAGCCTGCGTCCCGTGTCCTTTAGTGCCGACAGCACGTTCAACGGCTCCGCCTCATACAGCGCCGCATAAGCCGCGGATAACGCTTCCATGATCTTTTCGGCGGCGTTCATCCGGGCGCGCTGAGCGAGCAGCTCGTCCTCTTCGCCTTCTTTTACGGCAGCCTGTTTGATTTCGCTGATCTGGAATTTGAGTATATCGATGCGCCTCTCGCGGTCGCCATCGCTGCCAAACAGCGACTTTTGGCGTTTCAGCAGGGCAGTATATTCTTCGTACTCTTTTGCGACAACGGCGGCAGCTTTACGAATCACCCCGTCAAAGCCGTCCAGCATCGCCATGTGGTTTTTTTCGCTCAGCAGGGACTGATGCTCGTGCTGGCCATGAATGTCCACCAGCCGGTCGCTTAAAGCCTTGAGCACTGACAGCGTCACCAGCGTTCCGTTCACGCGGCAGACGTTCTTGCCAGAGGCCATGAGCTCCCGCGAGAGCACCAGCTCGCCGTCCGTTTCGATCTGCTGTTCGCTTAAGATATCGTCCACGTCGCGCACATCGCCAAACCAGGCCTCCACCGAAGCGGACTGCGCGCTCGTACGAATCAGTTCGCGGTCAGCCCTCTCCCCCAGCACCAGATTGACGGAATCGATAATGATGGATTTGCCCGCGCCCGTCTCGCCGGACAGCACGTTCAACCCATCGGAAAATTCCACCTCAAGCGCGTCTATTAAAGCTATGTTTTTAATGATGAGTCGGTTCAGCATGGCTTGTCCGTTTGCCTCCGGCTATTTGGTGCTGAGCATGCGGGACAGCGCTTCCACCACGTTTTTCTGATGGCCCTCTTCCTTCACGGCCACGAATATGGTGTTGTCGCCCGCCAGCGTTCCCGCCACATCGGGCAGCTCCATCACATCGATGGCCTCCGCCGCGGCGCTGGCGCTGCCGGTCATTGTCCGCACCACCACGAGGGATGCCGCCGCTTCCACCGACACCACGGTATCGCGGAACACACGCCGGAAAATATCCATCTTTCCCAGCGGTTCCTTGCCGGATGCCGCATATTTATACGCGCCGTTCTCCGACTGCACCTTGACCAGCTTGAGCTCCTTGATGTCGCGCGAAATCGTCGCCTGCGTCACCTCAAAGCCTTTGCCCCGAAGAAGCGAGGACAGCTCGTCCTGTGTTTCCACATCGTGATTTTCGATCAGCTCAAGTATTGTGCTTTGTCTGCCTTGTTTCATCCCGACACCTCTTATACAAATCTATCCCAGCTGATAAACTTGGAGCGCAACAAGGGATAAAAATAATTCTCTTCAAAACGGATAAACCGGGCCACATGCGCGGATCGGCTCACCCTGACCGCTTCGCCGTCCTGCAACTCATGCCGCTCCGTTCCGTCCGTCGTCAGCACAGCGCCGCCCGGCGCGAGCGGTTTCATCACCACTTCGTCGTCCGGCAGCACCACCAGCGACCGCGAATGCAGCGAATGCGGACATATGGGCGTGGCCAGCATACATTCCAGCTGCGGGCTCACCACGGGGCCGCCCGCAGACAGCGAATAGCCTGTGGAACCGGTCGGCGTGGACACCAGCATGCCGTCGCAAGCCACCTTGTCTGCCAGCGCACCGTTTACGGACAGCTCGATGCCGATCATGCGGGACACATCCTTTTTGAGCACCACCACGTCGTTGAGCGCATCCGCCTCGCAAAGCACTGTATCGCCTTTCATAACGGCGCAGCGCAGCATCATGCGCTCTTCCACGGTGCAGTCTCCGGCGAGCATCTTATCTATGGCGGCTTCGATCTCGCCCACTTCCACTTCCGAAAGAAAGCCCAGCCGCCCGAGGTTGATGCCCAGCATGCAGACGCCAAAAGGGCTGCACTTCTCCGCCGCTTTGAGCAGCGTGCCGTCTCCGCCCAGCACAAACAGCATATCGATCGCTTCGTAGTCGATTTCGTCCGATTCTTCCGACGGCATTCCGCCCGGGTCAAACGATACGGAAATACCGCGCGAACGCAGCAGCTGCGTCACGTAACGGGCGCCCTCCAGCTCATTATCCTTTTGGGGGTTGGCAAAAATACCGGCTCTTAATATTTCCATATGCCCTTTATTATAATGAATTGTGGATAATTATACAACAACCATTCCCGAACAAATTTAATTACTGTGTTTGCCGATGCGCTTCTTCCACCACCCGGTCAGCTTGCAGCTCCGCCGACGGGCCGCTGTCTTTCAGACACACCAGATATTCGATGTTGCCTTCCGGTCCGCGGATGGGGCTGAAGTCCAGACCGCACACCGCCAGCCCCTGCTGCTTTGAGAAAGCGATGATGCTCTCGATCACGTCCAAATGCACGGCCTTGTCGCGCACCACGCCCTTCTTGCCCACGCGCTCCCGCCCCGCCTCAAACTGCGGCTTGATGAGCGCCGATATGGTATACGGCGGCGTCAGCACACGCTGCAGCGCCGGAAGAATCAGCTTCAGTGATATGAACGATACGTCGATGCTGGCGAAAGTGACGGGTTTATCGAACATCTCCTTTTCCAAATAGCGTGCGTTCTGGCGCTCCATCACGCAGACACGGCTGTCCTGCCGCAGCTGCCACGCGAGCTGGCCGTAGCCCACATCCACCGCGTACACAAACGCCGCGCCGTTCTGAAGCATGCAGTCGGTGAACCCGCCGGTGGACGCGCCCACGTCGATGCAGACAGCGCCTGTCAGGTCGATACCGAAGTTTTCCATCGCCTTTTGCAGCTTCTTGCCGCCCCGGCTGACGAACGCGTCCGGCTGCTGTACACTCACAGCCTGCCCTTCGCCAACCGGCGTCGCGGGCTTGTCGCAGCGTTTGCCGTCCAGCGACACCGCGCCCGCCATGATCAGCGCACGCGCCTTCTCCCGGCTTTCGGCCAGACCCTGCTCCACCAGATATATGTCAATGCGTGTTTTTTCCATCTATTTGCCGTCCTGTACAAAGAACATAGTGATATAGGAAACGAAGCTGACGATCTGCTTATTGTTGCGTATCGCGACGCTTTTGCCCGCCGCTTTCCCGGCCACCGTGAGCGCCGCGATCAGGCTGGACACCACGATCGTCCAGACGAATTCCGGGGTTCCTGCTGTGCGCATGGCGAGCTTCAGTGCTACCGCCGCACCCGCCGCGCCGGAGACGATGCCGCAGATGTCGCCCACCACGTCGCCGCAGACGTTGGACACGATATCCGCATTCTGCATCAGCCGGATGGCGTTCTTGGCCTTTTTGATCTTCTTGGACGCCATGGAGACAAAGGGCGTGGGGTCGCACGTGGCAAAGGCAATGCCGATGATGTCGAAAGCAACGCCCAGCAGCATGATGACCAAAATAATAAAAGCCGCGGCAACAACGGACATGTTGTCCAGCAGCATCTCAGTAACGACGCTGATGCCGGCGGTCAGGATAAGCGTAATGATGAATATTTTGAGCGCCCAGAAACGGACTGCCCGGCTCTTTTTTTTCTTCAATACAAGACACTCCATAAAAAAGGAGAAATAAAAAACGGTGGTGATACCTTGGATAAACCTTGCAGCTTAGGTCCAGTAGGATTTCCCTTGCGAAGTACTTCCCGTCGCCGATGAAGCGGTTTCCCTTTAAACCCCGAATCGCCCCGTCGCCGGGTGCGCGACTGGATTGCCGTTCAGACCACACTATAATCTCCAAAATATCTTGGCGCGCTTTTATGGCGCGCTTCTACAGTCTAGGGGTTTTCCCCGACAGCACGAAAACGGTTTCTAGCCTCTTTTGCCCGGCGGGTTTCTGACAGCGATCTTCCCTTAGCGCTTGGCCTTCGCGCATGGGGGTGTTCTGTCATAACGCCCCGCCCAACTCAAGGCAGGCTACTCTGTACACAGCTGTCGCCGCATAACAGGTTTCACCCCAAGTAGTAGCTTTCTTGATAAACTACCTGCTTGGGTCTCCACGGAAGCGGGGTCTACGCCCGCATGCCATTGCGGATCGCCCCACGACCTTAACTTCCAGCATCAGCCCCCGACTGGGCGTCAGCGGCCAACACAAGAAACTTCATCGATGTGCCCTTCTACGGATTTTTAGGCCCGCCTTCGAAACCGCAGTACCGACTAGAATACTGCACCACCTGTCAATAATTATACACCAAATATTGTCCGTTTAACAAACGTATGCACAATATTTTTATATTGTTAACATATTATTCTTCATCCGCGCTGGCCGGCGCATCATCCGCTGCTTTCGTCTGCTCCATGATTTTGCCCTTGATCTCCTGGAAAACATCCTTATTTTCCTTCAGGAACAGGCGCACGTTGTCCTTGCCCTGCCCGATGCGCGTGTCGTTATAGGAGAACCACGAGCCCGACTTCTTGATGATGCCCTGTTGCACGCCGAGGTTCAGCACGCTGCTTTCGGCAGAGATGCCCTCGCCGTAGTATATCTCGAACTCGGCGGTCTTGAACGGCGGCGCCACTTTGTTCTTGGCCACCTTGATGCGCGTGCGGTTGCCGATCATCTCGTCCCCGCTCTTGATGGTCTCGATGCGGCGCACGTCCAGCCGCACGGACGCATAGAACTTCAGCGCGCGGCCGCCCGGCGTCGTCTCCGGGTTGCCGAACATCACGCCCACCTTTTCACGCAGCTGATTGATGAAAATCGCCACGGTGTTGGACTTGTTGACGATACCCGCCAGCTTGCGCAGCGCCTGAGACATCAGCCGTGCCTGCAGCCCCACGTGAGACTGCCCCATTTCACCGTCGATCTCCGCCTTGGGTACGAGCGCCGCCACCGAGTCGATGACGATGATATCGATCGCGCCGCTTCTCACCAGCGCTTCGGTGATATCCAGCGCCTGTTCGCCCGTGTCCGGCTGCGCCACGTATAAATTGTCGGTATCCACGCCCAGCTTCTTGGCGTATCCGGGATCCAGCGCGTGCTCCGCGTCCACAAACGCCGCCGCGCCGCCCAGCTTCTGCGCCTCAGCCACCATGTGCAGCGCCACCGTGGTTTTACCGGAGGATTCCGGCCCGTATATCTCGATGATGCGCCCGCGCGGCACGCCGCCCACGCCCAGCGCAATGTCCAGCTCCAGACAGCCGGTGGGAATCACGGAAACGGGCACGCTGGCCGCGTCGCCCAGCTTCATGATGCTGCCCTTGCCAAACTGCTTCTCTATCTGCATGAGCGCCATCTCCAGCGCCTTTTGCTTCTCTATCGACATAACCCAAAACCCTCCTGCATTAATATATCAGATCATAACAGACACACCGTCCAAAAAACGGACTTAAAACATGTCGCCCAGCACAGCCTTGTTCTTGACGAAGTAATTCACGCACGACCAGACGGACAGCACGACGCTTGCCCATACCGTCACTTCACCGATCCAGAACAGCCACGGCTCAAAGAACGTCTGAACGAACACGCCCTGCCGCAGCAGCAGCGCGATGACGGCCACAATCTGCAGCACCGTCTTGGCTTTTCCGAGGTTGTCCGCCGCCAGCACCTTGCCTGCCGCCGCCGCCACCAGACGGAAACCGCTGACAATGAACTCACGCCCCACCATGATGATGACGAACACGGCAGATATCCAGCCGATCTCGCACAGCAGTATCAGCGCGCTGCTCACCAGCAGCTTGTCCGCAATCGGGTCAGCCAGCTTGCCGAAGTTGGTGACCATGTTGTGCTTGCGCGCCAGTTGTCCGTCAAATAGGTCCGTCAGCGCCGCCGCCAGAAACACCAGCGCGGCGTAATAATTCCAGTAAGGTATCTTAATATAGAAAAATACGATAAAAATGGGGACCATGATGATCCGTGCGATCGTCAGCTTGTTGGCGATGTTCATTCCATTTCTCCCAGCAGGTCATACTCGCTTGCGTCTTTAATTAGCACATCATGAAAAGAGCCCGCCGTCAAGTCTTTTTTTGCGGAAATATACGTCACGCCGTCGATTTCCGGCGCCTGACTCATCGTGCGCCCCACCATCAGGCCGGACTCGTCGCGTCCGTCCACGATCACGCTCACCGTTTTGCCGATCTGCTCCCGGCAAAGCTGCTCCGATATCTCCTCCTGCAGCGCCATCACCGCGTCATACCGCTGCTGCTTGATGTCTTCATCAACCTGTCCGTCCAACTCTGCCGCGCCCGTTCCCTCCTCGGGTGAATACCGGAATACGCCCAGACGGTCGAAGCGCAGCTCGCGCACGCAGTCCATCATTACGTCGAAGTCAGCCTGCGTCTCGCCGGGGAAGCCGACGATCAGCGATGTGCGCAGCGTGAACCCGAGGCTCCGCAGCCGCTTCACCAGCGCCACGGAGGATTCGCGCGTATTGCGCCGGTTCATGCGTGCCAGCACCGCATCACTGAAGTGCTGCACCGGCACGTCGAGATATTTGCAAACATTATCATGTTTGAGCATCACATTGATGAGTTCGTCCGTAATTCCGTCCGGATAGCAGTACATGACGCGCAGCCAGCCGCCGGTCATTATATCCGCTGCCCGGTCCACCAGCTCGGGCAGCATACGATTGCCCAGATCCTCGCCATAGCGCGTGGTGTCCTGCGCGATCAATATCACCTCGGAAACACCCGCCGCTTTGAGGTCGCTGATCTCGGACAGTATGTTCTCCATCGGGCGGCTCTTCAGCCCGCCGCGGATGAGGGGTATCGCGCAATAGCTGCAGCAGTTTTCGCAGCCGTCTGAAATGCGCACAAAGGCCATGTGCCCCGGCGTCGTCAGCACGCGCGCGGTCAGGTCTTCGTCCACGCGCTCGCAGCTCACATAGCGTTTGCCGGAGAGCGCAGATTGTATCGCATCCAGCAGCCGCGTATACGACGAAACGCCGAGGAACGCGTCCACCTCGGGCAGCTCCTCAGACAGCTCGTCGGCATAACGCTGTGCGAGGCAGCCTGTCACGATCAGGGCGCTGCAGCCGCTCTCTTTATACTGCGCCATCTCGAGTATCGTATCGATCGATTCCTGCTTGGCGTCGTTGATGAAGCCGCAGGTGTTGACGATGATCACGTCCGCTTCCGCTGGGTCGTCCACCACCGCCGCGTTGCTGCCCGCCAGCAGCCCCAGCATGTGCTCAGTATCCACCCGGTTTTTCTCGCACCCGAGCGATACCACGTGTATCAAAAGGTTATCCATTAATCTCCCCCGGCGCCGAACATCTCTTCAAACCCATCCCATGTGATGAGCACCTGCCGCGCCTTGCTGCCCTCAAACGGGCTCACTATTTTACGCTGCTCCATCTCGTCCACCAGCCGCGCAGCGCGGGCGTAGCCCACGCGCAAACGGCGCTGCAGCATCGAGATGGACGCCTGTCCGTATTCCAGTACAATCTCCACCGCGCGGGGCAGCAGCTCGTCGAATTCGCCGTCCGGCACTTCGTCCTCGCCCGTCATGTTGATACCGGCCACCGCTTCCTCGTCGTAGACGGTCTCAGCCACCGACACAAAGCCGGTCACCGCCTCGATGTCGTCGTCCGAGACGAAGCAGCCCTGCAGGCGGATGGGCCGCGGCGCGCCCGTCGGGTGATACAGCATGTCGCCGTTGCCGAGCAGCTTTTCCGCGCCGTTCTGGTCTAGTATTGTACGCGAGTCCACGCCCGAGTTCACCTTAAACGCGATGCGCGAACTTATATTGGCCTTGATGACGCCCGTGATGACGTTGACGGACGGCCTTTGCGTGGCCACCACCAGATGGATGCCCGCCGCGCGCCCCAGCTGTGCGATACGGCAGATGGAATCCTCCACCTCGCGCGGGGACGACATCATCAGTTCCGCCAGCTCGTCGATCACCACCACGATGCGCGGCAGCGTCGGTTCCTGTGCGTCCGTCGCCTTGTCGTTGAAGTTGGCGATGTTGCGCGCGCCCTTCTCGGCAAACATCTTGTAGCGCATCGTCATCTCGCTGACCGCCCAGTTGAGCGCGCCTGCCGCCTTCTTAGGCTCCGTGACCACCGGCACGTGCAGGTGCGGTATCGCCTTGAAGACTGACAGTTCCACCACCTTGGGATCGATCAGCACCAGCTTCAGCTCATCCGGCGACGCCTTGAACAGCAGGCTGGTCAGCATCGAGTTGATGCATACGCTCTTGCCCGCGCCCGTCTCGCCCGCGATCAGTATGTGGGGCATCTTTGTGATGTCCACATAATAGTTCTTCCCTGCAATATCCTTGCCCAGCGCAAACGTCAGCGGAGACGGCGATTTTTTAAACTCGTCGGATTCCAGCAGTGTGCGCAGATGCACGAATGTGACGTCCGAATTGGGTATTTCTATACCCACCGCCGCCTTGCCGGGTATCGGCGCTTCTATCTTCACCGTCTTGGCCGCGAGGTTCATCGCGATATCGCTCTCCAGCTCTTTGATGCGCTTGACGCGCACGCCCGCAGCGGGCTTGAGCTCATAACGGGTGACCACCGGCCCTTTGACGATGTGTACCACCTCGGCTTCCACGCCGAAGTTGGCGAGCACCTCCTCCAGCAGACGGGCATTCTGCCGCTGCTCCTCCATGCTGTTTGTCCGGCCCTTCTCAGGCGCTTTGGTCAGCATGGATATGGAGGGTATCGTGTAGGTCTTCTTCGGCCGTGGTGCCCGGCGGGGCGGCGGCGGAGCCTCTTCGTGGGATTGCGCTTCGTCCTCCGGTTCATAATCCTCATGGCTTTGCATCACGATATCCTCATGATGCAAAGGCGCTTCCAATATAGCCGGCATGTCCAGCGGCGCTTCTTCTTCCTGCGGCAGCGGCGAGGCGAACACCTCGTCGTCCAGATACGATGGCGCATGCTTCTTCTTGCGGAAGCTTTTGGCGTCCAGCAGCTCCGGACCCCCGTCTTCCTGCGAATATTCACTGTTATCGCGCAGATCTTCGATGTAAAGGCGGTTCTTTCTGCGTTCAACAGCCGTCTCCCGCGCCCTTTCCACGGTGCGCTTGCCCGCCATGGCCACATTCTGGCTCATCTTCTTGATGGACAGATTGGTGAGCGCCAGCACGGAAACCAGCAGCGTGGTCACAAACAGTATGATACAGCCGATGCTGCCGATCAGCAGATGCACCGGATAAACCAGCAGACAGCCCACCGCACCGGACGCTACGCTTTTTTCCACGCCCAGCCGATACGAATCCGCCACGTATTTAAAGAAGCCGTTCTGAAGATCGAGCTGGCTCAGCCATATGGCATGCGTCAGCGACAGCACCGACACTACCAGCAGCGCGATCAGCGCAACCTTCCCTTTGTTTACCTTTTTGTTGCGCGCGGCGATGATCAGTATGCCCAGCAGTATGAATAAGAATGGCACGATGAAAGTAAACAGGCCGAACAGGCCCATCAGCACGTCGCGCAGCGCGCCGCCAAGCAGGCCGGTTCCCGTCTGTATATATACGCACACAAGCAAAAAGATGCCGATCGCAATGATGATGACCCCGGCAATCTCTCCCAGCGGCTTTCTTGGCTGTTTTTTGGGCTTTGGGCTTGTCCTTTTGCCCTGCGGCATATGCTTCACCTCGGTGATCATTATACCATACCGGGGAAAATATACAACCTTTCCCGGTGTACAGGCCATGTGACAGCTTCCAATTTAATCCTTCTCGGGGTTGTCCTCCGTGATGCCGGCCAATTCTTTGATTTTATCGCACGCGTCCTTATACGTACCCACAGCGCCGATGATGCCGCAGTCCACCACTTCTTTGCCCACCAGCACCGTGCCGCAGTCGTTGGCGATCTCGCCCGTTTTCATCATCAGCCGTCGGTACTCCTCCGGCGCAATCTTCGAATGGGTGCACACAAACTCCACAATACGCCGCTGCATCTTCTCAAAGAAGTCGTACGTCTGCGGCACGCCGATGATCACGCCGCTCATGCGGATGGGATGGATCGTCATGCTGGCCGACGGGGATATGTATGAGCAGCGCGCGGCCACCGCCAGCGTAACACCAATACTGTGTCCGCCGCCCAGCACCAGCGACACGCTGGGCTTGCTCATGCCCGCGATCATCTCTGCCAGCGCCAGTCCCGCCTCCACGTCGCCGCCCACCGTATTGATCAGTATGATAAACCCTTTTATGTTCGGGTCCTGCTCGATCATCACCAGCTGCGGCAGTACATGTTCGTACTTCGTCGTCTTGTTCTGCGACGGCAGGTTCATGTGGCCTTCGATCTGCCCGATGATGCTGACCGTGTGTATGGGTGACTGGTTCAGCGGCGCGCCGAATTCGCGTATCTCCGGTCCCTGCTTCGAATTATTCTGTTCCGGATTCTGATCATGAGGTTCCGTCGTTTCGTTTTGCGGCATATCAGCCTCTCTTTTCTCTTTAGTTGATACTATTATCCGCCCGAAACCGCTCCGTTATCCCTATCTGGATTCCAGCATCACCGGCTGTATCTGTTTGCCGTCCAGCGCCATCTGTGCCGCCTCGGGTATCATCGTCATGTCCGCCACGATGGATGTTGCTTTCTTTTTGCTGTCGTCCTGACGGTACGGCACAAAATAGACATGGCGCGTGTTGAGCAGCAGCCCCAGGTTTTTGGCATTGGCTGCCAGCGCGTCGTTGGTGGACACCGCGATCAGCACCGGGCCTGCATTGCGCAGATGCGCCTTTGCGGCCAGCACCACCGGCGTGTCCGTGACGCCAAGTGCCAGCTTCGCCAAAGTATTTCCCGTGCAAGGCGCAATTATGACAATATCCAGCATTTTTTTAGGGCCGACAGGCTCCGCGTGCACAAGATCATCAATGATATCCTTTCCCGTCATCTCCTGCAGTATCCGCTTGAACGCCGCCGCTTCAAAAAACCGCGTGTTCAGCTGCGACGCATTATATGACAGTATGGGAATCACTTCCGCTCCGGCCTTTACCAGCTGCTCCACCACCGGCAGTATCTGATCGAATGTGCAAAAAGACCCCGTGATCGCAAATCCGATCCGTTTTCCCGTTAGCTCCATCTATCTTTCCTCACTTTCAAAAACGCGCAGCATGGCCCGCGCCGCCGATATCGGAAAATACCGCCCCGGCAGGCCTTGCTCAATCCGCACGTTCACCCCCAGCTCATTTGCCAGCTTCACATCCATACCGTACGGCGGCGACGCCAGTTCCATCACTGTCGCACCGCGGCGGATCGATTTGAGCTCTTCCTCCTGGAAAACATGGTATGGCACCGTGTTGAATATCACGTCGGCTTCACCCAATATACGGCTCAAGTCTTTGGTGGGCACGGCGCACATGCCCTCCGCCTCAATCAGCGTGAGGTCGCTTTCCTTGCGTGCGGTAGCGGTCACCTGCGCCCGGTGCGCCTTCAGCAGGCGGCACAAGAATTTTGATATCCGCCCGTACCCCACGACGACGCATTTCAAATCGCACAGTGCCGTCTCCGACGTCTGCAGCAGGGCGCAAACGGCCGCCTGTGTGGTCAGCAGCGCGTTCTTGATCTGATAGGCTTCATTTGCCATCAGATCCACATACCGCACCTGACCGCCAAACGCATCCCGCGCTGCCGTGTCGTACCCGCCCAGCATAAATATGCTTTTCGGATAAGTGCTGACGATGTCGTCCAGCGCCAGCCGTTTTTCGGAATACGGCATTTTGATGCTGCCGTCCGGATTGCGGTACGGCACCGGCAGGAATATGTACGCCGGCTCCCCCGCTGTCTCGTCCTCAAGCCCCAATTTATCGAAACCCTGCAAACTGACGCGGTGCCCCTTGCTTTTCAGCATATCGGCCAGCGCCAGCTGCCGTTTATCTCCCCCAATGATCAGTATGCTCTGCAACATATAGACCCCTTTCAACGTTGTGATGCATATCGTATTGTATGCGTTTTTGTTTCAACGCGTGAAATGGTGTCGCGTCACAATGGGTACGTTCAAGATATTTATTTCGTTCATAAGGGTAAATAAAAAACGCCTCCGAACAAGACTCGGAAACGCGATGGGTAGGGTCATTTACTTTTGCGACGTTTGTGTCTGAAGGGCAATTTCTTTGATTGATTTTATATTCCCGTAAACCACCAGCAGGTCTCCCGGCTGAATGACAAAATCCGCTTTTGGAAAGTCAACGGTGTTGGACCCTCTGTCTATTTTCAACACATGAATGCTCAATTCGTTCAGCTTTGCTTCATAAAGCGAGATATTGGCGAGGAAGCTCTCCGTATCCACCAATATCTCATAAACGGCATAACCGGGGCTTATTTTTAGCACCTGGTCAACCGAACGGGTCTGAACCTGCTTCATGATTTTGTTGGCGATGAATTTTTCTATCACCTTGTCCAGCTTGTTTGAGAAATACTTGTTCCTTGTAATCAGCACGAGAATGCCGATTAACGCGACAAGAAAAATGCCGATATTGAGAATCTGCCTGTCGTTACGAATGATCGCGTTATATATCAGGGATATCAGCGAGGCCTGGGCCACATAGCTCACCAGCATCAAGACGCTGGCGATTTTCCGCCGCAGCGGATGCTGTGCAATCAGCTCAGATTCCCTGGTGGTAAACCCAGTGTGGGTTAAAATGGATATGATCTGAAATCTGGCCTTATTGATGTCCATCCCGGTGATTTTATAAACAATGGACAGAATCTCAATTATTAACCAAATAATAACCAGCAGAACGGCAATATAAAGGATGCTCATAGCTCCTCCTAAATTGTTTCTTCTCCGTTGATGCTATTAAAATTGGGTTCGTCCTATTCCGATTTGCCCTGTATTATGCTTTCTGGGTTCAACGACTCGGAGCAATGCGTCTGGCTGTTAACCGGCTTCATATCCCTTTTTGTCGGAGGTGCCGTTCTGCCGCGAAAAATTTTCCTTGTTCTTGTCCAGATAGCGCTGGTGCAGTTCCTCCGCGCTCATGCCGGTTTTGAGGCACATGCTGACGAAAAAGTGCAGTATATCCACCAGCTCGTTTTTGACGTTGTCCACATCCACCGGTTTCTCATTCTTCCACCATTTGAAGTTGACCTCGTCGATCAGCTCAGCCAGCTCCGACAGCATGGCGAGCGTTTCGCGCTGAATCCAGACTTCCATCGGAATGTGCGTCAGGCCGCGCCGCTCTGCCAGCTCGGAGTCAAACAATTGCTGGTATTTGAATATGTTGTCCAGCTTGTCCATTAAACCCCTCCAAAAAAGACTCCAGTTCCTTTTTCTTTTCGATCTTTCCCGCAAAAACGGCGGACATCCGCGAATAATCAAATATCGCATCGATCATCGCGTTCACGCGATCCATCGTGACCGCCTCTATCTTGTTTATCGTGTCCTGTTCGTCGTAAACCTCGTCCAATAGCAGCAGCGATTTTCCGAGCGAGCTCATCTTGGAGTTCGTCCCTTCCATCGACAGCACGTAGTTGCCTTTCAGCTGATCCTTGCCCTGCTTGAAGTCTTCTTCCGTGATCCGCTCGGCCTTCAGCCTGTCGATCTCCTGCTTCATCAGGTGCACGACGGTGTCTGCATTGGCTGCCGTGGTGCCCGCATAAAGCGAGAACATGCCCGCATAGCTGTAGGACGACGGGTACGAATACACCGAATACGCCAGTCCTTTTTCCTCACGGATGGACTGGAACAGGCGCGAGCTCATGCCACCGCCCAACACATTGTTCATCACAGCCAGCGCAAACCGGTCGTCGTCGGCAAACGTGCAGCCCGGGAACGCGAGGCACAGATGGGTCTGCTCTACGTCCTTCTCAATGAACAGCGTGCGCGGATTGGGCACGAACGGCGTTGCACAGTCGTCCTTTTCCTTTTTGCAGCCGCGGTCGTATGTGCCGATGTACTTTTCGACGGCGTCCAGCATCCGCGCTTCCTCAAACTTGCCCGCCACCGCTACCACCACGTTGGCCGGGTAATAGTGCTGGTTGATGTAGTTGACGAGGTCGTCCCGCGTGAACGCGGATATGTTTTCGGCGGTACCTAGAATCGGCTGGGAAAGCGTGCTGCCGGAAAAATACAGCTCGGAAATCTTCTCGTGCGCCAGCTCCTCCACGTTGTCGTACACCATCGCGATCTCTTCCAGCACGACGCCTTTTTCCTTCTCCAGCTCCTGTGTATCGATTTGCGGGTTGGTAAACAGGTCCGCCAGCACCTCGACGGCTGTCTCCAGCTTGTCCGGCACCACCCGCGCGTGGTAGCACGTGCATTCCTTGGAAGTAAAGGCATTCAGCTGTCCGCCAATCTTGTCCATATCCACAGCAATCTGTTTAGCGGAACGCTTTTCCGTTCCTTTAAACAGCATATGTTCAATAAAATGAGAGATGCCGTTCTCTCTGGGCTGTTCGCAGGTTGATCCTGTCTTGACCCATATGCCAGCTGCAAACGAATTGTAGTTGGGCATGTTTTCGGCAATTATTCTGACCCCGTTGTCCAGCGTCTTTATCATGCATGACTCCTTGTGTTTCTAAAGCATTTCGTCCACCTTCAATATAGTATAACCTTTATCAAGCACAATTTGTACAACTTTTTTGAAATCCTCCTGATCGTTATCCGCCGCAATATACAGGAACATATCTCCACTGATCTGGCCGCTCAATACTTCATGCCAGTTTTTCAGCTTTTTGAGCTTTGTCAGATTAATTGACGGGCAAACCTGCTGTACGCTGTCGCCGCTTTTATAGCTCATAACGGTCACGCTGTAGCCGCCGCCTATGTACATGCCTGTCTGCTGCTTGTCATGCGCCGAGCACGTATAGGAACCCACGCCGTGACCGCGCCGGATCACCTCCTGTATCATCGCGCTGTCCGTATAACACTGCGAGCAGAAGAAAAACGTGCCGCGGGCGCCCGCGTTTTCCAGCAAATCCATGTAGGCTTCAACATCGCTCGACTGATCGACAGCGATCTGAAGCGCGACGTTGTCAGCGCCGGTACGCCCTTTCAAGGCAGGTTCACGGGCTGCCAGCGCATGTGAGCCAAAGGAAGACAGCGCAACCAGTCCGATGATCATCATCAATATTATATTGGTAACCGTTCTGAGCATTCGTGAACTATTCATAATATCACCACCCGTACATATGTATATTCACCCGTATGCCGGTTCATTCCGCAGCGATAACGGGCTTTTTATATATATACGTACGGACGGCCCGCAAAGATTCTCACAAACCTACGGCGGATGGTTTTTGGCCCGTAACAAAGCCGAAAATAAAAACGGCCGCCTTGCCTCAAGCAGCCGTCGAAACTATAAGCGCTAGTCCGCCTTTACCTGCGCGTGCAGCAGCTCTTCCGAATAATACTCCGCCGCGTCGTCCGCCATCGCCACATCCAGCTCCAGCTGAATGAACGGTTCGGGCGCAAACGAAGGATTGCCTATGTATTGTCCCGCATTGTCCACCAGGATGTCCGCCAGCTTTGCCGGTCCGATGAAGATGGCGGCGTCCAGCTTGCCTTCGCGCACAGCGGAAATCAAATCCATGTCTCCGCAAAACGCGGCAATCTTGGCCGAAGAGCCTGTCTCTTCAATGGCGCGCACAGCGCCGCGGGCGAGAGGCGCGCTCTGCGCAAATATAAAGCCTATATTTTTCTCTCCCGACTGCAGCTCCGACTTTGTCAGCTGGTAGGCCTGCTCCTTGTCGCTGCCGCAGAACTGCTCGGCTGCCAGTATCAGCTTATCGTTTTTTGCCAGTTCATTTGCAAAACCATCGGACAACAGCTGCATGATAAAGCTATCGTAATCCGTCTTGAGCTCAAGGCACTGGACGCCCTCATCGCCGAACAGTTTGTCCGCCCGCGCAGCAGCCAAACGCCCGGCTTCGGCGTAGTCCGGCGAAACCAGCGTGCTGACCTTTCCGTTGATGGAGTCGATAATATTGATCACGGGCACACCGTCCGATTCACATTCCGCCAGCGCCGTTTCCAGCGCGTCCACGTCTGCCGGGCCGATGACCAGTACAGAAATGCCGCTGCCCAGCAACTCGTTGATATCGTTCACCTGCTCCTGCGCTGTGATGGGACGCAGCAGCGAGAACGAATAACCTTTGGCGGCACAGGCCGCTTCAATGTCTGCCTTGAGCTGATCGTAGAACGCGCCTTCACCAGCGATGCTGAAACCGATCTGCACCACTTCCTTGGGCTCATCGTCCCCGTCATTCGTATATTCCGTCTGTGCTGCCGTTGGCGACGGACTGGCTTGCGGAGCCGTGCTGTTACCGCAGGCGCTGAGCGCCATCACCAGCACGAGCACAAACAACAAAAGCGCAGGCTTTCTCATTGTAACCTCCCGGCATTGCATATTAAATGAATTATAACACGGCAGCCGTACCATTTCAAAGACCGGTCTTATCATCAACTCTGCGGTGCGGCGGATATTACCGAACCTGTACGCAAACCATAATATCAGCAACAAAAGGAGGAAAGATATGAGTCACAGCACAAATCCGCTGGACAGCTTTTTGGACGGCATGCAGGCGCTCGGCAAGGAAGCGCCCGACGTATTCAGCGCGTTTGAAAATACGGAGAGCCGCGTGTTCGCCCCCGGCAGTCTGGACACCAAAACCAAGCACCTGATCGCCATCGGGATATGCGCGTGCATCCGCTGCCGTCACTGCGCCGTACGCCACGTCAGCGAGGCTCTCAAAGCGGGCGCTTCGCGGGAGGAACTGATTGAGGCGGCGACGGTGGCTGTGGCGCTGGGCGGAAGCCCGGCTCTGTCGTATGTGGCCACCACGTTCAGGGAGGCGCTGGACGAACTCGGCATCGTATAGAAACTTGCAGTATCATCCTCCGGCGCATATAATGACGCTGAAGAGGTGATGCGTTGGTGAACGGCCTTTCGCTGTGCCGGGCGTATTTTATTGAGACCGCCCATGAGTCCCTTGTTTCGCGCTTCGGGAAAATCTCCGGACAGCTTGCCGCCGGACTTTGCGGCCCCGGTTCCGACTGCTTTGGCTATGACGACGAAATCTCGCGGGATCACGACTGGGGCCCGGGGTTTTGCCTGTTCGTGCCCGGCAGGCTGTACGACGCATATGCTGAGGAGCTTTCCGCTTGGTATGAAGCGCTTCCCAAAACATTTCGCGGTTATGGCCCCCGCTTTATCACCGAAGACGGCCGCGTCGGCGTGATCCATATGGAGCGGTTTTTTTCCATGTACTCCGGCCTGCCCGGCAAAGACGCGCCTGCCCGCCATTGGCTGTTTGCCAGTACCGAAGGCCTCGCGGCCTGCACCAACGGCGAGGTGTTCATGGACGGCTCCGGTGAGCTTTCCGCGTGGCGCACCGCTCTCGCGCAGTATCCCGAGGATGTTCGCCGCAAAAAAATTGCCTGCAGCTGTTTTCTCGCAGGCCAGTCCGGGCAATACAATTACGGACGAAGCAGAATGCGCGGCGATGTGTTCGCCAGCAATTATGCGCTGTCACAGTTCTGTTTTCAGGCGCTGTCTCTGGCCTTCCTGCTGGCCAACCGGTTCTCGCCGTATTATAAATGGAAGCTGCGCGCCGCGAAGGAGCTTCCCCCGCCTTACAATCAAATCGCGCTGAGCGTGGAGGATATACTTCGTCTTCGCGATGATCCGCAGGAGCACATCGAAGCGCTCGCTGACACTATCATCTTTCATCTGAACGCCCAAGGGCTGGTATCCGACAACAGCAGCGACTTTCTTGCCGATTATAAAACACTAGCAGAGCAAAGCATCGCCGATGCCGAAATCAGGGAGATGCCCGGCCTTTATTGAGGAAAGGAGTCCTGTATGGATCGCCCAGATACTGTCGATCAAATCGTACAACTGGAAAAGGAAATGTTCCTGGCTGTCAGGACGGACGGCCCGTGCAGCTGTCAGGCGGACACCGCCGGTTTCGATTTCCACCGGCGCGTTCAGTTTGCGTCCTGGGATGAGGCTTCGCTCATGAGCTACCTGCGCCATCTGCAGGACAGCCGCGACAAGGGCATCAACCTGATGACCATCAAATATGCGCGCATGGAGAGCCTGATTCCGCCCTGGTCGGAGAACCCGCTGATTCCTGTGCTGGCGCGGCAGATGACGGCATGGCAGCAGGAAATGCAAGAGAAGTATCCGAAGCTGATGTCCCGCGCGCGACCGGTCGAGGAAGATGCGGGTGACTTCCGTTCCTTCCTCACCTACACCCTGGGCGAGCTGGAAACATATTCGGACGAAACGCTGGAAAACTTGTACACGCTTCATCAGCACTGCATCGCGGAAGGCGTCAACCTCTCCGAAGTCTCCTACTCATACATGGCCCGCACGCTCAGCTTTGGGAGCCTCAGCGAAATGGAGCAGCAGCTCTAACCGGTACCCTCATGTTACTCTTACCATATTGTTATCAGACGCGCAGCGCCCCCAGCGTTTCGCCGATGGGTGCATTGATGACCAGCTGTGCGCTCCTGTCATAAGGCGTGGGCGTTTTGTTGATCAGCACCAGCGCGTCTCCGTTGAAATAATCGAGCAGCCCCGCCGCCGGGTACACCGCCAGCGAGGTGCCGCCCACGATCATCATGTCCGCATCGGCTATCGCTTTCACCGCCGCGTCCGTTACGTCGCTGTCCAGCGATTCCTCATACAATACCACGTCCGGTTTGACAAGCCCGCCGCAGAGGCAGCGCGGCACGCCTTCGCTTGCGCGGATATACTCCATATCATAAAACGCATGGCAGTTCCCGCAGTAGTTGCGGTGAACGGAGCCGTGCAGCTCCAGCACGTTTGTGCTGCCCGCCATCTGGTGTAGTCCGTCGATGTTCTGCGTCACCACCGCCGTCAGCTTTCCCGCACTCTCCAGCTCGGCCAGCTTCAGATGCGCTTTGTTGGGCTGTATACCCGTACAGAGTATCTTATTGCGGTAGAATTCATAGAACTCTTCGGTGTGGGTCATAAAAAAGGTGTGGCTCAGTATCGTCTCGGGCGGGTATTTGTATTTCAGGCTGTACAGTCCGTCCACGCTGCGAAAGTCCGGTATGCCGCTCTCGGTGGATACGCCCGCCCCGCCGAAAAACACGATGCGGCGGCTCTTATCCGCCAGCGCCTGCAAAGTCATGTTCATCCTAACGCCTCCTGTGCTCAGATTCTACCACCTTTGGGATGACAATAAAAACAGGGGCAGTCCGCAGATGCCCCCGATCTCGCACATATGCGATTATGCCATCTCTTTGCCCATGAATATGACCGCCATCGCTCCCGGACCCGTGTGGCAGCCGATGACCGGCCCGATGTCCTGAATGACGATCTCTTTGAACGGTACGCTTTCCTGTATGGCCTCTTTCATCCTGACCGCGGTTTCCATGCTGTCCGCATGCAGCACGTAGGCCGCCTGCGTTTCGGGCTGCTCCACGTTCTCCTGTATCACGCTGATAAAGTACTTGAGTATCTTCTTGGAGCCCTTGACCTTATCCGCCGCGACGATCTTGCCTTCCCGGTTCAGCTTCAATATCGGCTTCACATCGAGTATGGTGCCGATGGCCGCCGCCGCACCGGAGAGACGCCCGCCCTTTTTCAAATAGTTCAGGTCATCCACCGAGAACCACGCATGGGCGCGTTGCCGGTTGGCGATCACCCAGTCCCGAACCTCTTCGAGCGATTTGCCTTCCTCCTTGAGCTGCTGCGCTCCCATCACCAGTTCACCCGCACCCATCGAAATGCGCAGCGTATCAACGATCTCGATGCGCGCGTCGGGGTTCTCCTCCAGTATCATGCTCCGTGCCATCAAAGACAGGTCGTGATGCCCGGAAAGCGCAGAGGAAAAGGAGAGATACAGAACCTCCTTGCCGTCCTTAATGATATCACGGAAAAAATCCGCAATGTCCGCCGGCGGACGAGTGGAAGTTACTGCCTCCGCTCCGTCCCTGAGCTCCTGATAAAAAGCGCCAAAGTCGGTGTTCCTGCCCAGATCAAACAGCCGCTCTTCACCGTTTACGGTATACGGCATCAAAAAAACCGGAATATTATGCTCATCAGCGTAGATGTAAGGTATCTCGGTATCCGAGTCGGTGGCGATCACATAGTCTCGCATGGAATCCCTCCTATTAAAAAATACGTATGATAATGCCAAAAGAACAATAAAAATGTCTGTTTGTATATTATCATTTATCTGCATTTTTTACAAGTTGTATAAAAAACGCCGTCCCTTCAAGAAGCGAGTCGATGCTGAGGCGTTCCCCCGCCGCGTGAATGGTCCCTAAGTCCTCGCTCATCGACGCGAACGGCTGAAAGCGGTAAATTCCGTCAGCGATACCGGCGTACCGGCGCGAATCCGTCGCCGCGATCATGAGGTACGGGGTGACCACGTGGCCATGGAACAGCTCCGAAACCGTCCGCTCGATCACTTGATACGCGGCGCTGTCCACGCTGGACACCACTGAGGGTTCCGTCGCCATCATGATTTCCACTTTTATTTTATCTCCCACCACCCGCTTCACATGAGCCAGCAGCTTTTCCACCGAATCGTCCGGTGAAATGCGGAAGTTGACCACTGCTTCCGCCCGCTCGGCCAGCACATTGGGCGCGCCCGAGCCTTTGAGCATCGTGGGCGCCGTGGTGGTGCGCACCATTGCGGAGCCGGTGCTGCCCGCCGCCATGCCTTTGAGCAGCAGCGGTTTGGTAATGAACAGGTTCGCGGCGATCACATTGAGCGGGAATTTCATATAGCCCCCCACGGCATTCATCATCGCCTTGAGCGGTTCGTTGAGCGTGGGCTTCATCTTATGCTTCTCCAGCGCCACGATAGCGGCGGCCAAAGCGCCCACAGCTGTCTGTTTGGGCGGCCTTGAAGCGTGTCCGCCCGGCGACTCCGCCGTGAGCCTGAAATCGGCATAGCCCTTCTCGCAGATGCCGATGGTGGCTACCATCGCGTCGATGCTCAGCGGCTTGCCGTCCATCACCACGCCGCCCTCGTCTATCACGAAGTCCAGCCGCACCCCGCGCTCTTTAAGCGTATCCACGATGCGCTGCGTACCAAGGCTTCCCATGCTCTCCTCGTCGTGCCCCAATGCGATATAGATGTCGCGCTCAGGGGCAAAGCCCTGCTCCAACAGATGTTCGACGCTCTCCATGATGCTGGCGAGCTGCCCCTTCATGTCAAGCGCGCCGCGGCCCCATACATAACCGTCAGCAACGGCTCCGGAAAAAGCTGGATACGCCCACAGATCTGCCGTGCGTTCGTCCACCGGCACCACGTCCATATGCGCCATCATCAGCCACGGCTTTTGCTCCGAGCCTGTGCCATTCCACTTGTACAGCAGGCTGTATTCGTTGACGATCTCCTTTTCGACCGCCGTGTGCAGCCGCGGATACGTCTGCTCCAGATATTCGTGCAGGCCGAGGAACGCCGCGCGGTCGAAGCGCTCCATCGAATCGGCTGTCACCGTTTTAAAACGGATCATGCCGCCCAGATGCTCCGCCAGCTTGTCGGCGTTCAGCTCCGGCAGCTCCGCCTTTGCGGCTGACGTTTTCGCCGGACGCTTAAAGACGGTATTGACGGCCATCATCGCGATCAGCAGCGCCAATAGTCCCAGTATTGCGTAGAGTACGATCATGTTGTCACCCCTGTAAACGGTTCTTTTTATACATCCACCGCGCGATCAGCACGGCCACTATCGACATCACGGGTATGAATATACCGGAGCTTGCATAAAGTCCGGGAATCAGTAAGAAAAGCAGCACCATCAGCACAGTGGGGATCACCGCCAGCCTCCAGCTCTTGGAGATGAACACCACGCCCAGCGCACCGAACAGCGCGGGAATCACATATCCGTTCGAAAGATCAAACACCTGAGACAGGATCGGGTCGGCGTTGATCCAGTTGGTAATCGGTATCACCAGCACCAGCCCTACGATCAGTATCAGCGTGGTCACGATGGACGACACCGCCACCGCGATGGTCGAGAGCACCTCCCCCTGCTCGGAGGATGCGCTGACGCCGGCTTTGCTCAGTGTCACCTGGGCCGCCGGCACCTTCATATTGGCGAGGTTGCCCGTTACAAATGCGAGATACGTTCCGCCTGAGCCCACCATAGGCGAATAGTTGAACACCTCAATGAGGCCTATCGCCCAGTACATGGGGATGATGGCGATGGCTCCCTGCACGAACGAACTCCACTCGGGCAGAACCCCGTATATCAGACAGAACAGCAGCGGTATCGCAATCAGCATCAGCAGTGCGGCAGCCGTCCAAATCCGTCCAATACGGTGTGTACTCTCGTCGTATTCACTCAGCATCAATCCCTGCTTATTCACCATATCAGGCCACCCCCGCAAACATGTTGTGGTAGACGATGGAGAGAAGTATTGCACCCAGCATCGATACCGGCAATGCAAAGTTCTCCAGCCACTTCGCCTTTGTCAGCTTTATCAGCGCGCCGAAGATCAGCATGAATATCACACCCGTGCCCAGCGTCAGCAGCTGTGCCTGCCCGTTTATCGTTATCTTCGCTTCCGCCAAGCCACCAAAAGCCGCTATGCCCTTGGCAATGAACTGCCCGCCCATCACAGCGATGATGCCCATGAACAGCGCATCGGTGAGTATCTTGCTCCATTTGGGATCCTTCTGGCCCACAGTGATCAGTCTGCGCTGATACCACTTGAACCCGAACAGGTTGAACAGCGGGCCCGCGATAATACCAATCGTCATCACCCACATCACGCTCGCGAACACCGCCTGTGTCATATCTCCCGTAGCCGCCTCCAGCACCTTGCCCGCCGCGATGGTCTCATACGACATTGACCCGATGACAGACAGGCGTATCCATGAGAGCGGCGTACCAATGGTTGCCGCCAAAGCGATCATCGCCAGCACGATGGGCACGGATGGCACGATGGAGAACGTACCGCTTGAAACCGCGGCATCCTTCATGACTTTGGCTGAAATACCCAGCTGTTTGCCGCGCCGGACCGCCCGCACAAGAAAATACACCGACTGAGCCAGCACAAACAGAATGATAATGACGCCCATGATATACAAAAACGCGCCGTTTTTAAAATCCACCAACACCACTCCTTTACACGAATATTGTCGGGAAACGACAAAAATGACACGCTCATTATATAACTATCGTACATGGCAAAGCAACCGCAGCCAGCTTATTCCCGTTGTTTTTAGGCATATAAAAAACGCGGAGAGCGATTTCCCCGCGTTTTCTGATTCATAATTGGCTCGGATTAATACATTCCCGGCATTCCACCCGGAGCGCCGCCCGGCATCATAGCCGGTTTCTCTTCCGGAATATCCGTCACGAGGCTCTCGGTGGTCAGCAGCAGCGAGGCGATGGACGCCGCGTTCTGAAGCGCGCTTCTCGTCACCTTGGTCGGGTCGATGATGCCCTTGGTCACCATGTCGCCGTACTCATTCTTCGCCGCGTCGTATCCGAAGTTGACGTTGTCCTGAGACTTGATCTTGTCAACGATGACGCTGCCTTCCAGACCTGCGTTGGAAGCGATCTGGCGGAGCGGTTCCTCCAGCGAGCGCAGCACGATCTGCATGCCCGTCTTCACATCGCCTTCCGCAGCATCAACCGCAGACACAACGTCCTTGGCCGCATGCAGCAGCGCGATGCCGCCGCCCGGCACGATGCCTTCTTCCACAGCCGCGCGCGTTGCCGCCAGCGCGTCTTCTATGCGCATCTTGCTTTCCTTCATTTCCGTCTCGGTCGCCGCGCCCACCTGGATCACAGCCACGCCGCCGGCCAGCTTCGCAAGGCGCTCCTGCAGCTTCTCACGGTCGTAGTCGGAGGTCGTCTCTTCGATCTGGGACTTGATGGAGTTGATGCGGGCTTTGATTTCGGACGGGTCTCCCGCGCCTTCCACGATGGTGGTGTTCTCTTTGTCCACCTTCACCTGACGGGCCTTGCCCAGCATATCCATTTTCGCTTCCTTCAGGTCGAGGCCGATCTCTTCGGAGATCACCTGTCCGCCCGTCAGTATCGCGATATCCTGCAGCATCGCTTTGCGTCTGTCCCCAAAGCCCGGGGCTTTCACTGCGACGCAGTTGAATGTGCCGCGCAGCTTGTTGACGATCAGTGTCGCCAGCGCTTCGCCTTCCACGTCCTCAGCGATGATGAGCAGCTTCTTGCCCGTCTGGACGACCTGCTCCAGCACCGGCAGTATTTCCTGTATGTTGGAAATCTTCTTGTCCGTGATGAGGATCAGCGGCTCGTCGAGCACCGCTTCCATCTTATCGGTATCGGTGACCATGTATGCCGACGCGTAGCCGCGGTCGAACTGCATGCCTTCCACGACCTTGAGGTCAGTGATCATCGTCTTGCTTTCTTCCACAGTGATAACGCCGTCGTTGCCGACCTTCTCCATCGCTTCCGCGATCAGACGGCCGATTTCCTCGTCGCCAGCGGAGATGGACGCCACCTGCGCGATTGCGGTGGAGCCGGTGATCGGGTTGGAGATGCCCTTCAGGCTTTCCACGGAAGCGTCAACCGCTTTCAAGATACCCTTCTTGATGCCCATCGGGTTTGCGCCCGCCGCCACGTTCTTCAGGCCTTCGCGAATGATGGCCTGTGCCAGCAGCGTGGCTGTGGTGGTGCCGTCGCCCGCGATGTCATTGGTCTTGGTGGCGACTTCCTTCACGAGCTGTGCGCCCATGTTTTCGAACGGGTCTTTGAGTTCGATCTCTTTTGCGATCGTCACGCCGTCGTTGGTGATGACGGGAGAGCCGAACTTCTTATCCAGAACAACGTTTCTTCCCTTAGGTCCGAGAGTGATTTTAACCGTGTCGGCCAGCTGATTCACGCCCGCTTCCAGCAGACGCCGGGCTTCTTCACCGTATTTAATCTGTTTTGCCATGTTAATTCCTCCTTACTTCCTTTTAAAGTTATTCCACTGTCGCAAGCAGGTCGCTCTGGCGCACGATGATGAATTCCGCGCCGTCCACCTTCACTTCGGTGCCTGCATACTTTGAGTAAAGAACCTTGTCGCCGGGTTTCACGGTCATGACGACTTCCTTGCCGTCCACGATGCCGCCCGGGCCCACCGCGATAACTTCAGCTGTCTGCGGCTTTTCCTTTGCACTGCCCGTCAGCACGATACCGCTCTTGGTGGTCTCTTCGCTCTCAAGGCTCTTGATCACAACTCTGTCGCCCAATGGTTTAATGGCCATAATGTATAAACCTCCTTGTAACATGTTATTGTTTAATACAAAAATATTTGCCTTTTGGTTGTTAGCACTCACTTGGTTCGAGTGCTAACAGAGTTAATCATAATATAAGGAGCATTTCATGGCAAATCTAAATTGTGGCTTTTTGCCGCCAAATTGGTTATTTATTATGGTTTATTCTAAATTATTGGCTTAATGCTTGAATAAGCTTTATAATTCTCGCCCATATAATCAATACTATAATTTACCTGTGAATGCAGGACTTTTTCCTTCCGATGTTGAATTATATGAAGATAATTTCCGGATCAGGGGTATTGTAATGGACAAATGGGACAAGCGCTTCATGGATCTGACAGAAACCATCGCAAAGTGGTCCAGCTG
>JAEWTW010000012.1 GCA_023397655.1 Bacillota bacterium
CCGCCTCCTAAGCGACAGGCCGCGCGTTCGAGTCGCGCCGGGAACGCCAGAAACCCCGTTGCGAAGCCACTTTCGGGGTTTTTTCATACCTCAAGAAGTATTATTTTTTTACCAATAAAGTAAAAACAATACCTTTCGAGGCTGCTTTTTTGTGTCTGATGACGAGGTAAAAACCTCTGTAAGGGCACTTTATACTACATTTTACTACACTTTTTATATAACGCCCTATCGTTCTATAGACTTTATAGCATAAATCGGATCAAACGCAGCTGCATCTTTGTGTTGAAATACAGCCATATTCATCAAATATGAGTATTGCGGACTTGCGACGTGGCGAGCTGTTGACACTCACTTGGGTGGATATCGATCTTAATGGAAAAGTCTTTTTGGTTAATAAGTCCACGAGCATTCTTAAGAATCAAGCGCAGATTTAAAAGCCATAACCTAGGAGCAGCGTACGCGAGGTGCCTATTTCCAATTTCTTTCCAAAATGAAATAATCTCCATTTACAGCAGTAGGTTTCTCTCATCCTCTTTTGAGAAAAGGTGAACAAGCGCTGGAGGAAATTTGAAATGGATCTCGGCGCAATAACCGATGCCTCCGCGGAATTTCTCATTGAGATCAACGGTGGGAACCCGCACCACGACATCCTGTTTATCCACGCTCATATGAATGTGCATTTCGCTGCCCATCATCTCAGACACATCCACCTTTGCAGGTATCGCGCCAGCCTCTTCATGCGTCGCGATGCTCATATGTTCAGGGCGTATCCCCATGACGATGTCTTGCTCCTCAGTGTTTTTTTTCCGTAGCCCCGCACTCATCTCGGCGTCCAGCGGTATCGTAACGCCACACAGCTCCACGGCATATCCATTGCCCAGTTTCAGCAGCCGGACATCAAAGAAGTTCATCTGCGGGGAACCAATAAACCCGGCAACAAACAGGTTAGCCGGATGATTGAACACCTCCTGAGGCGTACCTATCTGCTGAATGTAACCATCCTTCATGATCACAATGCGGTCACCCAGTGTCATCGCCTCGGTCTGATCGTGCGTGACATAGATGAATGTGGTGTTGACGCTCTGGCGCAACTTGATGATCTCGGCTCGCATCTGGTTTCTGAGCTTAGCGTCGAGGTTGGAGAGCGGTTCATCCATCAAAAACACCTTGGGTTCTCGCACGATGGCGCGGCCGATTGCCACGCGCTGCCGCTGCCCTCCCGAGAGTGCCTTAGGCTTGCGCTGCAGCAATTCGGTAATGCCCAATATCTCCGCCGCCGCACGCACCTTACTGTCAATATCCGCCTTGGCTACACGGCGCAACCGCAAAGCAAAGGCCATGTTTTCATACACTGTCATGTGCGGGTACAGCGCATAGTTCTGAAACACCATCGCAATATCCCTATCCTTGGGCGGCACATCGTTCACCACCCTGTCGCCGATAGAAAGCTCGCCGGATGATATCTCCTCCAGCCCCGCCACCATTCTGAGCGTGGTGGACTTGCCACAGCCGGAAGGCCCGACGAGCACGATGAACTCCTTGTCGGCAATCTGAAGATTGAACTCCTGCACCGCCACTATGTTTTTGTCGTATACTTTTTTCAGGTTGTTGAGGGTTACATTAGCCATATTGATATCTCCTTATCGACGTATGCTCATTTACCACGCTATATGAGGGCTTTCAGCCACACGATCATCTCATTTTCGCCCCTGTTGCCCCAGAGGTAATAGGGGATTGCCGTTAGCTCAACCGGCTTTGTCTCCAGCTTAGCGGGCTTATACAGCTCATCGCCCCAGCCCGCATCCGCAATTTTTCTGCCCTCAAACCGGATAGCAGTGATGCCGCCAAACAACTCCGGCATGACACACTCTGTCAGTTCTGCATCTTGAGCAATGTATAGTGATGCAAGATTGTTGCCGTTATCCGCTTGCTCCAGACAATACACCAGCGGCCCTTTGACCACGGCGACCTTGCCGGCATCGGCGCGCACCTTGGGATGCGCCACCACCAGCTCGGCCCGTATGTCAAAGCGAACATCTATCCTCGATGTTGTTTTCCACACACTGTACAGCCGGGCATATCCTTTCTCAACAATGGGATAAACATCTTCACTATCGATGCGAATAGAAAAGCCCTTTACATACTGCGGTATCCGTATGTAAACCTCAAACTCCGCGGGCTTCTCGGAACTGACATACAGAACAGCACATCCGTCATTCAGAAACGTGGACTCAAGTTTGAACTCCACCGTGGTACCGCCCAGCATCACCTTGGTCTTATGCGATATGAAGAGATTTACATAGAATGCATTGTTACTCTGCGAACATATATAGTCTCCCAGCGACGTCAGAGTCCGCGCCACATTGGTGGGACAGCACGCGCAGTCAAACCACTTCTGCCGAACCGTCTTTACATGCGCTTTGGATGTATGCTCCATGCAGCTGTCCGGCCACACCTCAAGCGGGTTTACGTAGAAGTAATGATCTCCCGTCAGTGAAATGCCCGCCAGCACCGTGTTGTACAGCGCCTTTTCCACCGCATCGTAGTATGACGCGTCCTTGGTGATACGTGCCATTCTCGCTCCAAACATCATTAGCGCTATGGAGGCACAGGTTTCCGCGTAATTGACATCGTTGGGCAAGTCATAGTCCGTGGTGAACCGCTCCAGTATGGAGGACGACCCAACGCCACCCGTAATATACATGCGTCTATTGACGACGTTATCCCAAAGCTTTTTACAGGTAGTCAGCAGTTCTGCATCGCCGTACTCATCGGCCAAGTCGGCCATCGCGCTGTACATATACAACGCGCGTACAGCGTGACCTTCCGCCGTCGTCTGCTCCCGCGGCGGCATGTGCGACTGCGAATAGACAGGGTCGTAGTTCTTCAGGTGGTCATGGATGAATACACCATTTTCCCGCTTCTTTTCCTCGATGAAATAGTTGTGCTTGTGTCCGCGGGCGTCGATGAAATACTTTGCCTGTTCCAGATAGCGCTTTTCGCCCGTCACGCGGTATAGCCGAATTAGCGCCACCTCGATTTCCTGATGCCCGGGATAGCCCTTGATCTGCTCGTTACCGTCCCCGAACACCGTGCAGATGAGATCTGCAAAACGTCTCGCCACATTCAGCAGCGCATCCTTGCCCGTTGCTATGAAATAGGCCACAGCCGCCTCGATCATATGTCCGGCGCAGTACAGTTCATGGGCTTCCGTGAGATTTGTCCAGCGCCTATCTGGTTCCTCGATTGAGAAGTATGTGTTCAGATAGCCGTCACTCTGCTGCGCGCGCCTGATGATGCCGATCACCTCGTCCGCGTCACTTTCCAACCGCTCGTCCGGGTTACATACTAAGCTGTAGGCTACCGCTTCCAGCCACTTTGTCGCATCCGTATCGGTGAATATGATCCCCTGATGGTGCCCGTGTTTTTCCCCGAAGCAATCCGATAGTTCTGCAGACAACAGCTTGGCTCGTCTCCCTCAATCTCGTTGTTGAGAATCTTCCACTGATACGGTATAGCCACATTGGATATCAGGTCCACATACGGACGCCAAAACCCGTCCATAATGTGTATATTGTGCAGGCCCACCGGCCTTAAGCTTTTGCCTGTCATTCCCCGTTGCTCCTCGCCTAATATTGTTGGTTATCGGACTTTTTCGAAAACAGGGAACTGGTCCAGCGTGAATATAATCTCGATGGTATCGCCGCCCTGATAAATTTCTCCCGTCTCAATGTATTTCCAGCTGCCTGAAGGCAGATACACCTTTCGCGATTCAGCCTTTGCATAAAGCACGGGTGCCACCAGATACGTGTTGCCAAACATGTACTGATCCTCGACCTGCCAGGCCTTCTCGTCCTCCGGGAAGTCATAGAACAACGGGCGCATCGGCGGTGTACCCTTCTCGTGCGCCTCGCGCATGATCCTCTCGATATACGGCTTCATCTCTTCACGAATACCCATATACTTTTTACAGATGTCATATGCTTCTTCGCCGTAGCTCCATACCTCATTCGCAGCGCCTGAGCGGCAGCTTGCACTGCCTGTTGTTCCCACCTGGGGCTGGCGCGGTTCCCTGTCGCCATGCAGCCGCATCACCGGACAGAAGGTGCCGTATTGGAACCATCTGATGAAAAGCTCGCGGAATTCTGGATCGTCCGGATTGCCCCCGTGAAATCCCCCTATGTCCGTCGTCCACCACGGAATTCCCGCAATACCCATGTTCAGGCCCGCCGTCAGCTGGTTACGCAGACTGGACCAGCTGGAGTGAATATCCCCCGACCAGACCAGTGCGCCAAACTTTTGGCTGCCCGCCCAGGCGCAGCGAAGAAGATTGATGATGTTTTCCTGCCCCTGTGCCTTCATTCCTTCAAAGAAAGCCCTGGCATACATCACCGGAAATACATTTCCTATCTGGATATTTGGACCTAAATGATAGCGATAGTTATCAAAATCGTAGACGGTATACTCCGGCTCAGACTCATCCAGCCAGAATATCCTTACGCCTTTATCGTAGTAATTCTTTTTTGCTTTGCCCCATATGTATTCGCGGGCTGCGGGGTTTGTCGGGTCGAAATGTATTGTGTTACCCTCAAAATCCATGGACATGCGATAGCCGCGCTCGGTCCGGATCAAATACCCCTTATCCTTCATCTCTGCGAAGTTTTCACTGCGGTAATCCACAGTGGGCCATATGGACACCATCAGCTCGATACCCATTTCTTTCAGCTCCGCAATCATCGCATCCGGGTCGGGCCAGTACGTTTCGTCAAAACGCCAATCCCCCTGCGTAGGCCAATGGAAGAAATCGATTACGATTACGGATATCGGCAGATTCCGGCGCTTGTATTCGCGCGCAACCGACAGCAGCTCCTCCTGTGTCTGATATCGCAGCTTGCTCTGCCAGAAGCCCATCGCATAGTCCGGCATCATCGGCACCGTTCCTGTCACCGCCGCGTACGCTTGCTCGATCTCCGCCGGGGAGTCGCCCGCCGTAATCCAGTAATCCAGCGCCTTGGCCGACCGAGCCTGCCATGTGGTGAGGTTCTTGCCGAACGTAACCCGGCCCACGGCAGGGTTGTTCCACAAAAAGCCGTAGCCCTCGCTGGACAGACAGAACGGCACGCTCGCCTGTGAATTGCGGTGTGCCAGTTCCAAGTCCGTTCCCTTCAGATTCAGGTAAGGGTGCTGATACTGCCCCATACCGTAGAGCCGCTCATCTGTCGACGTGGATTCAAACCGCATCGTCAGCTCATAATCCCCGCCGATGATGGGCTTAAATTCCCGCGCGTCAATATCCAGCGCTGAGCATTGCTCTGAAAAAAGATCATGTCTGTTGCGCAGATATTCTCCCAGCAGCAGCTTGCCGTGCTGGTTATAAAACTTGATCATCCCGGACGCCGCAATCTCAGCGCGTATTTTCCCGTTTATGATCGACGCGCTATCCCCGTCTATTTGGATTTGCGCGCTGCCTTGCGCTCCTTGGAGCGCCCAGTCCTCGGACGGCATGCACGCGTTCTTGGTGGCCCGCACGCGCAGCCCGTTTTTGCCCCAGCCTTCTATCCACAGCGTCTCACAGTCATACAGGCGCACCAGCCTGTTATTTTCAGCAATCAATGTTGGCATATTGTTATCCTTTCACCGCGCCCGCGGTTAGTCCGCTGATGATGTATTTCTGCATGAAGATGAATATCAACACGACAGGAATGATGGTGACCACGCCAAACGCGCAGAGGTAACTCCACTTGGTACCGTATTGCCCCAAAAAGTTGAATATCCCCGCCGTGATGGGCCGCATTGACTGGTCGCGTATGAACGTCAGCCCAAAAGCCAGATCGCCCCATGCGTACAGGAAGGAGAACACCCCGCATACCGCCACGCCGGGCTTCGCAATGGGAATGAAGATGCGTAGGAAAGATGTAAAGCGATTGCATCCATCGATCAGCGCCGCATCCTCAATCTCCTTGGGTATCGATCCAAAGTACGCCCGCAGTATGAGCACGGAGAAGGGAATGCCAATGGTCGCATCAGCCAGTATGGTGGACAGTATGGAGCTGCTGCTGATTGACAAATTTTTAAACAGTATGAACAGTGGTGTCAGCAGCACGGAAACGGGCAGCATCTGAGTCACCAGAAAGAACAGCACGAACACCTTTTTGCCTCTAAAGCGAAAGCGTGCCAACCCGTATGATGCGGGAACAGCCAGCACCAGCGCAATCAGCATGCTGGAGAAGGAGATCACAGCGCTGTTGCCGAAAGCTTGAAACATATTGAAGTCTCCGCTTTCCAGCTGCGCCGAGTACGTTTCGGTGTTGACCGTCTCTGGGAACAGTGTGGGCGGCGAAGCAAACACCTCTTTTTCGTACTTAAGCGACGTTGAAACCATCCAATACAGCGGCAGGAGCATGATGATGAGCAGCACCACGGCTGTAATGTTTAGTGTCAGTCCGCGTCTGCGAGATATTGCCGGTTTCATTACTCCACCTCCGCTGAATCACGATTGAAGTATCTGATATAAATCAGGCTCACGAAGAACAGTATCACGAACAGTATGTTAGCGACTGTTGCACCTTCGCTATATCGGAACAGGCTGAACGACAGCTTATACGAGTACGTCGAAAGCATCTGTGTCGAATCCACCGGGCCGCCATTGGTCATCACATAAACAAGGTCGAACACCTTGAATGTATAGATGAAGCCCAGCACCAGTACAGACTCTATGGCAGGCTTGAGCATCGGCAGCGTGATTTTAAAAAAGCTCTGCACCTTGCTTGCGCCATCAATCGATGCACTTTCGTAAAGTTCCTCGGGTATTGTCGTCAGCCCCGTGGAAAGCAATATCATGTTGAACGGTATGCCGATCCATATATTGGCGAATATCAGCGCAGGCATAGCCGTATTGGTCTGAAACAACCAGTCCACTGGAGCCAGACCGATTCCCTTGAGCATTTCGTTGAATATGCCCACGTTGGATGTAAACATGAACTTGAACATTAAGCCGGTAATGGTAATGGGGATCATCCATGGTATCATCATCAGTCCACGTACCGGCTTAGCGAAGCGGAACTTTTTGTTAAATAGCAGCGCCAGCGCAAACCCAATAATAAACTGGAAAACGATGCTGCCAATGGTAAAGACGAACGTGTTAACCACCGACTTGCCCAATATCGGGTCGCCCAGCAGCTTGACATAGTTATCCACACCGATAAACGGCTTGTCGACCTTGTTGATTGTCTGGACGGTCACGTCCTGAAAGCTTAATATAAAGTTACTTATAATTGGGTACCCGACGAACAGCAGCATGTAAAGCGCTGCCGGAAGAACAAACAGCAACCCAATATTTCTGCGTCTCTGTATCAGCATGCGTGCTTTGTTCAGTGAAACCCGATTTCCAGATGTCGTAAACATGATAAACCCCACTTTGCTCAAAGCTCGTACTTTCCGATCGTTTTTAGGTACCCCCATTTAGAAGATTGGCGCATATGGAACCCATATGCGCCAATCTCCAAGCTAATCCGGAGGAATTACTGTCCGAGGATGGAGTCAATGGTCGCCTGTGCTTTGGCTGCCGCCGTTGCGGGGTCAGATGTACCCGTAATGACTTCGTTAAACGCGGTGGAAATCGCGTTGGAGATTTCCGGCCATCTGTCATGAGGTCCGCGGGGATAAGCATATGCCATATTTTCCGCAAATTTCTTCATGATTGGGTCATCCGCGAACTGTGTATCCGCAACGTCTTTACGGGATGCAATGTATCCGAAACCGTCGATGTAGGTCTTCACCTGTTCCGCACTGGTGGCGAACAGCAGAAAATCGAGCGAATTGTCCACATTGTCGTTGTTGATGATGGCAAAGTTTTCTCCGCCCAGATCTGAGGCATTCTCTTTGTCCATCGGAATCAGCTCAACATTCCACTTAAGATCGGGGGCTTCCTTGCGCATTGTGGGCACCTGCCACGGTCCGTTGATCATCATGGCAAGGTTGCCGGAGATAAACTGATTCATTGCATCGCCCTGCGTCCAGTTGATCACTTCCTTGCTCATCGCACCAGAATCAATCAGGTCTTTATAAAGCTGCAACGCTTTAATGCCGCCTTCGCTGTTCATCTCATAAGAGGTGGCACCGGTGGACCATAGGAACGGAAGGAACTGGAAGGTGCCTTCTTCGTTCTGCAGGCCAGAAAGGCCAAGACCAAAGACGTTGTCCTTTGTTGTCCTTTTCGCGACATCCACAAGATCATCCCATGTTTTGGGGACTTCGCAACCCGCCGCTGCCAGCATATCTTCGTTGTAGAACAGGCAAAGGTTGTTGCTGCCAAACGGTATACCGTAGATCCGCCCGTCAATCGTCAGAGAATTCATGGGGCCTTCGTAATACTGAGCAAGATCCGGCCAGTCTGCCAGCTTATCGGTCAGGTCGGCGAATATTCCCATAGCCGCGTACGCCGCATGATCGGGGTTGTCGATGATAACGATATCCGGCAGTTCTTCTGAAACCACGCCGATGGAAAGCTGCTTCTTGAAATCTGCAAACGGGATATAGTTTGCCACCACCGAAACTTTATCCTGCGAGCTGTTGTAACCGTCGATCAGTCCGTTCAAAAGCTCCTGATGAGACTGCGTTTCCCAATAGTACCAGATCTCCACATTGGCCTTTTCTCCCGCAGAAGTTGGTTCAGCCGATGCCTGCTCCGAACCATCGGGCATATCCTGAGTGGTGCCAGAGTCCGAAGGAACCGGTGTTGAGGGTGCACAGCCAACCAGCAATGCAACGCTCAGGCATGCAACCACGAGGATGGTCAGAAATTTCTTCATGGGTTATCCTCCTTAATTTTTGGTAATTTGAAGTGGTGTCCATTTGTTGAGTTTAATATACAGAAGCAACGGGCGAGTTTGTACTCTAAAAATCTTAAAACAGGAGGACATAACTTAACTGATTTGTTGAAGTGAGAGTATTAGGCTATCTGTTCAGCTTTCTGAAATCGGCAGGCAGGTGACCCGTCATTTCACGAAAAACACGGCTAAAGTACTTTGAATCGGCGTACCCCACCGCGGTAGAAACATCGTATATCTTCATATCCGTACCGATCAACAGGCCCTTAGCCTTTTTCACCCGATAGTTTTTGATGTACGAGGAAAACGTCTCCCCCACCTCTCGGTGAAACAGGCTCCCCAGATATTCCGGTGTAATATTGAGCTTTCCGGCAATCTCATCGAGGGTGACCCCTTGATTGTAGCATTCGTGCACCATGCTCTTGGCTTTCCTGACAATCAAACCCGTGGCTTCCTCCTTCTTGGCACTGCCCAGCGCCTCGCTTAGCATCGCAAGCGGTTTTTCCAGTTCTTTCTCGGTGATCGCCATCACGATCTTTTCCATGAGCGTCTGCTGCTCAAGCTGTGCGCTGACTGAATAATCAATCTCCTTGATGACGGAGATGACCGACCAGACGAAACGTATCATCGTTTCCTTAACCTCAGAGGGGGAAAATACACGCGATTTCAGGTAACTGAGAAAAGCCTTAAAAGTGCTTTGCAATGTGTCGTATTCAAAGGAGCATATCTCTGCCTTCATCCGGGATTCCAGTTCGACGGGATATGGCAGTGATTCGTACCGGATGTTCTCAACGGCAGGGTAGGAGATCAAAGCTTTTTTTCCAAAGACAATGCACCAGTCCATATTTTTGCCCAGTTTAGCCGCATAGTCCCGCATCAGCTCCAGCCCGTCGAACGCCGTCCACCCAAACGCCACATCATGCTCGGCGATGATACCAGCCTGCGCAATAATCAGGTGCTGAAGATACTTCTCCGTAGCTGGAGGGTCCATTAGGTTATATAGCACCGCCAGCAGCTCATTGCCATGCGGATGCTCCACCAAACTGCAGCCAAAGGACGTCCCTTCCAGCAGACTGCTCAGCTCATTTTTTACATACTGGATTTTTTCCGGGTACTCTTCCCCCAGATAGACTGCCAGTATGGCGTATTTTCCTTTCGGGTCCAGCCTGTGCGTCGTCTGAACAAACGCGCACAGCTCTTCGTCAACCACCGTGCTTCCGAGCAATATGGAATAAAATATGTTCTTCAGCGTCTTGAACTGCTGGGGCGACTGGGCTTTCAAGCTCTGTTCATGCTGTATCTGCGCTTCAATATTTTTTAAAGCTTGCAGCAGCTCATCGGCTGCGATGGGTTTTATCAGATATTCGCTCACCCCCAGCTTGATTGCCTGCTGGGCATATGCAAACTCCGTGTACGCGCTCAACACGATGGCCTTATAGGGAATATGCTCCTCATGAAGTGTCTCAAGCATTTTTAGGCCGTCCATTTCAGGCATCCTGATGTCGGTAATAATCAAATCAGGGCAGTGCTGTCTGACAGCCTCCAGGCCCTCAACGCCGTTTTCCGCTACGCCAACCACCTCAATATCGCGGCCAAGCCTGTCCAGCAAATGGATCAGCCCTTCGCGTATTCGTATCTCATCTTCGACAATGACCAGCTTCATGATTGGCCTCCCGTCACAGTTTCCCAACTCTCAAGGTGATGCAAGTTCCACTCTTGCCGCTCTTGGCATAAACGCTGGCCTTGTCACCATAGTACATTTCCAAACGGCTTTGGACATTTTCGATGCCAATGTGGCCTGTATTCTCATCACGCAGCTCCTTATGATTGAAGCTGCTTACCATCTCCTCCGGCATACCGTTACCATTGTCCTCGATGATGATCTCAACGATGTCTCCACTGTCCTTGATGGATACCGACAGTATGCACTTGTCCTTCTTGCCGTAAAAGCCATGCAGTATCGAATTTTCCACAAAGGGCTGCAGCAGCAATTTATGTATCTTACAGCCCATGATCTTTTCATCGACGTCCAGCCTAAACTCAAACGCGTTCTTCAGCCGAGTCTGCTGCAGATAGATGTACTGACGCAGCCAGTCCACCTCCTCGCGAAGCGTAACAACAGCGTTGCTCTTGTCCACTCCATATCGCAGTATTCGGGCCAGTGAATTGATCATGCTGCTGATCTCATGCTCGTCCTTATCAAGCGCCATCCAGTTAATCGTGTCAAGCGTGTTATATAGAAAGTGCGGGTTGATCTGATACTCCAGCGCCCGAATCTCCGCTTCCTTCTGCCGGAACGTTGCTTCCTTAACCTCGTCCACAAGCACACCGATTTCCTCTATCATGTTATTAAACTGATCTGCTATTTTCTGAATTTCTACTGGCATCGCCTTTTCGTTTTCAATTCTGACCGTCAGCTCGCCCGTCCCCGCTGTACTCATGGCTTTAACAACCTTGGTGATGGACCCGGATAAACGTCGGGTGATGGGCAGTATGATCAGTACCATGATAAATGCCGCCAGCACCCCCACTATGATTGTAATCCTTTGCTGATTGTGCACCTTGCCAAACAGGTCCGACTGGTCCGTCGCGTTTATAATCGTCCAGCCTGTTTTCTCGTCCTTCAGTGTATGTATAGCAATCTCTCTTCCCTTGATCGCACCCGAATCCTGCACCAGTTGCTGCATGGCTTCATTGTCCCCGGCGTCAACAATTTCGCCGATCCTGCTCCGGTCCGGGAAGGATACCAGTTTGCCGGTAGCATCCACAATAAAGTTGAAAGCTGAACCGCTGCCGTCCACCTCCTTTTCATTGCACGCTTCAGCGAGCACGGACTCGTCCAGGCTGATGATGATGATCCCCACATCGTTGAAGATGTTTTTATAATCGATCATCCTGTGGGTCATATGGAACAGATAATACGGGTTGACGCCGAATTGCGTGGCATCCCCCGTTTCGATGATGACGGTATCGTTACTTGTCGCTATGTTCTGATATAGCTTCTGCGCTTCCTCCTCTTCGTTGAGCCAGGAGCTTTCAAAAGTGATGGGCGTCAGTTTATCGTAAGCAATCAGGTTACCGCTCGATGTCATCAGTGTCACACACTGTACGGAGGGTTTAGCGTTTGAGAAACTACGCAGATGCCGGCGCAGTTGATTGACGTTTACCGCGACTTCATGATCCTTGTTGATATTGTTCATATTCTCGATCATTTCATCGTTGGTGTATATCTGAAAAAGGAAATCCTCATAACCTGATAGCGTCAAGTCCAGACTCTTTCGAGTCTGCAGCAGATTCATCTCAATGATTTCATCGATATTCTCTCTCATCGATTCAGTGATCACATACGTAGATATCGTTTGTATTAAAAAAAGAGGAATAATGGAAACCAATACGAACGACATGATCAGCTGAAATTTAAAGCTTTGTCTGGAATTTTGTCCACTCGATATAATCCTGTGAAACAGATGGTTTTTTCGCATTTTCATTATTTTACCTTTAATAGGTGAAGATATACGGATATATTTTATGGTGATTACTTATGGGAACGACTTTTACATTAGCATACATAAAAAATTACGTCAAGCAAGCAAATCGAAGCATATTACTTCTTCTCTGTATCCTTGCTCCTTACAAAGACGAGGGCAATATCTGGATACATATAAACGAATTCTTTTATTTAAGCGAACTTTTTTAACTAAAAAGAAGCAAACAAAGCAACCCTTTTTACCATATGTGCTTGAATCATAGGCTTACCGTCTGGGAGTGATTCAAATAGCCACAGTTTCTTTACTCTTCCTCAAAATTTGAGACTTAAAGAAAATCTGCAACGTGCATTCCCTTGATCCCTCATTATTTCCTGGCGAAATCGTCGGTATAAAAACGTATTTTGGATAATAATCTCGAAACCAAACAATCTCTCTGGTAATTTTATCTTTTGCATAATAGTTTACCTCTGCATTGTTAAGCTTTTCAACATAGACTCCATAGCCCTGCATTAGCTCTAAGTACATAAGGTTTCAAGCATTCCGGCAACCGATGTCAGCGAATAACCGAGGGTGCTGTATTTGAAAGCGGGATTGACCAGATAAAACTTATCTTAAGTCTTCAATATTTCTTTCCACTGAAGATCATATCGAGAGCAGCAGTGTATGTTATATGCACTTTCAAGCTTGGAGAGATAAACCGTCTCAATATCGATACTCCTGCGCTGACTCTTCAAATATGACGAGATCGAATTAGTGGAAAATCTCCCGCCAACATTTTCAAAAACGAACCTAACAATACGTTAAGGTTTGGGAAGTAGCTGTAAACAGCTTTTTGAACAACCTCGATGTGGATATCTATGTGACGGGTCAAATTAGAATGATGTCTTGCGTATCTATCTAGCCGCCGAACAGCGCAATGAACCGGCCCCAGATTGTCTCCTGCTGTGTCTCCTCTGCGGGCGCACTGGCCTCGTCCGGCAGTTTAATGCCGCCGCATTTGAACACGAACTGCACCAGCCCCACATTGCCGTTCAGCGGCGACATGAACGACACAGGTTCGAAGTCGCCTCCGGTATACTCATCCAGCATATCGTCGATCTCCGATTGCATCGTGTCCGGCATATCGGCGGTCTCGTCCGCCAGCTCGCCGGTACCGTCATGCAGCTCCGCCACGCCGTCATACAAATCACCGACGCCGCGGCTGAAGGCCGACAGCCCCGTGTGGAAATCCGCATACCCGTCGGCCAGATCGCTTACGCCGCCCATGTATTCGGTCAGCCCGCTGTGGAAAGCGCCGTAGTTGCCCGAAAGCTCCGTCAGCCCGGATATGAGCTGATCCATCTGGTCCAGCCCGGTCAGCCCCGCTTCAATGCTGTCCGCCATGCCGTTCAGCGTGCCGGAGATATCGCCGATGCTGCCGGACAACGTATCGATGGTGGAGCCCACGGCATCGAACGCTTCCTTAACACTGTTGTACGTCCCCTTGGCTATCTGTCCCGCCTCATAAGCACCCACCAGATCGTCCAGCAAACCGTGCTGGCTGGGGTCCGTCTGCGCGTACAGGTCCGTTAGCTGCGCCTGCGTGATCGTCGTATCGGGGATGTCCTGCATGGCGGCATCCAGCGCCGCGTATGCGGGTGTGAAGGCATCCTTCAAATCCACCAGCCCGCCGGATATGCCGTCCAGCCCCTGCGCCAGCTGCGTCAAGCCATCCGGCAGTTGGGCCAGCTCGCCCGGGTCGAAGTCCCCGCCCCCCCAGCGAGGATACGATTTGTGCCAGTGCGTCCCTGATCTGCGCCGAAGCCGCAGTCAGCGCGCCGGAGTTGCCGCTCAGCTGCGAAAGCCCGTCTTTGATATCAGCCGAGCCGTTCTTAAGTTTGTTTGCGCCGGACTTCATGTCGGCAACACCGTCCAGCAGATCGCCCACTCCGTCGTTCAGATCGGAAATCGCATCCGTCAGCTGCTCAAAGTCACTGACCATATCGTCCGTGTCCGGCAGATCCACGTTCATTGAGAAGGGCATGGCGGTGATGTCGATACCGTCCATCTCGAAGTCACTCACTGTAGCCGTAAGCGTGATGTCGGCGTCCTTGCCCGGCATCACCGTGTGCGCGATCACCATGTTTTTGCCCGCGCTGGCCACAGTGGCTCCGGCGGATTCCACGTCGCTGCACTTCTCGCTGTCCAGCGTCATGGATATCTGCAGCAGGTAGTTATCGTAGAATACGGCGTTGACCGCCTCGTTCTTCCTTGTCGAGATGCGTATCTCCAGCCTGCCGCTTTTGCCCGCCAGCTCCTGCGGCGATATGCTGACACCGTCCAGATAATAGCTGATATCGCACAGCCACGGCAAATCAGCCGTTTCCATGTTGCCCTGATAGTAGAAGTTGCCTTGCTGCGCATCGAACGTCACGGTACCGTCCTGCTGCTTGAGAAGGCCGGTATCCGTCAGGTTCACCACCGAGCTGTAAGCGCCGTGGTCGGTGATACTGCCGCCTTGGGCCACCTCGAAGTGATTGACCACGTGCACGGCGGAGACGCTGCCGTCCGCATTCAGGTTCGCGTACACCACCTCGTCCTTGTTCTCTGTCAACGCAGCGCCTTGCGTCGCTTGCACGGCATTCGCTTCGGTGGCTGGCGCGGCTTTTGAGACGCCTGCCGTATTCAGTATCAGCGCAGCGCACAGCACCGCCGCCGTCAGTATCTTTGGTATTCTATAACGCATGAGATGTCTCCTTACGATTGCCTTCCTTTTTCTTGAATCCTGCTTTAAGCGTGGTTTTACCGATGGCCTTATCGAACACGACCAGCATCGCGGGCAGGAAGCACACCACCATCAGCAGCGAGAGCAGTGTCCCGCGTCCCAGCAGCAGCCCCAGCCCGGATATCACGGGGTTGGTGGACGTGGCGTACAGCGTGAAGCCCGCGGTCGCCAGCGTCGCCGCCGATACCAGTATGGACTTGAAGTTCTCGCCCAGCGACTTACGCACGGCTTCCCGGCTGTCCATTAACTGCCTGTTACGCATGTAGTGGGTCGTCAGCAGTATCGCGTAGTCCACCGTCGCGCCCAGCTGCACGGTGCTCAGCACCAGATAGCCGATGAAACCGATGGGCATGCCCGTAAAATACGGTATGGAGAGATTGATCCATATACCCGTTTCGATGGTCAGCAGCAGCAGCAGCGGCAGCGTAACTGACCGAAACGTCAGCAGCAGCACACAAAATATGGCGATGATGGCAACAAGCGTGACCCGCGTGTTGTCCACCTGCACCACGCTCTTCATGTCGTACAGGTTCGCGCTCTGCCCCATGGAATAGGCCGCATCTCCGTAATAAGCCTTCGCCTTTGCCTGTATTTCCTCCACGGTTTTAAACGCAACGTCGCCCTCCTCCGCGGTATCGGTGTACACGATGATGCGCGCGTAGTTCTCTGAATAGAACTGCTCCGTGATTTCCTCGTCCAGATACTCCGGCGGAATGGCCGACCCCACGCGGGTGGCATAGGACATAACGCCCGTTACATGGTCCAGCTGCTCCAGCTCTTCGCCAAGCTGCTGTTCCTTGACCACGTCGCCGCGGGGCACCAGCAGCACCATCACGGTGGACTGCCCAAATGCTTCCTTGATGGCGATGGTGTCCCGGCCGGAACGGCTGGTGGGCACGGCGTTGCCGTTGCCGTAGGTAAAGTCAGCCTCGCGCTGCCCGAGGAAACTGGGCACAATCAGCAGTATTACCGCGATGGTGACGGGTACTGCCAGCTTCATGAGCACCCGATGAATGTTCTTGAAGCTGGGCATCAGCTCACGGTGCTGCGTTCTGTCAATAAGCTTGTACATGCCGAGCGTGAGCGCGGGCAGAAACACCATCACCGATATGAAGCTCAGTACAATCCCCTTCGCCAGATTGATGCCGAGGTCAGCCCCGATCTGGAAGTTCATAAATACGAGAGCCATGAAGCCGAACAGCGTCGTCGCCGCACTGGCTGCCACGGTAGACATAGACTCCTTAACGGCGTGCCGCATGGCTTCATTCACATCAAGGTGCTTCTTCCGGTTGGCGGCAAAACTGTGCAGCAGGAAGACGGCGTAGTCCAGCGAGCAGGCCAGCTGCAGTATGGGGCTCACCGAATTGGTCATGAACGATATCCGCCCCAAAAACAGGTTGGTGCCCATGTTGATCAGTATCGAGATACCGATCACCGCGAGAAACAGCAAAGGTTCTATCCATGAGGTGGTGGACAGCGCCAGAATGATGATCACCGCGGGCACCATGATCGCCGCAGCGTTCAGCACCTCAGAGCCTGCCGCCTGCTGGACGGTGGCCAGCGCGGGCGCTTCGCCCCCCACCGCGTTGTCCGGCCCCACCAGTTCCTGTATGGCTGCGGTTGCCTTCTTCTCCATCCCCTCGGCGATAGTCACTGACAGCAGCGCGTTGCCGTTCTTGTAGAACTGCTCGACCGTGACGGCGTCGCTCATTTCCAGCGGCTGCTTGATGTCCGTTACGTCGTCCAGCCACAGAACCTCCGTCACGCCGTCCACCGCGGCGATCCTGTGCTTATAGTCCACCGCCTCCATGACAGATACGTCTTTAAGCATGACGCTAGCGTTGGGTATCGACTGCGTGAACTCTTGGTCCATGATTTTTATTGCTGTCGTGGACTGGGCTTCAGGCGGCAGATAGTCCACCATGTTGTAGTTCACGTCCACGAAAAATTGCAGCCCGATGCAGATAACCGCCGCCGCGAGGAAAATCACGACAACCAGCTTTCTGTGTTTAATGATAAGATCGGCGAATCCAGCCATATGCCCTCCCGGCAACATTGCATTGCATTTCAGTCCATTTGGAATTATAATAGACACTATGTTGGGTTACAACCAGCAAAACCCGTTCAACTGGATCGTTGCAAGACAACAAAAGCCAAAAGTGTTGGATAACAGATAAAAAATGCGGAGGGGTAATTATGGCAAAGGAAAGCACAGATCAGCGCGTCCGGCTGACACGTAAACTATTGAAGGATGCGCTGGTGCAGCTGATGCAAACTCAGCATATTTCCGATATATCGGTGCGCGCGCTTTGCGAAACGGCTGGCATCAACCGGAGCACCTTCTATGTGCATTTTGCCGACCCGTTCGATCTGCTGCACCAAATCGAGCGCGATGTGATGGACAACCTGAAAAGCCATCTTGAAAAGCAGGATTATCAGGGCAACAGGCCGCTCTCAGCCCAGGTGCTGGTTCGTATTCTGGAGTACGCGAAGGATAACGCCGAGGTGTTTAAGGTGCTGTTCAGCGAAAACTGCGACTTCGATTTTCAGAAGGATATTATGGATTTTTCCCAGATCGTCAGCTTTCAGCTTAACCCGAAATATGACGAAGGTGTCCGGGGTTATATCACCGTCTACGGTATCACAGGCTGCATCAGCCTGCTGCAAAAATGGCTGCAGGACGGCATGGTCGAGCCGCCGGAGAAGATATCCGAGATATTCCTCCAGCTGCTTTATCACGGTATAATGAGCTTCGATTGACATTGACAATCTTATTCTTATTTTTTCCTGCATTTTAAATAGGTAATGTATTACTCAATAATAATATTGTGATCCAATTAAAATGGTAAATGTCTAATATTATGGTAATTTATTTATATCATGCTTTAATCCTCATTTGTTCAACTAATGGCATGCCACCTGGAGGCTGATCGATGATATTCTACATTGAGTATCAGAGATTGGGCCTTGAGACACCGTTTTCCATTAATTACATCATCCAAATTCGATCATTAGCACACATCTTCACGCAAGAAGATTCATATCCGTTTCTTTGGAAAACAGATGCGCCATATCAATCGGGAAGTTGAAATGAATCTCTGCACACGAGCCGATGCCATGGCGGTATTCTTCTGGCAGTTCCACCACTGGAACGCGAATCACCGCATCACGCCCTTCCACACTCACATGCAGATAGAACTCACTGCCCATCATCTCGGACACATCCATTGTCGCATTGATGGCGCCGGGAGCATCGTGCGTTGCGATGCCCATATGCTCAGGGCGTACACCCAGCGTGATATCCTGCACGTCCACACTCCTGGCGGCCAATTTCCGGCTCATCTCCGGCATCAGCGCCAACCGCAGACCGTACAGCGAAACCATATAACCGTTGCTGTCCTTCTCCAGCCGCGCATCAAAAAAGTTCATCTGCGGCGAACCGATAAAACCAGCCACAAACAAATTCGCCGGATGGTTGAACACCTGCTGAGGCGTACCGATCTGTTGGATATAACCGTCTTTCATGATCACAATGCGGTCGCCCAGCGTCATCGCTTCTGTCTGATCGTGGGTCACGTAGATGAACGTGGTGTTGACACTCTGGCGCAGCTTGATGATCTCTGCACGCATCTGGTTCCGCAGCTTGGCATCCAGGTTAGAGAGCGGCTCATCCATTAAAAACACCTGCGGATGGCGCACAATGGCCCGCCCGATGGCGACGCGCTGCCGCTGACCGCCCGAGAGCGCCTTGGGCTTTCTCTGCAGCAACTCTGTAATACCAAGGATTTCCGCTGCCTCCTTAACCTTCACGTCAATCTCCTGTTTATTTATATGCCGAAGTTTCAGAGCGAACGCCATGTTTTCATATACGGTCATATGCGGGTACAGCGCATAGTTTTGGAATACCATCGCGATGTCCCTGTCCTTGGGCGCTACGTCATTCACCAACCGGTCTCCAATGCACAGCTCGCCTTCCGATATCTCCTCCAACCCCGCTACCATGCGCAGCGTAGTGGACTTGCCACAGCCCGACGGCCCCACCAGCACAATGAATTCCTGATCGGCGATATCCAGATTGAATGACTGTACCGCCACAATATTCTTGTCATATACTTTTTTAATATTCTTCAGAGTCACATTAGCCATAATTATTATCCTTCCTTTTGGCTTTGTTCAAAGGGCGCAATGATACGCCTTTGCATTGTTTCATTAACGGCAGTGCAGATAATCAGCTGCTGCAGCGAGAACCAGATAAGCAGCAGAAGAACCACAGTATACGGGAAAAACGCCGCTATTATGATAGTCAGAGCAACCATACTGCCTATAATTACAAGATTGGTCCTCCATTCGGTCACCATGAGTACGATCGCATTTTTAGCAATATGCCTGTTTTTAAGTGCCAGTGACGGCAGAAGAACAAACACATAGCTTGTGAAAAGCAATGTCAGTCCCAATATGAATAACCCTATCGCCCCCGCAAATATACTCATACTGCTGTCCTCTGAAGATGTGCTTACGCTCAATGCATAATAACTCATAAAAAGCAGCACAGCAGACAGCAAGCCAAACGGCAGGCTTTTGAACAGGTTGGCTTTGAACTCCTTTTTGTATTCACTCCACAAAAAACAGTTCCCTTCCCGTACCAGCTTTATCAGCACCCTGTTAACGCCGCAGATGGCTGCCGGTATGGTCACAACGGGAATGCTGAACATGAGAAACATAAGGTTCAATGTAACTAGCTTCCACGGATGCGTCATCAGCAGGAAGAAAAACCGCTTAACTCCTTTTTCGGGCGGCAGTTCCGTCACGCCAGGTCCGGGTGCGAATCTTTTTTTCTTGATCAACTCCGTTATCTTCATGTTCTCATCCTTAATTCTTCATACCCGTCATCACGATGCCCTCTACAAAGTAACGCTGACCAATGAGATAAACGATCACACCGGGTAAAAACGAAAGGCAGGTCGCCGCAAACATCCCCGCGTAATCGTTTTTGAACGAACCCATAAAAGTGGTCAGCCCAACCGCCATTGTATATTTTTCACGCGAAGAAATATAAATCGTTTGCTGTAGCAGATCGTTCCATGTCGTAATGAAGATTAACAGCCCCACAACGATAATGGCTGGCCGGATAGAGGGAACGATGATGCTCACCAGCGTACGCATATAACCGGCTCCGTCAATGGTGGCCGACTCATCCAGTTCTTTGGGAAGAGTCCTGATGAACTGCCTGATAAGAAATATATTAAATGCTCCGCCGCCGCAAAGATACGGAAGTATCAGCGGCCAGTATGTATCTGTAAGCCCCAGGCTCGCCCATGATATGTAGAGCGGAATCAGCGTGACCATGGTCGGCAGGAGCATTGAACCCACGCAAAGCGAAAATAAGAACGCTTTTCCTTTAAAGCGCAGCCGCGCAAAAGCATAGCCGCACAATATCGCCGTGGCCGTTCCGAAAACGACACAGGGAACGACAATAGTCAGCGTATTGCCTAAATACAGCCAAAAGTCAAACGTAGTTGGTTTTATGTTGTAATTGGAGAACAACCACTCCGACGGGAAAAACTGCGGCGGCCACTTAAATATTTCGAGGCTCTTCATAAGCGAAGAACGGACCATCCACCATATCGGAAGCAGGACTACGGCTGCTATCAGGATGACAATAATTAATGAAACGATATCCGCAATCCGCTGGCTTCTCTTTTTGCTTTTTATAGAGTTTCTGAGGGGCACTCCATTGTTTGTTTTTGCGGTTTCATTCATTTTTTATCATCTCCTCCCTCATTGTATATCCAGCTTTTTGATGTCGCGAATAATATAAAGGCCAGTATGGCAGCGACGATAAAAAACACAAATGCAATGGCACCGGCTTTCCCCAATTCCCTGCCTCTAAAACCGATTTGGTACATCAAATACGTCATAAACATCGTCGATTTTCCCGGCCCGCCTTTTGTAACAGCCAGCGCGGGCACGACAACCTGCAGATTGACGACAAGGCTCATCAATAGATTATAAAAAATAATAGGAGTCATGCAGGGGATCGTGACGTTCCAAAAGCGCTGCCAGGAGTTTGCGCCATCTATTTCTGCGGCCTCGTGATATACTCGGGGCACGTTTTGCAGCCCTGCCAAGAAAATGACGATCAAGTTGCCGGATGTCCAAACAGCGATTAAGGCCAGTGACGGTATAGCCGTGTCCGCAGATGACAGGAACAAGGATTTATCAAAGCCTAAATTCACCAGGATATAGTTGATCAGACCGCCGTCATACTTTAATAAAAACCACCAGCTGATCATGACTGCGGTGGCTGGGAGGATATACGGAATATAGAAAATTGCACGAAAAAACCCGCGGGCGGGGATCTTGCGGTTTAAAAGCAACGCTATAATCATGGAGTAAATGATACTTCCGACAACAGCGATCAGCGCGAATATGACAGTAACCTTAATTGAGTTGAGGAAGTCCACACTAGGGCTTTTGAAAATATCAACAAAATTATCAAACCCAACAAACTGGACCGGCGGCAAAGTACCGCCTTTAATAAAATGGCCTACGTTCAAGTCCGTTAAACTGATGCCGAATACAGCCAATAATGGTATATATGTGATGAGTGACAAACCAAGAAATGCTGGGATCAAAAACAGATACGCTGCGCGCTGTTCCTTGATTGCGATTTTTGTCCTCTTTTTCTTATTTCTCATGTCTTTTTTCCTGCTTTCTTGGATATAAAACCAGGGGGGGCGCCCGCATACGCATTTTGCTTTCAGGCGCCCCGCATTTCTCATACGTTACTTCTCAATAGCCGAACGTTTCATATTAATTAAGTTCAGCCTGCATTGCATCACGAACTTCTGCGATAACCTCTTCAACAGTCTTGCTGCCGTTGACCGCTTCGACCATTGCCGGCTGCAGTATTTTTATCATTTCATAAGTATTTGGCGTATAGTACCATGCTGTAGACCTGGTTACGTCAAAGTCCAAAGCGACGTCCACAATAGCCGTTTTGAAAGCTTCGGCTGTCAGCGGTTGGCGATTTTCGCAATCATCCACCCAAGATTTCAGCAGATTTGCATCGGTATACCAGTTCAATTTGGTAGGCATCCACCATCCGGCCATGATAGTACCCATACTGTTTTCTTCGCTGTTGTACCATCTTAAGAACTCCGCAGCTTCTTCCGGGTGCTGAGATGTGGCAAATACACCTGTCGGACCGCCGGTGCAGATATTGACCTTCTGCTTCATATAGGGCAGCACGCCTACGCCATAATCAATACCTTCGAAACCCGCGCCCCGGAATCCTGCAGCCCACTGTCCTTCTGTACACATAGCCACATTACCTGCGCCGAGCGAGCTGGTGAAACCATTATCCTGAGTACCGTCATTTAACGGAGCGACATTTTCCACCAGGTGCAGATCAACAACTTTTTGCAATGCCTCAATCGCGGCGTCATCAAAAACAACCGATTTGCCGTCCTGCGAGAAGAAGCTGCCGCCGTTTGAAAGCGCCCAAACCTCAAGCTGCCATGTATATTGATTGACATAAGCACCGTACTGGACGATATTGTTCTTGTCGAAACCGTCTTCACCCGGATGTTTGCCATTGGCGTCAATCGTCAGCTTCTTGGCAACATCAATAAATTCATCCCATGTCCATGCTTCATCTAATGTAGCGGGGGGATATGGTACGCCGGCATCGTCGAACATTTTCTTGTTGTACCAAAGCCCGAGGACTTCATTAGCCGCAGAATAACCAACGGTGTTACCCTCATACTTAAACGCAAGATAGTCGAGCGGCAGATTATCCTGACCTGCATATATATCGACATAGGACAGCAGGCCATCTCTCGCCCAACCGATAGCGGTATCTTCCGCGACCATTCCGCAATCCGGCATCTCGCCCGACGTCGCCATGGTCTGAAGCTTTTCGTTATATTCGTCGCGTCCGATCTGCAGCGCTTTCACATATACTTTATCCTGTAGTTCATTGTATACGTCGAGAGCCTTCTGTGTCGTTTCCTGTTCCGCGGGATCGCCCCACAATGAGAATATGATGGTAATCTTCTCGTTCTCTCCCTGTGCGGCATCGGTGGCCTGTGCGGCATCGGTAGCAGCTGCCGGTGCTTCATCCGTGGCTGCGGGAGCCTGCGGTTCGCCCGTGCATGCAACCAGGCCTAAGAGCATAGCGAAGCAGCACAATAGGACCATAGCCTTCTTGATAGACTTCATTTCTCTATACCTTCTTTCCTCGTATTAATTATTATACAACAACTCTAGTATTGTATAAATATAGTTCAATGATCATATACGACATTTATGCCAAACAAGCATCTCTCCGGGCTGTCTGTTACCCCATAGACAGTAGGGAATTGCTCTCAGCGGCACCGCTTCGGTGTCAAAGCGGGCCTCATCGTAAAGCTTGCTGCCGCTCCACCCTGACCTCGTTATACGCAGGCCTTCGTAACAAAGATTCGGCAGTCCGCCCGGCAACACATTATCCTCTTCTTCCCGTACAGCGGCATCGGCCTCCACCAGCACGGCTGCCAGATTCGCGCCATTGTCGGTTTCCTCCAGACAGTAAACGCAGGGTCCTTTAAGCAAAGCAATCTTGCCGGCGTCCTCTCTCAGTAAAGGATCGGCCGCCATCCATTGGGGCTGCACGTTTAGCCGCACGGTAACCGTATGCTGTCCGGTCAAGTCACCACAAATCATCGCGTAGCCCTTTTCCACGTCCGGGGTCAGCGGAATGCCGTCCAGCGAAAATTCCGGAGACTGTGCATAACCAGGGATTCGTACCGCCAGGCGCAGGCCGGCTCCCGGCTGCACGTCAAGACCAATGGTTATTTCCCCGTTTTGCATCAGGCCGGAACGCATTGTCAGTTCCGCTTCTCCGCCGGCAAACTTTGCTTTAAAAGAGGAGGAGATGAAGAGATTCACGTACGCCGTATTATCGTCCTGCGCATATATGTAATGCCCGAGCGAAGCCAGGGTACGCGCTACATTGGGCGGGCAGCAGGCTACAGAAAACCAGCGCTGGCGCTGCGCCTTTACATGCTTCATGGAGGTGGCAGGCAGACAATTTTCCGGCCACACCTCCAGCGGATTGACGTAGAAGTACCGGTCTCCGCTGAGGCTGATGCCTGCCAGCACTGTGTTATACAGCGCACGCTCCACGATGTCGAAGTAAGTTGCATCCCGCTCAATGAGACTCATGCGGCGGCCGAACAACGCAAGACCGATAGAAGCGCAGGTCTCACAGTAAGAGGCGTCGTTGGGGAGATCATAATCCGTGGTAAAGCGTTCGAAAAAGCCGGATGAGCCGATGCCGCCGGTTATATACATGCGCCGCTGCGTGATGTTGTCCCACAGCACCCGGCAGGTATCCAGCAGTTCTTCGTCTCCATCTTCGCGGGCTATATCCGCCATCGCACAATACATGTATGTGGCCCGCACCGCATGACCCTCCGCCGTGCGCTGCTGCCGGGGCGGCATATGTGCCTGCGAGTATTTCAGCTCGTATTCCCTGAACTCGGGGAATATCACCTGCCCATTCCGGTCTTCAATCTCCTGGCTGAAATAGTTCGGTTCCTGACCACGCTCGTCAATGAAAAACCGCGCGCAGTCCAGATAGCGGCGCTGCCCGGTGCAGCGGTACAGCTTAACGAGCGCAATCTCAATTTCCTGATGACCCGGATAACCCTTTCGCTGCCCCTCTCCCGGCCCGAATTCGCGGCATATCAAATCTGCAAAACGGCGCGCGGTGTTTAAGAGGCTGTCTTTACCCGTGGCTTCGTAATAGGCCACACCCGCCTCAATCAGATATCCGGCGCAATAGAGCTCATGTCCTTCCACCAAATTGCTCCAGCGCGCATCCGGTTCCGCCACAGTGTAGTAGGTATTCAGATATCCGTCTGGCTGCTGTGCACGTCCGATAAGGGATATAACCTCATCAGCTATTTTCTCGAAATCTTTGCAGCTTCCGTTATGTATACAGTAGGCAACGGTCTCCAGCCACTTGTAAACATCCGTATCCACAAAGATAACGCCCTTGTGTTCCCCATTTAACTCACCTGCAGCTATGCAGAAATTCTTAATGCAGTAGGATTCCATGACCTGCTGTCCGCCGTCCTGCATAAAGTTATCAGCCTGCGAGTCAAGTATCTTCCAGTTATTAAAAGCTGGGTCGGCGCCGGGAATCCTGTCGTTAAGTATCTTCCACTGGTACGGAACGATAACGTCAGCCACCATATCGGTATAACGGCTCCATAATTTGTCGTCTATTTGTACTTGATTGAGTTTCGGTAACCGCAGGGAAGATGTCATAAAATGCTCCGTTCTTAAGATATTTCTTAAACGTTTAATGTTATAGGTCTGTTAGTCATAGGTTTTAATCCATATCAGGTTCCACTCTTCAAGGCTTTATTCTGAGAATTATGATGAGAAAGTATGCTAAACGTTTAACTTCACGCTCACTATAATACATAATTTCTGATTTGTAAAGAGTCATTTCTAGATTAATTAAAATTTGTTTTAACTATATTTATTGTTTTTCGATAATTTTTTGCACTCTTTGGTATATGTTAAACGTTTTTTATTTTATGCTGCCTTCTGGTCTCCATATTCTTAAAAAGGCATATACTTTAAAATATGATCCCAGAAAAGTACAAAACACATTGTATGTTAAACGTTTATGTGTTATTGTTTCTATAATATCAATTGATTCGGGAGATAACATGGCTAATATTCGCGAAATATCCGAAAAAGCTGGCGTATCAATCGCCACGGTATCAAAAGTCCTAAATGGTAAAAAAGGTGTCAGCCAATCGACGATTGACAGTGTTACGGCTATTGCGCAAGAACTTAATTACCGCCCCAATCTGACAGCCCGCAGCCTGAAAAACGGACAAAGCCGTACGCTCGGCGTCATCACCGAAGACCTGACTGTCTTCAACACCCCGGATATCGTGGACGGCATCGATGCCTACTGCGAAAACCAGGGCTATCATTATATATTGGGCAACCTCCGCTTGCACAAGCGTTACGGGCACGATCCGCAGAACACCGAGGAATGCTCGGCGCTGGTATATTCGCTGGTGGACACCATGCTGTCCAAACAGGTAGACGGTATCATTTATGTCGGCTGCCACAGCCACGCCGTCGTCCCCATACGCAGCAACAGTGGGATTCCCTTCGTATACGCGTATTGCTACAGCGCAGACCCAAATATCCCCTCGGTGCTGTACGACGATCAAAAAGCCGCCTATGAAGTCACTCGGCATTTGATCAGCAAGGGTCACCGCCAAATCGGGGTTGTCGCAGGTCAGCGTGACAGTATCCATACCGCCAACCGCGTACTCGGATATCAGGAAGCGTTATTCGCCAATAGCATACCGTATAACCCGCGGCTCACCGTTTATGGTGACTGGGAACGAAGTCAGGGCTACCAGCTTTGCAGCCAGCTGATTGATGCGGGGGTTACTGCGATATTTGCCCATAACGATTTGATGGCCACCGGTGTTATCGAATACTGCAGCCAGCACGGCATACAGGTGGGTAAGGACATTGCGCTGATCGGTTTCGACAACCGCGAGATTGGCACCGTCTGCCGCCCCACGCTCAGCACCGTGTCACTGCCGCTGTTTGAAATGGGCCAAACCGCTACGCATCTCCTTCTTGACATGCTGTCCGGCAGCCACGTGCAGTGCGGCCAGAAGCTGATGCTCGCCTGCAGCGTAGTCGAACGGGAATCCACCGCATTCCAAATATAATAACTCAGCGGAGGCCACATGAATTTGACGGCACATATCAGTATAGATGTGAACAACATTATCTCACCTATTGACGACCGGCTCTACGGCTCTTTCATTGAACACATGGGTCGCGCTGTCTACACGGGCATATACGAGCCCGGCCATCCGACAGCTGACGCGCACGGCTTCCGGCAGGACGTTATTGACTTAATCCGCCCGCTGAGCGTCCCGCTCATCCGATATCCGGGCGGCAACTTTGTATCCGGTTACAACTGGGAAGACGGTGTCGGCCCAAAGGCAGAACGGCCAGTCCGAACCGAGCTGGCATGGCTTGCTCTTGAGACCAACCAGGTGGGCACTAATGAGTTCATGGATTTTTTGAAGCTTGTGGGCGCAGAGCCCATGCTGGCAGTGAACCTGGGTACCCGCGGCGCGCAGGATGCGGTTAACCTGCTGGAATACTGCAACTTTCCGGGCGGCACACATTACAGCGATATGCGTATTGCCCACGGATACTCCGAGCCGCATAATGTGAAGCTATGGTGCCTTGGCAATGAGATGGATGGTCCGTGGCAGATTTGCGCCAAAACTGCGGATGAGTACGGTCGTGCCGCCTGCGAAACAGCCAAGATGATGAAGTGGCTGGACCCGGATATAGAACTGGTGGTATGCGGCAGTTCCTTCCGCGAGATGCCGACTTTCGGCGATTGGGAGCGTACCGTGCTGCGCCATACCTTTGAACATGTGGACTATCTCTCGCTGCACACGTATTACACAAACCCAGAGGGTGATGTTCCCGCGTTTCTGGCCAGCAATGTGAAGATGGACCGCTTTATCAAGGAAGTGGCCGCAATATGCGAAGATGTGAAGGCGGAAAAGAAATCCAGCAAGGACATAAAGCTGTCATTTGATGAGTGGAACATCTGGTATCACTTCCGCAAGGATTGTGCAGAACCGCCCAAGTGGACAACAACACGTTCCATCGAGGAAGAGATCTACGACTTCGCTGATGCTCTGCTGGTGGGTAGCATGCTCATCACGCTGATCAACAACGCTGACACGGTTAAAATCGCCTGTCTGGCGCAGTTGGTGAACACCATTGCGCCCATCATGACGGAACCACAGGGTCGGGCATGGGCGCAGACCATATATTATCCTTTCTTATATACGTCGCAGTACGGAAGGGGGTCGGCGCTGAAAGCAAACGTGGATGTGCCGAAGTACATCTGCTCAGCAGGCGAAAATATTCCCTACGTTGACTGTGCTGCCGTAATATCAAACGACAAAAAAAGCCTGTCATTATTTATTGTCAACAAGCACCTTGATCAGGATATGGACTGCAACATCAGTTTGCCCGACATGTTTGCCGACGTGAGCACTGAATGGATCGCCCTCAGCGGATGCTCACCCGATGCCATTAACACGGCAAACAGTAGCCCCGTTTTACCAAAACGACTGTATAGTGTTTCCGTTTCACCGCAGGGTTTTAAGCTTTGTCTACCCAAGGCATCGTGGAACTTGATTATATTAAGTTCTTAATTTATAGCGGAATAAAAGTATAAACAGAAATAACTATTCTTTATTATCTGAATCTGCAGGCGGCAGATGGTTGAGACGCCTCCTAGTCACAAAGGAAAGCTCAAGTCATTGATCACATTACTGCGCGCATACTCCGGCATACCCTATGCCTCTATGCTCCATGAAGCAGGGGAGATATAAAATCTAACAACCAGTAGAATCACTGGCTCTGCCCGTCAGTGCCAATAGAATTTTGTCAAGCTGCTGCAACGGCCCTTTAAAGAACCAATTGCACACCAAATCCGTTGAGCTCTCACGGCTGCCTGATCCACTGACTGGCTGCAAATTGCACTCCAGCTCAGCAAAGCCCCCAATATTACCGTCGTCGTTGTACACGTGCGTGGAAAACCCCGATACGCCGGGGAGGGAGGCAGGCTCTTCCGAATAGGGGGCGGAAGGGTTATTGAAAAAGCGCTTGATATACAGATAGGCCGTGCTGCCCGTTTCGCCGAAATACACAATATCGCCGTTCACATGCGCAGCTTTGAATCCCACCTTGTATCGCCGTTTGCCCGACGCCTTTAGCCATACGGCCTGATCGCTCCGCTGCATGTGCTGTGTATCCACAGGTTCGTAATAGTCCGCGTATTCCGCCTCTTGTGTCACAGGAATCAGTATCTCACCCGGCGGTTCAATCTGCGTGATGTTCCACGCCTCCGCCGAAATGGCACTGTCTTTCAGGAAGCGCAGCATCAGCTCCTGCAGATACCCGCAGTAGTCAACGCCGTTCATCAACTCCGCATAACCGGACAGGGCGTGCAGCGGATTTGCCGCGGGGCGTATGCTCTTTTGAAGATGCAGTTCCGCCGTGCCGCGCGCGAGATTATACGCCTGCAGCTTCATATCCTGCTCCAAAATACAAACATCCGGCAGCGTCTTCATACGGTATGTTCCCGGATCCACTGCCTTGGTAATCCGCATGCTGTTCTCAGGGTCCGTTCTGTCCTGTATGTGAAACTGAACCTCCGGCGCAATCCAGACCCTGTCGCCGCCCACGTTCCATTCCCCATCTGCCAGCAATCTGCGAAACTCATCCGGGTCCCGCCATGCGCTGCTGGCCCAGAGAACACCGTCTCCGTCGCCAAAAAACGGCCCGAATACCCGCCCGCCGCGCTCCAGCACCAGAATGCGGGCATTAGCACCGGCCTGCATCACCGCGTATTTCAGCCCGTTCTCAGCGCATCTTGCTTCCATATCCTTTAAAGAGATGTTCATCTTCGCCTTCTCCAACACTCAGCCTATCTCATCCACCGAAACCCAGCGCCGCTCCGCACTGCTCTTCAATATCGCCTCGGTAATGCGCATCAGGTAATGTCCGTCCTCGAAGGTCGCAAAATCACATGGCTGGCCGCTCTGTCTCCTGCCTTCAAAAATGTAGGCATAATAAGCCTGCAGGTTGTTCCTGAACGCATCGTTCCAGCCCTCCGGATGTCCCGCGGGCAGATGCGTATACGCCCGCGCCGACGGATGCATGAGAGATGGGTTGCGCATCACCAGCTCGTTGTTTTTATCACGGAAGCCCTTCCACATCCGGTCAGACGTCTCGTGCTGCCACGCGAAGGAAGCCTTGCAACCGTCCACCTCGATGGCGATGTTGCATTTGCGCCCGGCGCTCACCTGACTGCATTGGAATACACCCGTCACCCCGTTCTCAAACCGAATCAGCGCACCCGCGTAGTCCTCCGTGTCCACCTTTATTTCTTCGCACGGCTCCGGCTGCTGCGACTTGGAAAATGTCTCGACCGCACTCAGACTCTTTTTTCGAATAGGCAGTACGGTGCGCGCAGACGCGCAGACCTCCGTGATTTTGTTTTGCAGCATGAACTGCGCAAGATCCATCCAGTGAGACCCGATGTCCGCCACGCAGCGGGACGGACCGCCGAAGGCCGACTCGACACGCCAGTTGTAATCCGTGTCGTACAGCAGCCAGTCCTGCAGATACTGGCCGTGCACCAGCATCGGCGTGCCGATCTCACCGTCGCGAATACGGTTCCTCGCGTCCAGTATCAGCGGGTTCATACGGTAGCAGAAATTGACCCCCGCGACCACCTCTGGATTTTCCTCCAGCAGCATCAGCATAGCCGCACTCTCCTTGCTCGTCTTGCCCAAAGGCTTCTCGGAAAACACGTGCTTACCCGCGCGAATGATCTTTTCGTTGATGGGAAAATGCAGGTGGTTCGGCGTACAGTTGTGGATCACCTGTATCTCCGGGTCCGCGATCATCTCGTCCACGTCCGCGTAGCATCGCGGCACGCCATACTCCTCCGCACGACTTTTTGCCAGCGTAACATCCGTGTCTGCCACCGCCAGAACGCATACGCCGCCGATCCTGCGCGCTGTCTCAATATGGCTGACGCCGATAAACCCCATCCCGATAATGCCGATATTCAGCTGCCGCATGCTCACTACCTCTCAAAACTTTGTTAATAAAAGAGCCGGACGGCAGATCGCCCCGCCGCCCGGCTTTCAGTCATATGCCTAGGCCCAATCTCTGCCGTTAGGATGAATGAACGCTTTTACGTCCTGCTTGGAGCGCAGGTTGGCAAACGCCAATTCCCACTCGTCCAGCGCATAGTGATTGGTAATCAGACTGTCCAGATCAAGAACACCGCGCTCGATCAGGTCCACAGCGCGCTCCCATGTCTCCTTGCCGTTCCAGCTCCAGGCGCCGTTGACGCTGAGCTGATACAGCGACAGCGCGTCCATATTCACATTGATGGGGCGCCCCCAGAGGCTGATAAACGAGATCGTGCCGTTGCCGCCACGCCCTTCGGGTGACCTTCTCGCGCAATCCAGCGCGTGCTGCACACCCTTTTCGGACGCCGAGCACTCCAGCACAAAGTCCGACCCGCGCCCATGCGTCAGGTCCATGATCTGCTGCTCCGGCGCTTCATCTGAGTAGATAATGTAATCCGCGCCCACGCGCTTGCCGATAGCCAGCCTCTTCTCGTCATCCCTCAGTCCGACCAAAGCCACCGCCTTCGCGCCGCAAAGCTTGGCAAACTCCACGCCCAGCAAGCCCATCGGCCCGGGGCCGACGACCGTGACAAAATCGCCCACCTTTACCCGGCTGCGTTCCTGCATGGAGTGCAGCGTGGCGACCACGGGCTCCGCGAGGCACATGTGGTCGAGCGACACGCTTGGCGAAAACACATACACCTGCTCCTCCGGTATGGCCATCAGCGGTGCGTAGGAACCGTTCCGAGAGACGCCAAGCCAGCCATCCTTTGTTTCGATATCCGAAACGATGCGGTCGCCCGGCTTCGCGCGGGTAACGGCTTTGCCGACATCCACGACGATCCCGGAATACTCGTGCCCAATCGTGACCGGAGCCGTGTACATATGCCTGTCTTCCTGTATCAGCAGATCGCTGCCGCATACTCCCGCCGCCCAAACCTTCATCAATACTTCGTTGTCTCTTATTTCTGGTTCGGCCGTTTCAACCAGCGCGACATTGCCAACACCAGATCTCAGTTTTTGTACCGCTTGCATTGTTTCTCTCCTTCACAATCAGACATTGATCCGCTCAAATGCCAGGTTTCATCAGCTCGGAAGATTGTCCTTCGTATACAGGATCGTATCGACCACGATATCCATGCTGCTTGGCTCTTTTCCGTTGACCATGTCGACAGCCACCTCGATTGCCTTGGCGGCCTGCGCATCCTGATTGTTGTACACCGTGGCCAGTTCGATGCCATTCTTCACGTTCTCAATGGCCGCGTCTTCCGCGTCGATGCTGGCGACAAATATCTGTCCGGTCTTGCCGGCCGCTTCTATCGCCTGGATGACGCCAAAGGACATCGCGTCGTTGGCGCAGAACACGCCTTTAATGTTGGGGTTGGCCTGCAGTATGTTGGTGAACACCGAGAGACCCTCTTCCGCGTTCCAGTTGGCAGTCTGCGAAGCCACAATCTTGATGCCCGCGTATTCGCCAAACGCGCGCTCCGCACCGGCTTTGCGCTGCTGAGCGTTGTCAGCACTCTGAATGCCTTCAATAATGGCCACTTCGCCTTCGCCGCCCATAGCGTCGCAGATGGACTTGGCTGCCAGATAAGCGCTCGCCTCATCGCTAACGCCCACGAACGGTATGGCGTCCATGCCCAGTTCCTTGGCTGTTTCCGCGTTCAGGCGGTTATCGAGATTGACGACCACGACGCCGGCCTTCTGCGCTTCATCCAAGCAGGGCAGCAATGCTTCCGAATCCATCGGCGCGATGCAGATGGCTTTGACGCCCTTGGTCACCATGTCCTGAACGATGGCGATCTGCTCTTCCGTCTTCGTCTGCTCGGACGCTGCGCCCGTCAGCAGCTCAATGCCCATCTCATCCGCTTTTTTCTGAGCACCGTCCAGCATAACCGTAAAGAAGGGGTTGATAACCTTTACGACAAAGCCGATCTTAATCGTTTCCGCCGCCGGTTCCTGTGCCGCGGGCTGGGTTTCTTCAGCCGGGCTGCTCTCTGTTACGGCAGGTTCGGGTTGCGCGTCCGTCTTTGCAGGTTCATTGGAAGGCGCAGCGCATGCGCCCAGCAGCATGCACAGCACCATCGCCACTGCAACCACTTTGAGTATCATTATCTTCTTCATTTCTTCCTCCTGATTTGCTTATTTAAAAAGCCGCTGCGGCTCTTTATTCGTATAGTTAATAAACTATCCGCTTTCAGTGACTTCCGGACATCGCTTTGTCAGTTTTTTTATTTTGTGAGTGAGCTTTTGCGGTTTTTGATCTTATCGTAGAACACAGCCGCCACTATCGCCGCGCCTATCACCACCGGCTGCACGCTGGAGGGAATGTTGAGCAGATTCAGGCCGTTCCGAATGGTTCCCACCAATAGCGCTCCCACGAACGTACCGGATACCTTGCCTTCGCCGCCATAGATGCTGGTGCCGCCGATGATCGCCGCGGCGATCGCATCCATCTCATACCCCTCCCCAGCCACCGGCTGTGAAACGTTGAGCTTGCCGATCAGTATGATCGCGCCGATCGCGCAGACCAGCGAGCTGATCACATACACCGAGATCTCCACCTTTTTGACGTTGACACCGGACAGCCTGAGCGCTTCGCGGTTGCTGCCCAGCGAGAGCACATACCGGCCAAACTTTGTGGAATCCAGCACGAACGATGCGATGATGACCAGCGCGATGGCAATCACAATGGGAATGGGGATGATATTGGCGATTTTGCCGTTACCGATAAAGCGAATCACATCCGGAAACACCGATATCGTGTTGCTGTTGGATATGATGTACGCGCAGCCCCGCGCCATATTCATCATACCGAAGGTCATAATGAACGCCGGGACGCGGCCAATCGATATCATGACGCCGTTGATGAGCCCCATCAGTATCGCCGCGATTACCGCCAGCAAAAACGGAACCATGATACCCAGCCCTACCTGTCCTGCTGCTGTCGTTGCGGTGGCGGCAAAGTATTTGTGAGTCACCGCCATGGTCAGGCCGGACAGCGCGACGATGGAACCCACCGAGAGGTCTATGCCGCCGGTCAGTATGACGAATGTCATCCCCACGCCAATAATGGCGGTAATGGATACCTGGTGCAATATATTGATGATGTTGGACAGCTGCAGAAAATAGGGAGATACAAACGAAAGTACGATGAACAGAACGACCAGCACAGGAATAACCCCGAGTTTTGATAATACCGTCTTAACCTTGAGCATTGCCGAAGCCTCCTAACATCTGTTTCATAATTATGTCCTGCGTGATCGTTCCGTCGTTGACTATCTCTCCGCTGATCTCCCCTTCATGCATGGTGATGATCACATTGCTCAGCGCCAACACCTCCACCAGATCCGATGACACGAGGATGATGCTTTTTCCGCCGTCCACCAGCTTGTTCATCAGCTCATATATCTCCGAGCGTGCCCCCACATCGATACCGCGCGTTGGCTCGTCAAATATCAGTATGTCGCATTGGGTAAACAGCCATTTCGCGATGGCCACCTTCTGCTGGTTGCCGCCGGACAAATTCAGCGCCAGCCGCTCCAAGCTAGGCGTTACGATGCGCACCTCGTTTTTTAGTGGCTCCGTCAGCGAGTTTTCCAGCTTCCGGTCCAGCAAAAATTTATGCGAAATCCGGGAAAGGTTTGCAACTGTGATGTTCTGCCGGATAGGCAGCCGGAGCAGCAGCCCGTCGAACTTGCGGTCCTCGCTCAAATAGACCACGCCGTTTTGGACCGAGTTTTCCGTGGTCAGTTTCTTTTGCCGGACGCCTTTGACCACCACTTCACCGCTGCTCATCGGGTCCGCGCCGAATATCATGCGCATCAGTTCCGTCCGCCCCGCGCCCACCAGCCCCGCGAATCCCAGAATGATGCCTTTGGGCAGCTTGAACGATACGTCTTTCACCTTGCCGTTGTAATCACTTATGTGTCTGGCTTCCAGCACGGGCGGCGCGCTGATGTCTCGCGGAACCGGCTTGCGCTCGGTATCGAAATCGCGCCCCACCATCAGTTTGATGATATGCTGGATGGTGGTCTCCTGCATCCGCACGGTATCCACCACGCAGCCGTCGCGCATCACGGTAAGCCTGTCACTGATCTGCTGGAGTTCCTCCATCTTGTGAGAGATGTAGATGATCGTTACGCCGCGCTGCTTTAGTAGGCTGATCACGCGGAACAGGTCGGCGACGTCCTTTTGCGACAGCGAAGACGTGGGTTCGTCCATGATGATCAGCTTGCGCTGAAAAACCAGCCCGCGCGCAATTTCGATCATCTGCTGCTGCGCCGTGCTTAAATGCTTCACCGGAATACTCAGACTGAAATGCACGTTCAGCTGGTTCATGGCCTCCTGCGTACGTCTGCGCATCTCACTCTTGTTCAGCACGCAGCCCTGCGTCTGCTCTTCACCTAAAAATATGTTGTCAACGGCGTTCAGCGTCGGCACCAAGCTCATCTCCTGATAAATGGTGCCGATACCGAGGCTTTTCGCGTCATGTGAATTGCGTATATGCGCTTCCTGTCCGTCAAATAAAATCTGCCCTTCATCCTTTTGCTGAGCCCCGCTCAGTATTTTAATAAGCGTGGATTTTCCGGCCCCGTTCTCACCGATAATGCCATGCACATCGCCCCTCCGTATGGAGAAGCACACATCGCTGAGCGCCTTAACGCCAGGAAACTGTTTGCTTATTCCTTTCAGTACCAGTAAATTTTCGCTCATTTTAGAGAAGTCCTCGCAGACGCGTTTGATGATAGTGACATGTTATTATTAAATTAAGTTAGTGTCAACACTTAAATAACTTAAATAGATTTATGTGATGTGGTAATATGTGTTATGCTCAAACACCTCTCAGGTGGACTTTCTTTTGACAATATTGACCGATATAAACTGCTTGATGCCCCAATACTGCTCGTGCTCCAGCATGTGCATAAGCTGAGAAATACAAATCTCAGCCAGCTTGTTCTTGGGAACATTAATGCTGGTCAGCGATGGTGTGACGATACCCGCCATATCAATATTGTCGAAGCCGATCACAGCAACCTGCTCGGGCACGGAAATACCCTTCTTCTGCAGCGCCCGCAATAGGCCGATGGCCATATAATCGTTTTCCGCGAAGTAACAAGTCGGTCGGTCTGAGCCTAAAAACTCCTTCTGAGCCAGCGTTTTGTAGCTCGCTTCAATCGAGGCGTCAACCTCCAGTATGTCCCGCGGCTTTATGGCCATCCCGTTTCTGGCCAGCTCATCCATAAAACCCTGCTTGCGCATATCGAAGTTATAAATTCGAACACGGGACTGCACATAACCAAACCGGGCATGCCCCAATTCCAGAAAATGCTGAGCGGCAAGCATTCCGCCCAGATAGTTGTCCATCACAACGCAGTTGGCCGTCAGCCGGTCATAGCAGGAATCGAGTATCACCACATTGGGCTCAATCTCCTGAACGATACGGATGTCGCTCTCCTCCATGTCGGTTGCCACAAGCAGCACACCGTCCACCTGCTGGTTGCTCAGCAGTGTGTCGATATTCTGCTTAAAGTTTTTATCGATGCAGATGGATTTGATCCAGAAGTGATAACTTTCGCTGTTCAGCCTTTCTTCAAAGGCACGCAGTAATTCGCTGAAATAAGGCGTCTGCGGAAAAATATCGTATGTGATGGCCGTTCGTGAACAGTTCAGAATGAGAAGATGCTCCTTATCACGCATTCGGGACTTGCTTTTCTCATTCCTTTCATACCCCATTTCTTCCGCCGCTTTCAGTATCGCCCGTCGTATATCCTCACTTACGCCGGGCTTGTCGTTCAGCGCGAACGATACGGCCGCAACGGATACCCCCACTTTTTCTGCAATGTCAGTCATCTTAATTTTAGTCATATTCATTCACCCCACTGGGCTAATTATACTGATTCTAAATAAAATTATCAATTATTTTTTAGTATAATTTTAGTTGCAGATTCACGCCTGAAAAACATCATGCATGCTATTGATTAAATCAAAAAAGTCTGGTACATATTTTTTTAACCAAACCACTTACGCTCAATATTAATCCAACTAATCGGCATGCCGCCTAGGGGATGATTCGCTTGCTTTAGAATTAATGCTCCGATACACTTAACTCTTAACGTGAAATAAAGCCCACCAACCCAGTATCTAATAATATGGTAGGCTAAAAATAATACACTCCAATCGAATTCCTATTTTATCACTTGATCGATCCCTATTTATTATTTAAACCAGCTTACTGTATTTAGTAGAGCAAGACTGTATTTATGCTCCTACGGAAGCCCCTTCTCTTATTGCCTTGATTGCACCGACTCTTTGTGTATTGGTGATACTCAAACACCAAACACTATTATCTCTTTCATTCGTTGAGCAGGTTCTCCTTCGTTTCAGCGTCAAACAGGTGCACCAGCTCTGCCGGGAAGGTAAAATGCACGGTGTCAGTATTTTGGCCCCCGCACCGGAAACGCTCCGGCAGATCAATGGTGGGCACGCGAATCACAACATCCTTGCCGTCAATGCTGATATGCAGATACGTTTCATTGCCCATCATCTCCGCCACGTCCACTACCGCCTCCATGCAGTTCTCGCCCGCTTCGTGAGCGATGGAGATATGCTCGGGCCTCACGCCGAGGATGCACTTCTGCGCCCCCTGATTCTTTGCTTTAAGCGCCTTTTGAGTGCCTTCCGGAAGCTCAATGCGAATGTTATGCAGCATGGCACTGTAGACTCCGTCCTTTAGCTCCAAATCAGCATCAAAGAAGTTCATCTGCGGCGTGCCGATAAATCCGGCAACAAACATGTTCTCCGGCTTGCTGAATACGTCCTGCGGGCAGCCGATCTGCCGGATGTATCCGTCCTCCATGACGACGATGCGGTCGCCCAGCGTCATCGCCTCCACCTGATCATGCGTCACATAGATGAACGTCGTGTCAATCCGCTGCCGCAGCTTGATGATCTCCGTGCGCATCTGGTTTCTCAGCTTTGCGTCGAGGTTGGACAGCGGCTCGTCCATCAGAAAAACCTGCGGCTCCCGCACGATAGCACGGCCAATGGCCACGCGCTGCCTCTGACCGCCCGACAGTGCCTTGGGCTTACGCTGCAGAAGCTCTGTGATGCCCAATATCTCGGCAGCCTGCTCAACCCGCCGCTTGATTTCCTCCTTGGGTATCTTTCTCAGCTTCAGCGCGAATGCCATGTTGTCGAACACTGACATATGCGGATAGAGCGCGTAGTTCTGAAACACCATCGCAATATCGCGGTCTTTAGGCGCAACGTCATTGACCAGCCTGTCGCCGATATGCAGCTCGCCCTCGGATATTTCCTCCAGCCCCGCCACCATGCGCAGCGTGGTCGACTTTCCGCAGCCCGACGGTCCCACCAGCACGATGAATTCCTTGTCATCTATCTCAAGGTTAAAATCCTTAACAGCCTCGATATTCTTTTCGTAAATCTTCTTGACACCTATCAGAGAAACCTTTGCCATATCTTTGCTTGAACGGACAATTCATCCGCCTCCGCAACCGGGTTGCGGATACACCTCCTTAATTCAAATGATATTAATACTAAACCGTCGCTTACGGCGCCGAGGGATATTCGTTGCACAGCAGGAACAACGGCGCTTCGTCCTCCTCAATCTGTGGAAAACGCCCCTGCGTTTCATAAAACCGGTTGTCGATGTTGTCGTCATTCACCATGGACACCTCACCGATCAGCACAGGCCCGTGTCCCTTTTCTGCCCAGAACGCGTGGTATTGGCGGGGAGGCAGCGTGATGCTTTCGCCGGGGACCAAACGGATGATGGACCCTGCAGGCACAGTATACGTTCGTCCATCCGTCGTAATGGTAACGGGGGTGCCCGACAGGTTGTCATTGTCATCCGCGTTCCACAGCTGTACCATCAGGTTGCCGCCGCCGCGGTTAATGATATCCTCCATCTTGCTCCAATGAAAGTGATTGGGGCAGATCTGCTCCTCCTGCGATATCAGTAGCTTCTCCGCATAAGGCTTGGCGTATTTCTTATTGAGCATGTTGCCATTTCGGATAGTGAACAGCAAAAGGCCGATCTCCTCATACCGCCCGTGACCATAGTCGGTGATGTCCCAGCCCAGCATGTTGTCCCTGATTTCGTCGTACTCATGGCCCTTGTCCGCCCAATCCTGCGGCGAGAAAAAGGCGAACGGCGGCAGCTTATAATTCATTTTGTTCAGCCATTCGATAGCCTCGGTTATAAGTTGATTGATTTTTGAACGTTTCATCGCTGTTACTCCTTTTCGTCCTGTAATATCACGAGCGTACCCTCCCGCTGGGACTGGTAAGCCGCGCTGATGATCCGCATCAGCTTGCAGCCCTCTTCCACTGAGGAGATGCATGGCGTTCCGTTCAGCACGCAGTCTGCGAAGTGGCAGATCTCGTCGTTGATGGCTCCCTGGTAATCAAACTGACCACAGTTGATATTCGGCTTCATGTCCATCAGGCAGTTATGATGCACCGTATATATCTCGATCTCCGGGTCCACCGTGATGCCGCCCTTGCTGCCCTGCATCTCAAGATACATGCGGTCCTCCTTGATATGGCTCTTGGTACTCGTCTCTGCCAACAGGCACGCACCGTTTGAGAAGTTGACCATCACAATGTCCAGCTCTTCCACATCGTTCTTGCCGGTTCCGCTGCTGAGCGCCTGATAGCCGCTGATAGCGCGCACCCCGTCCAGATTTTCGGTGTTTCGGAACGACCGGGAAAACACGGATACCGGCTCGTAATCTCCCATCAGTCTCACCGCAAGGTCGATGATGTGCGAGCCCACATCAATCAGCGAACCCCCGCCTGACAGCGCCTTGTCCGAGAACCAGCCGCCGGGGTCACCGCAACGTCGAACAATACCCGCCTTGGCGTAGAATATCTCCCCAAATAGTCCCTCGTCCCGCAGGTCTTTTACAAGCACATGCTTCTTTGAAAACCGGAACATGAAGCCGTACATTACGAGTTTGCCCGTCTGTCGGGCGCAATCTCGCACATGCCGGGCTTCGGTCGCGTCCATTGCGGGCGGCTTTTCGCAAAACACGTGCTTGCCCGCTTTCAGCGCGTCCATCGTCATTGAAGCGTGCAGATGATTGGGCGTCGCTATGATCACCGCTCCGACATCGCTATCCGCGAGCATATCGCTATAGTTGAGATAGGCCTTGTCCACGCCCCACTGCGCCGCTACTTCCCGTAAACGCTCCTCGCGGTGATGACATACAGCTGCCAGCTTCAGCGCATCGCATTGCCGTACTGCATCTGCCAGCCGCTGGGAGATCGTCCCCAGCCCCACAATGCCTACTTTCAGCTTGTTCATCATTCTTGCCTCCTTAGCCCAGCATGGACCAGTCGAACACCACACCCGTCGTCTCCGGCCTCTCGTCCGCCAGCCAGCGGTACACCTTTTCGGCTTCCGCGGGCGAAAATACATCCTTGGTCATCAAGGCGACGTTCATTCTCTTTGTGGCCAGCAGCTCAAAGAACAGCTCAGCCATGGCTTGCCAAGTCCACGGATTAAACTCATTTGCCGTATCCGGACACATGCTGCCGTGTATGCCCAATATGCTGACGGAATCGCTGACCACATTGGGACCCAGCACCTGCTTGGACGGCATCGTGTTGTCGCCCAGCAGCACCACTTTGCCCAGCCTGCGTACCAGCTTGGTGGCGGCGGACAACACGTTCGGCAGACCCGTAATGTCGTAAACGACGTCCAGCATCTTGCCCGTAGTGATATCCTTTACTATTGTATAGGCGTCCTTCACGTCACCATTTATCGCATGCGTCGCGCCATTGGCACTTGCCATGTTGAGCCGCGCTTCAGATATGTCCATGGCCACAATATTGCGCGCTCCCATCATTCGCATGTACTGGGTTACCAGCTGCCCCAGCATGCCAAGGCCGATGATGCCCACGTTATCCCCAAGGCGGATATCCGGACGGCGCGCGCCCAGCTGCGTAATGCAGCCCAATGCCTGCCACGACGCCTCCGTCTGCGATATCCCTTCGGGCACCTTCATCAAGTTGGGGTTACCGGGCGTATCAAAGAAATACTGCGCGTGCGGGTGCTGCGTTACAACGCGGTCACCCACGCTAAAGCCGGTAACTTGTGAGCCCATTGCTATTACCGTACCTGTCATGCTGTAGCCGGGGCTAAAGGGATACTTCACCCAGTCATACCAGTTGGTGCCGGGGTCGATCTCCCCTTTGAGACAGCGCAGCTCCGTACCGATGCTGATGAGCGAGATATCGGCCCGGCACACTATCTGATCGGGAGTCGCCTCACCAGTCTCCTGCTGGATAAACTCTATCCGGTTTCTCTCGGGGAAAATAACGTTCCATGATTTCATCGCTCTTGGCCTCCTTTATAATCCATAGCATTCGTGCTACAATATTCAAAAAGCCTGAAACAGAGGTAAGATATGCCTGCACCACCCAAATTGGTCGCTCCCCTGTACGTTGAACCCAGTTCTGTGGGGTTTTGCACGACGATCAATAACATCCATCAGATGAGCTATTTCCACTCGCATGATTATTACGAGGTTTTTCTTGTGCTGGACGGTTCTGCGGTGCATCTGGTCAACGGCAGGGAATTTGATTTAATGCGCGGCTCGCTCGTCTTCATACGCCCGAACGACCAGCACTGCTATTTGAACCCTACGCCGGATTTCCAGTTTATCAACCTGATCGTGATGCAGGCTGTTATATCGGAGTTGGTCGATTACTTGGGCAACGGCTTTCCGGACGTACTGCTGACCAACGAATTCCCTTCCCAGAGGGACCTTTCACCAACCAGCTATGAGCCGCTCTTCTCACGCTTAAAACGCCTGATCATATACCCTGCGCTGAACGCCGCCCAGTACAATACTGTTCTCCGGCTGGCCGTCGCAAACATACTCTCGCACTTCGTGGACGAGCACCTGTTCAGCGAAATCAGCTCGTATCCCTCCTGGCTGAAGGATCTGATATCCAGAATGTACGAGCCCGAGGTCTATACCAAGGGCATACAGTACATCTTCGATATCGCCAACTGCACGCCTGAGCATCTTTGCCGCACCTTCCGCAAATACCTGAACATGACGCCCGGGCAGTTTCTCAACAAGATCCGTCTGGAAGAAGCAGCCCGCAGCATCATCTATACGGACAAGCCCATCATCAGCATCTCAGGCGAGGTGGGGTTCGATTCGCTAAGCAACTTCTACCACCAGTTCAAGGACCAGTTCCACATGTCACCCCGCAACTATAGGGAACAGTCCCGGCAGTCGCAGCGTAACGAGCATCTCATCCCACCGCAATAATGCGCCCGTCTCTCGACGGCACTGCCTCTTGAATGCTGACGCCGCCGCGAAGCTGAGCCGACAATGTCTTCTCCGTATCCGAGTGGTTTACGGCCACGATATACAGCTTTCCGTCCGATTCCAGCAGACGCACCAGCATACCGTCAGATGCCAACTCATCAAAGGTATCAAATCCGCGCGCATCAAACAGAGATGTAATATAATCGCCTGTCGCGTTATCCCTGTGCATATTATAATAAGCCCCAGCAAAGCCGCCCAGCCAGATAGCCTTTCCCTTGCCCAGCGTCCTTGTGAGCACCGCCGGCAGCCCATCCTCAAACCGGGCAGTTACCTGCGCCTCATCGCTGCAGCTTTGGTACATCTGACGATACCATGCGCAGCCAAAGCCCTCCGCCATGATGCTGCCCTTCGGAACAGCTTCCAGCGTCACATGCTCCATGCCCAGCATTTCACCGAGGAACGAGAAGCGCATATCCATCTCACCGTTTGCGCCATACATGCCAGTACAGCCTTCCATCACCAGTGTGCCGCCGCTGTTTACGAACTGCACCAGCCTTTGCATTTCCTCCGGTGAAATCGCCAGCGTCATTGGCAGATACAGCACTTTAAGCTGCTGCGCCATCGCTCTTTCCAGCGTGTCCTGATGCACAAACCGCACGGGTATGCCCCTGTCGGTGAGCGCATTGTATACGCCCACAAAACTGGCGTTATATTTTTCTTCCTCTTTGGCCGCGTAGGTGATGAGGTCGGAATCCCGCGATAAATAGATGCCGTTTACCGACGGTACGCGATGTGCCTTTGTCAGGTAATCCTGATTGAACAGCTGCGCACAGTACGATGCACTCAGCAGCCGCGGCGTGTCACCGCCCATCGAGTCGATGAGCCCAAAACCCGGCGATTCCATACCCGCCGGTTCGGGGGAATACTGCCAGTACACCACACCCTTTCCGCCCGCCGCGATCACGTTCCAGTTCCACTGACGCACATCCACGTCCGAGGGCACCAACCCGCCCAACAGCCCGGCTTTGCCCGCGCCACCCTGCAGCTCCACCTGATAGAACGGTTTATCGCCCACGGCTTCGGCTATGATCTCAGCGTTGATCAGGTGCCCACGCACATGCTCTTCGCCCATCAGCCACAGAGGAAAGGAAGATAGTCCGTACATATCCACTGGCTGGCTCAGCAGGAACTCATCACCCAGCTCGTTGCCCAGCCCGCCCTTGTTGAGCGCGCCCATGTAGCCGCTGAAGGCTGAATGGCTCTGTATAATCTTGCCGGGAGCGCCCCGTCTGGCCGCGTCCGCACGTTTTTTCATCCACGCGGCAAGGTTGTACAGCCAGAACCGCCGCCAGTCCACCATGTCCGCATAGGTTCCGAAGCGCACAGGGGGCATCACCTGCTCCCATTCCGTGTAATACCGGAACCAGTTCTTGTTTAGGCTGTCCAGTGTGCCGTAACGCTCCTTGAGCCATTCGCGAAAACGCGCCACCGAGTGATCGCAATAGCACAGCAGCTGCCCCGAATAATCGAACATCGGCTCAAGATGCGGCTCGTTCCATACATCGATGGCAAAAACCGTGTCGTTATCCGCAAAATGCGCCGCCGTCCGGTAAATGAAGTCTTCGACCAAGCGGCCCGCCGCCGCACCGTCATGACACAGCCCCGGCCAGCCTGCCGTGGGGATATTGGCGGGGCCGCTGTAGCTCAGCGCCAACCCTTCCGCCGTCCGGTAAAAATGATCCTGCAGCGAGTCCTGCGTCCAGTAGGGCGCGCCCTCCGGAATCGTATTGATGATCACCTGCAGGTCATATTGTCCGCAAAGCTCGACCAATTTGTCCAGCTCGTCAAAGTCAAATTTGCCCGGCTCCCGCTCGATAGCATTCCATACAGCCCACAGCTTCACGACGTTGAAGCCGAGCTTTTTCATACGGCGGATGTCTCTTTCCCAGTCACAAGGGTAGGGGAAAGGAGGCCGGTAGTATTGAGCGCCAAAAAACATTTATGTTACTCCTTTACCGCACCAGCTGTCAGGCCGGAAACCAGATATTTTTGCATGAAGAATCCAACAAGTATGATGGGCACCATTGTGATGGACGCAGCGGCGCTGCTCTTGCCCCAGTCCACCGATACCGCACCGACGAACCGCCCGATGCCCACCGGCAGCGTATACGAGTCCATCGATGTCAGCTGCAGCGAATACACCAGCTCGTTCCACGAATATTGCATGGACAGTATGACTGCGGAGCCGATGGCAGGCAGCAGCATGGGGAAGATGATCTTCCAGAACGTCTGCATCCGGCTCGCGCCGTCCAGATAGGACGATTCAAAAAGCTCCTTGGGTATGTCCGACATAAAGCTCATCATCAGCCATACCACAAACGGCAGGTTGACCGAGCAATGCGCCAGTATGGGTCCCACATACGTACCGTTCAAGTGTACCACTTTCAATATGGTGTAGAACGGAATCAGTATCGCGATGGCGGGAACCAGCTTGCCCAGCAACATCATGTTGGACGCGCGCGATGCCCAGCGCGACCGAGCCAGCGTGAGGCCATATGCGCCCAGTGCGCCGCCCAGCACGGATATCAGCGTCGTAACCGACGCGATGATCAGCGAGTTGGTGAAATATCCGCCAAACTCCCCGTCGCCCAGCACCTTGGTGTAATGGGTCAGCGTCGGCTGGAACAGGAACACCGGCGGAATCTCCTTGATCTGCAGCGTGGGCTTGAAGGAGTTCGTGATAACGATATATATCGGGATGACAGTCCAGAGCAAGAACAGTATCAGAACGATGTACATGACCACCCGAGACACCGTCAGTTTCTTTCTACGCATGTTTACCATCCTTTTTCTTGAGCGAGTTGAACCGGATAAACGGTATGCCAAACAGCACGAACGATACCACAACAGCCAGTATGGAAATTGCCATCGCGTAACCCATCTGCGTACTCTCAAACGCGTTCTTGTATGCATAGATGCTGACGGACAGCGTCGAGTTGGCCGGGCCGCCCTGTGTCAGCGAATAGATGATGTCAAACACCTTGAACGTATCCACACCGCTGATCACCAGTATCACCATGTAAACCTTTTTCAGCAGCGGTAAGCTGATGCTGAAAAACGTCCTCACCTCGCCCGCACCGTCAATTCTGGCGGCCTCGTATATATCCGTCGGTATGGAGACCAGCCCAGCCGTCACCACTATCAGCACAAACGGCGTCACCTGCCACCAGTGCGCGATCATCACAGACAACAGCGCCGTGGATTGCGCCGTAATGCCGGGGAAGTCCGACACACCGGCACCAAAAAAGCTCATTATCCAATACAATATGCCCGAGTACGGGTCATACATATACCGCCAGATCAAACCGATGATGATGGGAGAGATGAGCAGCGGGATGGTGAATATGGCACGTCCCAGCTTGGCCGTTCGCGGACGCACCTTCAGCAGCAGTACGGCAATCAGCGTCCCGATAATGAGATCACCCGCCGTCGCGCCCACAGAGAATATCACCGTGTTGCTCAGCGATTTCCACACCGTGGAGTCGTGAACCATCTTCACATAGTTATCCGCGCCCACAAAATTGTCCGGCGTGATCTTCATTCCCAGATCATAATCAAAGAAGCTCATAAATAGGCCGTAGAACAACGGCACGATCATCACGATGATAACGATGAACAGTGTCGGCGATAACAGAAGAAATGGGAGAAAATCTTTCTTTCTGCGGCGCGATGGCCTGTTTTGCGCTGTCAATTCCTTCACTTCTCCGTCTCCCTTTTGATTTTTAAGCGCTCAGCCCCGCACGGAGGCTGAGCGCTTCGTGTTGTTATTTAGTTTGCCTTATTTCGTTATGTCTTTCACTTTGTCCTGAAGGGCTGCGAACACATCCGCAGGAGCCGCATCGCTGGAAGCGATCTCAGACAGCGCTGCCATCAGGGGTTCGAAGATAGCCGCCGCAGAAGCGGAGGTCGGCTGGGTTTTGGCGTTCTTCAGCGTCTCGTTGGTGGCCGGCAGGAAAGGAATCTTCGCAACAACTTCCGCATCGTCCGCCAGCGAGGTCACCGCAGTGATCTGGCCGTTCATCAGCGCCTGTTCCTTTTCCACTTCCGCGCTGGTCAGCCATGCCGCCAGCTTAAACGCCGCTTCGGGGTTCTTGCTGTTAGCCGCTACGCACCAGGACCAGTAGCTGACGCAACCGGCGACTTTCACTTTGCCGGGGATCGGCGCATAGCCCACTTTATCAACGATCTTGGAAAGCTCGGGGTTCGAATCCTGTCCGGACAGACCGGTAACGGTGATGCCGAACGGCGCATTCTCTTCACGGATCGCCTGAGACACCTGATCGTGATGCCATGTCAGCGAGCCATCCATGGAATACTGGCAGAGCTGGTCCCAAAGGTCAGCCGCGTAAAGCGCTTCTTCGCTCAGCATGTTGACTTTGCCGTCAGCGCCGAAGTAGTCGCCGCCCGCCGAATAGAGGAGCTGTGCGAACAAGTCTGCGGAAGCCTGGCCCTGCATCGCCGGCAGTGCAATGCCCGTGCCCTTTTCCTTGAAGTACTTCGCAACAGCGAGCAGTTCTTCAACGGTGGTAGGCACCTTCTGCCCTTCTCTTTCAAACCATTCCTTGTTGTAGGTCAGTATCAGCGTCTGGGCAAATGTCGGCAGCGCATACAGCTTGCCATCCGCTCCACGGTTCATTTCCACCATGGCGGGGGAGTACATGCCAAGATCAATACCGTCCGCAGCAACCATGTCATCCATCGGCATCAGCCAGCCGTTTTCAATGTATTCCGGCAGCCAAATTTCCTGCGCCCATACCAGATCGTAATCCGCGGAGGAGCTCATGCTCTGCATCTGCTTCTGTTTCAAGTTGCCATAGTCGATGTCATCCACCTTCGCGGTGGCGTCCGCATAGCTTGCCAGCACGGTCTTCTGATCGTCCGCATGCGGGCCCGCCCATCTGGACAAAACGATCGTGGGTTTCTCTGCATCCGCCTGCGGCGCTTCCGTCGCGGGCGATTCATCCACCACAGCCTCAGACGGCTTTTCCGTCGCGGCCGGTGTGTTCTGAGGCGCTGCGCACCCCGCAAACATACCAACAACCATAAGCAAAGCCAATATCGTTCCCAATAACCTGTTCTTCATTGTTCAACCTCCTTTAGTTATAATAATCTATTATGTCTAATAGATACAGTATTTCAGAATAAGTCGCGACCCGGTTGGGCACCAGTTTGACGCCCGGCAGCTCATGATATTTTTGCGCTGCACCCGCGGGCATTCAATATCTCAAGCCAGCCTTTTTGCTGCTCCTCATCCGGCGGCTTTATGTCGGGCAGCGCTGTTTCGCCGCCCATCTGCTCCCTCTTTGTTTCGCCCATACGGTGATACGGCAGCAGCTCCACGCTGCGAATCATCCGGTTCGTCGCCGCAATATCCGCGATGGCTTCAAGATGCTTCTGCGTATCGTTAAAGCCGGGTATGATGGGACACCGCAGTACGATGCTGCGTCCCAATTCGTTAAGCCGCTGCAGGTTTTCCAGTATCAGCCGGGGTGATACGCCCGTCAGCTTCACATGTTCCTCAGGGTCGGTCACCTTATAGTCAAACAAAATTGTATCCACATAAGGGACAATGTTCTCAAAAGCTTCCGTCGGGGCATACCCGCAGGTTTCCATGCAGACGTTGATGTTTCTTGCTTTGAGCTCAGTGCACAGCTCGCGTACAAACTCATGCTGCAGCATCGGCTCACCGCCGGTCAGCGTCACGCCACCCTCTTCGCCATAGTATGGGAGGTCGGTGTCGATCTCGTGCAGCAGCTCTTCAATTGAAACTGTCCGCCCGATCATCGACACCGCGCCGTAACAGCACACTTTAACGCACTCGCCGCATTTAACGCATTTATCATAGTTCACCTCGTGCTGTCCGGCTGTCAGTACATGCACGCCATACTGACAAGCCGCAACGCACGCGCCGCACCCCACGCATTTGCCAGCCCTGTACACAAAGTCGTCGCGCTCCGACAACGACTCCGGGTTGTGGCACCAAATGCACCTGAGCGGGCATCCTTTGAAGAAGACCCCAGTCCTGATTCCCGGACCATCCTGTATGCAGAACCTTTGTATGTCAAATATTCTGGCTGTCCGCATCAATAGGTGTTCCTTTCAAATATCTCCTTTTGCACATCCTTGGGAAGGTCCACAAAGCGCGCACTGAATCCGCCTACCCGCACGATCAGGTCGTGGTAAAGCTCGGGCGTCTTCATGGCCTGTGCCAGCTCATCCTTGCCCACCACCGTGATCATGGCCTGACCGCCGCCGCGTTCAAAATACGAATTAATAAGCTTTTGAACCTTTTCCTTTGCCGATGAATACACCTCGCGGCTCAGACGGATGTTCTGCACCATGCCCGCGTGGTTGTCATGAGGCACTTTCAGTATCGAATTCAGCATGGCGGTGATGCCGTTTTTATCCGCTCCCGGCGATGGGTTATTGGCGTTAGCCGTAGCCGTGCCGGATTTTCTGCCGTCGGCAGATGCGCTCACCCAACGGGCCAGCGTGGTATTTTGGGCATTGTTAATCACCACGGCGAGGTTGGTGTCCAGCCCCACCTTAGGAGCCTGCTCGCTGATGGTACGGCAGATGTATCCGTGCAAGTCCACCATCATGCCATCCGCTTCCGAATCGTCGTTGCCGTATTTGGGGCAGTCGAGCATCAGCTTCCTTTCCTTGTCGTAGGTGAAGAAATTGGCCGCCAGCACCTGTTTCAAATGCTCCGCTGTCATCGTGCCGTCGTTGTACACCAACTTGCGGATGGCGGTCAGGCTGTCGGCCGCGTTGACAAGTCCATACAGCTCCAGCGTGCCGTTCAGGCTGGCGCACCCGCCGTCAAATACTGCTTTGCCGCGCTCCACGCATCCGTCATACAGCATGGTCACATACATGAACGCATGCATCTGGCCCGTCTTCTCGTATTGATACTTCTCGAACTTGGCCTGCGCCTCCACAAAATAATCCAGCTGCTTTTTGTACTCGCCGTAAAACTCTTCAAACGTGGCGCACTGCTCCAGCGGCTTCACGGCTGGCCCGAAATGCAGCCGCGATACCGGATCAAATCCGCCGTTTATCGTGATCTCCAGCACCTTGAGCATGTTCAGCGAACCGCTCGGCGTACCAAAGCTGTAATGATCAAACTCAATCTCGCCGCAGCCCAGCGGCACGTAGCTCTCCGCGCGCTGACGGTCCACACCGTATGCCTTCATGATGCCGGGTATCAGCACCTCATCGTTATACAGCAGCGGGTATGTCCGGCCTTCTTCGATGCATCTCATTGCGGCGTCCCACACCTCTTTTGGCGTCTCATTGCCGAAGCGCAGCGTGAACTGCGGCAGCACTTCTTTCACCGTGCGGCATGCCTCAATAGCCAGCAGCGAGAACTTATCGGCATTTTCGGTATTGCGACGTCCGTATCCGCCCACGATGGCGCGCCCGTCCGTTTCGCAGTCCAGATGGTCGATCAGCCGGAAGAAGCACTGCACCAGAGCGAGCGCCTTGTCCTCGGTCAGCTCGCCGCTTTTGACGTCCTGCACATACAGGTCTCCCAGATACACGTCCATCCGGCCGTATTCGATCTCCGGCGTCAATAGTCCGTATATCCACACCAGCTGAATGGCCTCGCGCATCGTCTTTGGCGCGCTGTGCATGATGTTTTCCAGCACAGCAGCCATTGCCTTAAGTTCCGCTTGCCGGGCGGTATCCTGCGTCTCAAATATCTTTGCCGTTAATTGATCTCTGTAAAAGGCGCAAACGTCGCGTACAAGCTGCAGCGCGCCCAGCATGCATTCCAGCAGAATGCTCTCGTCGCTGCCTTCCTTGGCTCTTTGCAGCCGCTCGGCCACCTCTTCTTCCAGCCCCTTGATGCCCACCTTAACAAGCTTGTCAAAATCAAGGTACGATCCGGCCATTCTGAGTATGGGAACAGCGGGCAACGAACGGCCCAGCCAGTCTTCGCTGGGCAGCGCCTCTTTGATGTCCGCAGGCATAGCCTCCATCACCTTGAAGCTGGTGTTTTCCGAACGCCAGAACACCAGCATGTCGTGCAAATCCTCACGGTATTTAAGCGACCCTTGCGCTCTTTCCAGCTCTGCGGTCACCCTCGGCTCCTCCATAAAATAGCCAAAACCGCCCGTCTGATGCTGAATTCCAAGCCCCACAGCGCCAAATTCGATTCTGCCCGCAAAAAGATCTCTATCCTCCACCTCGTGCAAGATTGCCGGATATTGCGCTTTAAGACACTCAAGTTCAATCTGTGCCGGATGGGAATATTTCTTTTTTGCCAGCCGGTATACATTGGTAAATTCTATTTCAAATAGAAGGTTTTTTCTTTTCTCTTTAACCTTAAAATTATTCATACCAATCCCCCGCAGCTATAAAATTGTTTATTGTGAATTACGTTGTGTCTTTGATGTTTGTATTATCATTATAGTTTCGGGAGACATGAATATCTTGCTTTGAATTGACGAATTCTTTGTCCTGTATTGATATTTTCCTATACAAATGCCGACGTTAGCCCTTGTTTTGTGATGGATTTTCTCTCAACTGCCCCAAGCCGCCGATCATATCTATCGGCGGCTTTATCATTTTGCACATCACTTTATATTGATTTTATCCGAACATTAAACCAACAAATTATACCCGTTCTCTTCAGAGAACAGATGAATCAGTACCGCCGGAAATTTGAAGTCAATTTCGTTGATACTGCCCACGCCGCCGCGGAACCGCTCATCCAGATCTATCGTGGGCACGCGCACCACCACATCCTGTCCGTCCCATTCAGATGCATGTGCATCTCGCTGCCCATCATTTCAGTCACATCAACCTTGGCATGAACTGCGCCCTCATCGTCGTGCCGCGCGATGCTCATGCGCTCAGGCCGTATGCCCAACAACACCGGCTGGCTTTGCGCGTCCTTTTCCCGAAGTATGGCGCTCATTTCATCCGTTATCTTGATCTTCACATTGCCTAGCATCACCGCATAGCCGTTTTAAATAAACTCTGGCACCCAAAACAAACCCTATAAAATTTCTGATACGTGTTTAAACCATATGCCTAAGTTCCCAAGCGGGATGCAGAGCAGTCGAGCCGTGCTTGAGACGAGTAATAACTTAAAAGATATTAATATTTCTTACGAACTGGTTAATCCGGCATATTGCCAGCACTCGATCAAATTATTATGCTTATAAATACAAAGCAAATTAGTAATACTGCGTGGTGAAATATGCTTAACAACACAGACTTTTGGCGTGCGAGATTTGGTGAAGGCAGCTTGAAGGAACAACTGTCCGTTCTATATCAGGAGAAATTTGAACAAGGGTACAGCCGATATATTACAGCGCTTAATGAATTTGATAAACACTTTGGCAAAAGCGACCGGAAAGCAGGTCTTTTTTCTGCACCCGGACGAACCGAGCTGGCAGGCAACCATACGGATCACCAGCATGGACGCGTTCTGGCCGCTGCGGTGACGATCGACATTATCGCGGTTGCGAGCCCGCGTGAAGATTTCACGGTGACAATTTATTCGAAAGGCTTTGGTCTGAGCACTCTGGAAATATCCGATACTTCGTTCAAACCCGATGAAACCGGCACATCTCACGCGCTGATACGCGGCATGGCGGACGCAATCAGCAAACGCGGTCAGCGCGTAAAAGGCTTCGACGCCTATATCACATCCGACATACCACATGGGGCAGGGCTCTCGTCGTCCGCTGCCTTTGAAGTGTTGATTGCCGAAATATTTAATCAAATGTACTGCGGCGGAACGATTGATCCGGTGGACATGGCCCGCTATGGTCAATACGCCGAAAACAGCTACTTTGGTAAGCCCTGCGGTTTGATGGATCAGACGGCGTCCGCGGTGGGCGGCATCGTCGCTATCGACTTTCAGCAAATGGCAAGCCCTGCGGTTCAGAAGCTGGACTTTGCCTTTGCCGATGCCGGATACTGCCTATGCGTCACGAATGCCGGCGGCAGCCATGCCGACCTGACCGACGAATACGCCTCCATTACACAAGAGATGAGATTGGCAGCGGCGGCTTTTGGAAAAGAAGTATTGCGCGATGTAGGCTTTTCTGACTTCATGAGCGCTGTCCCCGAGCTCCGCAAATCTCTGCCCGACCGGGCTATCTTGCGTGCCATGCATTATTTTCTTGAAGACCAGCGGGTGTGCGATCAGACCGAGGCGATAAAGGCCCAAGATATCGAGCGTTATCAGGCGCTGATGCAGGACTCCGGGCGATCCTCCATGACCATGCTGCAAAACATATGGCCAGCCGGCGACAGCCGCGAACGCAGCGTCGCCCTGGCACTCGCGCTGTCCGAAACGCTTCTGTCCGGCTGCGGCGCGTGGCGTGTGCACGGCGGCGGCTTCGCGGGTACCATTCAGGCGCTGGTACCAAAAGACCGCGTGCCCGTATACAAGGCCCGTATGGACGATGTTTTTGGATATGACGCCTGCCAAGTATTGTCCGTCAGGCCGGTTGGCGCTTATACTTTTAAATGACGGAAGGAGCGTAAAATGCAGAATATTCTGGTGCTGGGCGGAGCCGGTTACATCGGCTCGCATACGGTATACGATCTGATAGAGAAAAGATACAGGGTGGTGGTTGCCGACAGCCTTGAAACCGGCCATATCAAGGCGCTGCATCCGGCTGGGGCGTTTTATCACGGAGATATTCGCGACAAAACGTTTCTGGACCGGATCTTTGAATCTGAGCACATAGACGCGGTGGTGCATTTCGCCGCCTATTCGATCGTCGGCGAAAGTATGACGAACCCGCTCAAGTATTACGACAACAACGTCCACGGGACTCAAGTGTTGCTGACCAGCATGGCCGAGCATGGTGTTGACAAGATCGTGTTTTCCTCCACCGCGGCCACATACGGCGAGCCCCGGCGCATCCCGATAACTGAGGATGACCCCACGGAGCCAACCAATGGGTATGGCGCGACAAAGCTCGCCATGGAACAGATGTTCAAGTGGACGGATATCGCCCACGGCATCCGCTATGTATCGCTCAGGTATTTCAACGCGTGCGGCGCGCGGCTGGACGGCAGCATTGGCGAAGATCACTCACCCGAAACGCACCTCATCCCCCTCATACTGCAGGCAGCTGCTGGCATGCGCGAAAACATTGCGGTGTTCGGCACCGATTACGACACCAAAGACGGCACCTGTGTTCGGGACTACATCCATGTGTGCGATCTGGCGCGGGCCCACACGCTTGCCGTACAATACCTGACAAACGGCGGGCAGAGCCGCATCCTCAATCTCGGAAACGGCATTGGCTTCACCGTAAAAGAGGTGATCGAGACCGCCGAAGCCGTTGTCGGACATAAAATACCCACTATGTATACAGCCAGGCGGGCGGGTGACCCGGCCCAGCTTGTGGCATCGAGCGCGAAAGCCCGAAGCGTGCTAGGATGGGAACCCAAATATGCCGATCTGGATGTGATCATCAAATCAGCATGGAACTGGCACAGCCAACACAAAAAAGGATTTGACGATAAATGAGCCTGGTCAGCACCATCGACGCACTGATTGCATATTCTCTGGAAAAAAATCTTATCGGCGATGCCGATGTTATTTACAGCCGCAATGCTTTGCTTGCCGCGCTCAGGTGTGACAGCTATGACGAAACCGGTACGCTTCCGGACGTCTGCCCGCCGCTCCCACAGTTACTGAATGAGCTTGCCGGATATGCGGTGCAAAACGGCGTCATACCCAACAGCACCGGCGCCCGGGACAGGTTTGGCACGCAGCTGATGGGATACGTCACGCCGCACCCGTCGGAAGTGCAGCGCAGGTTCTTCGAGCTGTACGCCCGCTCCCCCGAAGACGCCACCGAATACTTCTATCAGCTGAGCCGGGACTGCGATTACATACGCACACACCATATTGCCAGGGACATGAGATGGAAAACGGCTACCGAGTACGGCGAGCTCGATATCACTATCAATCTTTCAAAGCCAGAGAAGGACCCCAACGATATCGCTGCCGCCAAAACGCAGGCCATGAACGGCTATCCGCGCTGCCTGCTCTGCATCGAGAACGAAGGTTACAGCGGGCATGCCGGACATCCCGCTCGGCATAACCTGAGGATCATCCCCATTCGCATCGCAGGAGAAAAGTGGGGGCTTCAGTACTCTCCGTATCTGTATTACAACGAACACTGTATTGTGCTGAATACGGAGCACATCCCGATGAGAATAGACGCGTCCGTCTTCGACAAGCTGCTGTCATTTGTGGAGCAGTTCCCGCATTACTTCGTGGGGTCCAATGCGGACCTGCCCATCGTGGGCGGCAGCATACTCTCCCATGAGCATTTTCAGGGCGGCCGGTATGAATTTCCCATGGCGAAAGCGCCGGTGGAGAAACGTTATGTATTCAATGGGTTCAGCGATGTATATGCCGGACGGGTCAAGTGGCCCATGTCCGTTATCAGACTCCGCTCGGGCGACTCCAAACGGCTCACGGCGCTGGCCGCACACATACTTGACTGCTGGCACGATTATTCCGATCCGGCAGTCTTTGTGTTTTCCGAAACGGGCGGCACGCCGCATAATACGATTACACCGATTGCCAGAAAACGCGGCGGCGGCTACGAGCTCGACCTTGTGCTCCGGAATAACCTGACGACTGCCGATCACCCTTTGGGTTTGTTTCATCCCCATGAGGAGCTGCATAACATCAAGAAGGAAAACATCGGGCTCATTGAGGTGATGGGGCTGGCCGTGCTGCCCGGCCGTCTTAAAACCGAAATGGAATTGCTCAGACAAGCCATGCTCTCCGGCAGAGACATATCCGATATTGGCGATATTGCCAAGCATGCCGATTGGTACAACGGGTGGCGCGGCTATTATGACACCCTCAACGAAGACACTGCCAATGCAATCATACAGGATGAGATAGGTAAAACCTTTGCACAGGTTCTCAGCCATGCCGGAGTGTTTAAGCGGGACAGCCAAGGCGCACAGGCTTTTGACCGCTTTATGGCACATACAGGTGCACACAGCGCAAGCTGCTTGATTTGATGTTATGGCTCGCGCCTGAAACTCTCACAGCTCAGCACGTTAATAATCCGCAGAGGGTGATCAGTTAGCCGGAGCAGTTTCAATTAAAATTGGTCTCCTAAATTCAGTGGCTATGCTATAATCATGTGTGAGGAAAAAAGGATTGATACGCAAGAGATTAAAGAGACTCAATACAATTAATATGCAGCTGACGATTTCATACTCATTTCTGCTTATTGTTATGGTTGTCGGAATCATTGTCGCTGTCACCATACTTTTTTCCGAGCACTTTATCAATCAAAAGATAGAAGTCACGCGGTCGTCCCTCGAATCCATCTCTGATTCCGTGGAAAGCCGGATTGATGATGTCCGTAAGGTCACGCAGATCATCCGACAGAACGGCGAGATAACCGATTCGACAAAGCGCGGCATATTGTCTGAAACGGCTGATGCCGCGCTCGGAAGAATCTATTTATACGGGCTGCGCTCCGTGATGATCATCACGCCGGACCGTCAGGTACTGAACCCCGCGTTTATCGAGGAAGACTACAGCCGCATGCTGGCATACACAGGCTACGACCGCTTCAGTGCCATGAACCGCGAAGAGTTGTTTTCCAGCCCGCATTCCTATCCGTATTATAACGATGATGCGGCGTTTTATATGACGCGCATCAACTACTATTTCAGGATGCGCGAAAACACCAGCATGGCGCCATACGGTACGATCGCCATTACTATTGAAAAGGATTCGCTGTTCCAGGATAAGACGGAGTTTACCAAGAACCAGCTTGATAACTTTTACGTGATCGATGGCAACGGTAAAGTCGTTTACAGTAACAGCGGGTATGATTTAAACGATCCCATTTTGGCCCACGCCATATCAATTTGCGAATCCAACTACTCGTTCAGCATAGACCGCACGGATAAGAACACGTTCTTTCACAACAACCTTCCGTCTTATCCGGACTGGCATCTCGTCGGCGTACTGTCCACCCAGACCATCAACGAGAGTGCATCCAAGCTGGTCAGCTTCGTCATCATCATTGGCATGGCGGGCATCGTCATCGTCATCATGCTGTCCTTTGTCATATCGGGCCGCATTTCCAATCCGATTAAGAAACTGGGCGAGTCCATGCGCATTTTTGAAGAGGGCACCATCCCCCAAAAGCTGCACGTGAGCGGCCACACCAACGAGATCGTGACGCTGGAACACGGCTTCAATAAGATGATCGACAGCATCGAAACCAATATCCAGACGATTTACCGCGAGCAGGAAGAAAAGAAACTGGCGGAGGTCGCGGCACTGCGCTATCAGCTGCAGTCACTGCAGCAGCAGATCAACCCCCACTTTTTATACAACACCCTCAACGTCATCAACTATCTGGCGAGCGAGGGAAATGTGGATAAGATACACGGATTCCTGCGGGCCCTGACACGGCTGCTGCGTGCGACGCTCAGCAACACCCACGAGGACATTACGCTGATGGAGGAGATCGCGATACTCAAATCATACGCACATATCATGGAGTACCGGTATAAGGACATGTTCGAGCTTTCGATAGATGCTGATCCGGAATTACAGCGCTGCATGGTTCCGAAGCTGTTGCTGCAGCCCATCGTGGAGAATTCTCTTTTCCACGGAATTCTGCCCAGCGGCCGCAGGAGCACAATCGAAGTGCAGGCACGGTGTGCCGATGGCCAGCTGACTGTATCCATTTCGGATAACGGAGTGGGTATTGCAGAAGATAAGCTTGGCAGCCTGCTTGAGAACAAGAAAGGCTTCACCAGCATCGGGCTGAAAAACATCAACGACAGGCTGATATTATGCTACGGGCATGCCGCCGGTCTGACAATAGAAAGTAAACGCGGCGCCGGGACTACAGTTCGTTTCTCTATACCCGCGAAGATGGAGGAATAAATGAAAAAGTTAAGAGCGTTGATCGTTGACGACGAATTTGCCGCCCGGGAGATGTTCAAAAGAATCGTCGACTGGGATACGCTCCATTATGAGCATCCCACGTTTGCCACCAACGGTGCCGAGGCGCTCAACCTGCTGGGCACACAGGATTTTGACATCGTGTTTACGGATATCATGATGCCGATCATGGACGGCATGGATTTTATCGCCAGAGCACGCAAGATCAAACCGCAGCAAAAAATCGTCATCATCTCCTGCTATGAAAAATTTGAATATGCGCGTGCGGCAATCCGGCTCGGGGTGCAGGACTATATCGTCAAAGATCTGATGACGGAAAATGAAATGAAATCCCTGCTGATTCCGGCCGGGCTGGAGGGTTACGGACTGCCCAGCCCTCATCCGTCAAACGAAGGCAAGCTGTGGATGTATCTCAGAAACGCAGCAAGAGGCGGTGATATTCCCGACGAACCTTTTGCATACAAGTTTGTGTCCGTGTTTCTTGTATCTCCGGACGACTACGACAACATGTGCTTTGAGAAGGGCGACGACGTGGTCGACGGCAGGCTGGAGGCTTTTGCGAATAGCGTCGACTGCCTGTGTTACTACAACAACGGCAACGGATATATCTATATGCTGTTTGAGACGGGCGAGACCGATTCGATCATGTACTTCATCAGCGCGACGTATTCCACTGCGGAATCCATCCGGGCAAAGGCCGAGGAACACAGCCTGGGCAGCATCACCATCGGCGTCTCCGACCCCGTTAAAAGCTCGGTTGACCTGGCCATCGCCTGTCACGAAGCGCAGCGGGCGCTCGATATGAGGATCATTGAAGGCCCGCATAAAACAATACTGTATAACTGCATACTGCCCAAGCGGAACATGATAGACTTCGACCGGATCAATTATCTGCTGAACAGGGTCAAGAAGCTTTGGATCAGCGCGAATCCGTCGGTGATCAGCCTGATCGACAAGCTGTTTTCGATCGAGTTCTCGACAGGCTTCGTTGACATGAACTACTACCGGTACATTAACTCGGCTCTGTGGTCCACGATCATCACGCTGGCGCAGCGCAACGGCTACTCCTACGAGCGCATTTTCAGCGAGCTGCCCTGCAGTCTGGACGATGTCAACGGCATGGAAACAAATGATATGATGGCGCAGTTCTTCAAGTCGATGATCATGAAATTCATCTCCTCGTCCTCCGAAAGCCGGCAGGACATCATCTCCGAAACGCTGAGAATTATCGAAGATGAGTATATGAACGATATTTCGCTGTCCTACATCGCCGACAGCCTGCATACACACAAAAGCTATCTGTGCAGGCTGTTCAAGGAGAAGATGGGCGAAAACATCGCGCCCTATATTGAAAACGTCCGCATAGAGCGCGCCAAGCATCTGCTGGCGAACACACAGCAAAAATTATATGAAGTTGCGGAAAACGTCGGCTTTTCATCGTCGCAATATTTCTCGCTCGTGTTCAAGAAGGTCACCGGCTTATCGCCCACAGAATACAGAAAAAAGGTTTTTGACAATCTTTCATCATAGTATACAAAAAACCCCGGCTTGTGAAAACCGGGGTTTTTGCATTTTACGGTTGTTTATTCAGCCTGGTCTTTCATGATATCCACATAGTTGTCAGCAGTGACCATAACGGCGGGAGTGCGGGTATCCATCGGGATCTCCGTGCCCTGAAGTATGCTGGTCATCAGGTTCTCAGCAGACATTGCACCCACGTCAACATAGTTGATGAACGCAGTCGCCTTGAACGCGGAACCGCCTTCTTTCTTGAACTCAAGCTTGGCAAGATATCCGCCGATGCCGATGACGACAGCGTCTTTATCCAGCCCGGCCTGCTCCAGCGCACGGGTTGCGCCGGCAGCGCCTTCGTCGTTGATCGCCATGATCACCCAGTGCTTGATCTCCGGATGCGCCGTGAATGTCGCCGCAGCCTGATCAAACGCCTCGTCCTGAGGGCCGGTGTAGTCCACGCGCCACATACGGTCTTCCGGCCAATCCGGGAAATTCGTCATCCAGACTTCCTTCGCGCCGTCGGTTCTGGGAACGCAGGAGGAAACCGTATCCGCCGCGAGCAGCAGCACGCCGGTGTCTTCGCCCGTCATATTATTTTCCTTGGCATAATTGACAGCCCAGTCGCCGCAGGCTTTGCCGATAGCCAGCGCGTCAATGCCCACATAGGGAGCGATCAGAGCGCCGGTTTCATCCATCAGAGCGTCGTCGCAGGCTACAACCGGTATGCCCGCTTCCTTGCACTTTTGAACCACCACGCCCGATAGCTTCTGGTCCGGCGGGCAGGTCAGGATTCCCGCAACGCCCTGGGTGATGGCATTGTCTATGGCCTGCAGATAGAGATCCGGATCCAGCTTGACATCGATATACATGAAGTCGGATGCGCCCATCTCCTTGCATTTTGCAGCTGCAGCATCGCCTTCGCCGATGAACCACTGCTGATCGCCGGATTTATAGATACCGGCAACGATGATATCGCCGGCCGGTTCAGCTGGGGCTTCCGTGGCCGCCTCCGCAGGAGCTTCCGTCGCTGCCGGAGCTTCCGCAGGAGCTTCCGAGGCTTCTGAGGGGGCCTGCGGCGCACACGCGGCCAGCATACCCAGCACGAGCATGACAACTAGAGAGAGTGTTAACAGTTTTTTCATCAAACAGTTTCCTCCATTATCTTTTTATTAGAAAGATGCCCTGGCATCTTTATAATCATCCGTTATGAGCGCCGCTTTGAGCGGAAGTAGTCAAACGACAGCGCGATGAGCAGCAGCGCGCCTTTGGCGACATACTGCCAGAACGACTGCACGTTGATTATCGTCAGGCCGGTGTTGAATCCCTGCAGTATCAGCAGGCCGATGAACGCACCCAGCAAAGAACCGCTGCCGCCGCTCATTGCCACACCGCCCAGAATCGCCGCGGTAATGCCGTCGAACTCCAGACCCACACAGGCCTGCGGCTGCCCCGTATTCATGCGGGAAGCGAGTATTGCGCCGCCCAATGATGCCAGCACGCTCATGATGATAAACAGCACATACGACGTTGCTTTGATGGATATACCCGCCAGACGTGCCGCCACCGGATTTCCTCCGACCGTGTATATGTTTCTTCCCAGCCGTGTTCTCGTCAGTACAACAAAGAATATAGCAAACACCAGTATCATAAACAGTATCGGAAACGGTATTCCCAGAATATTCGCTGTTCCGAGGGACAGGAAGAAGGAGTTGGACACCAGTATGCTCTCTCCGTTGGAGATGATGTAGCAAAATCCCCTGATAATCTGCTGGGACGCCAGCGTCACAATAAAAGGGCTTATCTTCATCTGAGTGGTGAAGAACGCGTTCACACCGCCGACTATTATGCCGATGAACAGCACGATGAGCAAAACCACGCCGACGTTCACGCCCGCCTGAAGGAGCAGCGCAGCGGCGACACCGGAGAACGCAGCGGTCGACCCGGGTGACAGGTCTAAAAGCCCTCCGATGAGCAGCATGGCCTCACCGACGCAGATCAGCCCGCTCAAAGACCCGGCCGTAAAAACATTCCTCAAGTTGCGTACGGTAAAATAGTTGGGGTTTATCAGAGAAAAGACGGTGACGACCGCGATAAGCGCAACCAGCAGGCCCAAGTTTTCTCCGCGGAATATTTTTTTCAGCGTATACCCCACCCGGCTCTGCGGCCTTATTTCCTGTTTGTTACCCATTAATGCGCTTCCTCCATTTTTATGTTTTCCAGCATGGCGCAGGACAGTATTTTTTGCTCTGTGGCGCATTGCCGCTCTATATCCGCTGTCACTCGTCCGTCTTTAAGCACGATAATTCTGTCGGAAAGGCCGATAACCTCAGGAAGCTCGGAGCTGATGAACAGCACAGCCACGCCGTTTCTTGCGATGCTGCATATCATGCTGTATATCTCGCTCTTGGCACCTACGTCTATGCCCTTCGTCGGCTCATCAAAGATGATGAGCTTGGGGTTCATCGCCATCCAGCGCGCGAGTATGATCTTTTGCTGGTTGCCGCCGGACAGGTTGATCGCCTTCTGCTCGGACGAGGGCGTTTTGATATTAAAGTCCCGTATCAACTGATTGGCAAGGGCATGCTCACGCTTGAAATTGATGAAGCCCGCCTTTGTATATTTTCCGATGACAGCCAGCGTTGCGTTCTCCCGTACGTTTTGGATGAGAGACAGCCCTTCAAGCTTTCTGTCCTCAGGAGCCAGCCCCACGCCCATCCTCATTGCATGCTTGGGCGAACGTGGGCTGTAGTTGCGGCCGCACAGCTTCATGTGTCCGTTCTTGATCTTGTCCGCACCGAAAATGGCGCGCGCGATTTCCGTTCTCCCCGCTCCGGCCAGCCCCGACAAGCCGACGATCTCCCCGGCCCGTACCTCAAGCGACACATCTTTCAGCTTGTCTGTCGATATATCCGTCAGTTCGAGCACCGTTTCGCCAAACTCGTTATTCCGGCAGAGGTTGTCAAACGCGTCCCCGATATCGCGGCCCACCATCAGGCTCACAAGTTCCGACTCGTTGGTTTCCACCGTCTTTTTTTCCGCAACGAATGCCCCGTCCTTCAATATCACTGCCCGGTCCGTCATCTGGAATATCTCGCTCAAACGGTGAGAGACGTAGATAATGGCCTTGCCCTGCTCTTTGAGCTTCCTGATGATCTGAAACAGCACCGTGATTTCGGAATCGGTCAGCGGCGCTGTGGGCTCGTCAAAGCAATAGATATCCGCCTTGCGGGAATACGCCTTCATGATCTCAACCATCTGCTGATACGCGACGGAAATGTTTTTGACATGCACCGAGGGCGACAGCGGCAGCCCGAATTCATTGATGATCTTCTGCGCCTTGGCGTTGAGCTGCTTGTAGTTGATAAAACCGTGCGTCGTGGGAACGCGTCCCAGAAATATGTTCTCCGCAACGGACAGATACTGAGCAAGCTGCCGCTCCTGATAGATGACGCTGATGCCTGCCTTTATGGCTTCGTCCGGGTTCGCGTACAACACCTTTTTTCCTTCTATGTATATCTCGCCGGATGTCGGCTGGTAATCCCCGTTGAGTATCTTTAACAGAGTGGATTTACCCGCACCGTTCTCGCCCACGAAGGCGACGATCTCTCCGCGGTTGACAGTAAAGCCGACCGAATCGAGCGCCTTAACGCCGGGGAACTGCATCGATATGTTCCTGAACTCGAGAAAGGGCTGCATAAGTTTTTTAGCCTCCGAACGCTTTGATAGTTACTCGCTTGCTACCGTCTCATTGTATAGCCTTGTTACGGGAACTTAAATAAAATTAATTTGCCGCATCTTATAACTTATTTACGTGATTTCATAAATGGTTAAAAAAATGAGTCAATATAACCTACACAAACGTCAATACTTTTTATTCACTGTGATATAGCGGTTTGATATCCTTGATTTATTAATAGAAGGAGATGCGCTATGGACAGCAGAGACCGTATTTTAAGCACGTTTGCCAAAGAAAGAACGGACCGGCTTCCGGTATGTCTGTTCATACAGGATCAGGGCCATTTGCTGAATCAGCTTCATCCCGAAATAGGCGAAGACGAATATGACGCTCTGCAAAAAGCTTCGGTTGACTTTCAGCGCGAAATGGGCGCGGACGTATTCTTAAGGATACTGTTTGATGAAGCGCTGCCGCAGCATGTGCTGTTCGGCGGAGTCAACATATCCCGCAGCACGAAGGACTGGCAGGTGGAAACAACCGAAAGGCAAAGCGGCTCCACCAGGGTGATATCCTCCAGCATTAAAACGCCGGGGGGCATACTGACACAGGAGTTCTCGATCAACCGTCTGTACGACAGGACGCTGATGTACGCCTGCACCAAGAAGCCCGTGCTGTGCGAGCAGGACCTCGACCTCGTGATTGAATACGAGCCGGGTATGAGTGAGGATTTTTCGGAGTCGTTTAAAAACCGCGTCACACGGATGAAGGATTACGTAGGCGGCGACGGGGTTGTGGGCGCATGGATACCGTACGGCCCGTTCAACAACGCTTCCCACCTCGTTGAGCTCGACGAGCTGTATTCTCTTTTTCTGTTTGACGAGGATTATTACGACAAGCTGATGGGTTACTCACTCAGGCGGTTCGACGACTATGTCCGCGCCTATATGAACTCGGGGCTGGACGCCTACTTCGTGGGCGGCAACGTGCCGGGCGGCTTCATGGGCAAAAAGAACTACGACACGTACGCCCTGCCCTATGAGAAAAAGTACATTGATCTATGCCAGAGCGAGGGGACTCCCTGCATCTATCACAACTGCGGCCAGATCATGGCGCTCATCGAATCCTATAAAGCGCTGGGCTGCCGCATCATCGAGCCGTTTTCTCCGCCGCCGTTGGGTGATACGGATCTGGACTTTGCGGTAGATGTTATAGACGGAGACTACATTATGCACTGCGGCGTCGATCAGGTCAATATCATACAGAACGGCAGTGTGGCCGATGTGGTTGAAGCGACCCGCCGCACTGTGCTGGCAGCAAAGAAGAAGGGCTGCAACATTATACAAAACGCGGACTTCTTTGAATACGGCACACCGGTCGAAAACATCAAGGCCTTTGTGGATACGGCTTTGAAATACGGCGTCTATTAAATGGATATTACAAGAACACACTACAAAGATATTGACGCGTACGTCGTATCCGACGGCGATCTCGAGCTGACCGTATCGGATTACGGTGCTAAATTGCAGAGCATACGCTTTCACGGCAAAGAGTATCTTGTACAAAACAGCGCCTCCCGGCAATACCGTCTGTCAGGTTACGGGGACAGCTTTGTCGAAGGCGAATTTTCGGGGTTTGACGATATGTTCCCCAACATCACAGCGGGATTATATGTCGGAGGCCGCTTCGATGGTGCTATACTTCCCGACCACGGCGAGGTGTGGTCACAGACATGGAATCACGCCATGGCCGATGAAGGTGTGACGCTGTCGGTGGACGGCACGGCTTTGCCCTATACGCTGCAAAAAACTGTGAGCGTTTCGTATCCAGCTATTGTGTTGGAGTACACGCTGACCAACCGCTCAAGCAGCGCTTTCGAATATATCTGGGCGGCGCATCCGCTGTTCATATTGGAGAAGGACACGCGGCTGGAGCTGCCGAGCGTTTCCGAAATCATCAACGTCTTTGGCGGGCAGCGTTATCTGGGCAGCGACGGAGAAAGACACAGCTGGCCGATGTCCAACGATGGCCGGGACATGAGCGTACTGAACCCGGCCAACAGGTGCCAGAACAAGTACTATATCGAAAACGACCGCGCGGAGAATGTGGCTCGTATCCGCTATCCCGGCGGCACTGCCGTAACGCTTCGCGCAACAGACGGCGTCCCGTACCTTGGCGTATGGGTTGACGAAGGCGTACAGATGAGCTGTATTGCGCCCGAACCCTGCACCGGCGTTTACGACACGCAGGAGCGCGCGCACAACAGCGGCCGGATTTGCCGCATCGAAGCGCACTCTTCCTGCCGTTTCGGACTGACCATATCATTTGAAGGAGGAAACGATAAGTGAATTCCCGCGAGAGAACATTGATGGCGCTGCATCACGAAGAGCCTGACAGGCCGCCAATATCGGCCACATATACCCCTGAGGTCGCCGCCATGCTGAGAGCTGAATATGGCTGCGACGGTGAGGACCTGGGTTACGTGATGGGCAACGACCTGATCAAAACGGCGGTGGGCATGGAGATGAGCTACTATCTTTATCCCACGGAAACGTATACGTGCAAGTTCGGCGTCGAGTGGAAAAACGTCAAGAACGAAACGGGCGCTTATACCGAGATCATCGGCGGTGCGCTGATGGACGATGAGGATGGCGCCAAGCTCAAGGCTTACCGCATTCCGAACCCCGATGAGCCGAGCCAATACGCGCCGCTGCAGGAAAACGTGCGGCGTTACGGGAAGGAGAAGTTCATCGTGGGCTCGTGCCAGTGCTCCATATTTGAAACAGCGTGGTATCTGCACGGCATTGAAGAAACGCTGATGGACATGATCGCCAACGAGGACTACGCCAACGAGCTGTTCGACAAGATCATGCAGTTTCCGCTCAAAGCGGGGCTGAATATGATCGACATGGGCGCGGACATGATTTGGCTGGGAGACGACATCGCCACACAGCAGAACATGATGATGTCGCTGCCCATGTGGCGCAAGTTCTTCAAAACCCGGTATGCAGAAATATTCGCAGCCTTTAAAAAGCGTAACCCGAACATCTTCATCGCCTACCATTCCTGCGGCAACTGTCAGGACACGTTTGAAGACTTTATCGAGATCGGGCTGGACGTAATAAACCCCATACAGCCGCTGGCTATGGACCCTTACAGCATCAAGAAGCGGTACGGCGATAAGCTCACGATGTTCGGCGCTCTGGATGTGCAGATGCTGTTGCCGTTCGGAACGGCGGATCAGGTAACGGCCACCGTGCGGGATTACAAACGGATGCTGGGTGCCGGCGGCGGCTATATACTGTCGCCCGCGCACCATATCCAGTCGGATACCAGCATGGACAACATTAAGGCATTTTACGGGGCGGCGATGGAACCGACGGATTACCAGAGGGTTTGACATGTTTGACATCATGCAACGATACCAAACGAGAATAGCACGTTCGCGTGAAAAGCTGCGGGCCGCATGGAACAGACAAAACGACGGCCCGGTGTTCATTATCTCAGACGTCAACTACGCGCTATGCGGACAGCATGACATTCCGGAAGATTACTTTGAACCTGCCGTTATGTTCGAATATCAGAAGAACAAGATCGAACGGCATATGCGCGAGATCGACGACGATTATATTCCCGTGTTTCATCCGTGGTACGGCACCGCCGTAGTTCCATCCGCTCTGGGTATCGACGTACGCTTTCAGAAGGGTCTGGACCCGACGGCATTGGGCGCTGTGCTCAACGAAGCGGAGGCTATCAAAAAGCTGCAAGAACCCGATTATCAAAACGACGGGCAATTCCCTGACGTGCTGCGTTGCCTGAAATATTTCCGCGAAAACACCGACGCGCCCGTCTGCGTGACGGATACTCAAGGCCCCTTCAATATTGCGCTGACGTTGGCCGGGGTAGAAAACCTGTTTGTCTGGATGTACCAGGAAAAGAGTTTGGTGCATGAGCTGATGGCGTTTTGCACACATGTGCTGATAGAGTGGGTGAAAGCGCAGAAGGCCGTGTTGGGTCTCGCACTGGATAAGGGTGCATATCCCCATGCCATTGAGTTGCCGGAGGGCTTTGGCGGCGTGGCGTTCGCGGACGATGACGCAGGGCTGGTCAGCCAAGCGCTTTACAGCGAATTCGTTGTGCCCTATAACGAAAAGCTGCTGGCCGCTTTTTCGGGCGGAACCATGCATTTCTGCGGCTCCGCGCATCAGCAGCTGGGCAGCATTACGAGAATGAAGAATCTGGGTGGCGTCAATAACTTCTGCATGTCTGACTTTGGTCAGATACGTGAACTGAACGCCCTAATGGAGGGCAAAGGCGCAGTGATGGCGTGCGATTTCAACGCCGCGGACCCCGCTGCCTACTGTGCCGGTTTCAAAGAAGCCGTGGGAGATATACGCGGCATTGTCAACGGCATATTTGTGGCACCCGGCATGCAGTTGGACGGCGGCAATTACGTCTACGGTTCAAAAAGCAGGGAGGAGACCGTGGAGCAGTACCTATATGAGTTTAATAACTGGTAAGTGAGGTAACACATGAATTCAAGAGAACGGATCATTGCAGCGCTCAATCATCAGCAGCCCGACCGCTGCCCCATCGATTTGGGGAGCAACGGGCAGACCGGTATGAATGTCAGCACGATGTACAAATTTCGCAAGGCGCTCGGTTTGGACGAACACCGGCTGAACGTACAGGAGCCCTTTCAGATGCTGGGCGAGATCGAGGATGACTTGAGGCGCGCGGTGGGCGGCGACGTGATTGGCCTTTGGAACACGGGCACCATGATGGGTTATAAAAACGATAACCAGAAGGAATGGCAGCTGGGCGACGGAACCCCGGTTTTTATGGGCTCCAAGTTTGAGTATGACGTGAAGGAAAACGGCGATACGCTCGTGTATCCTCAGGGCGACCGGAGCGCCAAGCCCAGCGTATGCATGCCTGCGGACGGCTCGTTCTTTGATTCCATCGATCACTTTGACGAAGCGTTCGACATGGATATGGACGAAGATCAGCTGACCCCGCTGGAAGATTTTAAGAACGACTTTGCCGTCGCCACAGACGAAGAAGCCCGCTACTGGGAACAAAAATCGTACGACCTGTACGAGGGCACAGATTACGCGGTGATGGGCGTATTGGGCGGCGCGGGTCTGGGCGACGTGGCTCTGGTTCCGGGGCCGTCGGTGACGCATCCCAAAGGCATACGCACCGTGGAAGGGTGGCTGCTCGCCCATATGCTGTTCCCCGACTACATCAACGAGGTGTTTACGTACCAGACGGAAATCATGCTGAAAAACCTTGAGATATACAAGCAGGCCGTGGGCAACCGCATACAAGTCATCTGGGTATCTGGCACCGATTTTGGAACGCAGCACGGCACGTTCACCAGCCCCGACACGTTCAGACAGCTGTATAAGCCGCACTATTGCAAAATCAACGACTGGATACATGATAACACCGAATGGAAGACGTTCTACCACACCTGCGGGCGCGTCAACAATCTGCTGGACGACTTTGCCGAAATGGGAGTGGACTGCCTGAACCCGGTGCAGTTCAGCGCCATGGAACCGAACGGTGGTCTGTCGCCCGCGGCGCTGAAGGAGAAATACGGAGACAAGTTCGTATTCTGGGGCGGCGGTGTGGATACGCAAAAGACGCTTCCGTTTGGAACGCCGGACGAAGTGCGGCAGGAGGTGCGCGAGCGCGTGGACATATTGAACCGCGGCGGCGGCTACGTCTTTGCATCCATCCACAACGTTGTCGCGAAAGTTCCGCCGGAAAACCTGCTGGCTATGTATGAGACGGTGCTGGGGAAAAAGCTGGTGTAACAACCTCGTATTACTCTTTCATAAATAGAAAACAGGCCTTATTCTTTCCACCACGTATATTTGCTCACCAGGCATACTGCCTGGTGAGCATTAAGTGTGTTGCCTCGCATGGGGAATGTAAGCCATTACATTTTATTTGTTTTAATCCTTTGCCATAATTTAAGATAAAAATAGAGCAAGGATAACCTTGCCCCAATTAACTTATCTGATGCATTACAATAATATATTTACGTTTATTCCCTATTTCCGAGGCAGTATTCCTTCCACGTCTGTGTGCGGTCTTGGTATAACATGTACACCGTACAGCTCACCCACGCGCTTCGCGGCCGCAGCACCTGCGTCCACGCTTGCCTTAACCGCACCTACATCGCCTCTTACCATGACTGTAACCAGCCCGCTGCCAATCTTCTCTTTGCCAATCAGCGTAACGTTGGCAGCCTTGACCATTGCGTCCGCCGCTTCAATCGCACCGATGAGCCCTTTTGTTTCCACCATTCCAAGTGCTTCCTGTGTCATAACAGATTATCCTCCGGAATTAATAATTGTTCTTGCAGATTGTGATGTTGCCGGTGGGGCAGGTCGATGTGCATTTACCGCAGTTGATACAGTTTGTCTGCGCTCCCGGTCCCTCCACAATGTTGATGCCTGAGCTTGTCCCTAACCTGTTCGCTCCCGCTTTTAGCATTGCAACTGCGCTGTTATAGTCTTTAACACCGCCCGATGCTTTGACGCCCATATCCTTACCTATAGTTTTACGCATCAGCGCAACATCTTCAGCTGTGGCGCCGCCTGTTGAGAATCCAGTTGAAGTTTTCACAAAATCCGCGCCTGCAAGCTTTGCAATCGTACAAACCTTAACCTTTTCTTCATCTGTCAGCAGGCATGTTTCTATGATTACTTTTACAAGAGACCTTCCTCTTGCAACATTGACAACCGCTTCAATATCGCGTTTGACCAGCGCCCAGTCGCCCGACTTGATAGCGCCGATATTGACGACCATGTCCACTTCTTCAGCACCCAGAGTAATAACCGTGTTTGTTTCCTCAGCCTTGACCTCGGGTAATGTGGCCCCAAGCGGAAAGCCCACAACCACGCAAGGCGCTACGCCGCTGCCCGCAAGCTGGTCCGCCACAAACTTTATATGGTTCGGGTTAACGCATACGCTGGCAAAACGGTATTTTTTAGCTTCGTCGCATATTTTGCGAACCTGGTCCTGTGAGGCTTCCGGCTTCAGCAGCGTGTGGTCAACATATCTGGCGAGCGCTGACGGCTCGTATCCGCCGTCAGACCCCTGCTTTTCCGCCATCTTTGTTAAAACTTCCTGCGTGACTTGTCTGATCAGTTCGTTTAAATCCATATGGTATATATCCTCGTCTTTATGGTAGTTAAGCAGCACCTTATTACAACTTTTTGAGCGCCTTCTTTTCTCTCCTGATGGCCGATACGAAGTTGATGGTCATGACGATCACCAACACGGCACCCCAAACGATATCCTTCAGATATGTCACGTTTGTGACCTGGAAGAAATTCATTCCGGTAGCAAGAAACTGCATCGTCAGCATAGCGAACAGCACACCGAGCACGTTACCTTCACCACCGCTTGGGTCAGTACCGCCAAGAACAGCAATCATGATAGCCTGCAGCGTGTAGGTCGTCCCGTAATCCGCATTCGCCTGATTTGATCGGCCAAACAGTATGCATCCCGAAATGGCTGCCAGCACACCGGAGATCGTGTATGTCGTGCAGAGAAGTTTCTTCATGTTGATACCGGAGAACTCAGCGGCTATCGGGTTTGATCCTGTCATGTAAAGCTTCATGCCATACGGCGTCCGGGATATCAGGAACCAAATCGCCAGTGCAACGATAACCAGAATAACGAACTGAGCCGGAATTACATTGAATACGAACCCCTGTCCCAGAGAGTTAAACACCTTTGTCAAGCCGACAATTGATTTGCCCTGAGTGATAACCACGGCGAGGCCCATATAAACATAGTTGCTGCCCAGCGTCACAATGATAGCCGGAGTGTTAAAGTTGCTGATGATCAGACCATTGATGAAACCGGCTATTGCACCCACAACCAACGCCAGCGCAATGGCTGCGATGGAAATCAGCGCCTGCGTACCCGCCGGCGTCGCTTCCGTCACTGTCGATGTAATAAATGATGCAGCTACAATACCCGCCAGATTGGCTTTGCCGACCATGGATAAGTCGATTCCCCCGGTAATCATGGGCAGCATCACGCCGATAGCGAGTATGCCGACCTCTGGGATCTGAAGTGCCATGGTCTGCAGCGTGGTTGCACTGAAATACATGGACCTTGAGTTGATAGCCTTGGTCATCAGTCCCATTCCCACGTAGGCAATCACCATAAAGATGAACAGCCAACCCATTTTCGAATCAAAGAACTGATATAAGAAGGAGGACTTCTTAACTCTATTATTCTCTTTCATATGACCCTCCTTATTTGTTTGATCTCACAGGCGCATCGGAGATTTCAACATGAAGCTTTCTTTTCTCCTTCAGAGCCTGATACGATGTTAAGCTGGTACCGATGACGAGAACGAGTCCGATTACGAACCGCTGCCAGTAGGTGGGAATACCCACCGTATTGAGGCAGTTGTTGATCAGCTGAATGAGCAGCACACCAAACACACAGCCTGTCAGCGTTCCGTGCCCGCCGCTGATTCGCGCGCCGCCGATGATGACTGCTGCGATGGTGATCATCTCCTGGCCGATCAAGTCCATCGGGTTGCTGTTGACGTAGGTAATGGTATGCACCATGCCGCCCAGACCGTAAATAGCACCGGCGATCACATAAACAATAAACTGCGTATTCTTAACGTTGATACCGCTTCTCAGCGCCGCGTTAGCATCCCCGCCAATGTTAAATATGTTTCGGCCCAGCATGGTGTATCTTAAGAACAGAAACACCACGAACACCAAAGCAATTGCCACGAATATCGTCGTAGAAAGCGGCGCCGCCACATTGTTGGAGTTATACGCCGTCAACACATACGTTTTGCCCGCGGTCTGGATACCGATCGGAACTCTGGAAATCTCTCTGGAACCGATGAAGAACAGCATAATGCCGTTGATCATACTGTTGGTGCCGAGTGTGGCAATCAGCGGCGGAATTTTAAGCCGGGAGATCAGCAAGCCGTTGATCGAGCCCAGCGCCGCGCCAAAGCAAATGGCAAGTACATACGGCAGCAGCGCCGATCCCTCATAGTTCATAGAGTAAACGATCTTAGTGGCAGTAAACATAGAGAACGCGCCTATACCCGCCACAGATACGTCGATACCAGCTGACACGATGACGAGATACGCGCCGACAGCATAAATCAGCGGCTCGATGGCTGTTTTGATAACAGACACGATGCTGTATGCCGAGAAAAATACCGGATTTATGATGCAGACGGCGCCAAATATCACGAGTATGACCAGCAATATATAGAACTCATTGGATGACGCCATCTTTTTGATTCTTTTCTGAATCATATTTGTCTCCTTCCTCTTGAATATCTTTCGCTATGCCAGCATATCTGCCAGTTGCGTCTGAACAAGATCTTTGCTTGCAAATTCTCCGACAATGCGCCCCATCTTCATAACGACAACCTTATTGCAGTTCGTCAGCACTTCCGGAATATCGTCGGAAATGATGATAACAGCCATCCCGCTGTCGGCAAGATTTCGGACGACCTTGTGTATCTCGGCTTTAGACCCGATATCCACACCAACGGTGGGCCCGTTCAGTATCAGCACCTTGGGATTGCGTGCCAGCCACTTCGCCAGCACGACGCGCTGCTGATTGCCGCCCGATAGAGTGCTGACAAGATTGTTAGAGTCCGGCGTCTTGATCGCCAGCTCCTTGACCCATTTATCCGCCGTTTCTTTCAGCGCCTTTTTATCCGACGCTCCAAATGCCTTTTTGAACACGTCGAGCACCGAAACGAATATATTGCTGGCGATAGCCTTTTTCAGGAAAAGGCCTTCCGTTAACCGGTCTTCCGGCACATACCCGATACCATTGGTGATCGAATCGTTGACGCTGCTGATCTTAACGTGTTTGCCCTCAATAAATATCTTGCCGCTCGTGGCCGGGAACTGACCAAACAGGCATTGCGCGAATTCAGTTCTGCCGGAGCCCAGCAGTCCGGTAACACCGAGCACATCGCCGCGGTTAACCTTCAGCGAAATATCCGCGAAACCGCCTTTCAGGCTCAGGTTTTCCACGCGCAGCAGCTCTTCGCCGTCCACGACCTTCGGAATAAACGGATCATCTTTGATTTCATGCCCCGTCATATAGTACGCAAACTTGCTCATGTCAAAGGATGAGGTCATCTCCCCGTCTATGACACAGGTCCCATTACGCAGAATCGACACCGTATCCGTCACATCCATCACTTCTTCCAGTTTGTGTGTCACGAATATAACGGAAATACCCTCATTCTTCAGCTTGGTTATTATTTTAAGAAGCGAGGTAACCTCTTTTTTGGTAAGTGCCGTCGTCGGTTCATCCATAATGATGAGTTTCGCATCCTGGATGATTGCGCGGCAAATGGCAACGATCTGCTTGTCTGCCACAGACAGCTCCTCTGCCTTCACGTCAAGGTCGATTTTTACATCCAGGCGGTTGAGCGCTTCCTGCGCCCTGCTCCGAATGATCTTCCAGTTTACAAAGCGCTTCCTTTTCACGCGCAATGTGTTCATGGCGATATTGTCGGCCACCGTCAGGTTAGGGAAAATAGAGAAATCCTGATAGATAACCTGCACTCCCTTTGCCATAGCTTCAACCGGGAGCAATTTTTTATATGTACGCCCGTCAATTTCAATTTCACCGCTGTCCGGAGTATAAACACCTGAAATGATCTTGATCAGGGTAGATTTTCCGCATCCGTTCTCGCCTATCAAGCATCGAACCTCGCCCTTATTCACCGTCAAATTGACATTATTAAGAGCATGTACACCGGCAAAAGACTTATTAATGTTTGTTGCACGAAGGAAAACATCCGACATGATCGAAACCTTCCTTTTTTATATAATCATTTCGAACTCTATGTTTCGTAATGGTTCTGCATACAGCATGCAAGGATCATGAAGACTGATTAAAACCCAAGAACCAAAACACTTTTCATTTTTTATATGCGGTGGGAAGCAGCCTTTCGGCCACTCCCCCCAGCGCAAAGTCATGTATCTTCAGTTAATAAATACGCGTGCCGCATAGGGATATAGTCCTATTTTCTTACAGATAGAAGTCTCCGTTAGCGTTTTTGTACTGGTTCATCTTCTCAACACTGTCGATAACGAGCGTTGCATTGGCATATATGATCTTGCCTTTGCCGGCGCCATCGGTGAATGTGAGCTTTTCGTAACCAGTCAGGCCGCCTTCATAACCGGAAGCAGCGGAAAGATCGAGGTTCTCGTTGATCTTGTCGCCATTGCCATCCAGCATCATGACAGCCAGAGTCTGCATCGCGTAAACGGTCAGGCCGGGATCCCACAGCGCCATCGCGTACAGCGAGCCCTCTTCGAGCTGCTTGGAAGCGATAGACGGCATCGAGGTACCAACAACCGTGATCTTGCCGATCAGGCCGGCTTCGGAAACAGCCTCAGCACCACCAGGAGCATCCTGAGAGGTTGCGCCCTGGAAGCCTTTGAGATCGGGATACGTGTTGATCATTTCAGCCATGATAGACTTGGACTGATCCTGTTTGTCGTTGGTCTCGATCTTTCTCATAACAGCTTCCATGTTGGGATAATTCGCCTGCTGCTGATTGTAGCCGCCCTCTTCCCACTGGTTCTGAGAGGTCGCCGTCAAGCCGCCGACTGTCGTGTAGTACTGACCCGCTTCGCCCATGCCCTTCGCGAGGTAATCCATCAGCGTGGCACCGTAAGCAAAGTTGTCGAACGCTTCGATATCATAATCGCATTCCACCTGGTCGGTAGCCTCATGGCTGATAACCACGATGCCCTTTTCTCTTGCTTTTGCCAGAACGGAATCAGCAGAGGACGGGGAGAACGGGATGATGCAGATAGCGTTGACGCCAGTCGCAATAGCATCCTCGAGGAGCTGGTTGGTTGCCGCGGCATCCACTTCAGACGGTCCCGTCTGATAGGTATTGTTGCCGGTGTTTTCAGCAAACTCTTTGACCATGGTCTCGGTTCTGTCGAACCAGCCGATGCCAAGCAGTTTCACTGTGGTCATTATACTGTAGCCGGACCCCAAGGTGACTGCGCCGTCAGCAGCGGGCTCTTCAGCGGCGGGTTGTTCAGCAGCAGGTTGTTCAGCAGCAGGCTCTTCAGCGGCAGGCGCTTCGGACGCGGGTGCTTCGGACGTTGTTGGCTGTTGATTGGAGCATCCACCCACTAAGGACATGCCCAGAACAAACACCAGCGCCAACAAGCAAAGAAAGATTCTCTTCATGATCTTGTCTTTTCCTCCTTGACAATTTTTTCACTTGCATTTATCTTTATTCGGCCTGTTGTCAGCTCTTAGGTACATATCCCAAATACCCGGCTGAGAAGGCAGAATTAGAGATCGTCTAAAACTTTTAAGCATTATCTAAAGTGTCTTTGAATGCCGCAATCAGGATACCGAGGTTCTCCGCTTTTACATAGCCGGATACTGTCCCCGAGTCATTGAGTTCAACAGCGTAAAAATCTTTTCTGTATGAATAGAAATTATAAACCAATGTATTTTCCTGATTCTCCACCGTTATCGTTATAGCCGGGCCGTCGGCCAGATCCGCATCAGCCGCAATACCGCTGAATTTGAACTCTGAAATATATCTGAACAGAATATCGATTGCTTCCTGCGACAACCCTGTACCGTTAATTGAATAATGCTCATCGCTGTTCTTCTCAAGCTTGTAAAAAGTATTTTCGTTGTTTACGGTTACATTTGCAGGCGTATCCGACGACACAGGGAACAGAGCTGTCGGTATCAGGTTGGCCGTATCGATTTCCAGCAGTGAATCGAACCCGCTTGCCAGTTCATATACACCGTCTCGTCCCTCTTCCATGCAGTAGTATCGCCCGTTTTCCAGCTTCTTGCCTATGTTGATTCTGACGGATTTTTCGTCCGCTTGTTCAAGGTAGATGTATGCCGACGAATCCGAGAAACCATACTCGTCCAGCACTTCGTCACCGACATATGCGGAATACCTGGGGGAGGCGAAAAACGCTTTTACCAGATCAACAGCCTGTGAATTGGCGATCGCCGTAAAAGGCGATGTCAGCATCCATGACTCCATACCCACCCTCCTGTCCTCAGGAATACGCTCCATCGAAATGGTCTCCCGCTCGCCGCTGGTACGCATAATCTCAATCTTTCCCAAGTTATTCATATTAATATCAATGGAAAGATCCCTCATCGCTTTTGCGGCCTTCTCCAATATGCTGTAGCTGTCGAGGTCATAAACGTAAACCGCATCCGACCCGCTGTATTTCATAAAAACGCCGTCCCGACCCGATGTATAGCTTCCAAAGCTGAACGCCATACCGGTTCCGTCGTTCATTTCAATCTCCACCTGCATGGCCGGCGGCTCCAACCCATATGCCGACAGGTCGTCCACCTTTTCAAACAGCAGCTCCTGCGCGTACAGATAGCAAACCATTGTCAGCGCGGACTCCGTGGATCCCTGGTCGATATCACCGGAGCCGTCACGGTAATGCCAGACATTATCCGTTTTGATGAGATCGACGACACCATCTCCCTCGGTGATCTTAAGACCGATGACATTGTCCGATGGGATTTTGGCGACGCTGATAGCACCGGCGTTGCCGGTCTCTGCCGGCTTGCCCAGCAGGAATATGAGAGCCACCACAATTCCCGCAAATACCAGCGCACCGGTTATTATGAAAATCCACGTCTTCTTCGATACCATATGCCCTATCTGCGCTTTCTCTTAAACCACACCGTCAGTCCGATCACGATGATAATGATCGGTATAACGGCAATGACGACGATTTCCAGTATGAGCGACTGAATATCGCTGCCGAACTCCATGATGCCGGATATCATACTCTTGGGTGAGATATTGACGCTGTTTGCGTTGCCCGCCAGAGAGTTGACCGTATTGATGATCAGGTCCTTGTTGGCGGAGCGTTCTACGCCCTCGGCATTGGACAACGCAAATGATGAGGAGCTGAACACCGCGACTTTGGAGTCTCCGCTCTGAGCGACCGCGCCGATCACAAACGGGCCCACCTCGTCGCCGTCCACATACTTGGCAGTCATGCTTGTGCTGACCGCTTTACCCCATGTTTTCACGTCCGTCTCCAGCAGCGGGCCAGCTTTAACGCTGTCGCCCGACTCAATCTTGATGCTGCTGCAGTCCATCAGCACCGGCGTCATCTGATTCTTTATCAGATCCTCTGTGATGGCGTGGCTGTATATCGTGGGGATATGCCCCGTTATCCGTTTATATAGCTTGCTCTCATTCCCGCCGATGATATAGTCCTGCTTTACCGAGAGACCATACTTCATCAGCAGCGCGTTGAAGTTATCTAGCGGATCCACGATGATCTGGGTATAGCCGGTGGCCGAATCGAATATCACATAGTGCATCATGAATATTGCGTTGCCGCCTTTATCCATAAACGCCTTGATGGTTTCGTATTCGGAATCCGTAAGGTCCTCGCTCGGGCTGACGACCATCAGCAGGTCGTACTGCGGGTCCAGCGTCTCGGTGCTGGTCGTCGAGTCGTAGGAATCCACCTCGTAGTTGAGGGCATTCAGCGACACCACCAGCTCACCCAAATCGCTCTTTGTGTATTCGTTGTGGCCAGCCAGCATTTTGATCTTGTAGGACAGGCCGGTCTGCAGATAGACGATGGCGGACGATATGCGGGATTCCGCATTGAACGCGTACACATACGTGGATGCCGGGTCTATCGAATACAGCTCGAATACCGTAAATATCTTGTAGAGCGAGTGCGATTCGTTGGTGACGATCACAGAGCTCGCCGATATGCCCGCTCCCTCGGGATCAAATTCTGTGGTAAAGCCGGGGTTCACCGACACGTCGACGTTCTCCACGTGAATGCGGTCGCTGTTGGCGGAATAGTTTCGCAGCAGCTCCGTCACGCGCTTATCCTCAGACCCCGTCGAATAAAGCGTGTAGATGTATATGTCCTGCTTCAGATTGGCCAGCAGCCCTTTAGTCGTGTCCGATATGCTGTAATACTTCTGCTGAGACATATCCACGCGCAGATTCAGCTGCCCGCTCAGCACGCCCACCAGCACGTTGAATCCAACCATAACGAGCACCAGCACGACGATGGACATGATGGTGGCCGTTCGGAACGCTCTGCGGCGAGCGGAACCCACCGATCTTTCTTTGCCCTGTGTATTGTTAACTTTTTGGTTATCGATGTTAGCCATTATTCCTCACCCCCACTTTCAGCCCTTGCTCCATCTTCTGCGCTCGACGGATTTGACCGTCAGGAACAGGAAGACGAAGCTCAAGGACAGGAAGTATATCACGGCGGCAATGCTTAAGACCCCGGTAGTGAAGCTGGAGAACTGCGAATACAGCGACAGCGTGGTCAGTATTTTGTACAGCGTTGCGTTGCTCAGCGACGGAATCAACGAATCGGACAACCACAGCAGGAAGAGTATGCCGAGCGTGATGATTGAGGCTGTCAGCTGGTTTTCCGTCACGGAGGATATAAACAGCCCGATCGTGATAAACGTGCAGCCCAGCAGAATCAAGCCAATGTAGCCGAGCAGTATCTCTCCCCAGAACGGGTTCCCGAAAATATACAGCGATATGGGGAATACCAGCGTTACAGCCAGTGTGATCAGCATCACCGTCATCGCGGATACGAACTTGCCGGCGACTATCTTTGTTACGGAAACGGGCGCGGTCAGCAGCAGCTGGTCCGCCTTCGTCTTTCTCTCCTCCGCGAAGCTCCTCATCGTGAGTATGGGCGTGATCAGTATGAACGCATAGCTCACGCTGGATACCACGCCGGTGAAGCTCGCCGACCCGCCGATGATGTTGGAACCGGTGAAGAAAACGCCGCAGACCAGCATGCAGACAGCCATGAATATATAGCCCACCATTGTGGTGAAATACGATTCTATCTCCCGATGTATGATCGCCTTCATTTGCCCGCTCCTTCCGCCGCGGTTCCCTCAGTCAGCCTGAGGAAAACGTCTTCGAGGGAATACTCCAGATGCTTCAGCACGATGATCGTGGCTCCCGCGCCGACAGCCGCCTGCGACACAGTTTCGCTGACATCCGTGCCCAGCTTCTCCGCCACGTCGTATTCCGTGATGCCGCCGGCTTCGCCTGCCCGGCTCACACCGGCCACACCGCCTATCGCCTTCAGCTTATTCTCAAGATCGGCCCCGTTTTTCACGGCCAGCCGGATGATCCTCTGGCCGCCCGCCCCTGCCGTCAGCAGATTTTCCAGCGTATCGTCCGCAGCGATGACGCCGCGGTTGATGATCACCAGCCGGGTGCAGATATCCGCTAACTCCTTGAGTATATGGGAGGAGATGATCACCGTATGATCCTTTCCCAGACTGCGGATGACCTGACGGATCTCCACGATCTGCCGCGGGTCAAGGCCGCTTGTGGGTTCGTCGAGCACGACGTTTTCGGGATTGCCGCACAGTGCCTTGGCTATACCCACCCGCTGCTTGTATCCTTTCGACAGATTGCTGATCAGCCTGTCCCGCACGTCGGTGAGGCCCACCCTCTCCATGATTGCCTTGATATGGGAGTCCATCTCTCTTTTCCCGACGTTCATCAGCCTGCAGACGAACTCAAGGTATTTGTATACGGTCATCTCGGTGTACAGCGGCGGGAATTCCGGCATGTATCCCAGATGCCTCTTCGCTTCCACCGGCTCTTTTAGTATGTCATGGCCGTTAATGGCCACATTGCCTTCATCCGAGGAAATATAGCCGGCGATAATATTCATCGTCGTGCTTTTGCCCGCTCCGTTGCGGCCGATCAGCCCGACGATCTCACCCTTTTCCGCGGTAAACGAAACGTCCCGGACAGCAACATTGAGACCGTATGATTTGCTTAACCCCTTGACTTCGATCATTTCCCTGTCTCCTCATCACGCATTGTTAAGCCCCTGAGCCAGCGACACGAGGCGCTCTACATCCCTCTTGTTGACAAGCTTGATGTTGTCATCCATAAAGCTTACGCTGTAAAAATTCTCATCGTACCGGGCGAAACGGAGCGTGTTGACCGTATCCGTATCGCCCATATTCACCGTCAGCACGACATCTCCGCCATCGGAGAGGGCTTCATCCGCGAAGCCTTCCGCGCGCATGTTGGAAAGCGCGTAGTAGAAATCCCACGCCGCGTCTCTGTCCGCAAAGTCGATTACCTGCGAAACCGTACCGTTTTCCACCTTCACCGAAGCGATATCGGAATAGTCCAGAAGGAACACATACCTGTTCAGGCAGTCCTGCTGCCTGTACCCGAGCAGAGCATCGGGCGCTTCCGAATCCACAGCGTATACGACGCCTTTATCCGGCAGACTGACCGCATACCGCCCGTCTTGGTCCTTCCGTCCGATCAGCACGTTGAGCGCGCCGCCGTTGTACTCAATATTGACCGTACAGGCCGGGTCTTTGAGGCCGTACAGCTCAAAGGTGCTGTCGTCCGGCTCGTAGCTCACACACTCGGCGGGCTGCATGTCCGCCACGGTCCTGACCAGCTTCTTCATCTCCTCGGAATCACCGTAAGCGCCGTCGGAGAAAGCCCATGTCAGGTTCTTCGAGTACGCACCGGGCACGCCGCCCGGATACTGCGTCAGGCTGAAGGCCCCGTTTATGTTCTCCAGCGAGAGGGAGGTCACTTCGGATGCCTCAGCATCCAGAAGCTTGTCCTTGGAAGCCATCTCGAGCAGTGTGTGGCGGAACATTCTGGAGAAATCGTCGCTGATCGCATAGACGCCGCCACCGACCCTCGCATAGACGATGTTGACCGTGTCGTTGTCGCTACCCAGCTCGCACCGGAATTCTTTGCCGTCGTCGGCCACAGCTGTGATCACGCACGACGGATCGACCAGCCCGAACTCCTCCGGCGAACCACCTTCCACTTTTTCCGCCGCCGTCACAGACAGCAGCACGTATTCCATATCCCTGAGGTACGCGGCGTTCAACGGATAACCCTTATCCGGCTGGTAAACCCACGCCCCCTCCTCTTTCACAAACGAGAATGTTTCTCCCTCGTACTCATAGCTGATTTCGGCAATGCCCGTCGCTTCGAAGAGCACCATTTCTTCCGCTTCCTTTACGGGTGCAGATGCCGCTTTGTAGATGAAGTACCCGGCGATCATCAACACCGCCGCAGCGCCTATGAAGATGAGGGTCCTTATCCTCTTCTTCATTTCCTGCGCCTCCTGCGCACGTACACCGTTACGCCGGTAGCCAGCACACCCAGCGGCAGCACGATCATGATCACGGTGCCGATTATATTCTTAGCAGCCGTCGGAACAGCCAGATAGGACGTCAGCGTGGACTTGGGTCTCACGGTCACACTGCTCTCCTTGCCGCACATCCAGCCCAGCGCGTTCACGAACAGGTCCTTGTTCGCGCCAGATACGATCTCATCCGTTCTGTCCTCCAGCATCATGGCGGACCCCAGCCAGACCACCCGACTGTCCTTGCCGTCAAACTTCTCTTCCGCAGCCATGGCCACGCAGAACGGCCCGTCGATATCGCCCGCTTCCCTGTCGAACGTATCCGCGGTATAAGCGTTCGGCTTGGAGTAAGCGGCGTCAGAGGTCATCAGCAGCGGCGATACTTCAAGCGTGCTCCTGTGCTTCGTTTCCTTTAAACCCATGGCTGTGGGCATCAGCACACTGGCCTTGTTTGCTATGATGGGATCGGTCACCGCGTGGCTGACGATGCTCGGCAGCAGGTAGAAAGCATATCCTGAAACGCTGTGAGACTCGTCCCCTTCAATGATGACGCCGGGCACCGGCTCCATGCCGCTCGCCGACATCAGCGCGTACAGGCTGGTCATGTCCGCATTGATGAAGGTGGAGGTCAGCAGCAGATTCCCGCCGCCGTCGAGATACGACTCGATCCGTTCCTTCTCCTCCGCGGAGATATCGGACTGCGGCGATAAAATCGCGACTGCCGCGGCATCCTGAGGGATGCTGTCCCCTGAGGTCAGGCTGAGCGGCCTTATCTCCATGTTGTCGGCGGCGACAGCTTGCGCCATCGCGTCAGACAGTGCCGCCTCGCCGTGTCCGGCGAGCGTATACACAACGGGTATCTGCGGGTCCGTCACATAGCTGATCGCGCCGGTGATGCCGCTTTCGCCGTTGAACACGGTGGCGTTCGTGTAATACGTATAGTCAAACTCATACGAGTACATATCGTTGTTCTGCACCAGCTTGCTGCGCTCTTTGCCAACCGCGATGATGCCGTTGTTTTCCACCGTCTTGTCGGTATACTTGGCGGCAAACGTCGGGTTGGTCAACGGGTTGATGCGCTCCACAAGTATGTGGTCCGAGGTCTGCGCGTAACGGCCCAGCAGGCTGACGACGTAATCGTCCTCCTTGCCCGGCTCCGCGATCAGGTAAATCGTCACATCCTGATCCAGCTCGGCCAGCACCTGCTTTGTCTGTTCAGACAGCGTGTACAGCCCCTGCTTCGTGGTGTCTATCTTGAGCGCCGTTTCCGGCACAAGACCAACGATCAGGTTGAACCCGATGACCGCCGCCACCATGACCAGAGAAATTATGACGCTGTATATGCCGCTCTTCATCTGGCGGCTGAATTTTGCTTTATTCATAGCCGCCTTCTAACTCCATCTTCTCTTTTCAAATGCCTGAGCACTGAAAAACACAAACAGCCACGCAACCGATACAAAATAGAACAATGCGGATATATCGAATATCCCGTCGCAGAAGGGCTCCAGCTTGCCAAAGACAGCAATGCTGCCAATCACGGCTGCCACGGAACCGTCCAGCGCTTGGGGCGACAGCAGGTATATCAGCAGGAGTACGATCTCCAGCAGGGCAAAGGTCATCCCCGCGGCCTTCCAGCTCCTTGTCATAAACCGCATGAGCAGGGCCAGCGCAATGGTCAGTCCGGAGAAGAAGTACAGCGCCGTCTCGATTTTGGAGGACAGCAGCGGAACAAGATCTCCCCCGAAGTAGCAGAGCATCAGCACCCCGAAGCTGATGGCCGCAGACACAAACTGGTTGGCCGATACCGACGAGAAGAACAATCCTATCGCCGTCAGCGCGATGCCCAGAAAGAAGAACGCGATCATCGAGGAGTAGGCCGTGCCCATCGCCATCCGTCCGTAGCCCGCCAGCAGAGCAGGATATATGCAGGCTACGGCGAGCGGTATCGCTATGACGGTAACCATCGCCAGATATTTACCCAGCACGATGTCGTAAACGCCCAGAGAGGTGGAATACAGCAGCTGATCGGTCCGCTGGCGTCGCTCTTCCGCCAGCGCCCGCATGGTCAGCAGCGGTATCACGATCAGGTAGATGAACTGCGCGTTGAACGGTACCAGCGCAAAGTCCGCATAACCTTGGGACAGGTTCATGACGGCGGTATATATGCCGAACACCAGCAGCATGAGCGCGATAAACAGCCAGCCCATAACGCCGCCGAAGTAGGACCGAAGCTCCTTTTTATAGATCGCTGTCATGACGACCTCTTTTCCCGTGCCCGGTATACTCAAGGAATATCTCCTCAAGCGTCATTTTCTCGGCCCGCATTTCATGTATGGGCAGTCTGGCCTCCGCCAATGCGTAGAAAATATCGTTTCTTGCGCCCTCGGCCATGTCAGCCTCGACTGTGACTTCACCGTTGTCCGCCTTCTTGATGACCATCCTGCTCAGGGAGCCGATGTTCTCCAGCACCGACCGGACTTTGGCTTCCTCCCCTTCGATACTCATGAACAGCCGGCTGCCCGAATCCAGTAAAGACGCCAGATTCTCCGGTGTATCCCTCGCCACAAGCTTCCCCTTGGAGATGATCATCACCTCGTCGCAGAGCTCGCTGACTTCCGACAGTATGTGGCTGGACAGCAGCACCGTATGGTTCTTGCCCAGCTCCCGTATCAATTCGCGTATTTCAATGATCTGCTTGGGATCAAGGCCCACCGTCGGCTCGTCGAGAATGATCACCTCGGGGTAGCCGATCAGCGCCTGCGCAATGCCGACGCGCTGGCAGTAGCCCTTGGACAGTTGGCGTATCTGCCTGTTCGCAAAATCCATCAAGCCGGTACGCTGCATGACGTCTTCCACGGCAGCAGCGCGCTTCTGCTTGGGTATCTGCTTTATCTCGGCCACAAACGACAGGTATTCTTTGGGCGACAGGTCATGGTATAGCGGCGGCAGCTCCGGAAGGTAACCGATATGCCGCTTCGCTTCCTTATGCTCCTCGTATATGTCGTGGCCCTGAATCAGCACCTGGCCCTCGGTGGCCGCTAGACAGCCCGTGATGATATTCATCGTCGAGGACTTGCCCGCGCCGTTCGGTCCCAGAAAACCGTATATCTTTCCCGTCTCAATAGCGAAGCTGATGTCGTCTACGGCAATATGGTCATCATATTTTTTTGTCACATTGCGTACATCAACTTCAATCAACGAACGGGCCTCCGTTTTTCAATATTGATTCTGCCGGGTATCCGGGCTGTGCTATTTGCAGCCCTTTTGCAGTATCATGCACCCATAGAGCGACTCTTCGCCGGTAGCGACCACGGCATAGGCATCCTTCGCGGCTTCATAGAACGCAAACCGCTCGATCATGCCCACGCAGTCCAGTCCCCTCGGGTCGTACTTGCAGACGATGCTCTTATACTCATCCCACACAGGCGTCTCCACCTTGCCGCGGTCGCATTCCTGCAGGTCCATGATGAGCGCCGGGTTCGCTACGGATTCATCCAGCGGCATAAACTTCAGTATCGCGTCCAGCACCTCCGTGTTGCGCACACCGTCGCAGCGCACCAGTATGCTTCCGTTGCGCTTAGCCGAGGACGCAGAGGGATAGAACGCATCGGCGAGAATCAGCTTATCGCCGTGTCCCATTTCCCATATCACCTTTATCAATTCGGGAGACAAACATTTCGGGATTCCTCTTAACATTTCATTCCCCTTTCAAAAATCGTTGAATTGTACTCTCCTGCTGTTTCTCAAAAGCCGTCAATCTCTGACCGATGCGGCATAGCCGGAGCTGTGCCCAGTTTTGTTACAGACAACGCGCCGACAATGTTGCCGAATTCCGCAGCCTCGAAAATGTCCTTACCCTCGGAGAGCGCAGTCACGAAACCGCCGTTGAACGCGTCCCCGGCGCCCGTCGTATCGATCGCCTTCACCTTCTTGGAAGGAATAAATTCCTTTCTGTCCGCTGTCATCACGAAAACGCCGTTCTTGCCCATTGTGATGACAACGCTCCGCACGCCTTTATCCATCAGTATCCGGGCAGCCTTTTCGGCATCCTTTTCGGTTTCCACCTTCATGTCGGTCAATATTCCCGCTTCCACCTCATTCGGCGTCACGATATCCACTTTTCTAAGCAGGCTGTCCGGCAGCTTCTGTGCCGGAGCGGTATTGAGCACGATTGTTTTTCCTTTTTCGTGAGCCATATCAATGACCTTTTCTATGGCATCCATATTGACCTCAAGCTGCAAAAGCACGATGCCCGCTTCATCAATGAGTTGTTCAGTCCTTTCCGTTTCTTCGGCAATGATATTATCGCAAGCGCCGCTGACCACTAATATCTCGTTTTGGCCGGTGACTTCGTCCACCATAATCAGTGCGGTGCCGGTTTCCTTTTCCTGATCGATGAATATATAGTCCGTGTTCATATTTTCTTTTTTATAAAAATCGAGCGCCGTTTGTCCGAACACATCATTGCCCACTTTGGTGACAAGAATGATGTCTGCGCCTGCCCGGTTGGCTGCAACGGCCTGATTTGAGCCTTTTCCACCCGGTCCCAGCTTGAATGAGCTCCCCTTAACCGTTTCACCGGGTACAGGCAGGTGTTCAGCCCAGCTTGTCAGATCAACGACAAAGCTTCCAAATACTACGATCTTTTCTCTCTTCATAGATGACGCTCCAATAAACCGTTTATTTTATACTTGCCGCGATCTCTGAACCGCGGAGCTCAAGTTTCGGAAGCAGTACGATCCTTTTCAGTATTTGCCTTTCTTCTTGTTCACCGTTTCGTATTTTCTCTAACAGTATTTCCGCTGCCTCAATTCCCATCTGTGTTGCCGACCGGCTGATCACGCTGATGTTCTGACTGTACGCATCCAGTGCAACGGAATCATCAAACACCAGCAGCGACACATCATCAGGGACATACAGCTTTAATTCTGACAGCGCTTTGATACACCCGATGCTCATCAGGTTGTTAGACACAAAAATCGCGGAAGGCCGGTCTTCCTTCTCCATGATTTGGTGAGTCAGGTTGTACCCGCTTTCCCACTTAAAATCCCCGTACACAACATAGTCTTCGGTTACCGGAATATCATAGAGCCGCAGCGCTTCGAGATAGCCTTTCAGGCGCTCTTTTCCAGGTCTGGACGTGGCCGGTCCTGCTATGATGCCTATTTTTTTGTGGCCCGCTTTGATTAAGGCTTCAACACCGTCGAATGCGCCTTTGTAATTGTCGATAAAGACCCCGTCGAAATTCGCAACCTTCATATCTCTGTCGATGAGTACAACTGGAACGCCGCCTTTTTGGAGCGATTCTAGCAGGTGAGCATTCTTGCTCGCTTTTTCTGAAACCGGTGTGATTATGATTCCGGATACCCCTTGCCTTCTGATCGCTTCCAGAACGCTTACCTCAGTTTTAACTTTTTCATCCGTATCACAAACAAAAACGGTAAATCCATTCGTTTGGGCGACCTTGTTGACACCCTTGACGATCTCGCTGAAAAATGGATTATTAATATCCGCAACCACCAAAGCAATTATTTCGTTAACCACATCGTTACCAGTTTTTTTCATCATTTTGCCAAAATTGCTGTAACAAATAAAACTCTTTACAAGCCTTTCAATTTTTAAACTGAATACTCTTATTTTTAAATGAAAATCTTGATTTTTTAATCTTTATATCTTGATTATAGATTTCTGACAGAAAGATTCAACAATGAAAAACATGAAACCGCAGATGCGTTTTCATGTTTTTTCACATAATGTTTTCATAGAATTTTACTCGTATCAGTTTGAAGAACTCCTGTTTATTGGATATATCTCGGACCCTCTGAGTATGAGATGGGGTGATAAAATAACTCTTTTGGCCATTTGATCCTTATGCTTTTTCCCTTTTTTCATATTATCGACCAGCAGTTTTGCCGCTTCCACGCCCATCTGTTTGGTAGGTCTTGCTACGGCACTGATATGAAAACTTCCAGTATCGAAAAAGTAAAAATCATCAAAAGATATAAGCGATATATCATCAGGCACCTTCATCCCTTTATCCAAAATTGACCTGAAACAGCCGACGGACATCAGATTGTTCGATGAAAAAATCGCCGTAACTTTTTTTCTTGTCTCCAACAATCTGTTTGTCAGCTCATATGCTCTCTCTTCCTTGAAATCGCCATACAGTATATATTCCTCTTTGATGGGTATATTGTTGCGTCTAAGAGCTTCCATATATCCTTCCAGACGGTCTATACCCGGTTTGGACGATATGAGCCCGGCAATGATAGCAATCTCGGTATGTCCATGATCGATCAATGTGCTGACAGCGTCAAAAGAGCCCCGGAAGCTATCTAAAAACACCCCGTCAAACCGGGAAAGCTTAACGTCTCTGTCCAGCAGCACGATCGGTATACCGAGATTATCAAATTCTTTTAAATACTCCGCGTTATACTCCACTGCGCCCGATACCGGCGTAATAATGATACCCCCTACCTTTTCACGACGCAGCGTTTGAAGCGACTGCAGCTCCAGCTCAGGGCTTTCGTCCGTATCACAAATCAGAATATTTATATTGCTTTCCCGCATCACTTGAGTCAGCCCTTTTATCACTTCGCCAAAAAAGGGGTTGTTTATATCCGGTATGACAACACCGACTATATCGCTCTCAAGTTTTTCATAATTTTTAGGATTAATAGTAGGCTTATATCCCAGCTGTTTTGCGGCTTCAAGAACAGCCAAGCGTTTTTCCTCAGCAACATATCCTGAATTATTGAACACTCGGGATACCATTGCAATGGATACATTTGCTTTTAAAGCAATATCTTTAAAACGCGGCATTACAAAGGCTCCTCCCATTATAGTAATTGGATTATCAATCCTCAGGCATTTGGTAGGTTTCTCCCGTATCCGGTTCGTCATACCATGCGGATAATGTCGAATGCTCCCAGCCTGTTAGTTACCGTTCTTCCAAGATTGTCGGCAGTATCCTACCTAAATCTATTATTGTTGAATGTTAATTTGATCATTTTGGACTGCGGAAAACATGTTGTTACGATCATATCTTATCAGAAAATTTTTTTATTTGCAAAAAATAAAATTCATCCCGCAACAAGTACATCCTCCTTAGAAAACTAAAAACGGGATTTAACCAATAATTAACGAGGACACCATTATCATCGGCGTTTTTTACTAAGCGAAGTCTTCGGTCTCGAATTTAGATAAGACCTTATTCTCCCCATAATTGAAAATAAACAAAAAGTCATCTCACCCCCCACTTAGCCCCTTTTACAGGTCGCATATCAACAAAGCTTATTTTGTATTAAATTAAAATTTAACAGCGGTGAAATGCAATAAGTAATTGGACTTTCTGTTTCGGTAGTGCATATCACAACTTTGTTTTCACTTTTTACATAATGCCTAGCCAAGACTAAACACACATATCCGTCACTCGTAGCCTTTTACATACTGCATGATCCCTATGAGGCCGACCACATCGTCAATGTCGCATTCCAGCCGCTCGTCCAGGTTGCACACAAAAACGAAAATGAAGATATTTTCCTGCCACTGTGCCTTCATAGCTTCGAAGAAAGCCCTCGCATACATCATAGGAAATACGTCACTACCTGGATGTTTGGCCCCAAATCAAACAGTCCTTATTATAAACGAGAGCATAAGATTAAATATCAATCCCAAACTCCATATATTTCCATATAATTGTCAGTTAGTTAAGTGATCAATGGACTGCCGCTTGGTGATGGCTCAAATCAAAATAAATCTTTTGCAACTCCCCTTATCTTACAGAAAAATGTCATGGTGTATTTCCAATACCAGCCTTATATTTTCGTAATCAGTAAATCGGTAAAGAAGCTATAAGATGATATCATTATAGAGTACTCAACCCAGCTTATCCCATAGCCTCTTGGCATGAATGCGGCACGCCGCCGCGATTTCATGCTCGTCAAAGAGTGTACAGACGCCATCCTGCACCACGGTCTGTCCACCCACCACCACGGTATCCACATGCCCGCTGAACGCCGACATCAGATGGCCCAGCGCGTTCTCCGCTGTCAGCGGCGTCATCGGATCGTAGTCCAGTATCAGAAAGTCCGCAGTAGCACCTGTCTCCAAGCAGCCCACAGGCATTTTGAATACCGCCCCCGCCAGCCGCGCATTGTTATCCACCAGCAGCGCTTTTGTCTGCGCATCACTCATAACATCAGGCCGCAGCTTGCCGGCTCGCTGTGCTTCCACGGCTATGCCCAGCTCCTTAAACAAGTCGTAGGTGTAACCATCGCCGCCCATTGCTACGCGGACGCCGTCCTCCAGCATATCTGCCACTGGGGAAAGCCCCACGCCGTTGTTCATGTTGGACTGGCAGTTGTGTGCCACCGTCACACCGCTGTCCCGCAATATGCGCCACTCCCTCGGTGAAAGGTGAACGCCGTGCGCCGCGATGGTCTTGTTGCTGAATATACCCGCCTCATATAACCGCTCAACCACGTGCCTGTCAAACCTCTTGTAGCAGTCGGCCACGTCCGCACGATCCTCCGCTACATGGAGATGAAAGCCCGACTCGGCGGCTTCCCACTCGCCGGCACAAGCCAGCAGCAGGTCCTGGTCCATAGAGTATGACGCGTGCAGACCAAACATGGCGCGCACCTGCTTATCTTCACTATCCGTGCATTTACTGATGAAGCGAAGATTCTCGTCCACACCCTTGCGGGCGCGTATCTCCCCGTCCCGTCCTGTCACTTCGTAACACAGGCACGCGCGCGCTCCCGCCTTCCTTACAGCGCTCTCCACGATATCAAGGCACCCGTCTATTGCGTTGGGGCTCGCCTGATGGTCAAAGTATGTGGTGGTTCCCGCCTTCAGCCCTTCAACAAGGCCTAGCATGGCGCTGTAGTATGTCATTTCGTCATCCAGCGCCTTATCCAGTTGCCACCACATGCGGGTCAATACCTGTTGCCAGTTGCATATGCTTTGCCGGAGCGGCATACCTCGCCCAAACTGTCCGTAGAAATGGCAGTGTGCGCTGATCAGTCCCGGCATTATAATGCGCCCCGACAGGTTGATAGTCTGGCTTCCTGAAGGCAGTGGTTCCTGTGGGGTTTGCCCGATGCCGACAATTGTGTCACCATCCACATCTATATATCCGCTTGAGTAGAAACGGTTTTGCGCATCCATTGTCAGGATTACGGCGTTTTCATACCGCACCATCATCAGTACTTCCCCCTATATTACCGGACTTCTCGACCGTCCGTTAAATGTCGTCTGTTATGCGCGCCCTATTGAGATACAATCCTTTGGGCACACGGATCGGCAAACGCCGCAGCTGCGGCAGACAGCCGCCTTAACCGCCGGCAGCTCTCCTTTTTTTGCAACTATCGCGCCAAAGCCCGCGTCACGGCACGCCACACCGCATACGCCGCAGCTCACGCACCGGCTTTCGTCGATCTCTGCCGCACCGGAACCTTCCCGGCTCAGCTGCGAATGCGGAACCAAATACTTGAGTGAATGCCCCACCATATCGGAGACAGCAGCAAAGCCCATTCTGTCCATATAATCACTGAGTCCATCGCGCATCTTTCCGACCATCGAGAATCCGTACCGGGTAATAGCGGTGCACACCTGAACCGTCACTGCGCCCAGCAAAAGAAACTCCGCCGCATCCCGCCAATTGCTGATACCACCAACACCCGCAATGGGCAGAGTCGTCTCCTTGGCGAGCCTACTGACGCAGCCCAGTGCAATGGGCTTGATGGCAGGGCCGGACAATCCGCCCCACGTGGAATACCCGTCTACATTCAAAAGCGGTTTTCCGTCGTTCTCCAGATCCAGTCCGATAAACGCGCGTACCGTGTCGATGGCGCAGACCGCATCCGCACCGCCCGACGCCGCGCTGTTCGCGATGGCGCAGATATCTGTGACATTGGGCGTCATCTTCACGATCACCGGCGTACCCTTACGGACACAGGATTTTATCCATGCGGTGGTTTGACGCATCAGCTCCGTATCTGCCGCAGGTATCGCATCACGCGCGGGCCCGCCGGTCACCAGGCTGTGTTCCCCTTGCGGACAGGACATGCTGCATTCAATCATATCAGCGCCCGCATCCTCCAACGCATTCACCAACACCTGCCAATCCTCATGGCAGTCCGCCATAATGCTGCCCGTCAGTATACGGTCTGGATATTGCCGTTTGAAATACGCGATATCCTCCTGAATGTGTACGATGCTGCGCTCCGAGATTAGGTCGATATTGTAAAACCCGTACTGGCGCTGTCCCAGCAGCGGCACACCTGCCATGTTGGGCTCCGCTAGTGAGGGGCTGTGCGCAGCGGTCGCGGTGGTTTTGAACACCACCCCGGCCCATCCGGCATCCAGCGCACGCTGAACCTTCTCTCGGCTGTCGGATGAAGGGGATGCCGCCACTACAAACGGATTGATATGCTTAAGTCCACAAAAGTCAACTGACAAGTCAGCCATTTTGCATCCATCCTTTTCCCGTGATAGAAGAAAGCCCGGCGGACGGGTCGCCCGCCGGGTCTTTCCTTTCACAAATTTAGTTCTATTCGTAGGACTCAGTTACAACGATCTCACCGGAAATGACTTTGGCTTTCAGCTCATCGATAGCAGCTGCGATGTCCGCAGGCACGGATGAGCCATACGGCGCGATGCCGATGATACCGTCCGCCACGCCGGGCTTCCATACGCCGCTGAACTCGCCAGAAGCAATACGGTCAACCTGGCTAGCGATCACATCCGGAATGGAAGCAGTCAGCGAGGTGAGCATCAGATCGGGCGCGAGTTCGTTCTGGTCCGCACCGTAGCCTATGATGTAGACGCCCTTTTCCTTGGCGGCTTCAATCAGGCCAAGTCCGGTGGTGTCGCAGGTGTGCATCACTACGTCCGCGCCCTGTTCGATTTGCGCGAGAGCAGCTTCCTTGCCCTTGGCAGGGTCGCTGAACGTTCCGGCCATGATGCCGAGCACGGTGATGTCCGGGTTCACGGATTTTGCGCCTTCGGTATAAGCGTTCTGGTTGGCCTGCTGTGAGGGGCCTTCAATGCCGCCGAGGAAGCCGATGATGCCCGTCTTGCTCACGGAAGCCGCCAACGCACCGCACAGGTACGCGCCTTCAAATTCCTTCTGGTCCACAAAGCCCACATTCGCCGGAGCATCGCCATCCGGCTTCTTGCCAAACACGAAGAAGTATTTGTCCGGATATTCCTCAGCTACACGGATTGCCGCGTCGCCGAACTGGAAGCCGTGGCCGATGACCAGCTCATAACCTTCGTTCGCGTAGTTACGGAAGCCCGCTTCGATGTTGGCAACTTCCACGTTCTCGGTGAACGCCGTCTCGTAGCCTTCGCCCTTCAGTATCTCCAGGCCGTTGTAGGCGCTGGTGTTCCAGGACTGGTCGGTGATAGAACCGGGCAGCAGCAGCGCGATCTTGGACAAAGCCGCCGCGGGCTCTTCTGCCGCAGGTTCTTCAGCCGCGGGTTCTTCCACCGCTTCGGTCGCGGCCGGCGCCTCGGTCGCCGCGGGTGCGGCCGGCGCACACGCTGTGCCCAGCGCCATCGTGAAAATCACCAGCGCAGCAAGGATGCAAAGCAACATTGATCTCTTCATTTTTCTAAACCTCCATTTTTTTAATAATGTAAAGCCGATTTTTCATCAGCTGTTTACCGTTTTTGCGATCACGTCCAGCGTATACGCGAGGCGCTCGCCGAGCCGTTTCAGCCAGTCTTCTCCCAACTCGCGGGATGCGGTGTGCGGCGCTCCCACCACACCATCCGCTGCGACGTCGGCTGTCAGCCAGGTCTGCGTCACGTAAGCGCTGTGGTCTGCCAGCTGCGCCCAAAGCTCGCGAGAACACGCCAGACTCTCATCGATTTGCGGTACATCCACCAATTTGGAATTAAGATGCAGCATCACGCTTGTTTCAAACTGCCCCGCATGTATGTCGTCATCTGACACATCCAGCCCGTCCATGCACCGGAACAGCTCTATGCAGAACACGTTCAATCGACGGGTGCGCCTGATCTCGCGGGCCGCCACCTCAATGATATGCTCGTTGCCGCCGTGCCCCGTGACGATAACCAGATGCTTGATGCCTGCCACTGCGACGGATGCGCCGACCTCCGTCAGCACACTCAGTACCGTTTGCGCGCTCAGCGTAAGCGTACCGGGATAACCGTCGTGTTCCACGCTCAGACCATAGCTGATGTGGGGAAGAAGCAGAAACATCTGCTTTGCCTGCGCCCCGGTCAGCGCGCCTTCCACGCAGGCCTGCCCGATCAGACAGTCGGTACCCACCGGCAGGTGCGGCCCATGCTGTTCAATTGCACCGATGGGCAGCACGGCGATTGCACCATCCCGTGCGGCTTGTTGTATCTGCGGCGCTGTCATCTCGCTCCAGTTGCGATACGGCATTTGGTTTACCGCCCTTCCTTTTCATAGATGCGTCCCAGCGCTTTGGGCGTGTGGATGTTCCGGCCAAACAGCATGATGCTGATTAGCGTCACCACGTACGGCAGCATCACCATGAACTGATACGGCAGGTCCACGCCGCCCGCCTGCAGGCGCAGCTGCAGCGCGTCCACCAACCCGAACAGCAGTGCGCCCAGCATGGCAAATACGGGATGCCAGCGGCTGAATATTGTGATGGACAGCGCGATGAATCCGCGCCCTGCGCTGATGTTCTCCATATACCGGCCGACAATGGCCACCGTCAGAAACGCACCGCCGATGCCCGCCATCATGCCACAGAAGAACAGTGCGCCATAACGCATCTTGATGACGTCGATGCCGCTGGCCTGTGCCGCACGCGGGTTCTCGCCCGTGGCACGAAGCTGCAGACCCAGCTTGGTGCGAAACAACGTATACCATACGACCACAGTCAGCAGCACAGCGATGTACACCAGCAGGTTCTGCGAAAACAGTATTTCGCCCAGCACAGGTATCTCACTCAGCAGCGGTATCTGCACTGCCGGGATGATGTCCACCTGCGGCGGGGTCGTCGCCACGCCGAACAGCACGCGGTACATATAGCTGGTGAGCCCCAGCGCGAATATGTTGAATATGATGCCGACCACTGCCTGGTCCTGTTTGCGGGAAACGCCGAGATACGCGATCACCAGCGCGCCCAAGCCGCCTAAAATGCCGCCCAGAAATATGCCCACAAATACGCTGCCTGTGTAAACCGACGCGACCAGCGCCGTAAACGCACCCAGCAGCATCTGACCCTCTATACCGATGTTCAGTACGCCCGCCCGCTCGGCCACCACTTCGCCGATCGAGCTGTATATCACGGGTACGGCCATGCGGATGCCGGATGCCAGCAGCGCCACGATCATACTTGTTTCAAACATGTCAGTTCCTCCTTCACGCGCGTTCTTTGCCGATGCTCCGGCGCTTCCTGAGCTTTTGGAACAGGCTCTTCCCACCGCTGCCGAAGCCCCACAGCACGAACAGCACGATCATGCCCTGCAATACGCTGACCAGCGTCACCGGCACACCGGTGCTCACCTGCGCAAGCTCCGCACCCACGGTGAGGCTGGACATCAGCAGCCCCGCAATCACGATACCCGCCGGATGCATCAGCCCCAGCAGCGCCACCACAACGCCGGATATGCCGTAGCCGCCTGCCAGTCCCTCCATCAGCCGAAATTGTACGCCGAACACCTCAATAGAACCCGCAAACCCCGCAAAAGCACCGCTGATCAGCATGACATAGATGTAATAGTTCCTGGCGTCGATACCGCTGTAGCAAGCTGCCCGGGGACTGCCGCCCAGCACGCGCACGTTGTAGCCGAAGCGGGTGCGGTTGAGCAGTATGAACAGCAGCACCACACAACTGAGGGCGATGATAATCCCGATGTGAGCGCGCATGCCTTCCGCCAACCGCGGCAGCCGCATCACCTTGTCGATCTGTGCAGACTGCGGCATGAGGCCGCCCGGCTCTTTGAGCGGTCCGCGCACCAGAAAACCGATCAGCTGCACGGCGATATAGTTGAGCAAGAGCGTGGTGATGATCTCATTGGCCTTGAAACGTGCTTTGAAAAATCCCGCGATTCCGCCCCACAAGCCGCCTAACACCGCCCCCGCTAGCATACCCGCCACGGGCGTCCATGCACCGAGCAGATTGCCGATGGGAGAGGTGCCAACCAGTATAGCGCCCAGTGCGCCCATATACATCTGCCCCTCGCCCCCGAGGTTGGTCAGCTTTGCCTTGCCCGCCACCGCAACACCGACAGCGACGATTAGTATGGGCGTCGCCTTGATGAGTATACCGGCGATGTTCTGCGGACTGGAGAATGGATCGATCAGCAGCTTCTTGTAGGTTTCCGCCACATTAGCGTTCATGCTCACAACGAACACGGAACCCACGGCCAGCGCCGCAATTACCGCCGCCACGATCATCAGCACAGTCTTCAGCGGACGGCGTATCCTTTCGCTTTTCCAATAACGCCTGATGCCTGTGATTGCTTTCATGCGCCCTTAACCCCCATCATCATCCGTCCGATTTCATTGACACTGAACTCCTCCGGCTTCACTTCCCCCACAATTCGTCCGCGATACAGCACGATCAGCCGGTCAGCGAGATAGAACAGCTCTTCAAAGTCGCCTGAGAAGAACACCACCGCAATGCCGTTCTGTGCCGCCTGTGCGATCTGCTCACGGATAAACCACGAAGCCTTGATGTCCAGCCCACGCGTGGGGTACGAACACACCAGCGCCTGCGGCTGCTTGTTCAGCTCACGCCCGAGGATAAACTTCTGCAGGTTGCCGCCGGACAGGTTGCCCGTCCGCGCGTCGATGCCAGTCGTCTCACATCGAAATCCTCTATCATGTCACATGTCTGGCTCTTTATCTTCCTGTAATCCAGCAGGCCATGCTTTTTGGGGCTGCACTTGGTGCGCAGGCTCCAGTTTTCGTAGAGCGGGAAGTCCTTGACGCTGCCCACCTCGTTGCGGTCTGCCGGCACATAACCAATATCGTTTTTGATAAATGCCCGGGCGCTGTGCGTACCCGCTGACTCACCGTTTATCCATACCGTGCCGCTTTCAGCACAGCGCACGCCCGTCAGCACCTCGGCCAGTTCCGACTGTCCGTTGCCTTCCATGCTGGCCACGCCCACGATCTCGCCCTTCTTCACCGAAAACGTCACACCGTTCAATGTGGACACGCCGCGGTCGTCCAGCGCCTTCACATCCTCCACGCGTATCACTTCCGTGTCCGACGCAGCGGCGGCCTGCCGTTCGGGAACGGTCACGTCGCCGCCCACCATCATGCGGATGATCTTTTCCTTGTCCGCCTCGGCCGCCAGCATCTCGCCCTCCACGTGGCCCTGACTCAATACTGTGATGCGGTCGCTGATTGCCAGCACCTCGTCCAGCTTGTGGCTGATAAACACGATGCTCTTGCCCGCCGCCACCAGCTTGCGCACGGTTTCAAACAATATCTCGCATTCCTGCGGCGGCAGCACCGTCGTGGGTTCGTCCAATATCAGCAGCTTCGCACCCCGATACAGCAGCTTCAATATCTCCACCCGCTGCTGCATGCCGATGGACAGCTTGTCCACCTGCGTATGCGCATCCACCTCAATGCCGTACTGTGCCGCCAGCTCACCGATCTCCTTCTCGATCTCGCGTGCCTTGTTGCGCTTCCACCACGGTGAATCCCCGATCAAGAACACGTTCTCGGCCGAGGAGAATACATCCACCAGCATAAAATGCTGATGCACCATGCCGATGCCCAGTGCCAGTGCCTTGCGCGGCGAACGAATGTCCACCGGCACACCCTCCAGCTCCACCGTACCCTCATCCTGCCGGTACATACCGTAGATGATATTCATCAGCGTGCTTTTGCCCGCGCCGTTTTCACCCAGCACTGCGTGCACCTCACCCGGATGTATCTTCAGGTCGATATGGTCGTTGGCCATAAATGACCCGAAGCTTTTGCAAATGCCCTTGAGCTCCAGCAACGGCTTATTATCCGGCATCGTGATCTCCCTTCCTTTTTTAGCAGTCCTCTAATACAAAAACAGCAACCGCGCTTGTGGAATACCTCTGTATCCCGCTGCCAGCGCCATTGCTGTTTGCGATATCTCATTGTTTTGTTAAGCTACTTCGCCGCAGCCAGCTCCGCCGCCGCTTTCTCCACCGCATTGACTATCGTGACGTAGCCGGTACACCGGCACAGGTTGCCCGACAGCGCCATTTTGATCTCCTCGCGGTTGGGGCTGTTGTTGCTGCGCAGCAGCGCATATGCGCTGAGTATCATGCCCGGCGTGCAGAACCCGCACTGCACCGCCCCTTCCTCCACAAAGCAGGTGCGGATCACCTCCCCCAGCGCGTCATCGTCCAGCCCTTCAATGGTGGTGATATGCCGCCCTTCGATCTGTCCCGCGACCAGCAGGCACGAGTTGACGGGGGTGCCGTCCAGCAGCACCGTACAAGCGCCGCATTCTCCAATGCCGCAGCCCTCCTTGGCACCCGTTCGCCGCAGCACGTCGCGGAGTACGTCCAGCAGCCGATCGCCCGGGTCCAGCAACAGCTCGCAGGGCTTTTCGTTGAGAGTAAACGCGATTACTTTTCTTTCAGCCATCCGTCTCCCCCCTAATCAGCTCCAGCAGCGTTCGCCTGCACAATCGCCTGCATACCGTGTATTTGTATGCGGCGTCCGGTGAATCCCCGCAGTCCGCTTTCACGCGTTCCGCAAGTGCGTCCGTAAACGCGGCTATATCTTCGCGAGACGGATACCTGCCCAGCAGTTCTGCCGACAGCTCCGAAAAGTCTGACGGCTTGGGGAGCACCGCTCCGATGCTGAGCCGGAATTGCGTCAGCCGTTTCTGCTCATCCTGCGCCAGTGCCACCGCCAGCGTAAACCGCGACATGCACAGCGCCTCCCTGACCGCTACCTTGTGTAAGTGAGTCACAGTATCCCTCGGCAGCTTAGGAATGGTTATCTCCGATAGAAGCTCGCCCGGCTGCATCACCGTCTTCTTCTGCGCCGGATCTCCGAAGTAGCAGCCGCGTACCGACATCGTCCCGTGTTTCAGACACGCCCGGTTCTCCTGAAAGAATTCAGCAATGAGAATTGTGCGTACCGCCGCGCCTTTTCGCAGCGTCACCGTTGCCTCCAGTGCCATCAGGGCCGGTATACAGTCTCCAGCGGGGCAGGCGTTTACCACATTGCCGCCGACCGTCCCCCTGTTGCGTATCTGCGGGCCGCCCACGCTGCCGCACGCCTTGGCCAGCAGCGGTATATATTGATTGACCAACGCGGAGTTCGCGACTTCTGTCAGCGATGCAACCGCGCCGATCGTGATGGTTTGCTCATCCTCCGAGATGCCGCGCAGCTCCCCGACGCCGCTGATATCCACCAGCACCTTCTTCTCATACCAGTTTCGCGTGCGGGCTTTGGGAATGATGTCCGTTCCGCCCGCTATGACGACAGCACTGCCCGCGTTATCATCCAACAGGCGCAGCGCCTGTGTCAGTGATTCTGCCCTATAGAATTCCGCACATCTCATAGGCCTTTACCCGCTTCGGCGATAATGCGTTCCAGATCGGCAGGTAGCTCACGCACTTTCCCCAACTTACCCAGCGCTTGGTTGACTGCGTTGATGAACGCTCCCGCGCCCGGATCAAAGGACGGTTCGCCCAGCGAACGCGCCCCGAACGGCCCGCGCTCATCCGGATTTTCCACGATGATGGGGATGACTTCATTTACATCCAGCATCGTCGGTATCTTGTATTCGTCAAAGTTGTTGTGCCCCACCGTTCCGCTGCTGAAGGCGAGATTCTCTGTCAGGCTGTAGCCCTGTGCCATCACCGCGCCGCCCTGCATTTGCCCCATCGCCATCTTCGGATTGATCGCCCGTCCGATATCGTGTGCCGCGGTCACCTTGAGCACCCGCGTCTTGCCGGTAAACATATCCACTTCCACCTCCGCACCGATGCAGGAGTAGGTGAACTGGTAGAATGTGTCGCCCACGCCCGACTTCTCATCGAACGGCAGGTCCGGCACCACATACGTACCGTTGGCCGCCGGCGTCATCCCGCATCGGTAGCAGACAAACACCGCTTCCTCAAACGAGAGGCTCTGCCCGCCGAACCGAAAGCTTCCGTTGTCGAACGCCACCGTGTCAGCCGCCACAGCATACTTTTTGGCAATGGCTTTTTTCAATATCTTTTTGATGCGCTCCGCCGCATCCACCACCGCGCTGCCGCCAATCAACGTGCCGCGCGACGCGATGCACGCGCCGGTCACGGGGCTGCGGCTGCTGTCCGCCGGATTGATGCTCACCCGATCCGCGTCGATGCCCAGCGCTTCCGCCGCTATCTGACACATCACCGTATGCAGCCCCTGTCCTATCTCCGTCAGGCCGATGGCGACCAGCACGCTGGCATCCGCCTCCACCTCCACATATGCCCGGCCCACATCAAGCAGCCCAGTGCCTATGCTGTTGCCGCGGTGGCTGAGCGACAGCCCCACGCCCCGCCGTATGCTTTTACCAGCGTTCTCCTTTTTGTACCGCCAGTACTTGTCTTCAAATTCCAGCGCCTGCGCCGCCTTGTCCAGCACGTCCAACGCGCCCACGTCGTGAAAGTCCATCAGCTGTCCGGTACCGTTTAAGTCGCCTCGCTTCAGTATGTTTTGCCTGCGGAAGAGATACGGCGACATGCCGAGCTTCTCCGCCAGCTCTGTCAGGCAGCATTCCCGCGCGTATATCGCCTGCGGGTTGCCGAACCCCCGAAACGATCCGCATACGGCGTTGTTGGTGAACACCGCGATGGAATGCGCGTACGTGTTCTTTATCAGGTAAGGGCCGGAGCCCAGCGATACTCCCTTGAATATCACGCCCGGCGACATATTGGTATACGCGCCGCCGTCCGCCAGAGAATCCATGTATATGCCGGTGATTTTGCCATCCCGCGTTGCCCCTGCCTTCACATGGAACGAAAACGGATGCCGCTTGTAGCTTTGTTCCACCGACTCCTCGCGCGTCAGCACGTATTTGACCGGTCTGCCTGTGCGTATCGCCGCCAGCGCCGCCCGCACGGCCATCACCTCGGGGCTTTCCAGCTTGCCGCCAAACGAGCCGCCGTTCGTCACCGCGATGACGGTGGCCTTGTTCATCGGTATCTTCAGGCACCGCGTAATGGACAGTCGCGGCATGTATATGTTCTGCAGGCAGCCCTTCACGGTCACGCCGCCTTCTCGCGGACCGGGTATCGCCAGCACGGCCTCCGGCTCAATGTAGGCATGCTCCTGCAGGCAGGTGTGATATTGCTCATCCACCACAACATCTGACGCCGCCAGCGCTGCTTCCACATTACCGATGCCCGCATGGCATTCGGAGCAGATGTTGCGCGGGTAATTTGGATTAATCACCTGCTCGTGATCGATGGCTTCCCACATATCCAGCACAGCGGGCAGCACTTCGTAGTCCACCTTTATCAGCGCCGCTGCCTGCTGGGCCAGCTCCATCGTTTCCGCAACGACCAGCGCCACCACATCTCCCTTGTTCAGCACACGCTCATCGGCAAAAACGAACTGGTCCTGCACTTCCTCGCCGATCACTTTGTCGCCTGGTATGTCCTTCGCCGTCAGCACACACGCAACTCCCGGCAGCTTCAGCGCTGCACTGGTGTCAATTCCGAGTATCCTCGCGTGCGGATAACGGCTTTGCACACCCTTGGCGTAGAGCATTCCTTCCATGTAAAGGTCCGCGCCGTAGACCGCTCTGCCGGTCAGCTTGTCTTTAACGTCGATGCGCACCTTGTTTTGATTGATCGCCCGAAACTGCTCCACTGATGCTCCTAAAAAAAATAGAAGCGCCGGGTTATCTCCAAGCGCTTCTGTGCTGCTTACACGAGCGAGTATAGCAGCGATATTCGAATTTGCGTCCAAACGGTATACTATTGATAGCAAATTCTCAAACTGATACTTTGTTAGTCTTCTTTCAACCCAGCAGTATCAATTTTACGGTACAATGTGGCAATGCCGATGCCCAGCTTTTCCGCCGCGGTCTGCTTGCCCTTCTTCGAGTACCCATACTTATCCAGCGCGCGTTTGATCTCCGCCAGATTGACCTCCTCCAGCGTTCGAATCTCCTGTTCCTGTGCCGACTGCTCCGGCGAGGCGGTTCTGAACTCATACTCTTTGGGCAGCGTCTTCATATCCATGATGCCGTCGCCCCGCATCAGGCTCACCATGCATTCCACCGCGCTCTCCAGCTCGCGTATATTTCCGTACCATGGCTGGCGCTTCAAAAAGTCCATCGTCTCCTGATCGATGTACTTGAAATACACCTGATACTTCTGCGCGTAGAAATCGATGTACTGCCGTACCAGATCCTCAATGTCATCCCGGCGTTCGCGCAGCGGCGGCACAGCGATCTTCATCACGCTGATAAGGTAATACAAGGGTTCTCTAAACTTATTTTTCTCAATCAGTTCCTTCAAATCTTTGTTCGTGGCCGCCATCACCTGAACGTTGAGCGGTATCTTCTGCGATGACCCCTTGCGCTTCAGCATCTTTTCCGCCAACACCGTTTCCAGCTTGAGCTGGTAATACATCGGCAGCGCATCAATCTCATCCAGATACAGCACGCCCTCGTTGGCCATCTCGATGCGCCCGATGCGCCCGTGCTTGCCAGCAGCTGCCGTTCCGGATGTATTGATTCTGCCGAACAGCGCTTCGTCCAGCAGCGTTTCGGGCACGCTGGCACAGTTGAAATATACGAACGGACTGTGGTTCCGCGGGCCCAGCCGCCATATAGCGGTGCCCGTCACCTCCTTGCCTGTACCCGTCTCGCCTGTCAGCAATATCGCGCTGCTGGTTCTCGCCGCCTTGTGGATCTCCGCCTTAAGCCGTTTGGCGCTCTGACTGTTGGTCACAATGCTGTTGATGTCATGCGGCAGCACCTGCAGCGCCATACTGTATACCTGGCTCCTGTATTTCTGGAGGTTGTTGAATACGAGTATCTTGGAATAATCCGCGTCGTCCCCCTCCATGATCTTATATTCGCCCACCACCGTCACGCTGCTGTCCTTGGTGATGATCTTGTATTCGCGCTTGCCGGTGATGGTATCTCCCGTCACCACCACATTGATAAACTCCGCCATCGTCGCGTCGCTGATGCCCAGTTGCTTTTTGGCCAGCTCGTTGATCATTGTGATGCGGTTTTCCTTGTTGAGTATCATCACACCGGTATCCATCTGGCTGATCACCGTGTCCAGCATCCTGATGACGGACAGCTGCTTTTGCAGCGCCTGCCGTTCCTGCGTTTTCCCGGCGATCAGTTCCACCATCTGATCCACGAAGTAAAGGTAGTCGTCCAGATTCTGAATGAAGAAATCCAGCCGGGACGGATCGTTGCAGATGATGCCGATAGCCCCTTCGATCTGACCGTCCACCACGATGGGCGTGCCGATTTCGTACAGTGAGCTGCAGTTTTCCTGATACGCGCACATGCTGCACTCGGGGTGTTCCTTCGGCGCATCGAGTATCAGCCGCTTCCCCGTCTCGATCACATAGCGGTAACCGTGGCCGTCGTTCAAGTTGTTCTGGTTGATCTTCGCCTTAAACTCGCCGGTGCCCGCAATGCGGTTGTGCTCGCGGTCGATGACCTCCACATCCACCTGCATGATCTTGGATATGGTCTGTGCGATCTTGATCACGACATCCTGAATGCCGTATAAGCTCGTTGCCATGTGTCCTCCTTGTACTCTCCGCTGGTTGACGAGTTCGCTCTAAACCGCCAGCAGACCCGCAATGATAGCCTCATAGCAGCCCACCGCTCCGAACAGCTGTTCCAGCTCGATATACTCATCCCGCGTGTGCGCCAGCCCTTCGCTGGAGGGACCGCATCCGATGGTACGGATACCCGCCTCGCCCGCGTAATGGCTGCCGTTGGTACAGAAGTTGTATTGCCGGATTTGGGGTTTAAACCCCGCCTCGTTCATTTTGCCCATCACACTCTGCACAAAAGGCTCCTGTTCATCGAACAGCCAGCCGGGGAAAAACCGCTCCGCTGCGATAGCCGCGCCGGTATAGCATCGTTCCTCACCCCGCACCAGCGATATCTTCGCGTTCAGCTCGGAGTCCTGCGCCATCATGTCATCCAGAAGCGCCTGCAGCAGCGCCAGTACGCTCTCCTTGGTTTCGCCCACCAGCAGCCGGCGGTCGTACGTGGCCGCGCAGTATGACGGCACCACAGACGCACCCGGATACGGCGATGATTTAATGTCCGTCAGCTCCAGTATGCCTTTGCCCAGTACGGGATGCTCGCCGGGCAGCAGCTGCCGTATTCGCTCTATAACACGCATTATGTGATACACCGAATTGATACCCTTCTCGGGGTTGGCCGAATGCGCAGCTTTGCCGAACACTTCGAGTCGAATCTCGCCGCGCCCCCGCTGGCCGATTTTAATGTCCAGTTCCGACGCTTCGCCGATGATGACATAGTCTGGTTTTACGGCAGCACTGATGGCACGTGCGGCCACGCCCTCAAAGCACTCCTCGTGCACCACGCCAGCAAGGTATAGCGATCCCGCAAAATCGCGCCCCGTCTCCTTGGCATAGTTTGCAATGGCACACGCCATCGCCGCCACCGCTCCCTTCATATCAGAGGCACCGCGGCCATATATCCTGTCATTTTGTATTTGTGCAGCAAACGGCGGGTACGTCCACTGAGATGCGTCGTTTACCGGCACCGTGTCGATATGCCCATCAAACAGCAGCTTCGGCCCCGGCCTGTTGCCATGCACGCAGCCGATTACGCAGCCATGTTCGTTGATCGTCACTTCATCAAAGCCTTGTCCGCGCATGAAGCCCGCCAGCTCATCCGCAACCTGCTTCTCTTCGCCTGAATAGCTCTGCGCCCGTATCAGCCGCTGACAAAGCTCGATGACCGTTTGTTGTTTCTGCTCCAATCCCATCGCTGCCCTCCGCTAATTGACTTTCAATTCAGTTTAATATCAATTTGATACATTTTTAAAAGTTTGATTTTCCATTTGGGTATGAAATTGATATGCGATTAGAATAGCATACCCGCCGCTTAGAGGCAAACCCAATATTGCATTACCACAAAATGCGAACCTATTCGGCTAAATTCATAGCGCATAATTCAACGGAGGGTAGCAGCAGCCGATCCGAACAACACTATTCATTGGTATACGAACAACGGAACAAGAACCTGCCGTTTTTTTGAAGTGCAGAGAACTGGTGATCACAACAGGGCTTTTATGCAGAACGGCATTTCGATAATGGATTTTGTGCTCACGGTATCGTTGTAATTCCCCAGCTCCTTTAAGTGTGAGCGCGTTGCCTTCTCCATCTCTTTAAAGAAATCAAATTTCATGTCGTAAACGGAGAACCCGATTTGCGGCATTGTATTTGCACTACTTCCCAATAACGTGAAAATGGAAACAGCGATTATCAAAATAATGCTTATTACTCTCATAAAATCACCTAACACTTTTCCATACACTAGAATAGAAAATTTTGAATTTTAACTTTTATGGTCTGTAGCCGATTTTCAGGACGAAATATATATGCGCTCTATCCGGCCGCTGATCCGGCTTAATATCTCATTGGTAATCGTATCGGCCCCTGCTGCCAGTTCTTCAGCCAGTATTTGTTCCTTGCCGTCGTGCCCGATCAGTGTTGCGGTATCTCCACATTCAGCATCCGGAATATCCGTCACGTCTATCATAAGCTGATCCATGCATATGCTGCCGACGATGGGCGTACGCACGCCATGCAGTAAAACACAGCCCCGCTTGTTTCCGAGCATTCTGGGTATTCCGTCAGCATAGCCGATGGGGAGTATCGCAATACGCGTATTCCTTTCCACAATGTGCTCACATCCATAACCAATGCTTTCACCAGCCGCAACCGTCCTGATCAACGCAACCCGTGCTTTGAGTGACAGAGCCGGTTCCAGCACAACATTGGCCGAGTTGATTCGTGACGTGGCGCCATACAACGCCAGCCCGAGACGGGCATAGTCGGACTGCGTTTCATTATAGTTCAAAGCACCATAACTGCTCAGAATATGTGTTTTGGGAATATTGATCCGCTCTGCCTTGAGCTGGTCCAGCAGACCCAAAAATCTGTTGATCTGCAGTTTAGTTCGACTCACATCGGCGGGTGCCAGGCTGTCCGAAGCGCATAGGTGCGTGTATATACCATCCACCTTAAGCCGCTTGCTGCGGATGATATCTGCAATAAGCCCCACGTTTTCATAGTTTTCTCCCAGCCTGTGCATGCCGGTATCCACCTTGACGTGGACGTGTATTGGTCGCCCAAAACAGTTTAACGCGGCGGCATATCGGGCGTCCACCACCGTCTGCGACAGGCGGTATCGGAATAGCGCCGCAGCCCTGTGCGGATCCGTGTATCCCAGAATCAGTATTTCATCCTTGATACCGTTTTCGCGCAAACGAATGCCCTCATCAATTGTGGCGACGGCAAAAGCACGGATGCCAATATCGCTTAGTGTACGGGAAACCTCAACATCCCCATGTCCATAGGCGTTGGCTTTAACGACAGCCATGATGTCGCACTCTCGAGGTAAAAGCCTCTGCAAAGCTTCGGCGTTGCGGCACAGGTTATCGAGATTGATCTCCGCCCACGCCCGGTCCATGCGCCCTTGACAGACATGAGTGGATACGGCTGCATTTCCTGTGCAGCTTAGCTCATCGTTCACTGCCAATCTCCCATAATGTCACGACAACGCCGTCCATGTTGTCACCGGACAGTTGATATGCTGTCTGCTCCCGCACCGGCACTTCAATCACAGTTTCCGTATGAAGCGGAATATAGCCGATCTCACAGCGTAGTCCATTGCCGCAAAACGTAAGCCTGTTGCCCCAGTAGTCATGCCGGCGAATATGCTCCGTATACGCCTCGAGCGTTAGCTTTCTATCTGTCATGATCCGTGAATGCGGGTATCCCACATAACGGAAGTGCCAGGGTTCGTGCGCAATATGGGTGATATGCTCGCTGCCCGCCGGATAGCGTTCAATAAAACCATAGTCCGCCGCCTTTTCCCGAAAGCGCTGGCAGATACCCTCATAAGGAAAATGCGGGCGAATAAAATCAATATCGTCAGCGTTCAACGCCATATCCACGGCGAGCCCTGTCTGATGCTCACTGCAGCCCGGCAGCGCCACATATTCACGGGTGAACCGTCTTCCATTTTCCCGCAGCGATCTGTTGTATATACGCTGCTGCTCGCGTGATGTGCGAAATCCGCTGACGGCGATAATCTCATCGGCACAGTCTATTGCCGCCATTGTTTTATCCAGCATTTTGGCTGTCTGGCGCTCCAGTACAGCCGCCTCTTTCCCGTATTCCAGCGGTACCAAGCTGCTGTCACTTGGCTCCACCTTTAACGGATGGCTTCTGTTCACTAATATCAGGCTACCCTGGTGTATGTAATCTTGGTGAAGCTTCAGCATCTTCATGGCTCAACCGCCAGACTGATCAACGTATCCACGATGGCTTCAAAGCTCATGCCAATGCCTTTCAACATGCTCGGATAGCGGCTGTGAGCGGTAAAGCCGGGGATGGTGTTCACCTCGTTGAAGACGATCTCTCCCTCCGGTGTCAGGAACATATCCACCCGGGCAAATCCGCGGCAGCCAAGAGTCCTATAGATAACCTTTGCCGTATATTTGATGCGCATTGCCGCATCCGAACCAATGCGGGCAGGCATGTGGATGCTGGCGCTTTTCAGTGTGTACTTTTCGGTATAATCAAAGAAGCCGCGGGACAGCTCAATTTCATCCACTTCCCCCACGATAAGCTCATCATTGCCCAGCACGGCGCAGCCCACTTCAAAGCCCTCTATACCCTGTTCGATGACGACCTTGCCGTCATGCTCAAACGCTGCTTTTACCGCACCCGGCAGTCCGTCCGGTCCTGATACCTTGGTGACCCCAAAGGATGATCCCGCGCAAGCCGGCTTCACAAACATCGGATATTTCAGGTGTGTCGTGGCGTCGACCAAAACATCTGCTGACATCGGCAAATCGATGACCACCGCTTGCGGAACCGGAATTCTTGCCAGCTCCACCAGCCGGTGCGCAATGTCCTTATCCATGCAGATTGCGGAACAAAGCGTGCCGCACCCCACACAAGGTATCCCCGCCAATTCCAACAGCCCCTGCACCGTGCCGTCCTCACCGTTTTTTCCGTGCAGCACCGGAAACGCTGCGTCAACCGGAATCCCAACGGCATTGCCATCCTCCAGCACCAACAGCCCTCGCGTAGCTCTGTCAGGCGATATAATTGCCGGAACACAGGACGGGTGGTCCGACCATGTGTCATTGGATATCCGCTCCACCGGCCCCGCATACCTTTTCCAGACTCCTTCGCGGGTGATGCCAAGCATAACGGTCTCATATTTGTCGGCATCCATGCTCTGAATCACAGAAGCGGCCGACTGCAGCGACACCTCGTATTCGGTTGAACAGCCGCCAAACAATACCGCCACGGTTTTCTTACCCATTGCACAACTCCTTTGATATTAATTCCGTCTGTTCGGGGAGCGGGTACCCGATTTCAAACTGATCGGTATAGAGCAGCTGCTCCGGGTGGATCTCGCCCGATTTATAGTCGATGCACCGACGGCATACCGAAACCTGCTCATAGATTCTGTTGTCCTGCCTCATATAAAGCTTATCGCGGTTCGTTATTTCATACCGGCAGGACATCGTCTGGTCTGCCAGCAGACGGCCATAAAGCACATTATCCGCGAAGACCAGCTCGATCTGAAACGTCCGGTCGGTTTCGTTTCTCATCTTTAAATCCAGCCAGCCTTCACTGACGGTTGCATCCACGCCGTCCGGCTCGTTGGCATCAGGCGACGGAAAATCCTTGATGCGGTGCGGGTACCGCTCAACAATTGTCAGCGGCGAATGCAGGAACATCCAGAACAGAAAGTTGCTTAAGTGACACAGGCCGCCTCCCTTGACCGCGGTCAGTTTGCCGTACTCCACAGAGAGGCCGTTCAGAAACCGTCCGTATTGCTCGGCGTTCCTCACCAGCTGCCAGAACGAAAAGGTCTCCTGCGGGCGTATCAGCAAACCGTTCATGGTTTTTGCCGCCAGCTGCAGGTTAAATATCTTGTTCTCCTGATATTGCATGTCAAAGCCGGTGTTCTCGTTGCGCAGGTTTGTCTCGCACTTATAGACACAGAACGGAAGCTGCTTATTCGCCTTTATTTTTGCATAGCGGTTCGCATCAAAGTACATTCTCAGGTAAAAACAAAACTTCCGCTGCGTTCTGCGGATGGGCAGCAGGAACGGAAAAAGCTGCGTGATTCGTCTCCTTTTCAAAATCTTCATACCCCTTCTAGTCAAATACAAAAAGCCTGTCCGGCTTCAAGCAACATCATGTTACTGAAAACGGACAGGCCATGTTGGAATTTTGACTTATCAAAAACTTAAGAATGTATTATGAAATGCTTATTATGCTGAACATTCAATTGGGCAGCACCACAGTGAACACGGTCTTGTTCGCATCACTTGCAGCCGATATCGTTCCGCCGTGGGCTTCAACGATCTCTTTTGCAATGGCCAGCCCCAGCCCTGCGCCACCCGTATGCGACGACCGGGCGGCATCCAGCCGGAAGAACTTTTCGAAGATTCTCTCAAGCTTCTCATGAGGGATCGGATCGCCCTGATTGGCAAACGTGACCACCGTGTTCGCGCCCTCCCGACAAGCCGCGATGCTGATCACCGCGTTATCGTAGCTGTAAGCGATGGCGTTTTTCAAAATATTGTTGAATACGCGTGAGAGCTTATCCGCATCGCCCCAAACAACCAAATCATCCGCAGCAGAAACAGCTGCTGTTTTATTCTGCGGTGCAAGCATGGGGTAAAATTCATCGGCCATCTGACGCAGCATCAGCGAAAGATTGATCCTCGCCTTATTGACTTCAATATGCTGAAGATTGAATCGGGTGATGTCAAAGAATTCGTCGATGAGCTGATCCAAACGGTAAGCCTTTTCCAACGTGATCCCGACATATTTCGCTTTCTGCTCCGGTGGCATATCCGGCGCTTCGTCCAGCAGGCTCAAGTATCCGATAACCGAGGTGAGTGGTGTTTTGATGTCGTGCGCGAGGTAGACGATCAGGTCATTTTTTCGCTGAATTTCATCGCGGGCGGCGCGTTCGTTTCGCAGCGCTGTCTGCCGGATTTGGTTCATCCGGTCCTCCACCTGCCGCAGCAACGGCGAGAGCTGTATCGTTTCGTCATCCGGCGATATGAGTAGCCTGCTGGCCTCAACGATCTCCTCCATGTAATTCGCGGTTTTCTTCCAATAATGGCGGAGGATCAGGCAAAAGCCAGCAAAGTACAGCAGTATCGACAGAGGCACAAAATTTGTCTGCACGATCGTAAGAAGCTTATATATCGGACTGGGCTGCCAAATAAAGCTCCGCACAACCAGCTGTCCCAACAGTATCAGCAGCACCAGCAGCCCTGCCCATACCACGGCGGCGAGCATACAGCGGCCAAAGGTTCTTCTCATCAGAGTGTTTTTAAATGCGCCGTTATCTTTCAATTTTGTACCCCACCCCCCAAACCGTCTTTATATACTTGGGACGTTCCGCGCTGTCGTGCATCTTTTCCCTGATATGCCGGACATGAACCATCACCGTATTATTGCTGTTTGAGAAATACTTTTCTCCCCACACCTCTTGAAACAGCTCCTCCGAACTGACAACCCGGCCGCGGTTGGATGCCAGCACCCAGAGGATGGAGAACTCTGTTGGAGTTAAGGATAGCTTCTTCTCATTCAGCGTGCATTCATGTGTATTCCTGTCCAGCACCAGCCCCGAAAACACTATTGTATTCTCCTCCGCCAATGGTTCGGCGGCATTATACTTCGTAAATCTGCGCAGCTGTGCTTTAACGCGTGCAATCATTTCCAGCGGCTGAAAGGGTTTTGTGATATAGTCGTCTGCGCCCAAAGTGAGACCGGTTATTTTATCGATCTCCTCACTCTTGGCGGTCAGCATGATGACAGGAAAGTGATGCTTCTCGCGGATGCGCTGACATATCGTAAAGCCATTTTCGCCCGGCAGCATTACGTCCAATATAGCCAAATCAATTTTTTCATTATCGATACAATTTAACGCGTCCTGGCCATTGTAGAACTTGTACACATTATAGTCTTCGCTTTTCAGGTATACTTCGATCAAATCGGCAATCGCCTGTTCATCATCAACGACCAATACGTTTGCAGCCATAGTCAGTCTACTCCTTTGCATAAAGCCATAATAATCGTAACATGAACCGTTTATGGATTCGCAGCAAAAATTCTTATGGATTCCTTAAGTTTTCCTTAACGCTATAATAGTAAACGTGTCGGCTTATATTATAGTTTTTTAAGGGGATAAGGCAACACTTTGGCAACAAATCAGATTAAAGGCATCGCGGACGGTTTTCGAGAAGCGCGTCCACAACTTAGGGAGAAAGCCGACTATACGATAGTTGCATTTAAATTACAGGGATCAGGGCTTTTAATTGATTAATCCAGTTGAGTCAAGATGGATTGACCTTTGTGTTATATCCGGAAAAAAACCAATAAATAATAAATACTCCCGACAGGCTATCGGGAGTATTTTCAACTGCTATATCAGACAGTCGCTAAGCTGCCGCGTTGATTTCAGCGAACTCTCTCCAGTAAAACCGGAGGGGCTGAAGAGCAAAGCCAAGAGTCCGGCAAACTTCCTGGCAAAAGGCCGGGAATGTCCTTAATATCACTTATGCTCAAATAAACTGGCTGACATAGCGTTTGGACAGCAGAATCGAATACAGCCGATCCTCCAGCGTATCTTCAAACGCCCGGTCCTCCACTTCGATCACGGCGCAGCCCTTGTAACGGATATCGGTCAGCGCTGCAACCGTCTTCCCCCAGTCGATGTCTCCGAGGCCAGGCAGCTTGGGCGCATGGTACTCCAGCGGTGCCGCAAATATGCCCACCTCGTTGAACTTATCCGCATAGAACTTCGCGTCCTTGATATGAAAATGGAACATCTTGTCCGCAAATTCATAGATAGGCTTGATGTAATCCATCCGCTGCCACACCAGATGCGACGGGTCGTAGTTGAGCCCCAGGTTCGGGCTGTCGATATAACCGAATATCTCGCGCCACATCTGCGGAGAGGCCGCCAGGTTCTTGCCGCCCGGCCACTCATCGCGGAAATACATCGGACAGTTCTCGATACCGATCTTCACATCGTTATCCTCGGCCACCTTCACGATATCCGGCCAAACTTTTTTAAATTCAGCAAAGTTCTCCGATATGGGCTTCGCCGGGTCCTTGCCTATGAACGTGTTGACGTTCTTCAGCCCCAGCAACGCCGCGCCTTTAATGCACTTTATTATATGGTCGACGAACACGCTCCGCTGAGCAAGGTCCGCGTCGAGCGGGTTGGGGTAGTACCCCAGCGCCGAGATCGTAACGCCTTTCCTCGCCAGATATTCATTGATGGCCGCTGCCTTGTCCTTGTCCAGCGTATCCACATCGATGTGGGTCACACCGGCATACCGACGTTCCGCCTTGCCCTTGGGCCAGCATGGTATCTCCACGCAACCCATACCGTTGTCCGCGGCAAAATCGATCACCTGCTCAAAGCTGTACTCAGGCAGAATCGCGCTCAAAAATCCTAGTTTCATCATTGACCTCCTTACCAAAGTTTAATGGATATTTTATCGGCTTCGGCTGTTTCTGACGTATGCGATCAGCATCACAAACAGCACAAGGCCATATGCAAACCACTTTGCGGCATCGCCCCAGTTGAGGCCGATCAGTATGTTTGTCAGTGTCTGCAGGAATACCGCGCCGATGATCACGCCCACGAAATTGCCTTCACCGCCGCTCAGCGACACACCGCCCACCACAACGGCCACAATGCTCGGCATTACGTAGTTGGACGCCATATCCTTGAACGCCATGCCCTGGTTTCCGAGCAGCAGGAGACCCATCATGCTGGCGATCACACCGCTCATGACAAAGGCGAGAAAGCGCACGCGCTTGACGTTCGTCCCGCTGAGGTATGCCGTCGTCTCATTTGCCCCCACGCCAAACAGCTTGATTCCGATCTTCGTCTTGTAGAGCAGTATCATCACAACAACCGCGACAATCGCAAGAAGAAAGACAACGTTGAATATTCCCGCCGTTTTTCCGGTCGCCAGCGTAGCCAGAATAGGAGACGGTTTGCCCGTGATGTTCGCGCCTGCTCCATACACATCCACGATCCCTTTGATGATGTTGGCCATGGCCATCGTCACCACCAGCGACGGCAGCCTCATGTACGACACGAACAGGCCGTTCAGCATCCCGATGCCGAGGCCGATTGCGATGGCGATCAGTACCGCCAGCCACAGGTTTTCGTTTTTGCCGTCCATCACGCCCGCCGTCAATATGGACGTAATCGTCGCCGCGTATCCCACCGACAGGTCAAGGCCGCTGCCGCCCGCCGCGATCACGATCATCTGGCCGAGTGCGAACAGCGCCATGAACGACGCAAACTTGAGCGTATTGAGGAACAGATCAAAGCTGGTCAAATAACCGCCAAGGACAATTTGCCCCACGATAAACAGCACCAATATCAGCAGGCACGCGATCAGCGCCTTCTTATTCCGCGCATAAAATCTATATGTCCCGCTGTCCGTCAGGCTTCTTTGCTTTTCCATCTCACTTTCCCCCCTTCAGAGCAGCCCGCTCGCCGATGATCGTATAAATTGTAGAGAGTGAGATGGCAACGATGATAATCACACCATTCACCAGTGTCTGAAGCTCATTTTGCAGATTCGAAAAGAATATTACCTTGTTGACCAGACTCAGGATCAACGATCCCACGATGGCGAAATAGACGTTGCCGCGCCCGCCCGACATCGCGATACCGCCAATGACTGCGGCAGCGACGGAAATCAGCGTCATCGGAGACCCCATGCGCGCGTCTCCCGCCTGGTTTTGCCCGACGTAAAACAGCGCCACCAGTAGCACAAAGAAGGAGTTGATGATGTAAGCTTTCATCTGCACCCATGCGGTGTTAATGCCGCTGGCGAAAGCGCTTTCATCATTTCCGCCCACCGCGTAGATATATCGTCCCGTGTGCATGCGGCTGATAATGTACCAGATCAGGCAGGCGAGCAGCAGCAGGATCAGCACCGGCGGGATCACATCTCCGAAAGTGACGGTCTGGACTTTGGAAAAGCTCAACCCGCTGGACTTGGCTGCTGTGCCGTACTTGTAGAAGTTCGTAAACCACGCAGCCGCCTGTCCGCCCGGCGTCGGCATCACAAACAGTGCAAGCCCCAGCCACATATATGAAGTGGCAAATGTCACGATCACCGGCGGCAGGCGAAGATACCCGACACCCAGACCGTTGACTACCCCCACAACGATTGCTGTCGCGATGCCGATCAGCAGCGCATACACGCCGGAAATCGGTGAATCCGTCAGCATCACCTTGGCCATCAGACACGACATGAGCGACATGGCGTTGCCGTTCGACAGATCCAGTCCGCCCGCGATCATCACGATGGCCTGCCCCATCGCCAGCAGTATCGGCGGCACGAACGTGTTAAGGCTTCTGGTCCAGTTCCCCACAGTGAAGAAGCTCTCCTGAAGTATCATCACCGCCACCAAAAACACAATCAAGATCACAACACTGGAAAACTGCGGCTTCGCGATGACGGTTTTTACAAAGTTCTTTTTTTGCATACCCTATCTCCTTAGCCTTCAGACGCGCATAGAAGACTCTATGATCGTCTCTTCGTTGATATCGTCACCGGCCAGCGTGGCCACAATCTGTCCCTCATACATGATGCACAGGCGGTCACAGTTTTCAATAAGCTCCTCATTGTCGCTGGCGTATAAAATAACGCTGATCTTTTTCTCGTCCACCAGCTGGCGTATAAAGGCGTAAAGATCCTTCTTGGCGCCCACGTCAACTCCCTTGGCCGGATCGGCCAGCAGCAGAACGTTCATATCGAAGGAAAGCCACTTGCCCACCACCACTTTTTGCTGATTGCCGCCCGATAACGTCGACACCGGCTCATCCAGCGAGTGGATTTTGATGGACAGTTTTTTGACGATCTCAGCCGCTTCCTTTCTGTATTTCCTGTTCGGCGTAAACAGCGGCTGCCTTTTCAGGTTCATCTTGGGGTATATCAAATTCCGGTAAATCGAATGATCGGCGAAGAGCCCTTCGAGCTGCCGGTCACCCGGCACCAGCAATATATCGTTGCGGACCGCATTCACGGGTTTCTTCAGACTGACGCTTTTCCCGGCCACTTCAAACTGGCCGGTCACAAACCGGTAATTGCCCGCCAACGCCAGCATCAGCTCCTGCTGACCCTGACCCGCCAATCCGCCGATCCCCAGTATCTCTCCCTTTTTCAGCTCGACATTGATGTTTTTCAGCTTGTTTCCCAGATTCATATTTTTAATGCTGAGCACCGTCTCCCCCAGATTTGCGGCGGATTGTTTGTGTGTGGCGCCCGATACGATGCTGCCGGTGATCAGTGACACAATCTCAGCCGCTGTGGGTGCCTCCACCGAAAAGTCCTTGTAACCCACGTTGGCACCGTTGCGGAAGACGTAGATATCATCACATATCTCGAGTATCTCCCATATCCTGTGCGACGTGAACACGATCCCCACACCCTGGCTGGCCAGCTCCCGCATGTACGAGAACAGGCTGCGCACCTGCTCCTGTTCCAGCGCCGCCGTGGGTTCATCGAGGATCAGCACACACGGTTTTTCCGATATCGCTTTGGCGATCTCCACGATCTGCATCTCGCCGGGAGTCAGTTCGCTGACTTTCTTTTCAATATCCAACGAAGGGTACAGCTTTTCCAATATATCCTTCGAGACTTGGCGCGCGGATTCATTATTTAGAAAGAGGCCTTTTTTCTGCTCAAAACCCAGCACGATATTCTGCCAGACCGTCATGTCGAGTATCAGGCTCAGGTTCTGAAACACCATGGAAATACCGGCCTTTTTGGCATCAAAGGGATTCTTGTAGACGACGTTCTTGTCAATGTAGCTGATACATCCGTCATCCGCTCTGTAAACGCCTGTGATGATCTTGGAGATCGTGCTCTTGCCGCTGCCGTTCGCCCCCAGAAGACCGGTGATGCGCCCGGCATGGCAAGTCAGGTTGGCGTCAACCAGCGCATGCACGCCCCCGAATCTCTTTTTGATCCCTGTTGCTTCTAAGAGTGCCATGTTTATTCACCTTTCTATCAGTGTAAACCTATATAAAAATGTGATTGAATACTAGAAAAATTGCCGATTGAGTGAGGCGATATGCTTTACATATTATACCTTATCGCCGTTTGTATGTCGACAATTGATATACGTTCCTGCAGTCCTTTAACAGGTACAGGGATGCGGCGGCTGCCGCATCCCTGACACCGTGGTTTTCCGAGGCTGTCCCTTATTGAAAGAGAGCTTCCACATCCGCCTGAGGCATGATCTCGCTCAGGAGATAATCGTCCGGCTGATCCTTCAGGAGTTCATAGAACTCATCGAAGTTCTCATCGGTGACGAACGTGGACACCACATAGAAGAAGGTGTTGTCCTTCAGAGTGCCATCCTTGAAGGTCTTGCCGTTGTAGAGCTGCAGCGCCATACGGAACGCCGTGCCGCCGATCCCCGGAGGATTGGGCTGTGCGCAGGCCTTGAAATCAGCGCCCTCATCACGCAGCTTCTTCCATTCTTTGAAGAACGCCGTGCCCGGGTCACCAAACATCACCTTGGGCAGTTTGCCGGCATCGAGGCAAGCCTTCAGGCAGCCGTAAGCCATGCCGTCCTGCGTGATGATGGCATCCACCTTCTGGCCGGAAGCAATGATCTGAGCCATGGCTTCCTGAGCCTTTGTCTGGTCCCAACCGCCTGAAGTGCTCTGAGCCAGCTTAATGTCGGGATACTTAGCCAGAACATCGTCCGTCGCCTTAATACGGTCGTTATTCGCCGGATGTCCGTCGAGGCCGTAAATCTGAACAGCTTCGCCACTCTGCAGCGTCGAGGCGATGAACTCCATATTCTTTGTGTTCCATGCATAGTGATCCAGTGTAACGTTCAGCACGTTCTCCGCCGTCACCGTCGCGTCAAAGGACACCACCAGGATACCGGCATCCTGAGCCTCCTTGATTACGCCGTTGAGCGCATCAGGAGAGTTGGGGTTCACCATGATGATATCCACACCCTGATTGATGAAGTCTCTGACAATACCAGCCTGCTCAATCGCATCGCCGTTCGTCGTGTTGTTCACGAGCTTGTAATCCGCGATAACGCCATTGGCCTTGTACTCATCGCCGACTGTTTTTAAGGCGTCAATCATGATATCACGCCAGGATGTACCGGAAGAACCTGTCGAAATACCGACAACCGGCAGATCAGCATCCATAGGCGGCGCTTCGGTTTCAGCCGGTGCTTCAGTCATAGCCGGTGCTTCGGTCGCGGCCGGTGCCTCAGTCTGCGCCGGGGGAGCCGTACCACCGCAAGCTGCCAGACCCGCTAACAACATGAGTGAAAGCAAAACGAGCATTAGCTTTTTCATTCTTCTACCTCCAGTATTTTTTATTTACCCATTCCAGGTAAATCAGTTCAGATTTCCAGCCAGCTCTCGCTGCGCGCGGAGTCCACAATCCGCTCGCACAGCTCAAGCTCTCTTAATCCCGCTTCGAACTTCGGATATTCGGCTGCCCCTGTACATCCGCCCAGTATATAGGCATACAGCTTTTTGAACAGCTGCTTGGACGTGTCAGGGAAACCTTCGTTGTGCCCGCCCGGGAAACTGGCGATGGCGCGCGCGGACGGCTGCAGCAACGACGGATCCTTGAGCAACAGCTCGTTGTTGGCATCCCTGCGGCCGATCCATATCTCATTGCAGCGTTCCGTATCGATGACGGCGCTCTTTTTGCTGCCGTATATCTCGAAATAACACCGGTTCTTGCGGCCTGCCGCCACCTGATTCACCGTCAGCGAGCCATGTGCCTTGCCCTCAAAGCGCAGAAGCACCGTCGCGTAGTCCTCGGTGCCGATCGGAACGTCCGCATAGTCCTCAGGCGTCAGCAGCTTGCCCGAATAGGTCTCCACCGGTCTCAGCGGCTTCTTGCGGGTCGGGTGGAAGGTCGCAAAGTCCGCGCAGACCTTTTTCACCTTGAAGCCTGTCATAAACTCAACGGAGTCCAGCCAGTGGGAACCGATGTCCGCGACGGCGCGGGAATCTCCGCTGTACTGCGGCTCCAGGCGCCAGTTGTAATCCGTCTCATAGAACAGCCAGTCCTGTTGGTATGAACCGTTGACCGCGAGTATGTCGCCCAGCTCTCCGCTTTCAATCATCGCTTTCACATGATGAATAACGGGATAGAACCGGATATTGAAATGGATGGCATTCACCACGCCCTTTTCCTTCGCAATGCGTACCAGTTCAGCCGCTTCGGCGGAGTTCATTGCCAGCGGCTTTTCACACACCACATGCTTACCCGCCTCCATCGCCTCTTTGGACATGGCGTAATGCAGATGATTGGGCGTGCACACATGAACGATATCTATTTCGGGGTCGGCCAGCAGCGCCTTATAGTCACCATAGCTCTGCGGTACAGACAGTTCCTCCGCCTTGGCTTTCGCAATCTCATCATTTACATCCGCCAGCGCCACCACATCCGCGAGCCCGGTTCTGCGCAACGCTTCAATGTGAGCTGGTCCGATAAACCCTGTACCAATGACACCGACTTTCAATCTGTTCATATTCTCACTCCTTTAATCGATTTCGTTATTGGCCCAAAGACCCAAGAAGTTCTTCAGCTCTTCAAAATTGCCGCTCCGGGACTGGCGCACATAGTAGCCCGACGAAGCCATGCCAAGCAGCAGCGCCTCCTGAGGTTCCAGACCCAGAGATATCCCCAGCACGAAACCGGCGTTGAAATTATCTCCCGCGCCCGTCGTCAGCTTTGGTTTGGCGCAAAACGGGCCTGCACCGCGATAGAACCGCCCGTCCACCAAACAGCATGATTCTTTGACAGGATGAATGACGAGCGTCTTGACCTTCACATAATCGCTTATGTAGCGAATCAACACTTCCAGATCGCAATCCGACGTATCAAAGCCGCCGTCAAACAGGTTGGCTACCTGCACAGCCTCCCTCAGATTGAGACCCAATATCACGTTGAAATGCTGCGAGAATGCGCAGATCGTCTCCAAGGCACTCTTCAGTTCGGATTCCTGCCTCGATGCCGGATCGGCCAGATCGAAGAACAGAGTCTTGGACTGTGTTTTGCTCTTCATCAGCGGCAGCACCTCTTCGTAGATGCCCTGCCATATCTGCCCCGAATAGGGCGGAAGCGCCCAGTTCTCAAACCCGATCAGGTCACCGTTATCCAAAAGCGCCGCCAGCTCGGCAAGCCCCACGCGCTGCTTGATGGTTTCGAAATTCAGGTCCAAAAACGGAGACAGTTTGGAACGGATGATCTTTCCGTCCTCAAACTCCATCGCGTCTGTGGATGCCGGCTCGCTCACCGGAATCACCCGCTCACACCTTGACGCCATAGCCAAAAACACCCCATTAACATCCGGATAACCGATGGCGCCGATATATGTCATCTTTACCCCGCACTGAGTCAGTGCATTTGCCAGTATGGGTCCGTTGCCGCCCAGCTTTTTTGATACCGTCACGATCTCTACGTTGGAGGACAGCCCGGATGTGGCGGCGATGCGCCGACCATATTCCGTCAGCGTCAGAACACGCGTATAATTCTTCGGATCAATCCGCTTATCGACGACATGCACCACTTCATCCACAAAGCCATCAAAGCCGATGACGGCTTTCAATGCGTCCGGCTTCAGTGTGTCCAGTTTGTCCTTCAGAAGAAGCAGTTCGGTCGGCAAGCTTTCTTTGACCATGTTGAACTCCCGTCTTATAATCTTAAACTTCTGTCGTTTTCAGCTTTTGTGCATCCCGGTTGAAAGTGACTCCGTTTTCATAGAGCCGCACGATAAATTTGGAACGGTCACCCCGCAGTATGGATTGTGTCAGTTCATACATTTCCCCGGTCATCGTCCATGTGCGGCGTTCCACATAAAAGGCGCTTGATCCGCGCTTGGTATTGAGTAAATCCGCAACATCTTTGGTCAGTACAATGGTTTCATAGCTCTCCTCCGCCGAAAACGGGCGGATTCTTGCCTTCTCTTTGATCAGTTGATATAAGGATGCGTGGTTCAGCATTTCTTCAGTCAGCTCCGGAAAGATATATTCCGGTATAAAGGTGGTTTCCAGCAGCAGCGGCTCGTTGTCGGCCATTCTGACTCGGACGATTTCAAATACTTGCTGCATGTTATCTTTTAGCCCCAAGAATTTGACCATATCTTCTTCGGGTACCTTTTTTTCGAATCTGAGCACTTTGGACGAGGGGTTCAGCCCCAAAGACAGCATCTCGGAGGAGAAACTGTAAATTTCCTCTGTCTTGCGGCGCAGCTTGGGTTCGGATATGTAGGTGCCTTTGCCCCGGCGCCTGACCACAAGCCCTTCGGACTCCAGTTCTCCGATAGCCAGCCGCACAGTAGACCGGGATATCCCAAAGGTATCGCACATCTCCTGTTCGGAAGGCAGAAGATCGCCCGATTTAATAATGCCAACAGCGATATTGCGTTTGATGATGCTGACAAGCTGATAGTACAGCGGCACATTGCTGTCCATTGTCACGCTGCTCAGCAGTATCGGATTGGTGGTATCTTTCATACTGTACTCCATTTGCATTTTGTAGTACTGTACATTAAGTTTAAGTGGTTTTTACCAGGGAGCCTTGAATCAGGCTCCCTGGTTTCACGAGGATATAGATGTTTTGTTTCTTACTTCATCATGAGCTCTACATCGAGCGGCAAATCACTTGATAAGCAATTGTTTGCATTGATGAACAGCCCTTCGCCCAGCATCAATGCAGCTTGCGCTCCATCCGTCATCGCCCCGCGAACATTGCGGACTTTTTTTGAATCGCCGATGTTTGCGGCTTTGATACCGCTTGCCAGCAGTTCGTCAAACAGCTTGTTATTGGGCGTGGTTTTTGCAAGAACGACCGTGTCACATTCGATTTCATGTTTTTTGAATTTGCTGTCCATCAGCACGACGCTGCCATCCTTTATCTCAACCACGGTTGTATCCAAGCGAATATCCACCGGAATCTTGATTGGACGGCCTTCCAACCCGCCGCCGTTACCGCCTGCAAAGCGCGCCTTCATCACTTCACGATGAACGGGTTCTATGCCGGGAGCAAGCGAGGAGTCTTCTGTCACCAGAACAACCTCCTTGCCGCGCATGGCCAGCATCTCCGCCGTATCTGTTGCGGCATAGTGGTTGCCCCAAACTACTACCTTTTGCCCCGCTTTTACGGGCTCCCGTTTACCTTCAGCAGGCCAATACTCGCAGCTCTTTTTCACGCAGACAAGCAGATCTTCAAATTTTACCGCTTTGTCAGCACCCGGGATATCCGGCACAACCGTATCCGCTCCCGTTCCGCAGAGCACCACGTCGTAATCCTTCAACATGCCGGCGTCCGCTTTTGTTTTCAGACGCACATCGACCTTCAGCTCCTCCAGCTGCAGCCGTATCCAGTCCATGTACCATTTCATCTTGGACTTAACGGGAACCATACAGCATGTGCGCAGAATGCCGCCGAGCTCGTTTTCCTGTTCAAACAGCGTCACTTTGTGTCCGCGCAGTGTCGCCATTCTTGCAGCCTCCATGCCCGCGATACCGCCGCCTGCCACCGCCACCTTCAGGCTCTTCCCAGCCGGCTCAATGTGCAGAAACCTCTCGTCGCCGATTGCAGGATTGATGGCACAGCGCATCTCGTGTTTAATCATGAGGGATTCTGACCAGCAGCCCACCAGGCAGCTGATGCAGGTCCGAATCTGTTCCTGCTTCCCTGCTTTTGCTTTGTTGGCCCAATACGGGTCGGCAATCAGCTGGCGCGACATTCCCACCATGTCTGTTTTGCCCTCCGCAATAATCTTGTCGCAGTACTCCGGATGCCGCAGCGTGTGGCTCGTGATCACCGGAATGCTAACTTCCTTTTTAATTTCCTCTGAGGTATAGGTATTCCACCCTTCCGTGTAATACATAGGATCCATAACGGTTTCGGCAAGGTCAAATATGCCCGCACTTATATCCAGCGCCGCCACGCCTGCTGCCTCAAATGTTTTCGCAATTTTGATGGACTCTTCCAGCTTACGGCTGCCTTCCTTCCATTCCTCGCCCGAATACCTGACCAGTATGGGGAAGTCCTCGCCGCATTTATGTTTGATACGATCGATAATTTCAAGCGGAAAACGCATGCGGTTTTCAAACTTCCCGCCAAATCTGTCGTTTCTCGTATTGGTTGCGGGGCTCATGAACTGCGCAATCATATAACCGTGCGCACCGTGCAGCTCAACCGCATCAAATCCCGCTTCCTTCACGCGCCATGCTGCCTCAGCAAACTTTTCGATCAGGTCGTATACCTCTTCCGCTGTCATTTCTCTGGCAATTTTACCGTGTGCCTGGCCTGAGGCATAGATCACTTCATGACCCGCGCTGCCCGGCAGATTGGAAACCATGTCTGAGCAGGATATCTGCCCGTAACGAGGATAAGCCGCCTGACGACCGGGATGTTGTATTTGCACCGCACATTTTGCGCCATGCTTTTGCATTCCCACAGCCAGATGATGCAGCCCCGGGATGTAATAATCCGCATCCACCGAAAGGCATGTTACCGTCGGGCGGCCCGTATCCTTATCCGGCGTGGATGCGCCAACAATGATAAGCCCTGTGCCTCCCTTTGCAATCTCCTCGTGATATGCGATCACTCGTTCATTCACTTCTCCGTACGCCGTTGCAGAACTGATATCCGTCGGAACATGAACAACACGGTTAGGAACAATCATGTTTTTGATTTTTATAGGTTGAAAAATGTTCTCATATGCCATTCTTATAATCTCCTTTATTTTTTAATATAAAAGATATCGATATTCTTTTAACTGATTGTTGACGGTTTCAATTGATGCGCGGTTTGCTAATAAAGATTGCTTAATAGTATGATACGTACCATACATACTATTGTTTAGCCTGTCTATATTATAAACGACTGGAAAGTGAATACAATGCCATACCTGGCGAGAATGATACCAGTTTCGGCTATCAGGAATTTCATTAATTATCTGTATCTGTATTGGCTTTTTTATTTTTTCTATATTCAGAGGGAGACATATGGACGTATTTATTGAAAACTTTGTAGAAATGGCTCAGATTTGAAAAGCAGCAATGTATCGCAATTTCCCTTATGCTTAGGTCACTGTAGATCAACAGCTTCTTCGCCTCAGACAGGCGCAAATATGTTAAGTGCTCTTTAAATCCCATATTCATGGTTTCTTTAAAAAGATGTCTGAATCGTGATTCGCCCATAAACAGCTTGGCCGAGACTTCTTCCAACGACAGATTCTCAAGGAAATGCTCGTTGATATAGTTGAGCGCTTCTTGCAATTTGTCGTATTTCTTAACGTCATTGGTAAAATAATCGGGGTTTGTCTTTTTATAATAGCGGATCAGCAGGGTTAACAAGAGCCTGAGCAGCGCATCCGTCTCATGGCGGTATTCCGGTTCCTTTTCCGTCCATACCTCGTCAATTTCGAGCATCAGATTGCGCATTTTCTGCGCCTCGGCTGCCCGGTGTGATATTTTATTTTCAAATGTTTTTGGGTTGTACCAAAACGGGTAAAGATACTCATAGTCAAACTGGCGGCAGCCGGGTGATGCCAACAGCGTCGGAAAAAACTCAATAAAAAAATAATCGGTAGAATGTCCTGGCTCGGCCAAAGCCGCATGCCCTTCAAAATCGTTCGAGATGAATATATCGCCCTCCTCCACATCATAATCCTTGTTGGAGAAAAAGAACTTACCCGAGCCTTTCAAACAAAGTCCGATCTGAAGATACTTGTGCCAATGGACCTTATCCTCTGACCCCCGAACAGTATAATGCTGAACATAGAATGGAAAGTCACTATGAAGTTCACTTTGATTGACGTATCCTTCCATAATGTACCTCACCGGTTATTCATTCAAACTCAATGGGGGTTTTCCAGCAACAGCTCTTCTGGGCGATTCACAACATTGCTGTGCGTTTATTGGTAACGATACTGCTGTGCCTTATGTAACCTCCAGAAAGTTCCTGTCCCAGGAAACCGAGTTGCTCTTCAATTTCAATACAAACTTTGTCCGGTCTCCTCTGATCACCGATTGCGTCAGCTCAAACAACTCACCTGTTTTACCCCAGGTTCTCCGTTCCACGAAAAAGCCACCTATGCCCGGCTTGCACTGCAGAAGCTCTGCGGTACTGTCGTCAATCACCATGGTCTCATAGGTTTCTTCCGCTACTTCAGGCATCATCTGCGCCCGTTCTTTGAGCAAAGTATACAGCGATCCTGTTTCAACAATTTCACGTGTTAATCCGGGCAGAAAAATCACGGGAACAAATGTCGTCTCCAGCAGCAGCGGTTCACCATTGGCACATCGCAGCCGTACGATCCTATAAACGTGTATTTCCTTGTCTTTGATGCCTAAAGCTTGCGCGACGTCATCCGAAGGGAGAATACTCTCAAACACCTGAACCACAGACGATGGCTCCAAACCCATCGCTTTCATCTCGCTTGTAAAACTGTAGATGTCCTTCACTGTCCTCTGCATCTTAGGTTCAGAGATAAACGTTCCCTTACCGCGCCGGCGCACCACCAGGCCTTCCGATTCCAGCTCGCCGATAGCCTGGCGCACGGTGGACCGGCTGATTCCCAGCGCCTCACACAGCTCCGCCTCGCTGGGTATCATGTCGCCCGGCTTGAGCAGTCCCACCGACAGGTTGCGCTTGATGATGCTGATCAACTGATAGTAGAGCGGCACATCCGAGTCAATGGATACCCTGCCGCCCAGCAATATTTGTTTCGGATCCGTCCCCGCCAATGCCATGCTCGTTTCCTCCGGCTTCCCGACACTCTATCGTCTTGTTCCCGTCAGTTTAACATATTATGCGAAAATAAGCCATACGGACGCCTGAAAACGCCCGTACAGCCCATATCGTTCAATACTTAACTTCAAGCTCGGCAATGGTGTCCGGAAGCCGCAGCGTGCCGTTCTTTTCGCGCTCACGTGCGTCCTCTATGATTTTCTTGGTGGCCGTCGCGCCGAAACGGGTACAGCCCACCGCACGCACCGACAGCGCGCCGTCCAATGAGCGAACGCCGCCCGCCGCCTTCACCTGCACCTTGGGCGAGCAGGTTTTGCGCATGAGTTTCAGATCGGCTATCGTCGCGCCGCCCGCCGCAAAGCCGGTGGACGTCTTCACCCAATCCGCACCTGCGCGCTCACACATCTGGCACGCGCGTATCTTTTCATCGTCCGTCAGATAGTAGTTCTCAAATATCACCTTGACCAGTACGCCCCGTGCATGCGCTGCCTCCACCACGGCGGTGATATCCTTCTCCACGTAATCGTAGTCGCCCGACTTCATGCGATCGATGTTGATCACCATATCCAGCTCTGTGCAGCCCTGGCTCATCGCCAGATGCGCTTCCATCACCTTCACGGAGGTTAAGTGCGCACCGTGCGGGAACCCGACTACTGTGGTCACCTTCACGTCGGTGCCTTTGAGTATCTTATACGCCGCCTCCACATCGCAGGGCTTTACACACACCGATGCACAGTCATATTCCTTGGCCAGCAGGCAGCCTTCCTCAATCTCCTGACGCGACAGCTGCGGCCGCAGCAGCGAATGATCGATCATCTTCGCGATGTCACGCGCCGTAACGGTTTTAGATACAGCCGGAGCCGCCGCGCTGCCGTTCATCTGGCTGATCACTTCGTTGACGATGCTGGCGATCATGTTCTCCATATCCATGTTTGATCACCCGCCCTTAAGCCTGTTTGCCGGGCAGTATCGTTTCCACATCGCCATGCGGGCGCGGTATCACGTGAACACCGTACAGCTCGCCGACCCGTTTTGCGGCAGCCGCACCCGCATCCACCGACGCCTTTACCGCACCCACATCACCACGCACCATTACCGTCACGAGACCGCTGCCGATCTTCTCTTTGCCGACCAGTGTCACATTCGCCGCTTTCACCATCGCGTCCGCCGCTTCTATCGCACCGATCAGGCCTTTCGTTTCCACCATACCCAGAGCTGATTTTTCCACTGTCATTCCCCTCCATAGTCATATAATACTTAACATCCTAAACGTATGTAACATTTGATATATATGATATTCGACAAGCAATTTAATTATCCTTTACTATATTTAAATTTTTTTTGTAAAGATAATAGACGGTGTTCACACCCTGATATCCTTACCGGAATATGCGGGGAAGCAGAACCACGCAAAATCACCGCTGGCCAACGGCAATAAAGCAGACAAGAATCATCCTCATCTCGGTCTTACGGCGCACCACTGCCATTACGCTGAATCAAGCCAGATTGTGATTGGCGGACGAATTGATTTTTGAAAAGTTTATATTTAAAAAAGGGTTTTGAGTAATGCTGTATGGAAATGCTTCTCTATGGGCAGCAATTCAAAAGCAAGGTTACGCTATTATCTTGAAATCCATTACCGTGCAATGATTCTCGCCGCCGAGCCAGACGGAGACTGTCGTTATCCGCGATATTAAACTATATGATGCCGCCGTCAAAACTCCGGCTGCGTATAAGCCACTGCAGCCGCGAACCAGAAGTCTGCTGTTTCGCGGCTGCATATACTTCATACAGTCATACCGGCTTTCCGCCTCAGTATAACTTTTCACACGTCTCCCGTCATACTGTCTATTCCACAAACGCGCCGCTGAACTGGCTGTTGTACAGGTCGGCATAGAACCCTTCCTGCGCCAGCAGCTGCTTGTGAGTGCCCTGCTCGATGATGGAACCGCTGTTCATCACCAGTATGTGCGCCGCTTCGCGTATCGTGGAAAGCCGATGCGCGATCACGAAGCTGGTGCGCCCCTTCATCAGCGATGCCATCGCCTTTTGTATCAGCACCTCAGAGCGCGTATCCACGTTGCTCGTCGCCTCGTCCAGTATCAGTATGGCCGGGTCGGCGAGTATCGCGCGGGCGATCGTCAGCAGCTGCTTCTGCCCCTGCGATATGTTGGTGGCCTCTTCATTCAGCACCGTATCGTACCCGTCGGGCAGCGCCGATATGAAGTGGTCCGCGTGGGCCGCTTTGGCCGCCGCGATGATCTGCTCCTCCGTCGCGTCGTCACGCCCGTAGGCGATGTTGTCGCGTATCGATCCATTGAACAGCCACGTGTCCTGCAGCACCATGCCGAACAGCTGACGCAGGTCACCCCGACGCATATCGCGTATGTCGGTACCGTCGATGCTGATGCGGCCGTCCTGTATCTCGTAGAACCTCATCAGAAGATTGACCAATGTCGTCTTGCCCGCACCCGTGGGGCCCACGATGGCCACGGTATCGCCCGGCTTCGCCACGAGGTTCATATCCTCGATCAGCGGCGCTTCCTCCTTGTAGCTGAAGCGCACGTGCTCAAACTTCACCTCGCCTCTGGGTTGAGCCAGCTCCACCGCATCCTCCCTGTCGGGTATCTGCTCTTCCTCGTTCAGCACCTCGAACACGCGCTCCGCCGAGGCGATGGTGGACTGTATGATGTTGGCAATGTTCGCCGTCTGTATGATAGGCTGCGTGAACGTTCTGATGTACTGTATGAACGCCTGTATGTCGCCGATTTTGATAGCGTTCTTGGACACCATGATGCCGCCCACCACGCACACCGCCACGTACCCCACGTTGTTCACGAAGTTCAGCACCGGCATGATGATGCCTGACATGAACTGGGCGCGGTTCGCCACCTTGTACAGCTCGCCGTTGATCCGTTTGAACTCCTTGATGGAGGAGTATTCGCGTGCCAGCACCTTGACGATCTTGTGGCCAGTGTACATCTCCTCCACGTGACCGCTCAGCTCGCCCAGCCTTTTCTGCTGTGCCGCATAATACTTCTGAGATTGCTTCGCGATGCGCATCGTGATCATGGCGCTCAAAGGGAGCGTCACCAGCGCGATCAGCGTCATCACGGGGCTGATGGATATCATCATCACCAGCGTGCCCAGTATCATCACCAGCGAGGTGATCAGCTGTCCCAGGCTCTGCTGCAGCGTCGTTGCAATGTTGTCGATATCGTTGGTCACGCGCGAGAGTATTTCGCCGTGCGTGTGACCGTCAAAATATTTCAGCGGCAGCTTGTCCAGCTTCTCCTTGACGTCGTTGCGCATCTTAAACACCGTCTTTTGGGACACGGTAGACATCAGATAGCCCATCACGAAGCTCAGCAGCGCGCTCAGCAGATAAAGCCCCAGCAGTATCAGTATGATCATGCCGATGTACGCGAAGTCGAACTTGGGTATCGGCTGCAGCTCCAGCTGCCGGATCACGTAAGCCGGCATGTTCTTCGCGATGGCCGCCTGCACCATGATCTTGTGCGTCACCTGCGCCACGATGCCGTCTGCCAGCTTCGTCGTCGCGTAGCCGAGTATCTTCGGGCCGATGATGCTGAATATCGTGCTCCCCGCAGCCAGCACAAACACCGCAATAAACCGGCCTCTGAATTCCATCAGGTAGCCGATCAGCCGCTTCAGCGTGCCCTTAAAGTCCTTGGCCTTTTCCACCGGCCTGCCCATCGCACCCATGGGGCCGCCGCGCTGCGCATTGCCGCCGCCGGGCATCATGCCGCCTTGAGCGCCGCCCGGCTTTTTTTCTTCGCTCATGCGATCTCCTCCTCCGAGAGCTGCGAGGAGACGATCTCATAGTAGACCTTGTTCGTCTTGAGGAGCTCCTTATGCGTGCCCATCCCCACGATCTTGCCTTCGTCCAGCACGATGATCCTGTCCGCATCCATGATGGTGCTGACGCGCTGGGCGACAATGATCACGGTTGATTCGGACGTTTCCTTCTTCAAAGCGGCGCGAAGATTGGCATCCGTCTTGAAATCCAGCGCCGAAAAGCTGTCGTCGAATATGTATATCTCCGGCATGGACACCAGCGCCCGGGCGATTGAAAGCCGCTGCTTCTGTCCGCCGGACACGTTGGTGCCGCCTTGCGCGATGTGCGAATCAAAAGCCTCGGGCATTGAACTGATGAACTCGATGGCCTGCGCCACCTCCGCGGCATGCGTCACCTCGTCGTCGGTGGCATCCTCCTTGCCGTAGCGTATGTTTTCCGACACCGTACCGGAGAACAGCACCGCCGACTGCGGCACGAAGCCGATTTTTTTGCGCAGCGTGCTCTGCTCCATATCCCGCACATCCAGCCCGTCCACCAGCACCTGCCCGCCGCTCACGTCGTAAAAGCGCGGTATAAGGTTGATCAGCGAAGATTTGCCGGAGCCGGTACCGCCGATAATCGCGGTCACCTCGCCGGGCTTTGCCGCAAAGCTGATGCCCTCCAGCGCGGGCAGCTTCGCTTCCGGATAAAAGAACGTGACTTCCTTGAACTCCACGCAGCCTTTCAAGCCGGTCGGCTCCGCGGGCGCTGCCGGATCGTTGATCTCCGGCGCGATTTCCAACACCTCGTTGATGCGTTTGGCCGAGGCCTGCGCGCGCGGCATCATGATGAACATGATGGCCACCATGATGATGGAGAACATGATCTGCATCGCGTACTGCAAAAATGCCATCATGTTGCCTATGTTCATGTCCCCGTTGCTGATGCGCAGGCCGCCGAACCACACGATGGCCAGCAGCGTGCCGTTCATGAACAGCATCATCACCGGCTGTACCACCGCGATGATGCGGTTGACGCGTATCGCCACGCCAGTCAGGTCCTGATTGGCTTCATCGAAGCGTACGCGCTCCTTTTTCATGCGGTTGAACGCGCGTATCACGCGGATACCCGTCAGGTTCTCGCGCAGCACGAGGTTGACCTTGTCCACCTTCTTCTGCAGCGATTGGAACATCGGTATGATGAATTTGGCGATGACCATCATCGTCAATATCATCGCGGGCAGTATAACAGCCAGCACGCCGGTCAGCTTGGCGTCCTTGGACAGTGCCATAAATATGCCGCCGATACACATGATCGGGGAATAGATGATGAAACGGAACATCATCACGCTGAAAACCTGTATCTGCGTGATATCGTTCGTCGTCCGGGTGATCAGCGATGCCGTCCCCACCTTGTCCATCTCATTCAGTGAAAAGCCTTCCACGTGGGTGAATATCTTGTCCCGGATGTCCCGGCCCAGCCCCACGGCAGTCCGGGCGGACAGATACCCCACCGCCACCGAGCACACACAGCTTCCTGCCGCCACCAGCAGCATGTAGAACCCGAACTTCCATATATACGGGATGTCGCCGTTCATCATGCCGTTGTTCACGACATCGGACATCAGCGTGGGAAGATAGAGATCTGCCAGGCTCTGCGCACCCAAAAAGACGATGATCAGTATGACCAGACCGGTGAAAGGCTTTAAATACCTGTATACTTTAAGCATTTTCCCTCCCCGGTCTTACTCCTGAGCTTCGCTCTGTTCCCGGACTTGCATGCCGTCAGAAATGATGCTGACGTTGCTGACAATAACCTTTTCCCCTTCGTTCAGCCCGCTCAGTATCTCGATAGCGTTGGTGTTGGACAGCCCTGTGGCCACCGTCTTTTTGACCGCAGCCCCGTTTTCCAATACATAGACATACGAAACGCCTTCCTCCGTTACAACGGACGATACGGGAACGATGACGTTCTGCGCACTGGTCACCTCAATGGGCGCATTGGCGCTGAGGCCCGGCTTCAAGCCATCATCATTTTTGACGCTGATTTCTATCGGAAAGTATTCCCCCGTTGACACAGCGATGGGCGCAATCAGCGTGATCGTACCGGTGTAGACTGTCCCCGGATAGATGTCCACAGCAATATCGACGCTCTGGCCTTCGGCTATCGACGGCAGCGCATCCTGCGACACCGTACCTTTCAGCTTGAGCGTGGACTCATTCGCAATGGTAAAGAGCGGCGCTCCGGGACCGGCCATCTCGCCGGTGCTGACATTTTTGCTGATAACCACGCCGTCAATCGGGCTGGTGATCGCGGCATTATTCAGCTGCAGCTTGATCAGCTCGATGCTGGCCTGCGCCACTTCCACATTTGCCTCAGTTGTTTCCACTGCGCCGCTGGCCGATGTACGGCTGGATTTCATCTGGGCAACCGCTGCCGAGCAGGTCGATACAGCATTGTTCGCCTGCTGCAGCACCATCGCAGCCTGTGTCAGCTCCGCGGCCGTTGCGGTCCCGGATGCGACGAGGCTGTCATACGTCGCCTTTGCGGCTGCCTGATTGGCCAATGCGGAAGTCAGGCTGTCCTTCGCGGTGCTGTAACCGGAAGATGCGGCGGATTTGCCGTTCTTAGCGGCTTTTACAGCCGTCTCCGCGGCATTCAGCTGCGCCTCCGCCTGTGCCAGCTGTGCGCTGAGCTGTGCTGTATCCAGCGTCGCCAGCGTATCGCCGGCTTTTACGCGGCTGCCGACCTCTACGTTGACTGCGGTCAGCTGGAAGCTGCCTCCCAGCTTGCTGGCGACATTGACGGTGCTGGACGGCAGCAGCACGCCGGTTACCATAACGCTGGAGTCCAGCGCCTGTTTTTCTGCAGTCACCGTCTTGATGGATACCGTCGTATCCACGCTGGCTGTGCAGCCCGCAAACATGGATACCGTCATCATGACTGCCAGAACTATAATCAAGTATTTATAATTACGTTTCATCTCTTCGATCCCCCTGATCACTGTATATGCACTTTTACCGTGGCGTTAAAGCCGGGATAAAGCGTCAGATCACTCGCGTTGTCTATCGATATCTTCACAGGCAGCAGCTGCGTTGTCTTGGAGAATGTACCGCTGGTGGTGATGTTGGAGAACATATTGAACAGCGAATTCGTGGCTTTGCCGATCTGCACCACATAGCCACTGAACGTCCGGCCCGGGTAGGCGTCTATGGTGATGTCCACCAGCTGCCCTTCCTTGATCTTGAATATGTCAGTCTCTTCGATGTTGGCCGTGATGTACATGTCGGATACCTTCGCCACCGTCGCGAGCGCCGTCCCGGGTGCCACCATCTCTCCGTTCACCACATTTGTCTGTATCACCATGCCGTCTATCGGCGCGGAAATCACGGACTTGCTCGCAACCGAATCCGCCGCGCTGCTGAGCGCCGAGGAGCTTGTCGCGCTGCTGGTTACCAGCGTGCTCGTATCCTGATGCCCCAGCACCTGGCCCGCTGTCACCGCATCGCCCACGTTCACATTCCAGTCGGTCAGCTTGCCCGTCACCAGCGGATACACATCGATCATCTCCGTCATCACCTGAGCGTTCTCAGTGGTAAAGAAATGGGTCTCCTGATAGTTCATATTCCATATCGCAAAGCCGCCGCCCAGCACGACGAGCACCGCGAGCACGATGAGTATGATCTTCGACTTCTTCTTTTTCATTTGCTGTCACCTGCTTCGTTAAAATTATTCATAATGGGATTGTCGTCTCCACTATCTGTCGATATGTGTGCGAGCAGCTCGTTTAAATCTGCCGTTACCCGTTCCATCAAACTCTCGGGCACAGGCTCCAGTACCTCGGAGAATACCTCGTTCGCAATGCCGAATATCTCCTTCACTTTTTTATGAAGCTCCTGCGTCCCCCGGATAATAACGCTGCGGCGGTCGTTCGGGTCGTTTTCCCGGACAACCATCTTCCGCTTCACAAGCCGGTCGATGATGCTGGTGAACGAGCTGGAGGGTATCCCCAGCGTTCTGGCCAGTTCCGTCATGCGCGCTTCCTTTTTGAAATACAGCCGTGTCAGAATGAATATCTCCGTCTTGCTGAACCCAAAATCCTGCAGCTTCGGGCTCATGGCTCTCATCATGATGATCTCAATCCTTCTCAGACATTCGTAAAACTCAATCATAATTTCTCTTTCCGGTTTCATTCCTTTCGTCAGCAGATGGATATTACCATATCGAATATTTCGATTTCGGACTAGATTATTATATACAATATACAAGCCGTGTCAACAGTTTAACAGGCTGGTTCCGAAGTTCTTTGCGCAATCTGAAATACGCAAAAGATAACACCAGGGTGTTCAAGGTGAATTCAGCGAAAATAATGGATATGGCCAGCATCAAAAAGGCACCGTTACTGGTTGAAACGGTGCCCATGGAAGACCAGAGGAGGATTGAGTCGGCTTAATTACTTCACTCAAACAACGCATGCTTGAAAACGCTGAATTCCATCCCCTTGCTGAGTGCGGCTGTTTTTATTGTATTTCCAGCAGGGTAATCTTCCGGCAGTTCGAGCTTATTATAAAGCTCGCTCAGCGGCACCTGTAACGCATCGCTGACCTCCTGCATGGTCATTGATCCTTTAATGTCACTGGGCGCGTAGCCATTTATCTCCGTATAGCTCTCTTCTCCGCCTTCCTCATGCACCTCTTCATCGCCAGCCTCCAACTGTCCGCTGACGCCATCAGATTCGATATGTTCACTTTCGTCACCTGTTTCGATATGCACGTCCTCGGCTTCATTGTTCAGGAATCTGTTCGGAAGCAGCTGCATAGCTCCGGCAGCGGTTGCCACGCCGATGGGAACAAAGAACAGGGCCAGCGCCAGCAACGTTGCCAATACAGGGTGGAGTATTCTCCTTTTACCGAAGCCTGTATGCAAGGCCCCCCGGCTCGGGCAAACGTTGACACACTCGTTGCAGTTGATACATTCCATGTCTGTGATCTTCTCTTTTTTTGCGTCCATGATGTCCACGTTCATCGGGCAGGCTTTATTGCAAAGGCCGCATCGAATGCATTTTTCCTTATTAATGCGAACTGCATATGGGCTTGCTTTACCGATAGCGCCATAAAGCGCACCGACAGGGCAAAGGTACTTGCAGAAGAAACGATCATAGACGACCGAACCCAAAAGGGTAACCAGCAGGACGATGAACCCCACAAGATAGGTGGTCATCAGCGCGTTGAAATCCGCCAGATGGCCGAGCGCATTGAACGGGTCGTATGGCGTAATCCACAGCTCCGCTGTAACCCAGGCCATAACGATGGTGATGCCCAGTACAACGAATTTCAAGTATCTGAGCACCTTGTCCAGCTTCCTTGGCAGCACCGGCTGCTTTTTAAACAGTTTGCGCCCAAGCTTACCAAAGAACTCCTGCAGCCCGCCAAAGGCGCATATCTGGCCGCAAAACGAACGGCGCATCACAAATGCCAGGCCGACAGTGACGAAGAATATAACGAACGTACCCAGAAAAATCTTTTTAACGAACGCACCAAAGGTGATAAATGCCAGGAGCGATTCGAGTCCGCCGTAAGGGCAGATTGCGTGTACAGAAGGTGCGGCATAGCCCAACACATGCAATGTGGTCGCGGAGATCACGAAAATGATCAGGCAGGCAAGCATAACCCATCTGAGAATTCGGGAAAAGACCTGTGCGGCTTTCTCTTTTTTACCATACCTTGCGGAAAATTCAATAGTATTTTTCATAATCATTCCTCCTGCTATTTCATGCATTAAATGTGGATTTTCAAGCGATCAGACGGTTTTCCGAAGCGCTGCATATGCTTCCAAACATCATCGCCTTTAACCTAAATGCCGTTACAATAATCGAGATGTTTTCTGCCATTATTCAAAATAAATGTGTTGAAAAAGTGAGAGCTTATTAAGAGTCTTGTGAAAAATGATTCTTTAACGGTCTCCCTGATGAATTTCCAGTTCAGAAAGCGCTGCTGCCGCACAACACGGAATAACGGACAATCCCATTTTAAAACATAAGGATAACCAATCGAACGACTGAGATACTCTGGCTTTCGCTCGACCTTCCCCCATTTATTTGCTGACTGGGCGACAATATCTCGTCTATTACATTTTGTTTACATCTTGTTGACCAATAAAATTTCTACCGTATGCTAAAATTAATAGATATGCCAAAATCATTTCCTGGAGGTGAAAGCTTGTCTGCAAAAATACTTGTGGTGGAAGATGATAAAGCCATATCTGATTTAATTGCAATCAACCTTCAATATACGGGATATGAATATACCGTGTTATCAAACGGTATAGATGCGGAAGAATTGCTCGAGCCCGACCACTCATTTGACCTTATTCTGTTAGATGTCATGCTGCCGGGCATTGACGGCTTTGAACTGATGGATCGGATTAAAAAATACAACATCCCGATTATTTTTTTAACGGCTAAAGCGGACGTTTCGTCCAAGATACAGGGGCTAAGAGGCGGGGCGGAGGATTATATCGTCAAGCCATTCGAGATGCTGGAGCTGCTGGTGCGCATAGAAAAAATACTGGAACGTACGGGAAAGCTGAATGTCATCTTGCATTTTAAAGACATCACCGTCAATCTGGACGATCACAGTGTCATGCAGGCCGGTGAAGAAGTCTCTTTAAAGCCTCTGGAGTTTGACCTCTTTGTCATGCTGGTGAAGTACAAAAACAGGACAATCCCGCGCGAGCGGCTGCTTAATGAAATCTGGGGCATGGACTTTGTCGGCGGAACACGGACCGTGGATGTCCATATCGCGCAGCTTCGCAAAAAGCTCAATCTGCACGATGAGATCAGATCAGCATCCAAAATCGGCTACCGTTTGGAGGAAGTATGAAACTGTGGCTGAAGATCTCGTTGATCTGCACCTCCGTATTGTTGCTTGTGGTCGGGCTTTGCAGCACATTACTCGTCCTCATTTCCAAAAACAATATGCTGCATCTGACCATTGACAGCGCACTGACTGAGCAAGCCAGCTTACAGAGTTCTTTTCAAGGAATGATCGGCTTTTACGGCAAAGACGATATGTCTCCCGTCGCCAAGCACGCGCTGGCAAAATACTGGTTTTCACAGCTGGCTTCAAACACTTCGGTATTGATTATGGGAGATGAGACCGTCTATTCCGACATATCGATTCAACCGGAAAAGATATTTTCGTTCGGACAAACTGGAAATCAGAATTATTATATAGGAACATCAAACGGCGCCCAGATACTGATAACGGGCGGAAGTATTGTGGTCCACTCCGACGAATATCAGATATATACTGTCAGTGATCTCACACAAGTTTATAACAGCATCGATGAGATGGTTGTCGAATTCGGGGCTGTCAGCCTGGTTTGTATTGTTTTGGGTATGGCCTTGATCGTTGTTCTGGTACGATATGCGATCAAGCCTTTAAAAACGCTGGGGCAATCGGCACGGCGTATTGCGAAAGGCGACTATTGCGAACGCGCACCCATCAGCAATAAGCCGGATGAGGTTGGCACCCTGGCTCAGGATTTTAATGTGATGGCACAGGCTGTACAGTCTCATATAGACGATCTTAACGAAAACGCTCACCGGCAGCAGCTTTTTATTGGCGGACTCACACACGAGTTTAAAACCCCGCTGACTTCGGTGATCGGACATTCCGAAACCCTCCTTTATACGAAGATGCCTGAGGAAGTGGTCCAAAACTCACTGTCTCATATACTGGATGAATGCAGAAGGCTGGAAAGACTGACCCAGAAGATGCTGCGGCTGATTACTCTTGAGGAGCACATCGAGCTGCCGGAGTCCTCCGTGCCTAATCTGCTGGAATCCGTAAAAAACAGTGTTGCCGAAACGCTCAGCAAGCACAATATCAAGCTGCATATAACATGCGAAATCAATACGCTTCCCATGGATTATGATTTGATGCAGAGCCTTTTGATCAACCTTATCGAAAATGCTGCCAAAGCCTCAAGCGAGGAGCAAACCATTGAATTGCGGGCTCAAGGCAACACCATCACCGTTGCCGACCACGGAGCAGGTATACCGGCTGAAGAAATTCCACGTATTTTTGAACCTTTCTACAGGGTTGATAAATCCCGAAGCAGAAAATCAGGCGGTTCAGGGCTTGGGCTTGCATTGGTGAAGCGAATTGCCATGGCGCATGGTGCACAAATAACCGTAGATAGTACCATTGGGAAAGGAACCTCTGTGAATGTCACATTTCCTGTTTACAAATGAATTACATCTTCATGATTTCTTTTCATCCCTTTCATTGCATGATTAAAGAAATTAAAAAGTGGAGAGGTACTCATCATGAAAAAATCCATTATGATTGTTCTCGCGGTTCTGCTGCTGCTAGGCATGACGGCATGCCAAGCCACACCCGATAAGAATATTGTTATAGGAAAAAGCCTTGATGAAATGATTGACAAGGCAACAGAGACGCAAACGGCTGAAGAAACACAGGCACAGGGCAGCACGATTGCCCAAAAAACAGGTGCAAAAGACTCATATATGACAGAGTTGGTGGACGCACAGGGAAAGGTGAGCATTCACGTAAACGCAGATGTGCAAATTCCGGATGTTTCCGGTGTTTCGGTGCAAAGGGTCGGCAAGGGTGAATTCACTCAGGCGCAGGTGGATGTGCTCATGGATATGCTCATGAAGGGAGAGCCATTTTCCGGCGACGACTACAAGCTGACAAAGAGTGAAATTCAGCAGCAGATACTCGATCTCGAGGCGGCAGATTTCGATGACCCGTCGAATATCGACAACGGCGGTAAAAAACGCGGCGAAACCTTCAAGGACGCAATGATTGAGCAATTACAGGAACAGCTGAAGACCGCCCCTGACACAAGCGAACGCATACCAAGCACAGGCCAGCTTGAACCCATGGATCCGGAAATAGATTTTGATACCGGCACCAAGCTTTATGCGCTGGCGCAATCCGACCAGGGCGGCTATGAAAGCTTAGGTGTATACAACTATAAGGACAGCCCTTTAAATATGATCAACTATACCTCGGAAAAGAACGGCTTTTCAAAAGACATGGGGTATTTCTGGACAAAGGAAACAGTTGAACAGACTTCTTATACCAGCGTTGATGACATTGATAGTATTCCGGATGTAACAATAACTCAGGAGGACGCCAAAGCGCAGGCAGAGGCGCTGATCAACGCATTGGGTGTCGAAAACATGGTGTGCTATTCGGCGGATAAGCTGTATGGTGGCAGCTTCGAGATGACCGTGGATGGATCAGAATATGTCAATCCGCGCAAATGCGTCTGGTTTCTGCGCTATGCGCGCAGCGTAGACAATGTCCCCGTCACATATACAGTATATGATTGCATGAAGGTGGAGGAAGATAACCAATCTGCTCCATGGAGCTATGAGGACATGACATTTGCGATCGATGATTCCGGTTTTGTGGGCTTCACCTGGCGTTCACCTTATTCCGTGAGCGACACTGTCACACAAAACGCGAACCTTATATCCTTTGACGATGTAACCGATGTTTTTGAAACGATGTCCATGGCGGTTCATGCCTGGGATGGGTATGCCGAAGGCAGTCCAGACCTCAAGGCTGTGGACATTAAAGTCGATCATATCCAGTTTGGCCTGACCAGAATCACAGAGGAGAACAAGAGGGATTCCGGTCTGCTTATACCCGTGTGGGATTTCTTCGGCACGACAACGCAAATCATTGAACAAAATGGCCAATCAAGAGAGTTCGACGATGGGCCGATCCCGATACTGACCATCAACGCAATCGACGGCAGTGTCATTAACAGAAGCCTGGGATATTAACGCAATTTTAAGCAGGCAGACGGTTAAACGCAGAGCATAAGCCTCTGCCTGCTTTCTCCCACTCTTTTTTCTAAATAAAAACAGCTTTGTCTACAATAAGCAGGTAATTTAATGATAACATACTCGGTTTCTTCAGATATTAGACGCGCTTTAAGCGCCAGGGGTTTCTTATTCGGAACAGTGGGAATGGTGCTGATGATCGCCATCTCATCCATCACCGCCATTGCCGCCATTCAGGGAGTGCTCCCCAACGGATTCCATGCGGAACTGATACTGTCTGCGTTGACGTCGGATGACGTGACGCTGGTGCTGCCGATACTGTGCACACTTCCGTTTGCGGCAGCATTTGTGGACGATATCAAGAGCGGTTTTATCAAGCAATATCTGCCCCGGTCCGGGGTGTCTGCTTACATTAAAGGCAAGATTTTGGCAAGCGGTTTATCCGGCGGGCTCGTGCTCGTGGCAGGGCTGTTCATTGCCTACGGTATATCCGTGCTGGTATTCACACCAATGGAAGCTGCGCTGGGGCCGGATGAAACAGCGCAGCCGTATTTCGCGGAGATTCTTACCAAAGCGCTGACGCTTTTTCTCTCAGGCGCGTTCTGGTCGCTCACAGGCTTCACCATAGCCTCTGTGACCATGAGCCGCTATATGGCTTACGCGTCGCCCTTTGTACTGTATTATGTGCTGATTATAATGCATGAACGCTACTTTGCAGATTTCTATGTGCTGTATCCCAAGGAATGGCTGGCCATGTCCGAACCGTGGGTGCTTCAGAATCTGGGGGTCTGGATACAGCTGCTGATACTGTCCGCCGTCATCAGCCTGCTTTTTGGCATGACGGCGAAAAGGAGGCTGGGGAATGTTTAGAATCAGGCAGATGTTTTCCGTAGCCGCCTATAATTTTCGCAGCTGGCGCAGGAATCCGCGAATCGTCATCACATTCGCGCTGGCTTTTATACTATGCTTTCTGCTTTCCGACAAGGTGGTCAGGTTCGCGAAGGAGTACAAAACCACCATGCAGATCGTTGAAGCGTTCGTATGGACATTTGAGGACGGGAACTCGGTGCTGCTTTCATCGCTGTTGCTGATACTGCTCTTCGCGGATATGCCGTTTATCACCACAGGCACGCCGCTTTACCTGCTGCGTATCGACCGCAAGACCTGGCTGGCCGGACAGATTCTCTATATCACCATAACGACAAGCTTGTATATGGTGTTCATACTGGCTTCAACATCGCTCGTCTGCATGAGCAATTCGTTTATCGGCAACATGTGGAGCGCGACGGCCGCGATACTGGGTTACTCAGGCGCAGGGCATGCGCTGCTGCTTCCCTCCGAAGTCAAGACAATGGAGATGAGCACACCGTACGAGTGCATGGCGACGATACTTCTGCTGATGCTGCTCTACTCGCTGCTGATGGCGTTCATCATGCTGATATTCAACATCCGTAAAGGCCAGCGGGCCGGCGCGGTCAGCGTGTTCATATTCAGTCTGATCGGGTTGGTGCTGAACCCGAAGCTGATCAACTCGGTGCTTCAGCTGCCCGAACGGCTGCTGTACAAAGCCAATGTTGCTTTCGGATGGCTGTCGCCGCTGAACCATGCGACCTACCACATGCATAACTTCGGCTATGACCTGCTCCCGCGTCTTTGGCAGACTTATGTCATATTCGGCATTTTGATTATGGCTTGTTTTATAGTGGCCTTGCGGTCGGTACGCCGGTACAATTTCAGCTTTACAGGGACGGAGAACGGATAATGAATGTCGCAATCAGCGTTCAGAATATAGTGAAAAAATTTGGAGAAGAGACTGTTCTGCACAGCGTAAGTCACGATTTCGAGGAGGGGCGCATTCACGGCATTGTGGGCAACAACGGCAGCGGCAAGACGGTACTGATGAAGTGCATATGCGGGTTTGTGATGCCGACGGAGGGCAGGATACTCGTCAACTGCAAACAGGTGGGTAAAGACTGCGATTTCCCCCAGAATATCGGCATCATCATCGAAACGCCGGGGTTTCTGCCCGGACTGACGGGGATGAAGAATCTGCAGATACTTGCGTCACTCAAACGCAAGGTCTCCAGCGATATCATCCGTGAGACCATCCAGCGCGTCGGGCTCGATCCGGCGATGAAAAAGCCCGTGGGCAAATATTCCCTCGGCATGCGGCAGCGCCTTGGCATCGCTCAGGCTATCATGGAGGATCCTTCAATTCTGATACTGGACGAACCATTCAACGGCCTTGATAAACACGGAGCCGCACAGATGCGCGAACTGATCAAAGCACTCAAAGTGCAGGGGAAAACGGTGCTGCTTGCCAGCCATAATCAGGTGGACATTGATGAGCTGTGCGATACCGTTTGCGAAATGGATGCGGGCGTTTTATCGGTGGTGAGATCATGAGCGACATGATCAGCCTGAAGGATGTGGTTTTTATGACGCAGGGCAACTGGCGGGCGGTAAACGGCATCAGCTGCGGCATTCGGGAGCACGAGCGCGTGACGGTAAGCGGCGGACCGGACAGCGGCAAAGATGTGCTGATGCGTCTCATTGCAGGCATGGATAAGCCCAGCTCAGGCTGCGTTTTCGTTTTGGGCGAGGCGGTGCATGAGATGGGCCGTGATAAGGCCGCAGCCTTCAGGAACCGGCATATCGGGATCGTACAGCGTAAATCCGGTTTCACAGAAACGATGAGCGTTGCGGAAAACATATCGCTGCCGCTCATGTTTCAGGGCGTTAAACAGGACCGGCGAATGAAAGAAGCACACAGTCTTCTCAAAATGCTGGGTATACAGCATGTGGCTCAGGCCCGGCCCGCGCTGCTGTCAGCCTATGAAACAAGGACGGCTTGCATAGCGCGGGCACTGATAACGAAGCCTCGCATATTGCTGCTGAATGAAGTCACTTCCCGTTTGTCGGAAAGGGACTCTGATAGAATCATTGAAACGATGGGCGTGGCTGCCCGCAATGGAGACTTCACAATGCTGTGGTTCAGCGACAGCGACAATAAATTTGATACCAACAGAACGATTCAACTGGACAACGGGAAGATTCGGGAGGACATAATATGAAAAAATTGAGCCTATTGCTTGCAGCTTTGATGCTGATATTGATAATGCCTGTCACGGCGCTGGCGGAGGGAGAAACGGAACCGCCGCAGCCGACGCAAACCGAGGCGGTTACAAGCCTTGAGATAGACAACGCGCACATTTACGACGGAATGAACAAAGCATACAAAGACGGCTATATTCCCACCGTGAAGGATGGAAAGGCGACTGTGGTTTTGCCGCTGCTATCAAACGGCGATATTCAGAATAATACCATCAGCGTCACGCCGAACCTGGGGGATACGGCTTCTTCGCCTTTTGTGTACGGCAATTATCAAAAAGCGATAAGCCGTCAGGACAACCCGGTAGCGGGCGGCGCTACAGTTTCGTCATTTCTGGTCCGCTTTGAGTTTTCGCTGATAGCCGGGCGATACAACGGCGTCTATCCTGTTGCCATCGATGTTCAGGCGCAGGCCGCGGACGGAAGCCCGATACAGCAGACGTTTACAACATACATCACGATCACCGACGGCAAAGACCCAAACGCGACAACACCAACACCTCAGCCGGAAAAGCCGACCTCTCAGCCCAAGGTAATTGTCAGCGGATACAGCATCACCCCCGAAGCCGTGTTGGCGGGAGAGAAGTTTACAGCGAGTATCACTCTGAAGAACACGAGCGAAAAGAAATCCGTTCAGAACATGACGGTCACGGCCTCATGCGATTCTCCGGGGCTGCTGCCCGAGAACGACAGCGATACATTCTATATCAGCAAGCTGGGAAAGGGTGCGGAAACGACTATTGAACTAAAATACAAAGCGGACCTGGATATCGTGCCGCAGTTGTACAACATAACGCTGACGATCCAGTACGACAACAGTGATGCCACACCGTTATCGTCCTCGGGAACTGTGCCCGTAATCGTCAGTCAGCCGCTTAAGGTTAAGATGGATACGCCGCAGATACCTCAGCAAGTCAATGCTGGCGACACCTTCCCGTTGTCCGTTCAGGTCATGAATATGGGGCGCAGCAAGGTCTTCAATGTGCGCTGTGAACTTTCCGCGCCCGGTTTAATCCCGTCCTCGAGCGCGTTTATCGGTAATCTGGAAGCAGGCACCGCCATGACAGGCGATGCAAATGTGTTTGTGGGCACGAAAAACATGAGCGAAGGGTATACGGGCACAGACCAGTACGGGCCGACAAAGGGTATGATCACGCTCTTTTACGAGGACGGAAACGGCAAGGAGTATACTCAAGAGATCGAGATCGCTACCAAGATCAATGCGCCTGTTATTCCCGAGGCCGACGAGCCGGAGGAAGAACCCGAGAAGGCAGGCCAGTGGTGGATATCGCTCATCATCGGTGTTACGGTAATTACCGGTCTTTCGGCCGTGCTGATCGTTCGCGCACGGAAAAGGAGAAAGCATGCGGATATCTGATCTGCTTTGGATGGCACTCAAGAACCTCAAAGCAAGGTTTATGGTCCTTCCTGTTGCAGCGATTGCGATAAGCACGTTTTGCCTTTGTTTTGCAGGGGCGGTACTGACAAGCGTACAGCAGGAAAAGGGCGTTCCGTGTGAACTGGAAGTGCTGCCCGGTGCCGAACAGCTTTCGGAGAGCACGTTGGCGGGAATAGCCGCCATTCCGGATGTGACGGCGGTCACGCCTGTACTGCAGGTGCCGGTGAGTCTCCAGACAGGCGGGTACACCGCGCAACTGACTTTGACAGGGATGGATGCGTCCTATTTGACCGAAGACTTTGCACAGGGCGGGATTTATTCGGACAGCAGCGTAATGCCGTACATCGTGCTCAACAAAGCAGCATGCAAGCTGTTTACGGATGAAAAGAGCAGCGGCAACGGCACCACGGATGAAGAGGAAGAACCGCCGGTCGATTGGCTGAACTCCGGGGTGTCGATACAGACGGGTGAAAATACAAGGCCGGTCGTCGCTAAACTTGTCGGTATATTATCCGCAGATGATGAAGACCAGGAGCCTGCCGCCTATATCAGCATCGCGTCTGCAAAGGCATTGCTACAGCAGGACAGTCTCAGCGCGGACTATTTTGAAGCGAATGTGCGCATTACCAACGCCGGGTACGCTGAGAGCGTTACAAAAGCCGTAACTGGTCTTGGCCTAAGCGTAACTGATTCCAACGCGGCTACACAAGACAAATGGGATACGGAACTTTTGGAAATGACGTACCTGATTTTACTGAGCGTTTTTGGGCTTGTCTGCTGGGCGCTGTTGGCGGCAACCGGGAGAAAAATCCTTTTGCTCGAGCATGAAGGGACAATTTTGGCGCTGCAATGGATCGGCATGAAGAAGCAAAGCGTTGGGCAATTGTTTCTCCTGCAATCCTTGATGAGCGTTCTGCTTGGCAGTTCAATAGGAATCATTGTCGGCGTTGCTGTCCCCTCCTTCCTCCCGCCGGAGCTTTTCGGTATGTCGATATTCTCATTGCAGATCCCCTTCGAGGCCGCGTCAGTCAGCGCTGCCATATGCATTGCCTTTGGCTTTCTGTTTGTGAGACTCAAAAACTTGAAAGGTATTTAGCGGACAGTCACCGTTCAGCATTATGTTCTTGCATTTTAGATTAACACAGCTTTTATATACGCCGGGCAACACCCATCCTTGCCATTCTCCTATCATTTCATGTACTATGGTCGCATAACGCAATCAAGGAGCAACGCATGAAAAAGCAGATCGTTGTGACACTCGGTATCGACGGCGGGCTTGTTCCGTTTTCAGAGACGGCACACTATGCCCTGTATCAAAAAGAAATGGCCCGTTGGCATGCCGCGGAGTCCTTTGAGCCGCCTGTTCTTTTACAGAATGCCCACACGATTCGCGAGACGGTCCGCGCACTGGCATCGCGTTATCCGGGCTGTCGGATCATCGTCAGCAAAAAAATATCGGGCATTGCGTATCAGACGCTGGATCAATCGGGTTTCTCCATATTCGAGGCGGAAAGCGTTTCCGAAGGCTTGCTGGATAACATATTGAAGGATGTGCTGGCAAGTCAGGTCGAGCCGGACCTCCCGCCGATGGAGCCGCAATCCCCGCTTGGTGACGGTCACTATTATTTTGATCTGGCACGGCTGCAAAAGGCATATCCCGAGATTTCGTCCAAGCGGGCCCTGATGGGATTCATCACAGGTGCTGACTTTTTATCTTTGGAGCTGGTGTGCGACCACCTTCCCCCGTGGATGGAGGATGTCATGACCTCGCGGGGCTATGGATACAGCCGAAAAAGTCGTGCCGCGGACGCAGCTGTATACACCATAGTCAAAAAATGATGCAACTGCACACCGGCAAGATGTCCAATCGAGCTCTGCACCGTAAAATGAATAAAACGAAATGTTCACTTGCATATTAATTTATATAAATATTGACATAGAAGCGGACCATTGCTATAATGACCACATCGTAAGAAAGCACATGCGAGTGATTAAATGGGTTAATCAAAAATGGAAAAAGCATGAAAGGACATGATTGATTTCGTTTTTGAATATAGATTTATCAGAAAACCGAAGAGCTGCACCTGACACGGAAGTCATTTCATTTTGAAATGGCTTTTTATGTTCCAGGTATTCCTAAAGACAACGTCTTTTTGGAATGTTTATTAACTGAACTGCTAAGGACTCAAAAGCAAAGCGTTTCCTTAACCATGCCTTGTTTATAGCATGTTTGGTTTTATATGGGTATTAAATGCAAGTTTAAAAGGCAATGGCGTCATTTTTTTTAAGATGGCGCTATTTATTTTTTAGGAGGTAATGCATATGAGGCAGGTAGCTATTTACGGCAAGGGCGGCATAGGAAAGTCTACCACGACCCAGAACCTGACGGCGGGTCTCGGAGAAATGGGCAAAAAGATCATGATCGTGGGATGCGACCCCAAGGCGGACTCCACACGGCTGATACTGGGGGGCCTTGCCCAGCAGACGGTACTTGACACGCTGCGGGAAGAAGGCGAGGACATTGAGCTGGATCTGGTGATGAAGGAAGGCTTTGCGAACATCAAATGCGTGGAATCCGGCGGGCCCGAACCGGGCGTCGGCTGCGCAGGCCGCGGCATCATCACCTCTATCGGCCTGTTGGAGCGCTTGGGGGCATATGAGGCGGATCTGGACTACGTATTCTACGATGTTCTGGGCGACGTGGTGTGCGGCGGGTTCGCGATGCCCATCCGCGAAGGCAAGGCGCAGGAAATATACATCGTAGCCAGCGGCGAAATGATGGCGCTGTATGCCGCGAACAACATCTCAAAAGGTATTCAAAAGTATGCGCGCACCGGCGGCGTGCGGCTGGGCGGCATCATCTGCAACAGCCGCAAGGTGGACGGAGAAGCCGAGCTGGTGTCGGCGTTCGCCAAGGAGCTGGGCAGCCAGATGATCCACTTCGTGCCGCGCGACAACATGGTGCAGCGCGCCGAGATACACAAAAAGACAGTCATCGACTTCGACCCCGCGTGCAACCAGGCGGACGAGTACAGGACGCTGGCGAGCAAGATCGACGGCAACGATATGTTTGTGATACCCTCGCCGCTCAAGCAGGAGCGTCTCGAAGCGCTGCTGATGGAGCACGGCTTACTCGATATTTGATGAATTGAGAGGAGATAATCAGATGCTTTTAGTCAGAGCCATTGTGAGACCCGAACGGGTGAATGTCGTGATGTCCGAGTTGATGGAAGCGGGCTTCCCCGCTGTCACCAAGCTGGACGTATTCGGACGCGGCAAGCAGCGCGGCGTGGTGGTGGGCGATATCCAATACGACGAGATTCCCAAAGAAATGCTGATGCTGGTGGTCAACGACGAAGACAAGGATGACGTCGTAAAAGTGGTGATGCGCACCGCGCGCACCGGCGAGAACGGCAACTTCGGCGACGGGCGCATATTCATCAGCCCCGTGTTGGACGCATACACCATCAGCACAGGCAAACAGGGCCTGTAAGGAGGGTGCTATGAAGGAAGTGATGGCGTTCATCAGAACGAATAAAGTTAATGCCACCAAAAAGGCGCTGGGCGACGCAGGCTTTCCGGCCTTCATGTGCCGGCGCTGCATGGGTCGAGGCAAGAAGCAGATAGACCCCGCGCTGCTGAAATATGTGATGGACACCGGTGAGATCCCCGTATCCAATGTGGGCGAATCCTTTACCGAGGGCGCGCGGTTGATTGCAAAGCGGTTCTTCACACTGGTGGTGGACGACGAACAGGTGGATTTGGCTGTGCAGACGATCATCGACGCCAACCAGACGGGAAGCCCCGGCGACGGCAAGATATTCATATTGCCGGTTATGGAAACATACAAGGTGCGCACAGGGGAATCAATACTGTGAGAAAGAGAGGCGTGCTATGAGTAACAAGGACAGGGTGCTGGAGAAATACGGCGCCCGCGTGTATAAAAACCGCAAGGAACACGTGATGGAGGTGACGGACGAAACCAAAGAAATGCCCATCACCGCCAATACGCGCAGCGTTCCCGGCATTATGACCAACCGCGGCTGCTGCTATGCAGGCTGCAAAGGCGTTGTACTTGGGCCGCTGAAGGACGCGCTGACCATCACGCATGGGCCTATCGGCTGCGGCTTCTATTCGTGGGGCACTCGCCGCAACAAGGCAAAGACGGAGAGCGGCGACAACTTCATCCAATACTGCTTCTCTACGGATATGCAGGAACCGGACATCGTGTTCGGTGGCGAGAAGAAGCTGCGCGCAGCCATCGACGAGGCAATGGAGATGTTTTCACCCAAGGCGATACTGATTTGCTCCACCTGCCCGGTGGGTCTCATCGGTGACGACATACATGCCATCGCGGCGGAAGCGGAGAAGAAGTACGGCATCACCTGTGTGGCTTTCAGCTGCGAAGGGTATAAAGGCGTCAGCCAGAGCGGCGGCCACCATATCGCCAACAACGGCCTGATGCGCCGCATCATCGGTACCAACGACGTCGCGTCGGACAGCAAGTATAAGGTGAACCTGCTGGGCGAGTACAACATCGGCGGCGACGGCTGGGAAACGGAACGCATCTTAAAGCGCATTGGCTATGATTTGATCTCGGTGTTCACGGGCGACGGCAGCGTGGAAGCGTTGCAGAAGTCCCACATGGCGGACCTCAATCTGGTCATGTGCCATCGGTCTATCAACTACATCGCAGAGATGATGAAGGACAAATACGGCATCAGTTGGCTCAAAGTCAACTTCATCGGCGTGGATGCCACCATCCAATCGCTGCGGGACATGGCGGAGTTCTTCGGGGACGAAGAGCTGAAAGCAAGAACGGAAGAAGTGATCGCAGATGAGTTGGCTGCCATTGAGGAGGAGCGCGTGTATTACCGTTCCAAGCTCAAAGGAAGGACAGCCGCACTGTTCGTGGGCGGATCCCGCGCGCATCATTACCAGAACCTTCTGGCAGACCTTGAAGTAGATACAGTGCTAGCCGGATACGAGTTTGCGCATCGCGACGACTACGAGGGCCGCGACGTGATCCCCACCATTAAGGAGGACGCAGACAGCAAGAACATCGAAAGCATCACAGTGGAGCCCGACCCGCAGCGGTTCCGCGCCTATCTCTCAAAGGAGAAGTACAACGAGCTAAAAGCTAAAATGCCGCTCGAGAGCTATGACGGCATGATACGGGATATGAAGACGGGCAGCATCGTGGTGGACGATTTGAACCACTTTGAGACAGAAGAATTCATTCGCGTGCTGAAGCCGGACTTCTTTTTCTCGGGCATCAAGGACAAATACATACTGCAAAAGAGCGGTGTGGTGTCCAAACAGCTGCACTCGTACGACTACAGCGGCCCCTACTCCGGCTTTAACGGGGCAATCCAGTTCGCGCGGGATATCACAATGGGTCTGTACACACCCGCTTGGAATTACATCACCCCGCCGTGGAAAAACCAATCGACACTGCAAGCCAGACTGGCAGGAGGTGAATCCTGATGTTGAATCTGACACCTGAAAAAATTGCGGAACGCAAAGCGCTGCGCATCAACCCCTGCAAGACGTGCCAGCCTGTGGGCGCTCTATACTGCGCGCTGGGCGTACACAAGTGCATGCCGCACAGCCATGGCTCCCAAGGATGCGTATCTTATCACCGCACGTTCCTTTCGCGTCACTTTAAGGAACCGGCCATTGCGTCCACCAGCTCGTTTACCGAGGGCGCTTCAGTGTTTGGCGGCGGCAGCAATCTGCGCACCAGTGTAAAAAACATATTCGAGATATACAAACCGGACGTCATCGCGGTGCACACCACGTGTCTCAGCGAAACCATCGGCGACGACGTGGGCAGCTATATCATGGATATGGAAGTGCCGGACGGCAAGCTGGTGGTGCACTCCAGCACACCCAGTTACGTGGGTTCGCACATCAACGGTTTCTACAACATGATGGTGGGCTTTATTAACTATCTGGCGCGCTCTACAGGCAAAAAGAACGGCAAAACGGCCATTTTCCCCGGTTTTCTGAACCCGGGAGATATCCGTGAAATGAAGCGGATTGCGACGGTAATGGGCGTACCTTTCATCATGTTTCCCGACCAGAGCGGTGTGATGGACGCGCCCATGACAGGACGCTATGAGATGTATCCCGAAGGCGGAACGACACTTGAAGAAATTGAGGCGCTGGGCGACTGCGATAAAGTAATCGCGTGCGGACAGCTGACATCAGCAGAACCCGCCAACGTGCTGCAGCGCAAATGCAAGGTGCCGTACGACCTGATCCCGCTGCCCATCGGCATTGAAGGGACGGATAAGTTTATCATGTCGCTGTCGGCATTGTCCCAAAGCGAGATACCCAAGGAGCTGGAGGAAGAGCGCGGACAGCTGGTCGATGTGATGCTGGACGCCCACCTTTACTACCATGGCAAAAAGGTGGCGATATTCGGTGACCCGGATACGGCGCTGGGGCTGATGCAGCTGACACTGGAGATGGGCATGATACCCAAATACGTCATCACCGGCACGCCGGGCGAGGCGTTTGAGAGAGCGGCACGCGGCATATTGGCCAAATTCGATGCGCCGGATTGCACCATCAAAGCCAACGCAGACCTGTTCGAGCTGCACCAGTGGATCAAGAACGAACCGGTGGATTTGCTGCTGGGCACCAGCTACGGCAAGCAGATCGCCAAGGCGGAGAACATACCGTTCGTGCGTGCCGGCTTCCCTGTTCTCGACCGTTACGCGCACTCATACTTCCCGATCACGGGCTACAAGGGAGCGCTGCGGCTGCTGGAACAGATCACGAACGCGCTGCTGGACCATCAGGACCGGGAATGCGCCGACGAGGACATGGACGTTGTAATGTAAATACTGTATGATAAGACTTTTTGACAAAGCGGGTTGCAATGCGGCACAAAGCAAAGCGGCCCGCTTTGCGCATTTGTAAGAGGGTCAAAATATTATTTCTTACGAGGGCTCTGCCCTCGCGCACCCGCTTCTTTTCATTAAGAAAAGAAGCAAAAGAAACAGGAACTGCCTTTACAAGTAGTTCCTAATGGGATTGTCAAGAGGCTTGCCCCTTGAACAGTGGTTCGGGGTCCCCGAGAAGACGAAGGCTTTTTGGGGTGAAGGTTAGGAGGCAGAGCCTCCAAAATCTTAGACCTTTATTAAGGATTATTCCTGGGATGAGAGCGGAAGGAGACGGAAACATGAGCGACAATACCGTCATACTGGAAGAAAGAAAGAGCTTTATACAATACGGAAAGAAGCAAGGCGGCATCAGCTGCGACAGCGACAGCCTGTCGGGCGCTGTCAGCCAACGGGCGTGTGTGTACTGCGGTGCGCGCGTGGTGCTGAACCCCATCACCGACGCGTTCCACATCGTGCACGGGCCTATCGGCTGCGCAAGCTATACATGGGATATCCGCGGCAGCCTGACCAGCGGCAGCGAGCTTTACCGCAACAGCTTCTCCACCGACCTGTCCGAAAAGGACGTGGTGTTCGGCGGAGAAAAGAAGCTGACTGCAGCGATCGACGAGCTGGTACAGCAGCATAATCCCCGGCTGATATTTGTCTATGCCACCTGCATCGTGGGCGTCATCGGGGACGATGTGGAAGCAGTATGCCGTGAAGCTGAGAAGAAATACGGCATTCGTGTAATCCCAGTGAAGTCGCCCGGGTTTTCCGGCAACAAATCATACGGCTACAAGATGGCCTGCAACGCCATCATGGAACTGATACTGCCGCATAGAACGACCGCGGTCAAACGGGGCGTCAATATACTGGGCGATTTCAACCTCGCCGGTGAGATGTGGATCATCAAGAACTATCTGCAGGAGATCGGCATTGAGGTGGTGTCCACCATCACAGGCGATGCGAGTTACGACAGCATCACCAAAGCGCCCGGCGCAGCACTCAACATTGTTCAATGCGCGGGCTCGATGACATATCTCGCGAACCGCATGGAGCAGGAGATGGGCATCCCGTTCATCAAGGTCAGCTTCTTCGGCGTAGAGGACACGTCCTCATCGCTGATACGCGTGGCGGAAGCGGCGGGCACACCGGAAAATGTGGCCCGCGCCCGCGCATTCACCAAGCGCGAGGAGCGGCGTCTGCAAAGCTTTCTGGATATGTATACGCCGCGTCTGGCGGGGAAAAAGGCGGCTATCTATGTGGGCGGCGGTTTTAAGGCGATTTCGCTGATTCGCCAGTTCAACGCACTCGGCATCAAAACCGTGGTGGTGGGCACGCAGACGGGCAAACCGGAAGACTACGAGATGATCGGACAGCTGGTGGATAAGGATACGGTGATATTGGACGACGCGAACCCCGCCGAGCTGGAGACGTTCATGAAGCGGAAGGGGGCGGACATACTGGTAGGCGGCGTTAAAGAGCGGCCGCTGGCCTACAAGCTGGGCATCGCCTTTTGCGACCACAACCATGAGCGCAAGCACGCATTAGCGGGCTACGACGGCGTAATTAACTTCACACAGGAGATCAACATGTCGATGAACAGCCCGGTGTGGCGGTCGCTGAACACACCGTTGCTGCCCGAGACGGATGAATCGTGCAAGGAGGTGAGCGCATGAGCATGAATCTGGTGAACCTCAACGTGAACCCTTGCAAGATGTGCATGCCAATGGGCAGCGTGAGCGCATTCTATGGCATCCGACGCTGCATGACGCTGCTGCATGGTTCTCAAGGGTGCAGCACATATATCCGCCGCCATATGGCGACACACTACAACGAACCGGTGGACATCGCGTCGTCGTCGCTCACCGAACAGGGTACGGTGTTCGGCGGTGAAAGCAACCTGATCAAAGGGCTGAAGAACCTGATTGCGCTTTATGACCCGGACGTCATCGGCGTGGCGACAACATGTCTTGCCGAAACGATCGGCGAAGATATTCCCCGCATTATCCGCGATTTCTACGACGCCAACCCGGACTGCCGCGCCAAGATCATCCCCGTATCGTCGGCAGGCTATTCAGGAACACAGTACGAGGGCTTCTTTGTGGCGCTGCGGGCTATTGTGCAGCACACCGAGATGATTAAAGAGAAGCACGACGGCATCAACGTGGTCACCAGCATGCTGAGTCCGGCGGATACGCGTTGGCTAAAAGCATTGCTTGCCGAAATGGAGCTGGACGCGATACTGCTGCCCGACCTGTCAGAAAACTTGGATGGCGTACATCAAACAGAATATAACCGTCTGCCGGACGGAGGCACATCGCTGGCGGATATCGCACGGATGGCGGGATCACGGCTAACAGTGGAGCTGTCCACGTTCGTGAGTGACGACTACTCCCCAGCCAAAGACCTCTCCGAAACATATGGAGTGCCGTATATACGGTGCAACCTGCCCATGGGGCTTCGGGACACGGATGCGCTGATTCGCGTGCTCGCCGAAGCGGGCGGCACGGTGACGGATGCCATTCAGCGTGAGCGTGGGCGGTATTTGGACGCAATGGTGGACTCACACAAATACAATGCGGAAGGCCGCGTAGCAATATTCGGCGAACCGGACTTTGTATACGCGACTTCCCGTTTGTGTACCGAAAACGGTCTTGTGCCCGTGTTGACAGCGACGGGCGCCAAGTGCGGCGGATTAAAGCTGCTGCTGGACGAGGAAAACAGCCGTACGGCGGACACCTTCTTCGCCGAAGGCGTCGAGATACTGGATGCAACTGATTTTGACACCATAGAGGAAGCAGCAGCTAGACTGGGTGCAAACCTGCTGGTGGGCAGCTCGGACGGCAGGCGCATAGCACACAAGCTCAATATCCCGTTGATCCGCTGCGCGTTCCCAGTGCACGATCACGTGGGCGGACAGCGCATACGGACATTAGGCTATGAAGGTGCACTATCACTGCTGGACAAGATGACCAATTCGCTGCTGGAGTGTAAGGAATCCGGCTTTCGAGAGCAGCTGTATCAGAAATATTATAGGGGGCCAGGCAAGGTGTTAAGTGCAGTAACTAAGCTAAATAAACCAACAGATAACAGGACAGCAGCAGAGAGAACAGCGTCGCACCCCTGCTTCAACGGCTGCGGCGGCGACTATGCGCGCATCCATTTACCGGTGGCGCGCGGCTGCAATATTCAGTGCAACTACTGCGTACGCAAGTTTGACTGTCCCAACGAGAGCCGCCCGGGCGTCACCACCAAGGTGCTCTCCCCCGCCGAGGCGTTTGACAGATACATGGAAGCCAGAGAGCGCGTTTCCAACCTGACTGTAGTGGGCATCGCAGGGCCGGGCGACGCGCTGGCGGACTTCGACAAGACGGCAAAAACGCTGCAGATGATCCGCATGGCCGACCCAGACGTGACGTTCTGTCTCTCCACCAACGGCCTGATGCTGCCGCAGTATGCCGATCAGATCGCGGAGCTTGGCGTATCTCACGTCACGGTCACGGTGAACGCGGTGGATCCCAAAATTGCCAGCCGTGTTTATAAGCATATTCACTACATGGGGCAAACCTATACGGGCGAAGCGGCGGCGGCGATACTGCTGTCCAACCAGATGGCAGGTATCAAGATGCTGACTGATCGGGGCATCATCGTTAAGGTCAACATCGTGATGCTCAAGGGCATCAATGAAGACCACATTCCCGCCGTGGTGGAGAAGGTGAAGTCACTGGGCGCCACGCTGACCAACATCATGCAGCTGATCCCAGTGAAGGGCAGCGCCTTTGAGGATATGCCGCTGGTCAGCAACAAGGAGATTATGGCGATGCGCGAGAGGTGCGGCGAAACACTGACCCAGATGATGCATTGTCGACAGTGCCGTGCGGACGCCGTGGGGCGGCTGGACAACGACGAATCAGCAACCTTCAACGGCTGCAGCGGCGGTTGCGGCAAGACAGTGGCCACGGAAAAGAAGCCCGTCATTACGGAGCAAAAACCGCTGCTGTTTGCGGTAGCCTCACGCGGCGGCGTGCTGGTGGATCAGCACTTCGGGCACGCTTCCGATTTCTATATCTATGCGGTCGGCAACGGCGAAGTGCGGTTTGTGGAACGGCGCGGCGTAGGCAAATACTGTGATGGCACCGAAGGCTGCGACGGCAAGGGCGGCGGCAAACAGTTTAAGTTCGAGCAGATATACGAAGCGATTAAGGACTGCGCGGGTATCGTCACAATGCGCATCGGAGAAGCGCCTCGGCAGAAGCTGGCCGAGAAAGGCATATCCGTATGGACCAGCTTTGGCCGCATTGAGGACGCCGTGGAGGAAGCGGCAACAGAATACGATTCAACTAAACTGAAAGGAATTATATAACGATGGTTCAACCGAAATATCATGTGTTTGTGTGTACAAGCTGCCGCATCAACGGCGTACAGAAGGGCTTCTGCCATGCCAAAGGCAGCGTGGGTCTGGTGCAGCGGTTTATGGAAGAGATCGATGAGCGCGACTTGTCCGGCGATGTAATGGTCACCAACACCGGCTGCTTCGGCATCTGTGAAAAAGGCCCTGTCGTCGTGGTGTACCCCGAGGCCACATGGTATGGCAACGTGACGGAGGACGACGTGGCGGACATAGTGGAACAGCATTTAGAGAATGGAGAAAAGGTTGGAAGGCTTGTCATCTAGGCGAGAACTTCATATCACGGATGCGTCGCTATGCGGCCTGCCGCTGCGAGACACGGATGCTCAATCTGTTCGGGCGTATTACCTGTCGCTGCTGGAGCTGGGCGTTTCTTATGTGCAGATACCAATGGATGCTTTGCAGATTCTCAGAACGTCAGTTGACCCGGGTCGGACGGTACTCAGCATTCCTACTGGCAACACAGAGGTTCCGTCTGGCTTTGTCGGATATCTGAGCGCGGATTCCGGCGTACCGGGGTGGTGGATCTGCGAGTGTGCTTTAGGCACTACCCCACCGGAGTATGCGGATGAGATTCGCTGGACAGCAGATGACGCGCTTTTCTTCGGGGACTATGCAGACACGTTTACGCAGATGGCTGAGGCGCGTTTCGCATTCTGCCCGCACGGCGCGGGCGAGCTGGGTACGGCGCTGGCGGTGGAATGGCTGTTGGCAGGCGGCTGTCAACTCACGGCAGGATTCATGGGAGCAGGCGGGCTTGCGCCGCTGGAAGAGGTGCTGGCAGCCCTGCATGTGTGTGGCATGCTGCCCGAAACAATCCGGCTGGACCGGCTTCTCGGCGTAACCGAAGCGTATCAGCAGCTGACAGGACGCCATATCCCCGCGCATAAAGCTGTGATCGGCTCAGCTCTGTTCGACGTGGAATCCGGCGTTCATGTGGATGGCCTTGCAAAGAACCGGCAGTGCTACGAGCCTTTCGCGCCCGATTCGGTGGGCGCAAAGCGGCGTATCGTCATCGGTAAGCACTCGGGCAAGCGGGCGCTGCGGCTCAAGCTGGAGGAGCTGGGCTTCAGCGGCGAATATGATCTTGATCAGCTGTTGGAGCTGGTGCGAGAAGAGAGCATGCACTTGGGCGGCGGGTTGGATGACAGAACCTTTGCAGCGCTGGCGAAACGCACACGGGGAGGCGACGCCGCATGAGTGACAGAAAGGTGTGGCTAACGGATACCACTTTGCGAGACGGTGAGCAGGGCTGCGGCATCGCGTTGAGCATAGATGACAAGGTGCGGCTGGCGCAGCTGCTGGATGAAGCTGGCTTTTACCAGATAGAAGCGGGCATCCCCGCGATGGGGAGCTGCGAGAAGAACGCGATTGAGCGCATTATGGATGTCCGCAAATACGCAAAGATTACTGCGTGGAACCGGATGCGCCGGGAGGACATCGCCCACAGCATCGACTGCGCGCCGGACATCATCCACATCAGCGCACCGGTATCCGACTTGCTGGTACATGCAATGCTCAAGAAGGATCGTGCATGGATCAGCAAAACGTTGACCGACTGCGTGGCATATGCACAGGACAAAGGATTTGACGTGACGGCGGGCTTTCAGGACGCCTCGCGTGCGGATGTGGGTTTTATGGCATCGCTGGCCTGCACCATGCAGCGGATGGGCGTTAAGTCGGTGCGGCTGGCGGACACGGTGGGCATACTCACACCGCTGAGGGCGCGCAGGCTGCTGGAGCGGCTGACGTCCGAAACGGATCTGCCTTTTGGCATACACGCGCATAACGATTTAGGGATGGCGACAGCTGTCGCAGCGGAGGCCGTGAAAGGAGGGGCGGTGTACGTCGATACCACTCTTTTCGGTATCGGCGAGCGGGCCGGAAACTGCGATTCATATAAATTTATGGCTTATGGACAAAGCCGGTTCCAGGTGAAACCCGATATCGCGGAGCTGAGCAACCTGCAAAGCAGAGCGGAACTTATTCTGTTTCGACGCGAACGGGACAATGCATGGAGCCAGGCAAAAAAGGAGGAAATGTATGAAAAGGTTTTTGAAAAGCTTGCTGATCACACTGATGGTATTGATGGCACTGGCGGGGCTTGTGGCCTGTGCGCCTGCGCCGGCAGCTGAAACACCCTCGCCTACCATTTCGGCTGCGGATACAGAAGCACCGACGGAAGCGCCCACAGAGGAGCCGATGCCCGAGCCGGAACCAGTTGAACTGACGGTGTTTGCCGCCGCCAGCATGACCGAAACGTTAACGGAGATCGGCGAAATGTACAAGGCGGTTGCGCCCGATGTGACGGTCACGTTCAATTTTGAATCGTCCGGAACGCTCAAAACGCAGATCGAGGAGGGTGCGGTGTGCGACCTGTTCATCTCCGCCGCGCAGAAGCAGATGAACAATCTGGATTCATCCAAAAGCGGCGACGATAACCCGGACGGTCTGGACTTCGTGGAACAGGGCACAAGAATCAACCTGCTGGAGAACAAGGTAACGCTGGTGGTTCCCGAAGGCAATCCAAAGGGCGTGGAGAGCTTTGACGACATGGCCGCGAAGCTGAAAAGCGGCGATATATTGCTGGCCATGGGCAATAGTGACGTGCCAGTGGGCCAGTATACACAAAAGATATTCGCGTTCTACGAGCTGGACGAGGCTGCGCTTGCTTCGGCGGGCTGCCTCACCTATGGTACCAACGTCAAGGAGGTGACCACTCAGGTCACCGAGGCCAGCGTGGACTGCGGCGTCATCTACTGCACCGACGCGTTCAGCGCGGGCCTGACTATATTAGACTACGCAACGGCGGATATGTGCGGACAGGTCATCTATCCCGCCGCGGTGCTGAAGCAAAGCCAGAATAAAGATGCGGCCAAAAGCTTTCTCGATTACCTCCAAACTGAAGAATGCATGGCTGTGTTTGAAAAGGTGGGCTTCAGCCCTGCGGCATAGTACTGTAGCGGCGGACGGCATGCGGGTTTTCCGTATGCCGTCCCGCCCAAAAGCGAGGTAAGTGAGGTCGTTATGGAATGGTATCCCCTTTGGAACAGTTTGAGGATCGCCGCCGCGGCATGCGCGGTCGTCTTTTTCTCAGGGATATTGCTGGCATACTACGTGGCGCGGCTGCCCCGCCTTCTGAAAGGCATACTGGACGTGGTGCTGACGCTGCCGCTGGTGCTGCCGCCGACGGTGTGCGGGTGGTTTTTGCTGCTGGTGTTTGGTCTCAAGCACCCGTTGGGCCAGTTTTTGCAGCAGTTCGGCATACAGTTTGTGATGACGTGGTACGGCGGCATACTGGCTTCGGCGGTGGTCGCGTTTCCGCTGATGTACCGGACGGCGCGCGGCGCATTTGAGAGCTTTGACGAGACGCTGGGCTGGAGCGGAAAAACGCTGGGGCTGTCCAACACGTTTATATTCTGGCGCGTACGCATGCCCGCCTGCAGGCAGGGCATACTGGCGGGAACGGTGCTGGCGTTCGCGCGGGCACTGGGCGAATACGGAGCGACCAGCATGCTCATTGGCTACACGCCGGGCCGCACCGCCACGATATCCACCACGGTCTATCAGCTGTGGCGCACCAACGACGACGCCGGCGCTTTAAAATGGGTGATCGTCAACCTTGCCATCAGCGCGGTGGTGCTGCTGGCGGTAAACCTGCTGGAACGTAAAAACGGTCAGAGGAGGCGAGCGGCATGAGCCTTGACGTAAGCATCAAAATGCGGCTGGGCCGTTTTTCGCTGGACATCGCCTTTAAGTCCGACCATGGGGTCACGGGGTTGCTGGGCGCGTCGGGCTGCGGGAAGACGCTGACGCTCAAATGCATATCCGGTATCATGGCGCCGGACGAAGGCCGTATCGTGCTGAACGGCGTCACGCTGTTCGACAGCGAAAAGCATATCAGCCTGCCGCCGCAGCAAAGGCGGGTGGGTTACCTGTTCCAGAACTACGCGCTGTTCCCCAACATGACGGTGGAACAGAACATCGCCTGCGGCCTGCATACTGAGAAGGACAGGAAAAAGCGCGCAAAAGCCGTGGCGGAGATGATTGAAAAGATGCGCCTCGGCGGGTTGGAAAAGCAGCGTCCGCCGCAGCTGTCCGGCGGTCAGCAGCAGCGCGCAGCGCTCGCCCGTATACTCGTAGGGCAGCCCGAAACGCTGTTGCTGGACGAGCCGTTCAGCGCGCTGGACAGCCACCTGAAGGATCAGTTGTTGATCGAGCTGCAGCACAATTTGAAAAACTACGGCGGGGACACTCTGCTGGTCACGCACAGCCGCGACGAAGCCTATCAGCTGTGCGATACGCTGGCGGTGGTGGACAACGGCCGGCTGTCGCGCATGGGCGGCACAAAGGAAGTCTTTGCCGACCCGGCGACCCGCACGGCGGCCGCGCTGACAGGCTGTAAGAATATCGTTGCCGCGAAGAAAGCGGGAAATACGGCGGTGTGCGTGCCGGAATGGGGCCTCACCTTCGATGCCAGGCGGCCTGTGGAAGACAGCCTCTGCGCCATCGGCGTACGCGCCCACTGCTTCAGCGAGGAAACTGCGGAGAACGCCCTGCCCATACGCATCATTGAGCAGGTTGAGGAGCCTTTTGAATGGACGTTCAAGTTCGCTTATCCCAAACAGCGCGAAGACAGCGAACCGGTATGGTGGCGTATCGCCAAGACGGAGAGTCCATCCGTTTCACCAAAATCCATTGGCCTGAAGCCTCAAAACGTTCTGCTTCTTTACAGATAAGCTATAAGGTGCCATTCCCTTTAGCAATGGAAAAAGCCGCTCTCATAATCCTCATCGTTCTGCTGACCGATTTTTTCAGCAGGTCTTCGACATTCTCTATCGCGTCGTTTAATGCCATCGGTTTGTCAACAATGCTGATGATGGAATCTATTCCGTATTCATATACGCTTTCCGCACCGTCGCCGATCGCACCGACCACAGCAATAACCGGTATGTTGTATTGTTTCGCCCGTCTCGCGACGCCGACGGGGACCTTGCCAAATACCGACTGGGAATCTATTTTTCCTTCACCGGTGATGACCAGATCGGCAACCCTAAGATGCTTTTCAAAATCCAATGCGTCCAACACAATTTCAATCCCCGACTGAATGGTCGCATTGCAGAACGCGATCAGCCCCGCAGGAAGGCCTCCTGCCGCTCCCGTTCCCGGTACATTCAAAATTGATATACCCAGCTGCTCTTCAATGATATCAGCATAATGATGAAGATTGGCATCCAGAATCTCCACCATTCTTTCGTCCGCGCCCTTTTGCGGTCCGAACACATGAGAAGCGCCGTTTTTTCCGCACAGCGGATTGCTCACATCGCAAGCCGCAACGATTTCACAGCTTCTGAGCCTTTGGTCGCCGTTGGTGCAGTCTATCGTACACAGCCTGCCCAGCTCTCCGCCTCCAAAGCCAAGTTCGGCCCCCCGTTCATCCTTAAACGAGAAACCGAGGGCCTGCGCCATTCCCATTCCGCCGTCATTGGTGGCGCTCCCTCCAATCCCAAGGATAATCCTCTTGCAGCCCAAATCCAAAGCGGCCCGCATGAGCTCTCCTGTTCCGTAAGTCGTGGTCTTCCTGGGATCCCTTTCGTCGGCTTCAAGCAAGGGCAGTCCTGAAGCCGCTGCCATCTCTATCACAGCTGTATGATCATTCATCAGTGCAAACGCGGCGTCTATTTTTCTTCCGAGAGGATCGGAAACCTGTACTGTTACCCTTCTGCATGAGGTGGCGGCAACAAAAGAATCAACGGTTCCTTCCCCTCCGTCCGCGACGGGCAGTGAAACGACTTCGGCTTCGGGAAATACTTCTTTTATCCCTGCTTTCATCATTTCACATGCACGTACCGCGGATATACTGCCTTTAAAGGAATCAGGTGCAACGACGATTTTCATTTACGGAAAAATACCCCTTATCGTTTTGGCTTTGACGACCCGGTCAAGCGCCACCATATAAGCCGCTATGCGCAGTGACACGTCTTTTTCTTTGGCAAGGCTGTATACCTCATCAAAGCTTCGAATCATGATTTTCTTCAGCATGGCGTACACTTCGTGCTCGTCCCAGAATATTGCCTGAAGGTTTTGTACCCATTCAAAATACGACACGACCACGCCGCCGGCATTGGCCAATATATCCGGCACAACGATGACACCCTTTTCATTCAGTATTGCGTCCGCTTCCGTCGTCGTCGGTCCGTTTGCGCCTTCCACAATCACTTTTGCCTTGACATTGCGGGCAATGTCCCTGGTGATCTGGTTTTCCAGAGCAGCGGGCACCAGCACATCGATATCCAGCATCAGCAGCTCCTCGTTCGTCACTTCACAGCTGCCTTTTTCCTCATAACCCTTTAGGGACTGGTTGGCCTGGGCATACTGTAAAGCTGCCTCAACATTTAAACCCCTTTCGTTGTACACCCCGCCGCATACGTCGCTTATCGCCACGACGTTGTAGCCTTTTTCATAGAAAAGCCGCGCCGCCGTACCGCCCACATTACCGAAGCCCTGAACGGCTATCCTGGCCTTTTGCATGGGGATGCCCGAACGAAATGCGATCTCGTCCGTCACGATGGACACACCGCGACCCGTCGCTTCCCGCCGGCCGAGCGACCCACCGATCTCGATGGGCTTTCCGGTCACGACCCCTGGCACCGCATAGCCTTTGAACATGCTGTAGGTATCCATGATCCAGCCCATGACGCGCGCGTCGGTATTCACATCGGGCGCGGGAATGTCCTTTTCCGGCCCAAGCAGCGGCAGTATGGCCGCCGTATAGCGCCTGGTCAGGCGTGACAGCTCGCGCGTGCTCAGGCAAGTCGGATCAACTTCTATACCGCCTTTTGCGCCGCCGTAGGGTATGTTAACGACCGCACACTTCCACGTCATCCAGGCCGCAAGCGCCTTCACTTCGTCAAGATCCACATCCGGATGGAACCGAATGCCACCCTTACAGGGACCTCTGGAGCTGCAGTGCTGTATTCTGTAGCCCGTGAAAACTTTCAGCGTCCCGTCGTCCATCTCCACCGGAACCGCCACTTTCAATTCACGCTCAGGGTACCGCAGCGCATTGTAGTCGTTCAGCGTAAAGCCCAATTTTTCCGCCGCAACGTCCAGGACATGCAGCATTTCACTGTACGGATCGTATTTCTTTGTTTGAGACATGACAATCCCCTTTCAAACTGTTTGCTGATAGTGTGTCGCGTGGCTGTTGAACATTTGAGGAGCATCCAGAATGAGTTTGAAAACAACGGAAGCTTGCATTCAGATCAGATCCTTTCGTTCCAGCGCCGTGGCTGTTCGTCCTTCAAAAAAGTGTCTGTTTCTTAATGTGCCGCTGCCGGTCATGTCCCGCGAAAAAGCCGCCCGATAGAGACGCTGCTGCCTACGGGATCTTTGAAGCGCCAGCGCCATTGCTGAACGAACAAAGTCTTTTTTTAAAATTATTCCTACTAACTGGTCAGAATATCCGCGCCGGATTTTGAAAAGTAATTAGAGTAAGCCCTGGGTACCGTTTCTTTTGCCATATACAGGTTTGGTGCTTCCCGCTTTGATGCCAAACTCATCGGCTTTCTATATATTACGGCAAATTTTCACGGCATGCAAGAGAGATTTTGTGGATAGGCATCTTCGAATATAATATGAAAAAAAGGGCTTGCTGCCCGTAAGCACAGGCGCAAGCCCCTCTGTTGAGTGTTGTTGGTGTTTCTCAGACGCTCATAATGTATTCGTTGAGTATCGACTCCAGATATTCCTGCATACCGGAGCTGTTCTCGATGGGCGCCATATCCAGAGCGTAAGCTTCCAGCGACTTGAAGTCCGCCTTGCCTTCGGTGATGGTCTTGCCGATGCCGTCCGAATAGCTGGCATAACGATCCGCCACAAATTTGTCCAGCACACCGTCGTCCACAATCTTCTGCGCGGCCTTGAGGCCCTTCGCAAAGCCGTCCATGCCCGCCGCATGCGCGTAGAATATGTCTTCGGGCTTGTAGGACGCGCGGCGCGGCTTGGCGTCGAAGTTGAGCCCGCCTTTGGTGAAGCCGCCCATTTTGAGCACTTCCAACATGCACAGCGTGGTGGTATACAGGTCGGTGGGGAACTGGTCGGTATCCCAGCCCAGCAGCATGTCGCCCTGGTTCGCGTCGATGGAGCCCAGCATGCCGTTGGTGCGCGCCACCGCGAGGTCGTGCTGGAAGGTATGCCCCGCCAGCGTCGCGTGGTTGGCTTCGACGTTAAATTTGAAATAGTCGGCCAGCCCGTAGGTACGCAGGAACGCGATGCCGGACGCCACGTCAAAATCGTACTGGTGCTTGGTGGGTTCCTTGGGCTTGGGCTCAATCAGGAACTGTCCGCCGAAGCCAATCTCCTTAGCGTAGTCCACTGCCATGTGCATGAAACGAGCGAGGTTATCCTGCTCCCGCTTCATATCGGTATTCAGCAGCGTCTCGTAGCCCTCGCGGCCGCCCCAGAACACGTAGTTCTCGCCGCCCAGCTCCTTGGTCACTTCCATCGCCTTTTTCACCTGTCCCGCCGCGAACGCAAACACATCCGCGTTGCAGGAGGTGGAAGCGCCATGCATGAACCGTGGGTTGGAGAACAGGTTCGCCGTGCCCCACAGCAGCTTGATGCCCGTGTCCGCTATCATCTTTTTGATCAGGCCCACGATCTCATCCAGATTCTTGTTGGACTCCCGCAGCGTCGCGCCCTCGGGGGCAATGTCGCGGTCGTGGAAGCAGAAATACTCGATGCCAAGCTTCTGCATGATTTCAAACGCGGCATATACGCGCTCCTTCGCCATTTCCATGGGTGAGGAGGCGCTCTGCCAGGGCCTGATTGCCGTGCCCGGACCGAACGGGTCGCCGCCTTCGCCGCACATTGTGTGCCAGTACGCGAGCGAGAACTTGAGCTGCTGCTTCATCGTTTTGCCGCCCACCAGCGCATCCGCGTCATACTGCCGGAAGCACAAACCGGGCGCGAATCTGTCCTGTGTGAACTCTACCTTTTTAACACCGGGAAAATACTCTTTCATCCTTTTCTCCTTATAAGTTATATAAATGTCTTTGAACACAGAGGCATCACTGTTCGCCGAAACGGCTGGGTGAAAACCCGAAATAGTTTTTGAACACCTTGCTGAAATACTTGGGGTCGTCGTATCCCACGATCTCGGAGATGTTGTAGAGCTTGAGCTCCGAGTTCATGATGAGCTCAATCGCCTTTTCCATCCTGATCTTGGTCAGGAACGACTTGAAGCTCTCATTGGTGTATATCTTGAACACCTTGCTTAAGTAGTTTGCGGATATGTTGTATTTCTCAGCGATGGAGTTGAGCGATATCTCCATGCCGTAGTTGTTGACGATGTATTTGCGGATACAGGCCACCAGCTCCTTGCCGGAGTTGTTGTAGTTGTCCGACACCAGGCTCTCGTACCAGTTGATGCACGTTTCGCACCACTGTATCACGCCTTCCAGCGTACAGCATTTGGTCAGCTCGCTTAAAAACTCCGGCTCCAGCTCGTTCGCGGACGACACGATATTGGAATTGCGCTGCAGATAGCGCTTGATCGTCACGAACAGATCGAGCGCCAGGTTAAAGTATGTGTGGTGGTTGATTTTCTGGTCCCATTTTGCGAGATCCTCAAACACTTTCGTGATATATTGCTTGAGCGATACCGTATCCCCGTTGTCCAGATACTTGTTGATGACCTTTTCTTCGTTGACGTTTGTCCAGCTTAAGTTGATTACGGGGTTCTGAGGCGGCTGATAGTCAATGATGCGGTTCGGGCCGACGATGATGGCTTCCTTCACCGCGTACTCCGCGTGCGCGTACGACTGGCCGATATTCTTAAGCCCCTGCACCCGGGTGCCCATACCGATGATGCAGTTGACGCCGAACTCCTCGTTGATGCTTTCGATGGCCTGAGCGTGCTTGCTCCGCGGGCTGCGGTAAGCGTCGGACGCAAAATTGGTGAGTATGATCCACTCATACGAGTTGCGCAGGTTGTTATAGAATTTGATATCCTGCCCCTCGTATATCTCCCTCATCCGGCCGATCATACTGTCGACCGACTTACGGTCGATCGCGCTTTTATCCTTCTTATCCAGCAGCTTGGGTATCACCCGAAGTATGCTGACATGAAACCCGTCGTAAGCAAAATCCTTTGAGAGCTTTTCCACAAACATGGACGTCTCTTCCGTCTCGGTCTCTTGAAGCAGCAGCTTGATAAAGTAATAATTCTTTATCAGTTCGCTGTTTTCCTTCATACTTTTCTCTATATTTTTCCTGTATAATATGTCCACCTTTTCTTCATGCATCTCTTCACGTATCCGATTCAGCGTCCGTTCGAGGTGCGCGCCCTTCACCGGCTTCAGTATATAATCGGATACGTGGTACAGCATGGCTTTTTTGGCATATTCAAACTCACTGTGTCCGCTGACGATAATGAAGCGTATCTTTTTATGCGTCTCCTTGATCTTCTCGATCAGCTCGAGCCCGCTCATCCCCGGCATCTTGATGTCCGTGATGACGATGTCCACGTCTTCCCTGCTGATGATCTCCAGCGCCTGAAAGCCGTTCTCCGCCTCGGCCACCAGTTTCAAGCCCAGCCGCTCCCAGTCCACCTTATAGACGATACTCTTGCGCACATATTCTTCGTCTTCCACAACCAATACGTTCAGCATGACCGATCAGCTCCTCGCTTCGAATAATAGATCCAGCTCATACTCCGTCAGCCACTCGTCCACAAAATAAGCGCCCGGCTTGTCCTTATGCTTTTCGTAGTATTCCTCGAAGTTGTCATTGGTCAGTATGTCTCTGACCGGGTAGTAATATGTGTTGTTCTCAAGCGGCTTTAATTCATAGCCGTTGCATATCCTCACCGCGATACCCAGAGCCGTGGCGCTGATGCCGGGCGGGTTGTTCATCGCGAACGTCTCAAAATCCTGGCTGTCCTTGAGCTCCTTCCATACGCGCAAAAAGCCCACAAACGTTTCTCCCGTCATGGGCGGAATGTCCAAACCCGCCTCAACAAACGCCTTCACCACCCCCTGTGCCATGCCGTCCTGCGTCAGCACACCGTCGATGTTCGGGTGTTCGTGGATCAATTCAGTCATCACCTTCTGCGCATCCACCTGATCCCAGTTGGCGTTCTCCTCAGCGATCACGCGGATCTTTGGGTACTGCCTCAGCACACGCCGGTTGCCGATCAGCCGGTTCTGGTTGGCCGGGTGGCCGCTCAGTCCGTCGATCATCACGATATTGCCTTCACCCCCCAGCTCCGCGCATAGCCATTCAGCCAGCTTTTCACCCCACAGCTGCTGGTCGATCACCACATTGATGGCATACGGGCTGGACACCGGCTGGTCAAACGCGATCACGGGGATGCCCTTACGATGCGCTTCCTCAATCACACCGTTCAGTTTGTCCTCGTCGTTGGGGTCTATCATCAGCAGATCCACATCCAGCTCAATGAGGCTGCGTATCTGTTCGATCTGGTCGTCCACGTCCAAGCCGGCGTTTTTGACGATCAGCTCGTCCACCAGCCCCTGCTCCTTATACAGCTCGAATTGAGCCTGCAAATCCTCCAGCATCTGATTGCGCCAGTTGTTGCCCACGTAACCGTTGCTGACGCCGATGACAATTTTCCTGTCCGAGCATCCGCCAAGACCCACCGGCACAGCGGCGGCCATCATCAGCAGCAGCACGCTCGCGATAAGGCGTTTGATCATTCCGCGTCACCTTCCCCCGATATTTTGTATACCCTGGGCAGCAATACCGTGACTGTCGTGCCTTCATCCACCTTGCTCTTGATAAACAGGCCGTAGTCGTCGCCATATATGCTCTTGATGCGCCAGTAGATGTTGCCGATACCGATGTGGTAGCGCTTGGCGCTGCGTGAATGGAATATATTCTTGGTGGACTTCATCTTGCTGATAACCTTCTCCAGCAGTTCATCGTCCATGCCTTTTCCGTTGTCATACACGGTGACCACCAAGTCGTTGTCACCGGACTTTTTGGCCTCCACAATGATCTCGCATTTGCGCAGCGTCTGTTCAGCGCCGTGTATGATGGCGTTTTCCAGTATCGGCTGCAGCAGCAGCTTGCTGATATAGCAGTTCTCGATATCCGGATCTATCTTGATGCTGTAGCTCAAGTTGTCCTTCTTGAAATACTTCTGTATGATGAGGTAATTGCAGGCCTGCTCAATCTCATCCCCCAGCGTCGCAAAGCTCATGCCGCTGAGGCTGTAGCGGAACATATCGCCCAGCGTCTCGGCGATCTTGCTGATGTCCTTCTCGCCCTTCATCACCGCGATGCCGTCAATCATCGCCAGCGTGTTGTAGAGAAAATGCGGATTGATCTGAGACTGCAGCGCGCTGATCTCCGCCTTCTGCTTCAAAATCTCCGCCTGATACACCTTATGAATCAGATCATTGATCTTCTGAAGCATCTTGTTGAAGCTGGAAAACAGCGTGCCGATCTCGTTCTTCGCCTTATGGCTCACCTTCACTTTCAGGTCGCCGTCTTCCACCAGCCGCATCGCGCTGGAAAGTTCCTCAAGCGGCCTTGAGATGCTGAAAGAAATCAGCAGCGTCAGCAGCACGGCGATGATGATGAGCACGATCACGATCACGATGGTGATTTTGACGTTCGCCATCACCGTGTCCATCACGTAGCCGTAGTCCACCACATAGAACATGTACCAACCGGTCGCTTCCGAAACGTCGAAAGATATGATCAGCTTCTCGCCGCCGTACTCGTCAATGATCGTCTTGTCCGGTGCGTTGCCCAGGCCGATGATTTCATCGACGAACTCGTGGTCCGATTTGGTCGCCAGCAGCCTTTTGTTCATGCTGGACACGTAATGGCCGTCGGTATCGGTAATAAAAACCTCGCCGTCCGGCCCGAGATCCAGATATGAATACATGTCCGCCAGCGCGAACTCCTTGATGCCGATAATAAGGTAACCCAGCGTCTCCCCTGTCTGCACCGACTTGATCTTGCGGGCGCAGGTCAGAACGTGGCTGTATATGGCCGTCGGGTCCTCATTGACATATGTGCTGCGCCACACCAGCTGGCCGTCGTTGGTCTGCAGCGTCTTGAACTCCTCGCTCTGGAAAAATTCCGCTTCATCCGTCAGCTTTTCGCCGGACACGATCTTGCCGTGACCGTTCTGCAGCACGATATTAACACCGATGATCTCGTTGCGCGCGCTGATGATATTGCCGATGATGTCTTCAATGCGCGGCAATGTATCCTCGGCCGGTTCAGACTCCTTGGCATAAAGCTGGTCGAGCAGATGCTGCATCTCGGTAGACGCGACGATCTGCAAACTCAAATCCTCGACGTTCTCCAGCAGCACATCCAGCTTGCCCATCGTCTGCACGATGAGCTGGCTGGAATAGTCGCCGATCTTATCCTCCGAAGACCGGGTATACTCCAGGCTGGAAATGAGTGCGACAATAAAAACGGGAATCAGTGACAACGCAAGAAAAGCCGTAATCAGCTTGAGCTTGATACTACCCTTTAAAGACCCAAACAATTTCAACGTTTGTCCCTTTCAGTTTATGTCAGGCTGCACAACACAGGTTGCTTATATGTTCTATATTGTCACGCTTTTTACCTGTTAACCCGGGCTCCGTTAATACTTTTTATAATTGCACGGAGCTCATCTCTCGCCGTTGAACTCTTTGACGGCGTCATACATGGCGACAAGGTTTTCCACCGGCGTCATCGCCATAATATTATGGATGGGGTTAAACACAAATCCGCCGCCATCCGCAAAGATCGAGCAAACATCCAATACCTGCTTGCGGACCTCTTCCGGCGTGCCGAACGGAAGCGTATGCTGCGTATCCACGCCGCCGCCCCAAAAGACCACGTCCTTGCCATATTCACACTTCAAATGCTTTGCTTCCATTCCGCTGGCAGTCCACTGTACGGGATTTAGGATATCAAACCCAACATCGATCAGGTCTCTGATCAGCGGTTCAATCGCGCCGCAGCTGTGCTTAAATGTCTTCCATTTGGTATTCTTATGAATCCAACTGTTGATCATCTTATAATAAGGTGCATAGAGCGACCGGAAAGTCTCCGCGGAGCAGAAAGGCGCATTCTGCGTTCCGAAGTCGTTGCCGCAAATATATACCACGTCGATTAGGTCGCCCGTCGTTTCATGTATCTTCTCCAAATTCACAAGGGCGATCTCGGCCTGCTTTTCAAACACCTGATGGATGTAATCCTGATGGATGGCCGTGGCCATATACCATTCCGCCACGTCCCGGATGCCTTTGGGGTCCTTCAGCATCGGTCCCGGAACGAGCGCGATATCACCAAAAGCGGTGCCTCCGAGGTTGCCCGTGATGTAATAATCCGACCCTTCCAGTTCGCGCTTTTTGTTCTGGAAGTACGTGATATCCTCATCCGACAGGTAGCCGAACTCCTCGAGGTTGTCCGCCGGGTTCAGATTGTCCTCGTCGATGGGCTTCTGCCGAACAGTGGAGTCAAAGAAGAAGCTCGTCTTGGGCATCACCGCCGCCGGCGGATAGCTCGTATCGCCCTCCGCGTAAATCTGTATTTCGTCCGCGTTCTCCGTGGTCACGAACTTGTCAGCAACCAAAACGGTTTGTCCCCAGGGGGCAGCCCATTCCTTCCATCCGGAGTTCTCAAACCCATACATCGTGCCGCGCCCCCACAAAGGCTTTGTGGCAACGCCAATGGCCTCGCGCAGATCGTCCTCCACCTCACCCAGCATCTGATAAGGCTCGAAAACTTTGGGGATTCTTTTTTCAAGCCCGTAATAGTCTCTCAGCTTCTCCATCGTGCTGATGTGTATACCCGTTGTCGGAAAAGCGCCCAGATCCACCGGGATTTTGCCTTCTTTATGTGCAATCGCATTTTGTATTCTGTCTTTTGTATTCATAGCCCAAGCTCCTTATGATCAGTTTTTCTTTCTCTTGGCGTACATCCCCAGCAGCACCAGCAGTACCAGGCCGTACACGATCTGCCGTCCGCCTTCGCCTGTGTTCAGGCTCACGAGTATGCTGCTGAGCGTCGTCAGCACGATGGCTCCCGCGATAACGCCCGCGTATTTGCCCTTGCCGCCCTCCATCGATACACCGCCAATGACCACCGCCGCAATGGACGGCATCACATATTTGGAGCCGATGTCGAGGTAGGCCGTGCCGGTGTAGCCCAGCAGAAACAATCCGGCGATTGCCGCAATGGCACCGCTCAATCCGTATGCGATCATGCGGATCACCTGCGTACGCGCACCAGACAGCCTTGCCGTGAGGTCGTTCTCGCCGATGCCGTACAGCAGCCGCGCCCATTTGGTTTTGGACAGCAGTATGATGGCGATCGCCGCGATGATCACCCACACGATTAGTATGTGCGGGATGTCCGCCGTACGGCCCGTACCGATGATCTGCATCAGCTCCGCCGACCTGCCCTTGGGCTGGCCGCCGGTGTATATCAGCGTCAGGCCCTGCACCACGCTGCCCATCGCCAGCGTCATGACCAGCGGCGGCATGCCGAAGAACGACACACCCACGCCGCTCACGCACCCAAGGCCAAAGCCCACTGCGATCACGATGATGGCCGCAAACCAGATGTTTCCGTTTTCACCGTTCATCATCTGCGCCGCCATGCACACCGACAGCGAGATGATGGAGCCCACCGACAGGTCGATGCCCTCCTTGCCGGAGATGATGACGATGGTTTGCCCCAGCGCGATGATGCCAAGGTAGGCCGACAGGCTGAGCACGTTGGTTAAATGCGAGAACTGCAGAAAGCCCGGTGATATGATGCCGCCCACCAGATACAGCCCGATGGCGATAACAAAGGCGGTGACCGTCTTATTGGAAAAGAAGCTTTTTACACGTCCGCTCTGTTTATTTGTCAGTTCCGTTCCGTTCATGTTAATAACCCCGCTTTACACTATTGCTTGACGATGGTCTGCCGTCTCGCCCGCCGCATGCTCGGTATGATGGACAGTATCAGCGATATGATGATGATCAATCCCTTGATGAACTCCTGATACAGCGATGGTATATTCGCGAAGAATATGATGTTCATCAGCAGGCTCAGGCTGGATGCTCCGAGTATTGCTCCGGCCACTGTACCGCGGCCGCCCGCCAGCGCAATACCGCCGATCACGATGGACGCGATGGATGTCAGCGCAAACGAATCGCCCACGTGGGCGTCGCCCGATGCCGTCTGCGCCGTTACGCTGAACGCCGCGAGAGCGATGAACACGCTCGCAATCATAAACGCCATCAGCTTTGTCCGTGCTGTGTCGATACCGTTCGCCGCCGCCGCGCCCTCGTTGCCGCCCGTCGCGTACAGATAACGGTAAGCCCGCCGCGTCTTGATCAGCTGCCAGATCAGCACTGCCACCACGATGACGATCAGCGACACGGGTATCACGTTAAATACGCTCACCATGTACAACCGGTAGTAGCCCGCCGGAATGTAGCCGCCCGGCTGTGGCATGATCAGCAGCGCCGCCCCGTACCATATCGTGGACGTCGCGAACGTCGCCACCATCGGCGGCATCTTTAAGTAGCCGATGCAGATGCCGTTGACCGCGCCCATTGCCAGCGCCACGCCAAGGCCCGCCAGCAGCGCCAGCAGTATGCTCCCCGTACCGTCCTGCATCAGCGACGCGATGGTCACGTTGATCAGCGTCACGCCGGTGCCGATGGACAGGTCGATGCCGCCCGACACCACGATGATCGCCTGCGCGATGGCCAGCAGTATCAGCGGCGTAAATGTCATGATGTTGGACTTCACCACGGGCAGTGTGAAAAACCGCGGCTGCAGCGCCGCATTCACGATCAGCAGCAGCAAAAACAACAGTATGCTGGAAAACGCCGAGCTCTTCTTTAGCCTGTTAAACCACTTCTTCATCTGCACACCCCTTGCCCGCGGCAATTCTGCTGGCGTTGAACACCGCCGCAGTCAGCATTTCGTCCGTCATACAGTCGTTCACAATTTCCTCCACCACGCGCCCCTCAAACATGATCAGGAAGCGGTCGCAGATGGAGAGCAGCTCCTCGTTGTCGCTGGCGTACAGTATCACCGCCGCGCCCTCCGCCGCCAGTGCGCACACCAGCTTGTAAAGCTCCGCCTTGGCTTCCACGTCCACGCCCTTGGCTGGGTCGGACAGCAGCAGCACCTTGGGCTCCAGAGACAACCATTTGCCCACAACCACCTTCTGCTGGTTGCCGCCGCTCATCAGCCGCACCTGTTTGTTCTGGTCGTTCGGGACGATGCTGAGCCGGTCAACAGCCGCCTGCACATCGCCTTTCAGCTTCTTTTTATTTAAGAATAAAGGACTGTGCTTCCTCGCAAACTGCGGAAATATCGTGTTCTCGTAAACCGTGTGGCTGAGGAACAATCCTTCCTTGTGGCGGTCACCCGGCACCAGCACGATGCCCTTGCGTATGAAGTGCTTGGCGTGCCGCCCCTTGACGGCCTCTCCGTCAAACAGTATCGCACCCTTGTCGTACGGCGTCATGCCGGACAGCGCCTCCAGAAGCTGCTCCTGCCCCTGTCCCTGCAAACCCGCTACGCCCAGTATTTCACCCCTATTCAGCTTGAGGTTGATACCATCCAGCATACCCGCCGCGCATACCCCTTTTGCCTCCAGCACCGGTTCGCAAGTGGCGCATCCCGCCGTCTTATAGTCGCATACGTTCTCGTCCTTCTTGCCGGTAATCATCGAGACGATGCGCCTTTCATTCTTTTCTTCGTATTCAAAATCGATCTCGCCCACCGTCGCGCCGTTGCGCAGCACCACCACCTGATCACAGATGTTCATCACCTCCCACAGCCGGTGGGAGATGAATATCATCGTGATGCCCTGTGCTTTCAATGAGCGCATCACCGTGAACAGCCGCTCCACCTCGTTCTTGGTGAGCGCCGCCGTCGGTTCATCGAGTATCAGCAGCCGCGCGTCCTTGGAGAGTGCCTTGGCGATCTCCACCAGCTGCTTTTCCGCGGGCGACAGTTCCTTCACCTGTGTGTCCGCGCATATGTCATCCGTCAGTTTGCCGAGTGCCGCCTTTGCCATCGCGATGCATTCGCTCTTGTTCACAAAGCCGGCTTTTTTCAGATCCTCATGCCCCAACGCGATATTTTCCCAAACCGTGAGTTCGTCCAGCAAACTCAAATTCTGGTGCACCATCACGATGCCCAGCTTCTGTGCGGCGGCCGGGCTCTTGATATCTACCTCGCTGCCATCCAGCATGATGCTGCCGGAGCTTAAGCGGTATATGCCCGTGAGTATGCGGGACAGCGTCGTCTTGCCGGATCCGTTGGACCCCAGCAGCCCGCAAATATGGCCCTGTTTGACGCGTATGTTGCCGTCGCTCAGCGCCTGTATGCCGCCGAAATTCTTTTTCAATGATTTCGCTTCTAAAAAATACATCGGAAAGCCCCCCGCTGTGCGGCAGGGAGCGGCAATCTGCCGCTCCCGCCTATCAGCCGTTATGTGTTTTAGTTGAACAGAGCGTCGATATCGTCCTCCGACAGCCATTCGTCGATGAAGTACGCGTCCGGCTCGTCCTTATACTTGTCGAAGTAATCGTCGAGGTTATCGTTGGTTACATGGTCTTTCACCGGGTAGTAGTAGTTCATGCCATCCAGCACGCCGTCCTTGAACGTCTTGCCCTGAAGCAGGCGAACTGCAATGCCAAGACCTGTTGCGCCGATTCCCGGAGGATTGTTCTGTCCGTAGGTAGCGAATCCGGAGGCATCCTTCATCTCTTTCCACTTCTTCACAAAGCCCATCATCAGCTCGCCCGTCACAACCGGCACGTCGCGGCCAGCCGCTTCAAACGCATTCACCACGCCCAGCGCCATGCCGTCCTGTGTCAGCACGCCGTCCAGCTCCGGATACGTTGCGAGAAGGTCCGACATCACCTGCTGAGCGCTCGCCTGATCCCAGTTGCCGTTGACTCTGGTCAGCACGTTGATGCCCGTGTTTGCTGCCAGCACTTCGTCCATGCCGCGCATACGGTTCACGTTGGCCGGGTGGCCCGCAATGCCTTCCACGATCACGATGTCGCCCTGGCCGCCCAGCTGATCAACCATCCACTGAGCCAGGTTTTTGCCCCAGGTCACCTGGTCGATAACCACATTGTAAGCGCTCTCGCTGGTTACCGGCTGGTCCACACACACCACGAGGATGCCCTGTGCCACCGCTTCTTCGATAACGGGGTTCAGCGCCGTTTCGGAGTTCGGGTCAATGATCAGGCAGTCCACGCCCGCGTTGATCATGTTGCGGATCTGAGCGATCTGAGCGTTCACGTCAAGGCCCGCGTTCTGAATGATCACGTCCTCCACGATGCCCTGGCCCTTATAGAAAGCGGCAAGGTCTTCCACCGAGTCGATCATCTGAGTTCTCCAGCCATTGCCGATGTAGCCGTTACTGAAGCCAATCAGGTACTTCTCCTGCGGCACAGCCGGTTCCTCGGCAGCCGGCTGTTCGGCAGGCTGTTCCGCCGCCGGGGCTTCGGTCGCAGCCGGCTCTTCCTGAGCGGGCGCTGTCGGCGCGGGAGCGCAGGCTGTTAGCATGAACGCAACCAGCAGCAGCACACAAATGGAAACGCTGAGTATCTTCTTCATTTTCTTCCTCCTTTTTTATTTGCGGCCGTTTCATTTTTTTGCCGCAACAAACTTAAATAAAACCTTTGAGGTTTATCTCTCTTTAGTGCCCTTAGCATTTATGGCTTTTTGTCTCTGGCATTTTGAATTTTTGTTGTTTGCGATTTTGATGATAGCCGTTTGAAAATAAAAACACGACATAATTTTTATGCGTTCAGGGTGGAAAAACTTATCCTTTTCACGTTTCGGGTGACAATATACACTTTCCCACACCAGAAATATCACCTTGGCTTTGTATCTCAAAAGGCCTGTTTTAAAGGGTTTTTTGAAGATCTTCTAACCGGCTTTGTTTTTTTAATACCTTAATTGATTGCATAGAACCATAACTTTCGAGGTCAAAGCCAGGTCAAGAAATTCCACCTTATTGATTAAATAATTCGGTCCATTTTATCAATCCCGGAGAATATCATTATGGCAATATCTTATTCGTTCAGATGTCTCTACTTAAAATAACAAGGAGGTTATACGCAATGAAGGTGATGGATTTAGACCTTAAGATAAATCCGGTTCTGCCAAAAAGGTTGGATTACAGGATCGGGTGTATCGGCGCCGGCTTCATCATGCGGGACTGCCATCTGGTGGCCTACCGCAACGTCGGCTTTAACCCGTGGGCTATCACGTCGCTGTTCCGCGAGGAATCCGAGCAGGTCGCCAAACGGCACAATATTCCCAAGGTGTACGACACCTGGCAGGAGCTCGTTGACGACACCGACATCGAAATACTGGACATCGCGATCCCGCCGGACAAGCAGCTGGAAGTGGTGCAGTATGCCGTCACTAAAAAACATATTAAAGGGATACAGTGCCAAAAGCCGCTGGCGATGAACCTTGAAGAAGCCAAACAGATCGTGGCGCTGTGCGAAGACGCGGGCATCAAGCTGGGTGTCAACTCCAACATGCGTTACGACCAGTCCATCCGCGCTCTGAAGGCCATACTGGACGAGGGGCTGCTGGGCGACCGCGTGCTGGCCACCATCGACATGCGCGCCATCCCGCACTGGCAGGAGTTCCTAAAGAAATACGACCGCATCGAGATACTCAACATGGGCATCCACCACATCGACTCGTTCCGGTACCTGTTCGGCGATCCCCAAAGCATCACCTGCGTGACGCGCAAGGACCCGCGCACCCAGTTCAACCACATCGACGGTATCTCGCAGTACACCTTCCAGTATGAGGACGGCTTCATGGCCACCAGTCTGGACGACGTGTGGGCATGGCCGGGCGAAGGCGCGGAGAAGGACTTCTATATTAAATGGCGCGTGGAAGGTACAGAAGGAATGGCGAAGGGCAGCATCAGCTGGTTCAATCCGTACCCGACTCCCAGCACCGTCGAGTTCACCACCAAAAAGTATCCGGGCCAGTGGTTCTGCCCGAAGTGGTCGAAGGTGTGGTTCCCGGACGCGTTCGAGGGCACGATGGCTCAGCTGCTGTGCGCAGTGGAAAACGGCACGGAGCCGGAGATCGGCGGCCGCGACAACCTGAAGACCATCGCCTGCGTGGACGCCTGCTATGAGTCCATCGCCCAGCAGAAAACAATTCAGTTTGACGATATGTTAAAAAGAATCTAAAGGGAGGATTACACAATGATATCTGTCGGCATATTCAACGGTTATTATCCATACACGCTCGAGGAGCAGATCAAAAAGATCAAGGCTCACGGCATGTCCTGTGTCCAGCTGGACCTCAATTTCAAGGACATCGATTTCAGCACCATCACCAAGGAAAAGTGCATCAAGGTGCGCGACGCTTTTCGTGACGCCAACCTGCCCATCGTCTGCATCTCCGCCTACACCAACATGACGGCGCCGGATCCGGCCATCCGCAAAGCCAACGTTGACCGTCTGAAGGAGATCATCAAGCACGCGCAGTATCTCGGCACGCCGTACGTCATCTCCGAAACGGGCACGTACAACACCGAGAGTGACTGGGTGTGGGATGACAAGAACGCCACGGAAGAAGCCTATCTGGAGCTGCTATCCATCACGAAGGAAATCACGCAGGTGGCTTATGACAACGGCGCGACATTCCTTATTGAGAACTATGTCAACAACATCATCGGTTCCGTTGAACAGCTGCAGCGCTTGTTCACCGATGTCAACTCCAAGTCCATCGGCCTGCTGCTCGACCCCACCAACTACTTCACCGGCGCCAACATCGGCGATGTGGATGGACAGCTGTACCGCATATTCAACGCGCTGGCCAGCGAAATCAAGATTGCTCACGCCAAAGACTGCAAACTGGCGGAAGACGTCTCTGAAAAGCATGCCCATCTGGATGCGGATGCAGCGGAATCCCACACGTTCCGCGGCGCAGGCGCAGTGGAGCTTCCCGCTCCCGGCCTGGGATCGCTGAACTACGACCTGTATGTGAAGCTGCTGCACCGGTTCTGCCCCAACATTCCGCTCATCATCGAGCATCTGGACGAATCGGATATCGCACGCGCCAAGGCATTCGTGGACAGCAAACTCAAAGCATACGGCTGCTGATCATCAGCCAAATCATACTTCTCAACCTTCCAGTTTATTAGCAACAAGCACAACGGCATCGCTCAATGCGGCGCCGTTGTGCTTTGTTTATGAAGTATCCGCCGCGTTCTCAGTCCGCATACCTCATGCCTGAACCGGCATACACAGCAAACTCTACAAGTCTTCCGCACCTCAGCATACGGCTAAATGTTAATTTTTTCTTGGAAATGGCTTGTAGAAAATGAGAATTCCTATTAAAATTAATCTTGTGAGATGAACGTGCATCCGCCGGCCTCCCACAATTTTACCCCTATTGGATTTGAGATGGGGCTTTTTATGGGGTCACTGCCGCTCTATGATGCCCGGAATCATGCAAAACAGTACCGTTCATTGTGAAGACCTCAACCCATTGCCGGAAATACCCCAGTCTTATCCATTGTGGAAACAGGCGAATTCCGTGATTGCCGCGAAACCGTTCCGCCGGACGTTTGCCATCGGGAGAGGATATTATGAGGCTCTACAGTAAAAATCAAAAACCCTTCGTCTACGCTGCGTTTTCCAGCCACGATCATGATGCGGCAGTTTCTGTTCTGCAGGAAATCGAAGCAGATAACGTATCGGTCTGGTTTGCAGAAAGGTTTACCAAAAAAGAAAGACTAAGAATTGAAGCCGCATATTCTTGCATCATATTTATCTCACCGTTTTCCGTGCGTGACGAAAGCGTAACACGCTGCATCTCAAATGCTGTTCATTATAACAAGAAGATACTGTGCATATATCTTGAACCCACATCATTAAGCCCCGGTCTTGAGCTTACGCTAAACTCGCTGCAATCTTTAAGCAAAGCCAGCTTCCCAGATGATGACTCATTTGTGGAGAAGCTGAAGAGCGCGGACGTTTTCTCCGGCATGCAGGTGACCGCTGCCCAAAAGAGATTCGCAAGACGCCGCGGCTTAGCTTCGGTTTTCATACCGATCGCATCGGCCTTGGTTATGTTCTTCGCCGTTGTGTATCCGCTGCTTATCGCCCCCGCGGTGAAAGCCGCTGGCGGAAGCCTGAGCCAGGTCGGATTCGGGAATCTGAGCCTTGCAGATTTGGCTCGGGTGGAAGAGCTGAACGTAATTGGCACTCAGAGCTTTGACCAGTGGTACTTTGCATTTTACCGCGATGCTTTCAGAAAAGACGAGGTCTTTGTCAATGAACTTAATGTCACCATGCCCAAAGGCAGCATTAGCGACATTTCAGACCTTGCCCTGCTGAAAAACGCCAAAGAGATTGCTTTTGAAGCAAATGAGGTCTCAGACATTACGCCCTTGTACAGCATCCAGACACTTGAACGGCTGACCCTGAACTGCAACCCGATAAAAACAATAGAGGGTATCGAGGCCCTTCAGAACCTTAAAGACATAACGCTGGTATGTACCGATGTCAGCGATATTTCGCCGCTTTTCAAAATATCCTCAATAGAACAAATCTCATTTGAAGAAACTTACGTCGGCAGCATTGAAGGCATACAAAATTTGAAACACCTTATGGGGCTGCGGACTGGCAATTCGAATGTGACGGATATATCACCGCTCAATGATATCGATTTTTCATATATCAATGAGACAGATGGTTTTTCGTTTGAAGCCAAGGAGTCGCTCATCCGTGATTTCTCTCCTCTGCAGCGTATACCAAGGTTTTCGGAAGTTGCGATCAACGTTCGCCATGCAGACAGTGTTCTGCCGTTTATCAGCAATAAGGAAGTGCATCAGCTAAAAATGGAAGGAAGCGATTTAAGTTCTCTCGGCGCACTGTCCGCAATCCGGAATATTGACGTGCTGTATCTGTCCAACAGCGGAGCACTGGCCTCTTTGCAAGGTATTGAAGCGCATGAAAATCTCGTCGAGCTGGATATTCGGTACTGCCAAAGAATCAGCGATTTCAGGCCGCTGTTGCAGCTCCCGAATCTCGAACGCCTGATCATCAGTCCGGACATGAAGGAGACCGCTGAGCCTCAGCTTACCGGTGCGGGGTTTGAAGTCATCATCAGGGATTAACCAACGTACACGGGATTTGATATATACCTGTCTGGACTTGATATAAGCACGCAGCACCACGGTCCTATGCTGTGTGCCGACGCCATGGTATAATAAGGCAATTTTGTACTCGTGATGCATATTGAACAGCCGTAACTTAATGGAGAGATGAACGTGAAGCGATACTGCAAGAATGAAAAACCTTTCGTTTATACTGCTTTTTCCAAACGGGACAGCAGCACGGCCATATCCCTTCTGCAAAGAAACCATCTCGACGGTGTGTTTTACTGGTTCCCGGATAAGTTTTCAAAGAAGGAAATACGAAGGATTGAGGCGGCCTGTTCCTGCATAGTGTTCATTTCAAACGATTCCGTACAAGACCCAGTTGTCAGACTATGTATTGATTATGCCATCAAATTTAATAAAAAGATTCTCTGCATCTATCTTGAGCCGACAGCATTAACACCGGGGCTGGACCTTTTGCTGAATTCCCTTCAGTCGATGAACAATTTTGGCTCTGCCGATGACAAGGCGTTTTTGGATAAGCTCAAGAGCGCAGAGGTCTTCTCCGGTATGCAGGTAACCGCTGCGCAGAAACGGTTTGCAAAGCGGCGCGGTCTGGCCTCTGTGTTGATCCCGGTAGCGGCCGCAGCCGTGATATTGACCACCGTTGTGTATCCGCTGCTCATTGCGCCCGCAATACAAGCCGCAACCGGCAGCTTGAACAAGCTGGGTTTTGGAAACATAAGCCTTGCCGAGCTTGCCCGTTTGGAAGAGCTGAATGTCGTGGGCACCCGCAGCTTTGATCAATGGTGTTATGCCCTATATACGGACGAATCAGAACAAGAGGTCTACGTCAATGAAATCGGCAGCACCGTTCCGACAGGTGACATCAGCGATATTTCGGACCTGGCGCTATTAAAAAACGTTAAGATAATGACGCTGGCTGCCAATCACATATCAGACATATCTCCGCTGTACAAATTAAAAAACCTCGAATGGCTCGCCTTGAACTGCAACCCCATCACATCGATCGAGGGTATTGATACCCTTCAAAAGTTGATCGCTGTTTCCGTATCAGACACGGAGGTCAACGATATCACGCCGCTGTTTTCGATACCGTCACTGGTGTATATATCCTTCGAAAACACTTATGTCAACAGCATCGAGGGCATAGAACGCCTGCCGCACCTTTTAGGCTTTAATGCCAATCAATCCAACCTGACCGACATTTCCCCGCTGAGCAGGATCGACTTTACGTACGTTAATGAAACCGAAGGGTTTCGGATATTAGCCGAAGAATCCCTTATCAAGGACTTTTCACCGCTGAAGCATATTCCTAAATTCCATGATATCATCATCACAACCGACCATGCAGACAGCATATTGCCTTATATCGAAAACAAATATGTTTTTAATTTGAATATCAGAGGCAGTGACATTCAGACTGCAGACCAGCTGTCTTCTCTTCAAGGGCTTGAAGTTTTGTATTTGCCGGACAGCCTGATGCTCACGTCGCTGAATGGAATTGAAAAGCACACCAGCCTCACCGATATTGAGCTGATGAATTGCCCCAATATTGACAATTATACGCCGCTGCTGGCGCTTCCCCATCTTAAACGGCTTACCTTATCTGCAAACGTGGAAGCTCTGGCTTCAGCGCAGCTGGATGGCGCAGCCTTTGAAATTAATTATAGGGAGTAGGAAACATGAAAGATCGTATTTTGTACAGCTCTTATGAGGGCACTGAGCCGTATATCTTTCTGAGGTTTAACAAAGCGGACAAGCCGGAAGCCAGCCTGTTCGTGAATACACTGATCGATAAAATGTTTCGGGTAAGCTACAATCAAAGCGGAGAGGAAATGACGGATGCCGAATGGCTGGCAGACCGGATCAATTCATCCAAGCTCGTCATCTTTCTTATTTCCGCTGAATCACTGAAAAGTCTGGAGTTTCGAAGCAGCATCAATTACGCGATAAGCCAAAACAAAAACGTTTTCTGTATTTTCATGGATGATAATAAGCTGGGTTTCGGCTTTGAGATGCAGCTTTCGAGTATCCCCGGTGTCAGACGCAGCAGCTATAAGGATATGGGCGAGCTTGCCCAGGATATCCTGACAACGGATCACTTTTTGCAAACCATGCGCGGCGACGATGCAAAACAACGCATTAAAAGCAACCGGAAAAAGGTAGTGGCGCTCTCGTTACTGGCCTCCGTTCTGGTGCTGTTTATTGTCGCGGGGGCAGTGATCATCATCCACCGGATTAACTACGAAAATTCTCTTGCCGGTCAGATTGAGAAGCTGACCGAGACCGCATACCTCGATATCTCAAATGAGGACGCATCGATCATAGAACTGCTGGACAGCAAAACCATCAAGACACTGGTCGCGCGCGATATGGGCCTGACTGATATCAGTGCGCTTCAATACGTCAGCTGCGAGGAGCTGGACATTTCTCAGAATCCGAAGGTCAATACGCTGGAGCCGCTGCTCGAAATTGAAAGCCTGAAAATCGTGAAGGTAACACAGGATATGTATCCTGCATTGAGGCGAATCGGCGGGCGGCACGCGTTTAAAGTCGTTATAACCGGATAGGAGTTGGACATGAGCGAATTTGTCAGAGCCTATGAAGGCAATAAGCCGTATATATTTGTGAGCTACGCCCACAAGGACAGCGTAAAGGTACTCCCCGTTATTCGGGAATTATATGACCGCAAATACCGGGTCTGGTACGACGAAGGCATTTCTCCAGGCAGCGAATGGCCGCACAACATAGAGACGCACCTCGAAAATGCCTCTGTGGTTATCGCCTTCTATTCAAAAAGCTATCTCGCATCTATCAACTGCAAAAAGGAATTGATGACGGCTTCAAAAAGCAAAGTGATCATCCCTGTCAGTCTGGACGGCATTTTGCAGCACGATGAGCTGCCGGGTCAAGAAGCGCAGCCGCTGGATGGCGAACTGATCGACAACCTGATAAAGGATGGCCGTCTCAGCAGTGAATTGATCGGCGACGGCATTACAGGTTACCAATACGCCATAGACAATAAAAACAGCTTTAACGCATGGAACCTGATGCTGGGGCTTGCCGCGCTGCTGGCCATAATTTTCACAGTTTCTCTGTACGGCCTTTACAGCGGCTGGTTTGACGGTATGCTGCCTGCCAAACAGGTTGTTGCTCAGGCCGTTGCTCCCACGTCACCACCGCAGGAGGCGATATCCATCAACAGCAATTTGATTGGCAGCGTCCTCCCGGTCAAGTTTACATCGGATGAGGAAAAAAGCATCGTCTATGAGAGGCTCGGCTGGAATCAGCCCTATGAGATGACATATCAGGATCTGGTGAATATGGATTGGGTAAACCGTTTGGAATTCGGAAACGAGCCGGTCAGCGATATCGGGTTTGCTGCGTATCTTCCCAACCTTGAAGTCATCACGCTGAACAGTTCCCCTGTCACCGACTTAAAACCGCTCATCGAATGCCCGAAGCTTAAAACGGTTCAGATAACGGCAGACATGCTGCCAATGGAAATTCCGGAAGGCCGAGGTTTTGAGATTGAAGTGAACTAGATTTCACCGGAGGGTTATCTGATTCATCCAGAAACCCCTCCGGTGCCAGCGTCTTAGTTTTTTATTTTCATATACCGGTCAAACTGCTCGGACCATGCATCCGTATTCTGTGGCTCAAGCGTTTCCACATCAAACGAATCGCGGATAACCTGCCGCATCTCACTCAGGCTTTTCACTTCTCCCGACGCTTTAACCTGCACCATCAGATTGCCGATTGCCGTCGCTTCGGTCGGTCCCGCCACTACCATGCGTCCCAGCGCGCTCGCCGTCATCTGATTGAGCAGCCTGTTGTTCGCGCCCCCGCCCACAATGTGCAATACGTCAATGCGGCCGCCTTTGAGCTGCTCAAGCCCGTCAAAAGCCTCCCTGTAACCCATTGCGAGGCTTTCATATACCGTCCGGGCGATCTCGCCTTGCGTCTGCGGCACTCTCTGTCCGGTATCTGCGCAATACTGGCGAATTCTCTGCACCATATTACCGCCGTCATAAAACATCTGCGCGTTGACGTTAATCAGCGACGCAAACGCCGGTGCCCGTTCCGCCATGGCCACGACCTCATCCCAGCTCACCTTTTGTACGGCGTCCCATTCGCGCTTGCAGTTTTGTATGATCCACAAGCCCATGATGTTTCTCAGCAGACGCACGCCGCCTGTGATCGTACCCTCGTTGGAAAGCATGTTTTGGTACACCGTATCGTTGATGATGGCCGCATCCCGCTCAATGCCGATCAGCGACCATGTCCCCGACGACAGGAACGCATAGCTGTCCGTCACAGCGGGTACGGAGGCCACCGCGGACGCGGTGTCGTGCGATCCCACACAATATACGGGCACGTTGCCCTTAAGACCTGTTTCATCCTGCAGGTGTGCAAACAGATCCGCCTTTTTCTCGCCGCTCATCTGTATCGGCGGCAGCAGCGACGGGTTAATGCCCACCATGTCCGCGATGCTCCGGCTCCATGTCCCGTTCTCCAGCATCTGCGTGGTCGAAGCATGCGTATACTCGCACGCTGCCCGGCCGCAGAGCATGTATGCGAGCAGGTCGGGCATGAGCAGCAGCTTGTCAGCAGCCGTCAGCTGCATGTCGCCGTCCCGCACCATGTCATACAGCTGATACACGGTGTTGAACTCCATGTTTGCGATGCCGGTCCGGTCAAACAGCGCTCTTTCACCATACTTCTCATGAAATTCCCGCATGCCTCTCATGCCTCTCGGGTCCCGGTATGCGCGGGGATTTCCGGCCAGCCTGCCGTGTTTGTCGATCAGCCCGAAATCCACGCCCCACGTGTCGATACCAATGCCGCTGAGCGCGCCGCTCTCAGACCTGGCATACTGCTTCAGCCCGCCGAGAATGCTCGAATACAGGTGCAGCACGTCCCAGTAATACGCATCGCCGACGCGCACGTAGTTGTTGTCAAAGCGGCTGAGCTCCTTCAGCCGCAGTTTCTTCCCATCGAACTGGCCGAGTATCGTACGCCCGTTGCTCGCCCCCAAATCAGCGGCGATGTATGATTTCTGTGCCATATAAACTCCCCACCAAATAAAAAAGCGGCAAAAGAAAACCAGCTTCCTTTGCCGCCTTTGTTCTTATTTCTTGCCGTAAACCGGCCCGAAGTTCTGGCAGGCCAGATAGTCCGCGCTCTCGCGGTTTTCCGTGCCGAAAGCGTTCCATGCCGACGGGCGGAATATCTTTTGCTCCTCCACGTTGTGCATGTTCACCGGTATGCGCAGCATGGACGCCAGCGTGATCAGGTCCGCGCCGATGTGGCCGTAGTTGATCGCGCCGTGGTTGGCGCCCCAGTTCGCCATCACGCTGTACACATCCGTAAACGCGCCCTTGCCGGAAAGCCGCGGCGCAAACCATGTGGTCGGCCACGTGGGGCTCGTGCGCTCCTCCAGTATATCGTGCACATCCTTGGGCAACTCCACCGTCCAGCCCTCCGCGATCTGCAGCACCGGCCCCAGACCCTTCACCAGATTGATGCGGCACATCGTCACCGGCATGCTGCCGCGTGTCTTGAAGTGGCTGGAATAGCCGCCGCCGCGGAAATAGCCCTTGTCGCCCGGGCACCAGTCTGTCGCGTTCAGGCACTTTTGCACCTCGTCGTCCGTGATCTCCCAGAAGGGCTTCATCGCGGGCTTACGGTCCTTCTCCTGCTCGCCTGTGCCGTCGAGGCAGGTCGCGCCCGAATTGATCAGGTGGATGATGCCGTTCTTTGCGTCGCCCGTCAGCGCCTTGCCCGTCACGCGCTTCACCGCTTCGGGGCTCCAATATGTCCGCACGTCGCTGAATATGGACGCGGTGTTGGTGAGCAGGTGACCCAGCAGCATCGCCGTGCCGTTGAGCGCGTCGTTCTCCGTCGCGAACACGTACGGGGTGCGCCGGCCGTTCCAGTCGAACGATGAGCACAGTATCGACTCCACGAAGTCCGCGTTGGGGAAGTGGTCCGTCCACTGGCGCTGGCCCTGGAAGCCGCCCGCGATAGCGTTGTGTCCGAGACCTTCCTCGCGGTATCCCATATCGATCAGCTTCTGGTTGCCGCCCATCAGGTCCTTGGCGATCAGCGCGCATTTCACGGTGAACTCCCATTCCCAGTCCTTGCGTTCTCTGGAGCTGGGGTCGGCGTTGATGTCGCGGCCTTCCTTGCAGTTCTTTTTCACCCAGGCCATCGCCTTGTCGAACTCGTCCTTGTCGTAGATGCCTTCTTCGATGCGGCGGATGTATTCGCTCATGTCCACCTGCTCGCAGCGCATGCCAAGGTAGCTCTCAAAGAATTCCGGGTTCACGATGGAGCCCGCGATGCCCATTGAGACGCTGCCGCAGGACAGGTAGCTCTTGCCCTTCATCTCGCCCACAGCCACCGCCGCTCTTGCGAACCGCAGTATCTTCTCCTGCACGTCTGCCGGTATCGATGTATCGTCGGCGTCCTGCACGTCGTGCCCGTATATGCTGAAAGCGGGCAGGCCTTTCTGCGCATGCGCGGCCAGCACCGCTGCCAGATACACCGCGCCCGGCCGTTCCGTTCCGTT
>JAEWTW010000013.1 GCA_023397655.1 Bacillota bacterium
GGCCACCGGCTGCCCGCACTGCGTGCAGAACGCCATACCTTCCGTCAGCTTGCCGCCGCAATTTGAACAAAACATAACTCCCAAGCCCCTTATACAGTTTTATTGAATATATACGCGCAAGGCCGCCACCGCAGACCCGCGTGTGTGCCAGTATGTGTATGGAAATGGTTGATTTTAGTATAAGGGGGATGTGGAAAAAATGTCAATACGGGGCTGGTTTTGTAATGAAAAGTCGGTGTGTTGTGGAAAGAAATTTGGGGTAGGGTTAGGGGGATTCTATATAATATACTAATTATTGATATTTATATATATAAAATTATACAATCTTATTAGTAATCCTCTCTTGTATTACAACAAAATGTGATATAATGTATATAATTTTAAAAAAGAGGATTTATATGATAATCAAAAGTTGGTCGGGTAATATAAAACTAAATGAGATTACAGTAGAAGTAAGAGCAAGAATTGTTTCAAAAAATAACGTTTGGAAAGAATGGAATGGTGAAGGCAGAATATTATCTTTAAATGATGCTGCCGTTTTATTTAAACAAGTTGGCGATGTATTTGATACTGAAATTGGAACACTTTTTATCAATAGAATTGATCCAATAAATCAAACATTTTCTTTCCAAGGTACTGGTACACCATTATTTTGACGATATAATCTGAGTATATTTGGTTGGAGGCTATGATTATGAAATTCTTTATACCTAATGCTAAAGATGATAAACAAGCCGAGGAAGTTTATAATGGTATCATAAAATTTGCCGAAGAAAATTTAAAATGGGGAGTAAATACTGACAGAATATATTCAATTCGATACTCGCATGAAGGAAAAGATTTTTTGGCTAAGGTTGGAGAAGTGGAAAATAGAACAAAAGATTTGGTTCTGGCTATTCTTAAATCTACTACTTATCTTATTTGTACTATAAATAGGGGCGGATTAAGAGGTATGCCAATTTTAGTAGGGGAAAATGAAATAGAGAGAATCGAGTATTTTGATTAATTTCGTGCGTTGCAATAATAAAACTCATATAATATAATACAAAAGGAGGTGAGTTGCTTGGCAGATATTTTTGATGTTGCTAAATATATCCTTGCCAATAGAGGCCGTATTAGCACATGGAAATTACAAAAATTATGCTATTACGCACAATCATGGTCATTAGCGTGGCATGATAATCAACCGCTTTTTAATGAAGATTTTGAAGCTTGGACAAATGGGCCTGTTTGCCGTGATCTTTATAACCTGCATAGAGGAAAATATATGATTGAAGCATCAGATTTGATCGTTGGAAACAGTGCAAATCTACGTCAGGATCAAATAGATGATATAAATGCTGTCTTAGATTACTATGGAGATAAAGAGCCCTTTTGGTTAAGGGAACAGACACATTCTGAAGACCCTTGGATTTTTGCACGAAAAAGGGGTGGATGTGCCACTGATGAAGATTCCTGTAGTGAACCTATACTGAAAGAAGATATGGGATATTATTACGGGAGTTTATAACTTGATATGTGTCAACGCAAGGTTAAAAGTCAATCAAAGAATAATAATCGAACGATAAATGTACGCGATAACACTACAACGGATAGCGAAACATTAGTTTGGTCGTTCGATAAAATTGATATAAATGGTCATTTTCATTTTAATTGTGATAGATTAGATATGAAACACAGAGATTTGTTGTATTATATTTTTCAATACAGTGCAAGAACATGGGGTTCTATAAAAAGAGATACTCATGATGACGGTAAATCTAAGCATCATTTTTTAAATTATGATAAATTAAGCTCGCATGCAAAAGATAGAATAGCTTTTATGCAAATAGAAGATGATAATATTTATTCTTTAGCTTTAACTAATAAATTAAGAATAATTGGGCAGCGAGATGGACGTGTTTTCCGTGCTATTTGGTTTGATCCAGAGCACGAATTTTGCCCTTCAAGTCGCTAAAGCCTCGATTATTGTTTGTATCAACACTATCTCAAACATATCATAGCCACGGTTGTTATAACTAAAGATATGCAAAACTAATATACAATTAAAAATACAATTGACTAATATACTGGTTTAACAACATTCATGCTCTTGCAGCATTTATGCTAGCTTCTGTCGTTAACAATTGAATTACCCCATTCTTATTATAAATTTATAAGAGCTGGACTGTGTGGTAGTCAATTCAACTCAGTAAGGAAAGGATCTCTTTTTACACCATCCCAGCCAGCTTCCTTGTCGTGTTCGCGTTCCGTATCGTGATGCTGCTGTATGCACGTGTGCCCACGATTTTGCTGTAGCGCGTGCGGGACCACGTCTTGCGCGGGGCGGACCAGAATATCACAGGGCCGTGGCTGGCCACCTGCTCGTATTCGGGCTTGGCCGCGCCGATCTCCGCCATGAGGGTTTCCGGCGTTGCGGGAGGTATCACGAACAGCGCGTTGTGCGTGGAGTCGGGGTCCTGTCCCCACCAGTCGGGCGCGTGGCTGACGGCGTCCTTCAGCGCCGCGGCGGATATCACCATCACGATCACAGGAAAGCCGAAATGCGCCTCGATCATCCGCTCGCACTGTGCTTTCAGCGCGTCCTCAAGGCCGTCCGCGGTGAACAGCACGTTGCCGCTGTTGATGTAGGTGGACACGTCCTTATAGCCCGCCTGCTCGAACAGCGCTTTAAGCTGCGGCATGGGCACGGTGTTCTTGCCGCCCACGTTGATGCCGCGCAATAATGCGATATATTTGTCCATTCTTAAATCCTTTCCAATACTTCCACATTCACTACCATGGCTATCTCCTTCGGAGTTGGCGAAAAACCTTCGTTTTTCCGCCAGTTTTCTGGTTTTGTATGCTTGCGCCTCGTTCCTCGCGCTTTGCGCTTCGAAACTTCGCAAAACCACAAGGTGTCGGCGGCGGCGGCGCAGGTCCGCCTTGCCGACAGAATTTATTGATTAACACCATAAGCCCAGCTTTTACATAAGCTGATTTCAATATACCCCGCGTGTGTGCCGCTGTCAAAGAGGGGAGGGGCATATGCTTTTTATGTCGCTTGTGGTAATATGCGGATATACACTCATAACGATTCGGGGAGGATAACGGCATGGCAGAGCTGAACAAGCAGGAGCTGGTCAAAAGCATACTGGGGGAAACGCAGGTGCTGGAGGACGAGGAGGAGATCATCGGGATGCTGGTGAAGGAGAAGGTGTCCCGCAACATCAACAGCGAGCACAAAAACCGGCTGTCGTTCGGGGACAGGATGTCGGACAAGCTGGCGCGGGGGGCAGGGAGCTGGGCGTTCGTGATATCGTTTCTGCTGGTGATCGGGCTGTGGATCGCGCTCAACTCCGCTGTCCAAAAGCCGTTTGACGCGTACCCGTTCATACTGCTCAATCTGATACTGTCGTGCGTTGCGGCGGTGCAGGCTCCCGTCATCATGATGAGCCAGAACCGCCAGGAGGAGAAGGACCGTCTGCGGTCCCAGAACGACTACAAGGTGAACGTGAAATCAGAGCTGATCATCGAGGATCTGCACCGCAAGCTGGACATATTAATCGAGAATCAGAAGGCGCTGCTGGAAAAGTTGGAGGGCCGCTGAACGCCTGTTGCAACGGGCATGTCCGCGATGTATAATAATCGCAGAATTTGACGGATTTGGGGGACTGGGCATGCAGACAGAAGAAAAGAAGCAAAGCATTGACGAGGCCGCGTGGGCGTGGCTGAAACGGACATTCGTGCGCATCAGCAAACCGCTGGTGTGTGTGATCGCGGCGCTGATGTCGGCGGGTGTGCTGGTGATCATGCAGACGCAAGGGGTGCTGCAGCGGCTGTTCGCGCTGGATGTGCTCAACATGGTATCGCAGTGCGTGCTGCCCTTTACGGCGCTGGCGCTCGCGGTGATCGCCGTTATCCATATATTCAAGGCTGTGCCGCGGCTGCTGCTGCTGTCCGCAGGCTTTTCGGCTTTCCTGTCGCTGCAGCTGCTCGCGTCCGGCTGGACGCCCGCGCTGCTGATGCTGGGCGCGGGGCTGCTGCTGTTCGTGCTGGAGATATACCGTCAGAACAGGCTGCTGCATGACGTGCCCCGCCAGAAGGTAAAAGGCGTGCTGCTCATCATCGCGGGGGCGCTGGCCCTGGTTTGGGCCGCTTACCAGATATACGCCACTTACACTGCCATCACCAGCCAGACGGGATACAGCGAGGGCAACACGATTGCCTTCTTCACCGGCCTCGCAAACCTCGTGGGCTGCATCTGCATCGCGCTCGCGTGCTTTATGAAAAACCGCCCAATCAGCGTGTATTACCGCATGTTCTTCACGGGTTCCGCCGCGATATACATACTGCAGTCCGTGCTGGGCTGCGTTGCGCTGCTCAAATACACCGGTGTGCCCGTGCAAACCTATGCCGCATACTTCGGCAACGCCGCGGCGGTGCTCGCCATCACGGCGCTGATCGTGATCCATACCATCAAGTCGCTGCCCAAAAAGGCTGCGGCGGCTGTGGAGGAAACCCCGGAAGAAACCGCAGAGGAAGCTTCGGAAGAGGCCGCAGAGACCGACGCGGAATAAGCTGTTTGCAATATGCCCCGATTTGTTTCATCGGAGGTCAGCCGTATGAAAACGGTGATACTGATATTCACGGCATTGCTGGCTGCAGTGTCGCTTGCGCTCGGCCCGTTTCTGGGTGGCACGGCAGCGCTGTTTCTGCTGCCCGGTGCCGGTTGGATCGTGGCGGCGGAGTACGCGCTGATGTTTGCCGTAACCGCGGCGCTGTTCATAGAGTCGCTGCGGCAGCACTGGCACGCCAGCCCCGCACGGCTGCTGGGCTGGGCCGGAGCGGCGGCGTTCGTCGCGTCGGATATGATGCTGTACCACACGGCAGCGGGCGTGTGCCTGCTGGCGGCGTCGCTGCTGTGCTTTGTGGGCACACGTGTCACGCGGCATGGCATACGGTACGTGCCCACGGGCGTGGCCGCGGCGGTATACGCGGCGGGCTGCATCGCGCTCAGCGTACTGCCCACGAATTTTGCGCCGGTGCTGGTCGTCAGCCGCGCGCTGAAGCTGGCCGGATTCGCGGGCTTTGCGGCGGTATGCTTCATGCCGGGCGGCGGAGGATTGCGCGTGTACTTCTCGCACTTCGCGCTGTGGGGCGCGCTGCTGCGCTTCGTCAGCGGTTTCGCGCTGCTGGAAAACCCCGAAACGACAGGCTGGAGCCTCGTGGCAGGTTCCGCCGCCAACCTTGTGCTGTTCGCGCTGGCGCTGTCCGTGTCCCGTGCGGACCGGCATGCCGAAGCTTTACCGGAGCTGATTCCCGAGCCCGCGCCGGAGCTGAAACCGAATACGACGTTGTAAGCGAAGCGGCTCGGACAACGGGCCGTTTTTTGATAGGGAGGGCATGAGATGAAATATACGGTTTATATAATGACTGCGTTGATCTCGATTGCATCAGGCGCAATACTGTTGCTGACCCCGATTATGGAGGCAACCAGCTACATGGTGGTATCCCCGTTGTTTGAAATCAGGATATGTGCGCTAGCTTTGTCCGCCACGCTGTCCGTGGTGCAACTGTTCAAATCAATGCCGCGTCTGATGCTGCTATCTGCCGGTATGACGTTGCCTCTCGTGATGCAACTGCTGCTGAGCGGCATTCTCATATGGCTACCGGTGTTGGCGGCAGCACTGTTACCTGCACTTTATGAACTGATACACCGTTTGTGTATGGTGAGGGCGCTGCCCGCGTTACGTACAAAGAGCGCCTTGCTAGGGGTGACCGCTGTCGCTGTCTTTGTCTCCGGCGCTTTCTATCTGGTGATGATGATTAGCGGAATGGTGATGCTTATGCATATGAGACAGTATGCATACTATGCACTGGTGTATGTGGAGCCGGTTATCAGCTGCGTCGCTATCGGCTTGTTCTGCCTGTTAAAAGACAATGGAGCCAATGTGCTGTACCGCATGTTTTTCGCTGGTTCCATAGTCACAGGTTTACTAGTCTCACCATTCATTATACTGGCTGCTGCCGTTGGAAATCGCGACACAGCAGAAGCAGCTGGCTTAATCGTAGCGTTTACTTTGCAACTGCTGGCTGTGGTGTTGGTACTCATACATGCGATACGCCATCGTCGGGAGGATATTATCCCGCCCGCGCCGGAGACCGAACCGAATGCCCAAATGGCGGCATAAGGAGGCAATATGCAATACGATATAGAAAAGCTTGAAATATCCCCCTGCACCGACACGGCGCTGTTGTCCATGCTATGCCGCGAGATGATGGAGGATGAACCGTCCGACGCGATACCGGCGGATGAGGAGATCAAACGCCGTATGGAGGCGTTTCTCGCAGCGGGGGATATCGCGTACCTGTTCACGGCGGGCGGACAAACGGCGGGCTACGCGCTGGTGATAGCGCAGCGCAGCCCGGTATATCTGCGCCACTTCTACATATCCCGAGCTCACCGCCGAAAAGGATACGGCACACAAGCGTTCCGATTGCTGCTGCAAACGCTGGGTGTCCGCGAGATGGACCTCGACGTGTTCGTCTGGAACGCACGGGGACAGGCGTTCTGGCAGTCGCTGGGCTTTGAGCCCCGCGCCACGATCATGCGCTACAGCGCAGATGGTGGTCAGTAAGAGGAGGTACAGCATGCGGTTCTGGCCTTACAGAGAGTATAAAATGTATTTGAGTTGCACCGCAGCTGATGTGCTTGATGTGTTCAGCCAGAACACAGTATCAGGAGAACCAAATCCAAAAAGGCGGCGCGGCGATAATACAAAGGCGTTTGTGGGGAGTATTAGCACAGATGGCTTTAGCGCGGCGCATTATTTTGATATGGACATTATAGAAGAGCGCTGGCTGTCCTTTTTGCTTTTAAACGGGTCAGTTGATGAGGACAAGGGCAGAACGGTATTATCATTACGGCTCAGCTTGATAACTGTGCGAAAGGTCGGTTTCGCTTTATCAATGGCTTTATGCGGAGTGATTATCGGAGCTGTTTTAGGAACCAATTGGGGGGAGCCATTTGATTACGGTCTGCTAGTGCCCATGATCCTCGTGGGTTATAGTTACGTACTGATGCGCCTTGGCTTCCGTTCTGCTGTCCGGCAGACTATCGAGATGCTGGATGAGTTGTTCGGCAAGTTTACAACAGAAGCTGAGACAACGGCACGGGATTGACGCCGTTTCGCCTCGCCAATCTGCGGGGCTTTTCGAGCGGGAGTAGTTTCAAAATATACTAATGGATTTTTATCAAGCCCAAAATGTCGGACCGTATCAGTGTATAATCAGCAGTATTGATAATACTGTTTCCGTCCACATCACCGGCCTCCTTATACAACCCGGACAAAGACTTCAGCTTAAGGATGTGCAGTCGCACGAGAGTATAGTCGGCTATCGATAATCTACCGTCACCGTTCACATCTCCTGATACACAGATACTCAGCTTATCCTTGACCTGCTCAGAGACAATGAGCTCAATCGTCATGCCGGTTGCGATGCTGCCGCTGTTGTACTCGGCGCCGCTTGAATCAGAAACTTTCAGCAACTGCATACGGTTTAAAAACCCCTGCTTCAGGTCATCAGCAGAAGTGTTGCACAAGACGCCCTTCACATACCCTGCCGGACGTTTGATACTATATATCACTGATTTGAGCGCGGTATTCGGATTAAACGTCTTTGCCGGATATCCGTACCAGGGATTGCTGAATCCGGCGGCGCTTGAGGAATACCATATAGTGAAATCGGAATCACACCCATCAAATACACCCAGCCTTGCTTCCAGAGTTTCAACATAGGGAGCATTACCTTTAAAATAAACGCTGCTCAGGAATAGGCATTGAGCAAAAGCGGAATCGCCTAAATAAGTCACACTCTCCGGTATCGTTACGCTCTCCAGCGCGCTGCATTCGAACGCTGAGGCTTCAATGCTGCTGACACCTTCGGGTATAATAATACTGGTCATGCTGTTGCAATTATAAAACGCTGAGCAATCTATTACATTTAAGTTCTCAGGCAGCGTAAGGGTTTTCAGTGAGGTACAGTATCCAAAAGCATTCCAGCCGATTCTTTCTACGCTGTTTGGTATGGATATACCTTCGAGTATTGAGCAGAAATAAAAGGTTTGCTCGCCTATGCTCGTTACCCCGCTGGGTATCGTAATATAGGTTACGTCAGCATTATACTGAAAAGCGTGAGAACCGATCTGAGTGACGGGATAGCCCTTCAGCATACTTGGGATCGTCACCGAGCCACCGCTTCCGTGGTAATCGGTTATCGTTGCTTTTCCATTCATCACTTGGAAGTCATAATCTCCGTAGGTCGCGGTGAAATCTGGAGATTCCCACTTGGCGTATAGAACTGTCCTTTCTTCTGTGGGCGTAAACGGAAAAGAAACCGGAGCTGTATTACAGTCACTGGTGGGATACCAGTCCGCAAAACACATGCCGTCAAAGAAAGGCATGGGGGGCGGTTCTGCAACAGCTGATCCGTAGTCTACGACCACCGGTCTGTTAATAGCGCCGACAGCACCATAACCGTTTGTACTGAATGTGACACTGCACTTCTCCGGCTGTACCTGTACTTCGCAGGTATCCGTGCGGCCCTGGTCCAGACTTGTTACAGTTATTGTGGCAGAACCTGTTATATTCCCTGCTGTTATGACACCATTTTCAACGGAGACGATGTTGATATTATCCGTAGCCCATGTGACATTCTTCACCTGCGCGTTCTGCGGATAGATCGTCGCAGTCAGTGTTGCAGTCTGTCTGGGTTGCAGCAAGAGCTTTTCTTTATCCAGCTCAACTTCCGATACCAGCGCAAGGTCGCCTGCGACAAAATCCAGGTTGTTGGAGTTTGCATAGCTTTCGGCAGCAGAGCCGGATTCGCCGAATATTGTGATTTGGGGTTCAGAGTATGGAGAAGTGAACGCCCATGCATGGATTGTCGTAATGCTATTCGGAATATATATGTTGTCCAAACGGATCGGGTAGAACGCATAGATTGCAATCTCTTCCGTACCGGCAGGGACTTTATAATTTACTCTACTGCTCCCGAGCGGATATTGGTACAGCTTTTTCCCTGTCGTATCAAACAACACGCCGTCAATGGACCGGAAATATGGATTGCCTTCCTCAACTGATATTTCCTGCAGTGCGATGCAACCGCTAAATACGTAAGTAGGCATGCTGATGACGCTGTTGGGTATGGTGATGGTTTTCAGGCTAATGCATGAAGCAAAAGCGGAATCGCCGTCAATGTGAGTGACCGTGTTTGGGATGGAGATGCTTTGTAGCCTTTGGCATCCGCTGAAAGCGGATCTTGCGAGATGAGTCACACCATTTGGAATAGCATATGCGGTTCGGTCAGAACCGGCCGGATGCTGGATCAGCGTGGTCCCCGAGGTGTTCAGCAGCACGCCGTCCACCGACTTATATCTTGTATTTCCTTCTTCTACGATGAATTCACGGATCATGCGACATGCGTTGAAGGCTTCATTCCCAATACTATTGACGCTGGATGGTATGGTGATACCCCGCAATTGGCCACATCTTTCAAACGCCTGAGCACCGATGCTTTGCAAATCGCCGGACAACTGAATACTCTCCAGGTATTGACAACCCTCAAAAGCATATTGGCCCAGCGATAAGACGCTCTCGGGCAAAACGACATGGGTGAGGCTGTTGCATTGGGAAAAAGAATTATATCCGATGCTGAGCAGTCCGTTGGGAAATTCAATGTCTGCTAATTTACTACACGAAGCGAATACATTTTGCTTTATCTCTGTTAAGCTGCCCGGGAGAATGACTGCTTCAATATTATCGCAGTCGTTAAAAGAATAATTCCCCAAGACCGAGGTGCCTTCCGGCACTGCATAGATTGACTCCGGTTTTCCGCCGGGATATTGCAGCAATGTGCCGCCGGATTCGTTGAACAACACACCGTCTATTGATTGATACGATGCACTGGCCTCATCAACATTTATTGCTGTAAGACCGGAGCATAACCTGAAAGCGCCGACACCTATGCTTGTAACGCTTGGCGGAATGGTGACGCTCGTTATGTTTTTGCAGATTAAGAAGGCGTCCGCTCCAATGGTTGTTAAGCTGTCCGGCAATATAATGCTGCCTTTTAGCCCGCATTGATCAAAGGCTCTTTCTCCGATGCTTACCAGATTAGCTGGAAGATTGACTGACTCCAGGTTCTTGCAGATTATAAATGCTTCATTACCAATGCTGGTGATACCATCCGGCAAATCGATGCTCTTTAAGTGGCTCCGGTCACGAAAAGCACGATCGCCGATACTGACGACTGTAATGCCATTAATAGTGTCGGGGATCACAAGATCCGATGCTGATCCGGTATAGCCCGTTATCTGTCCGGTGGATTCATTAAATACGATGCCTTCGGGGGTTGTTACAGTGGCCGCATGGGCGTGGGCAGGAAAAAGTGCGACGACCATCATTATTGCGAGAAGAATCGATACACCATGTTTTCTCATTACAGCCTCCCAAAGGCAAAAATCTGCAGAGATAAGTTTGCGATCATAGGATTGAGACCGGGATAATTCACGATGTAACGATTATACATTTGTTTATTTCCTTAATAAAGAAAAATATTGTATTAATGAGAATATATTTGGAATTTTCCATGACGCAAAAAGCAATGGTGTAAGCTTGCCGCCGTTGTTGCCCGCGCAGCGTACTGCGGGTATAATAGAGAATAAGCAGCGGGACGCCGACAGCTATGCTGCTTATCAACTCACGCAGGGAGACACGATGTTCAAACACATACTCTTTGACGCTGACAACACGCTGTTCGACTTTGACCAGATGGAACGCAACGCCTTCTTCGACACGATGCATGCCTTTCACGTGCCGTGCGACGACGCGCTGTATACGCGCTACCGGGAGGCCAACCGTCTGCTGTGGCTTCAGTTTGAGCAGGGGCGCACAGACAGGGAACAGGCGCTGGCTCAGCGGTTTACGCTGCTGCTGGACGGAATGGACATTGACGGCGCGGACATGAACCGGCTGTATCAATTCAATCTCGCCGAGCACACGGTGATGATGCCGTACGCGCTGGAGCTGTGCGAGCGTTTGAGCCCGCGTTACGAGCTATCCATAGTGACCAACGGCGTGGGCCCCACGCAGCGCCGCAAGCTGGACCATACGCCGCTGGAGCCGTACTTTGCGCGCCAGTTCATCTCGGAAGAGATCGGCGTGTCCAAGCCGGACGTGCGCTTCTTCCACTATGTGCTGAACGCGCTGGGGAGCCCCGATAGGGACGCCGTGCTGATCGTGGGGGATTCGCTGACCTCCGACATGCAGGGCGGCATGAACGCGGGGATTAGAACATGCTGGCTGAACCGCGAGGGCGACATCGCCCCCGACGGCTACCGTCTCGACTACGTGATTCGCGGGCTGGCGGAGCTGGAGGGCATATTGCTGGGGTGATGGGATGGAACTTTGTTTCTGCGCTACCAAGTAAATAAATTGCCGCTGATAGGAGTTTGATTGAAGACAAAGGCGCGGGAGGTTTATGTTATGAAAAAGGGAGCATTTATTGCCGTAATAATACTGACTTTTTTAGCGGCTGCCGGGGCACTTTATCAAGCATCCCAAAGCCTTGACCGTTATATCCCTTGGAACTTCTTGGTCAGTGAATGGACACGGGCGGCGTTCACTATACTCTTTGGAATTGCGCTGATCATACATTTCATTAGAAATATGCCCCGTTTCATCATGCTGCTCAGTGGAGCGGCTGTGTTTTCATTTATCAATGAGTTTGTCATAGGTCACATGTATGCTCTCTTTTTGATAACAGCCGGAGTGGTGACCGCTGTTAGTGAATTAAAACGGCATGGCAAGATGGAAAAAGCAGCGGTGAATCCGGCAAAGAGTGGCATCCTCACAGCGACAGGTGTGCTTGCCGGTGTTTTTGCGGTTTACTATACAATTTTTAATGCGGTAACGATAGATATGACCCGTTTCTTTGGTTCTGCCGATTTATTAACCGCCGTTACAACTGCCGTGAGTTTAGCTGGGATTGCAGTATTTTGTTTTCTGAAGAGCAAACGTAACAGCGTCTATTATCGCTTGTTTTTCGCCGGACAGCTGTTGCTTAATGTGCTGCTTGGCCCGACTCGATTATTATTGAATATTGAACTAGACACAATGGTATGGGAGTATAGTCTTTATGTGCTTGGCTGCACCGCACTGTTGGCTCTCGTGTTGGTTGATGCCGTCAGAAACAGTCTCGGGGAAAGAAACACATCTGAGCCGCAGACGGATACAGTTATCTCGTAATTGGCAGTCTGTTGAACTGTGGAGGGCATGCTGCTGGGGTGAGTGAGTGCGCGAAGGGCGCCCTCGTGTCCTTAGAAATTTCGAACGCCAAGGTCAGCGTAGCCTTTCCGCATACCGGTCCGGCTGGGCGAAGAAGGTGATGTCGGCGTAGCCCGCGTGTATGCGGCCCGAGTGCGGCACACCTTCGGGGATGAAGTAACGGTCTCCCTTGGCGTACGTGCCCGGCACGCCGCCGATCACGAGATCGATGCGTCCCTCCAGCACGAACCCGATCTGCGCCGCGTGAGTGTGCTCCGGCAGGTCCGCGTCCTCCGCGAACTCCATGAATATGATCTGATGGCTGCCGCTTTGGGACAGGTACGCGCTGATGCCGGGTATCGGGATGTCGGCCAGCGGCAGATTGAGCACCGGTTCGGGGAAGATCGTTGACATGACAGCTCCTTTTGCTGCGCATTGCCGCTCGCATGGTTTCTGCACAGTATACCATAAACTTCCGTCAGCGCACATACCTCGAATGGCCTGTCCTTGCAACGCCCGCCGCCGCCACGGTATAATGAACCAAACGCAATGCAAGGGGGCGGCAATGGATACAGCGTACGCATACAACATCGCGGTGGTGTTCTGCTATATCGTGAAGGACGGCAGGGTGCTGCTGATCCGTCGCACCGCACCGCCCGAAGCGGATAAATACACCGTGGTCGGGGGCAAGAAGGAGCGCGGGGAAAGCCTTGCCGCCGCGTGCAGACGCGAGGTGCTGGAGGAAACGGGCCTCACGGTGGGCGAGGTGACGTACCGGGGCGTGGTGAGTATCGCCATGGAAGGGGCGGACTACGAAACGCTGGCGTTTTACTATCTGACCCGCGACTTTACCGGCAAGCCGACACCGTCCGACGAGGGCGAGCTGGAATGGTGCGACATTGAAGAGAGCACCCGCAAGGTGGGCATCAGCGGCTACTACGTGAACATAACCCCGTATGTGCTGAACGAGGGGCGGTGCTTCTCCGGCTCGGCCACCGTGGGCAGGGACGGGGAATTGCTGAGCCTGGATATAGTCTAACTGCGGATACGAAACGCATGCGCCGCGCGATTGACGTGATCGACAACGCGGTGGTGCGCGGCAGCATCACAGGGGAGCGCATCGACAGTTACGGGCAGGCGGCTCCGGGCGGCGGAGGCTTCGCGGTGCTGGTGTACGAGAAGCACTACTATCGTGCGGGCAACCGCTTAACGCTCACGGTGACGCTGGACGACCTCTCGGGCAAAACGCGCGTGCACTGCGTGGGCGGCGGCGGCGGCGAGGGCCTGTTCCGCTTCGACTGGGGCGCGTCCAAAAGCTTCTCCGGCGCGGTGCAAAGCACGCTGGCGCAGTGGCGGGTGTAATATATATATCAGGTGGTGTTATGAATTCTGATGTTAAAATGAGGATTATGCAGGCGGACGGAGCAAATAACTGTGCGTTGCTGGAAGCCTATCTGAAGCTGTTCAACGATGCGGAGAACCTACCGTTCCTTTCATATACCGGAATTCCTTTTTCCAGAGAGTTGGTCGCCGGTTGGCTGGCCGATGCGGCGCAATACGGTATTGAATACTATACTGCGGTAAATGAAGACGGCGATATCAAAGGCATAATGGTGACACGCCATCATAATGCGGAAAATTATGAGCTGTTCTCGCTGGTTGTGGACAGGAACGAGCGGCATGCCGGGCTGGGCAGCGCACTGATTGAGACGGCAATCCACAAGGCCAAAGACTACGGCTTTATGGCCATGGATATCGCCGTGTTTGCCGACAATACGCGTATGCTGTCTTTGGTGATCCATCACGGCTTCAAGCCCGTTCGCATCGAGGCTCGCAAACGGTTCGACGGTGAGGATGTCGTATATCTGCGAAAATACGGTATTTAACACAACACCTACAAATATTCTGAAAGAAAATAACCCCCATGCCGTATAACGGTATGGGGGTTGTGTCTTTTGCTCCTTTTCTTCAAGAAAAGGAGCGGGTGTACGAGGGCAGCGCCCTCGTGGTCTTATAATAACGAAAAGCTCTCATCCCAGCTTCAAGTCCGCGCCCAGCACGCCGATGCACTGGCCATGCTGCATCACGGGCATAGCAACAGTGACGCAGGGGCGGTGGGTAATGGCGGACACGTACACGTCCGAGATGTACGGACGGCCCGCTATGCTCTCGCGGAACCACGGGCGGATGCGCGCGTTGGAGATGCCTGCGGGCGGGTTGGAATACACGAAACGTCCGCTCGCGTGGTTGGACCATACCGATTCCACCATGCCGCCGCTCATCAGCTTATCCAGCAGGCGTTTGTGGACAGCAGTATCCATCGTGAGAAACGCACGGTCGCCGAGCACCGCGCTGTCCATCTGCGCGAATACCGCCTGCGCGGCCTGTGTCACGCGCTCCTTGTCTGCACCGCTTTCGGCGTTCTGTGTGTCCCGAACAAACTGTGACAAACTCTGCGACGCATTCATCAGATGCCGACCCACGCCGGACAGATCGTCCATGCCCGTCTTCTGCTTTTGCACGGCGGCGTGGATGCCGTCCATGCCCGCCACCACCTGCTCCGAGTTGCGCTCGATGTCCTGCATACCTGCGCTGATGCGCTCCGCGATACGGCCCTGATCGTCCGCGTGGCGCTGCACACCGGTCAGCGCGTCCGTCACGGCGGCAAAGTTGGTGTCAATAGCGCCGAGGCCGCCCATGATGCGCCCTGAATGCGCGGCGCATTGCTTCACGCTCTCGGCGTTGCGGGATATCATCTCCGTCAGTCTTGCGGATTCAGCGTCGATGCCGCCCATCACTTCAGCGATGCTTTTGACCTCGCGTTTGCTGCTGTCCGCCAGCTCACGGAACGCCGACGCGATGACGCCGAAGCTGCGGCCCTCCAGCCCCGCCCGGCGCGACTCGACCAGCGCGTTGAACGCGAGCAGCTCCATCTGCCGCGTGATGTCCTCCACGGTGCGCAGTATGCCTGTGATCCTGCCGGTGGACGCAATGAAGGATTGCACCGACAGCGCCGACTCGGCGGAGGACGCTTCGATGCCGCGTATCTCGTCCGCCAGCGCCCCCGCCAGCGAGAGGCCGTCCTGTATTGCGTCGCGCGTCTGTGTCCCCACTGCGTGTGCCTTGTCCGCCGCGTCCCGAATGCCTTCAATGCGTGCGATGAAGCCGCGCACTTCCTCCAGTGCCGTGACCGTGGTCTGGTGGCTGCGCGCGCCTGCGCCGCGTATGCGCTCCGCCTGCGCGTAAAGCTCTGCCGCGTAAGCTGTGTTGTCCTCCAGCGCGATGGACAGATCCTCCGTCACCGAAAGCACCTGGCTGGAAACCGTCTGCATCTCGAAACCATACCGCCGCTGTGCCTCAATCAGGCGGCTGATGCTGTCCAGCAGCGGCAGAAATTCCGCGTCCAGCCCGTCCGCCGCCGTGGAGCTGTAGTCTCCCGCCAGCGCCCGCTGCGCCATGCCGTTGATGATATCGATCTGTTGTTTGATGTCCATTTGCCGCTCCTCCGATGATTGTGCTGAAAATAAAAAACAGGGTTCCCGGCGGAACCCCCTTGTTCACGCATATGCGGCATCGAAAAGGATGCCTCTATTCATACTGTCGGATCAAAACATGAAAAGCTTAAGCGGGGGTTGGGAACAGCGCACGTCTGTTTTTGCACCGACGTTAATGTGTGCCGGCTTGCCTCTCACCATCAGCAAACCCCGCGCCTCGCGCACATAGTATATAGCGTAAACATAAAAACCAGGTGGTGAGGTGCTATACTTGTAAAAACCCATCATCCGTCACATGTTCCCCGGCAACAACACGAGCCAGGGGTTTTTTTACTTCCAATATACGGGCGAAGGGTGAAGCGGTATGCGGTGAGCTGCTGGCTTTGGCGGGAAAGGAAACGCCGCCGGTACAGTAACGCGGCGGCGCTGGAGACTCATATGGGAGGGCAGCCCCCGTCATTCAGCCATGCGGCGGCGGGGGGATGGCCTGATTATTGCTGGCTTTCGTCCAGTTTGATAAAGCTGTTGCCGTCGAGGATGTTGTCCTCCACAGTGATATTGGACGCGCCGGGCATCACTTCAATAAAGCTGTCTTCAATGAAATTGCCGTGTATGGCCGTATTGGAGGCAAACACCACCAATATGTTGCCGGCACACGTGTTGGAGTAAACCTCACAGTTGTTTCCTGTGTTGCAGGCTATCGCGCCGCCGGCGCAATTGTATATGTTGTTGTCGTGGATATCCAATTTGTCGATGGTATAATCGAGCTGCGACATCACCATAATGCCGTATTCCGACGCCACCCCGGCGATATCGTATATCTTGTTCCGTGCGATCTCGCAGTTGTCCGCGCCCACCACACTGATGCCCTGCCTTCTGCAGTCCGATATGTCGCAATCGAGTATGCGCACATCGGAGGACACGCGGCCGCCGTCAGCCATCACAGTATAAGAGCCTTCAATAATGATGCCGTCGCCCGTCATGTTCCTGATGGCCACGCCCTGTATCAGCACATTGCTGCTGGCCGATATACAGATGCCAAAGCCGTATTCATGCGTGGGCGATGATTGACTGGGCGTATAGATATGCTTGTCCATATCGCCGATGAGCGTACCGTTTTTGATTGTGACATTGCTTTGATTCACAATCCCGAATATTGCGTACTCGGGATCGCTGTTGGTCTCCATGACGAACGTGCAACCGCTGAGATCCAAAGTAAGGTCCGAGGGGACAAGTATGCCGTCGGTCGGCGCTTTAAACCTGTCTCCCCATTTGCATTGTATCAAATAGGTTCCTTCGGCAAAATGAATGGTGCTGTAACCTTGAGCTTTTGCCCATTCCAGCGCCTTGTTGATGCCGTCTGTGGTTTCACGGGCGTTCTTACCGGTGTAGTCGATGCCGAAACGTTCGTTTTCAACCGTATATGTGGTGGTAGGATCATCAGTTGGCAGGGGAGACTCCTGGCTGTCCGTCACAGCGGGCGGAGTGCTGCTGTTGCCGGCTGCCGCGGACTCTGTGGGCACCGGAATTACGTCTTCAGTCTGAACAGCCTCAGTTGGCGGTGCTGTGTTCTGATCTGACACGGTAGACTCGATGAGATCCGGACCCAATAGTATGGCCGCAGCAATTACCGCTACACCGACGACCAGAACAACGGCTAATTTGATATATGAAGTGTCTATTTTCTTCCAATTCATATCGGGTCCTCCAATGAATTATCGATGTATTCTTATCACACACTGGTGGTTATTGTCAAGTGAGGCCTGCTGCTTTCGCTTACCAGCTCCTGCCGTTAAATTGAGCCACAGCAACAATGCGTGGTCTGACATATAATCATAACACGTTAACTATATCGATATTAATATGAGTAAACTTTAAAAGAAATGGAATAAAGTACCGATTTAGTCAAGACCAAAAAGACTTGTGCCAGCGACATGGGCATTCGGTCATTTTTAGGCATGGCTATCCTAATATACTTCTGAAATGGGGGTTGTTGCTGCCCTGTCGTTTCTGCTATGATATGGATATACCCAATATGACAATACAATAGCGGCGGAGGCATGTATGGACGGCGGACTTCTGTTTGACGAAAGCTTGGGCGAATACGTGATGGCAGCACACTGTGTGCGGGTTTTGAGCTACACCGTGGATTATGAAGCGTGCGAGCTGCGCATCCGTGCCGACCGGGAGGGCAAGAGGCTGATGATGCGTTTTGAGGAGCTGTTGGCGCACCAGTTTGACCACACCGGAAACCGCAACGTCATATACGACGTATCCACCGTATCGCTGGACGCGTTCATCACCGCCGAGCGCAGGCAGCTGACGCGCACGATGCGCTACGGCTTTCCGCTCAAAGAAGGCCGGGGCCCGGACGAGCTGCGCCGTTATCTGAGCGAGGGAGGCTACAGCGTCTATCAGATACGTGCATCCGTGGGCATGTGCGGCTACGTGATCGCAAAACGGCTGGTGATCGAGGGGGCGGAAGGATGAGGAGTGAAATATTCGACATGTAGTAAATCCAACGATGTGGATTAATGCCTTGGGCAGACGGGGTAGCTATTTAGTCCATATGTGTTTGCGTTTTACAGAAGCAATTCGGTCATGTTTGGCAATCCTAGCGGGTAATGGATATCTTGATATTGGCGAGTAGAAATAATACTAATACTGAGACGAGCAGATGAAAATGTCAGAGAATCAAAAGGATTACATACCATTGGTATTTCCTTTAAATAAACCATTTATTGAATTAAGTAAAGCAGAAGCGCAGGAATACTTTGACTGGTTTATTAGTCATATTGACGAACGGTCTGATTATTTAAGGCAAAAAGTATCGGCTGGTTTAAATATCCCAATTGAATCCTTGGATTTTTCACTGGATTCTTTAAAACCGATATGGAAATGGTTTTTGCATGTAGCTGAAACCACTGAATCGTCCCAAATTGATATAGAGGAGCTTGAACAATTACTAGAAGGACAGTCCGAAGTGGTCAGGCACCTAATTGAACAACCGAGAGAAATACTGAGCGTATTTACGGAGTACGTTTTACGGGATATAGGCATGTATGTGGCAAAGGTATTCACATCAAATTATGATGTTATAAGATGGACTATTAAAAGGACGCCAAAGAGATATGTACATGTAAATGAGCCTTTATTAATAGGATTTATTGATGATAATGAAGCGTATCCCAAACCATTTTATCCTGATTTGGAGCCTGTTCAGTTTACCCGGATGCCAGCACTAAAATTAATAAGACAACAGCAACCTTCTGAAGATGATTTGTACAATCAGTGTATAAAATGGATTCAATGGATACTGAAGAACAAACCTAGTTCATATGAATAATACATGGTTTTAAGAGGAAGGCTTCACTCCAGCGGCATCGTTTCAAACCAGAATACGGTCTCACCGTTTTGGCTGCTAACGCCGAAGCCGACCGTGTGGCTTTCCAGTATGCTCTTGACGATGGACAGCCCGAGGCCCGTTCCCATATGGGGACCGGCGATCTTCCCGGAGCGGTAGAACCTCTCCCAGATGCGCCCCAGTTCCTCCTGCGGAATTGTCTCGCCGGTGTTGCTGACGGACACGACAGCATGGTTCCCGCGTGCGGCGGCTTTGACGGTGACAGCCGTGCCCGGCTCCGCGTGATTGAGGGCGTTCACCAGCAGATTGCCCGCCACCTGCACAAACTTCTCCCTGTCGAAACGGACGCTGATGTCCGGGCAGTCCAGCACGAGCCGGATGTCGCTAGCCTCGGCGTCCATTTGATACCGCCCTATCATGTCATTCAGCACCGGGCAAACGGCAAACACCGAATCCGACACCGGATCGACACCGGCCTGCAAGCGGGAATAGTTCAGTATGTCGCTGACGACGCGGCTCAGGCGGGCCGCTTCGTCGGAAATCATCGTGAGCTGGGCTGTTCTTTTTTGATCGTCCGGCCACGTCACGTCCCGCACGGTTTCGGCGAAGCCCTGCATCACGGTCAGCGGCGCGCGCAGCTCGTGTGACACGTTGGCAATCAGCTCACGCCGCAGCTGTTCCGTTTTCCGCAGCTCCGTGCCCAGTTCGTTGAGCGCGACGGTCAGCTGGCCGATCTCATCCTGCGAGCGGACGGGCAGCGACACGTCCAGACGGCCCTGCGACATATCGCGCGCGGCCTGCGTCACGCGGGTAATGGGGCGCGAAAACATGCGCGTGAGTATCAGCGCAAAGGCCACCGCGCAAACGAAAAGCACGACGGTCACGATCCACAGCTGGCTCAGCAGTATGCGCGATGCTTCTTCCACGTCCACCATCGAGAAAACAGCGTAGAGCGCGCCGTCCGGAAGGTTCACGCCGGTCAGCGCATAAGGGGTATCCATCTGCGAGCGGACGTACTGCACCTCTCCGGTACGCAGCGAAGACAGGTCCAGATGCCGCAGCATCATGCCGCGCATGGGGGTGCCTGCCGACATATAGACCACCTCACCGCCCCTGTTCACAGCGATGAGGCTCACGTTCAGGCTCTGCTCCAGTGACTCATAATCCATGGACTCCTGCCGAGCCTCGTCCTGCAGCGCCGAACTGATGGTGCGGATGCGCTCGTTGAGGTAATTGTCCTTCATGACCACGGCCTGAATCAGCCAGAGCACGCCCACGGCGAGGAAGGCCATGCCCAGAAACCCGATAAACAGCTTGCCTGCCAGATGACGCTTCATGCCGCACCCCCTGTAAAACGATAGCCTGTGCCCCAGACGGTGGTGATATACTCGCGGTATTTGCCGAGCTTTTCGCGCAGGCTTTTGACGTGCGTATCCACCGTGCGCGTATCGCCGTAGAAATCGTAACCCCAGATGCTGTCCAGCAGCTGTTCGCGGGTAAACACAATGTTCGGGTGGGACGCGAGGAAGACCAGCAGGTCGTATTCCTTGGGCGTGAGCGCGACGGGATCTCCGTCCGCCGTGACGGTATGGGCTGGCGTGTCCAGCTCCAGCCCTGAGAAGCGCAGTACCGGCGCGGCCTTCACCGCCCCCGACCGCTTGAGCAGCGCGCCTATGCGCGCGATCAGCTCGCGAGGGCTGAAGGGCTTGCCCATGTAGTCGTCCACACCCAGCTCGAACCCCAGAAGCTTATCGTATTCTTCGTCCCGCGCGGTCAGCATGATCACCGGCACCTCGCTTTTTTGGCGGAGCTGCTTAAGCACGCCCCAGCCGTCCAGCCGCGGCATCATCACGTCCAGTACCACCAGTGAAAAATTGCCGGAGCCAAACAGGCGCAGCGCTTCATCACCGTCGCCCGCTTCCGTAAAGCGCCAGTCCTCGCCTTGAGAATATTCGCGGATGATCGTGCGGATGCGCGGATCATCGTCCACAAGCAATATATTGATCATGCCCTGCCTTCCTTTCAACCGCATTATAACATATCTTTTTTTCCTCATCCGATTATTCGATAAACATTCAAACAATTCACACAAAGTCATCACAATTGGCGGATAACATAAAGCCATCAAAAACTTTAGAAAGGAGATTGAACATGAAAAAATTAATGATCGTTGTGGTTGTACTGGCAGTGCTGGCCGTGGGCACAACCGCGGCTTTGGCAGCAGGCGAGGTGCAGACGCCGGCAGAAATCGTATCCGACCTGACGGGGCAGCCCTTGGATGATGTGACGGACGCGCGTGAAGCCGGAGAAACATACGGTGCGCAGGCAGCTGACGCTGGCAAGCTTGACGAGTTCAAGAAGGCGCGGCTGGAGCAGTACAAACTGGCGCTGGATGAAGCGGTGAAGGAAGGCCGCATCACACAGGCGCAGGCGGATGAGCTGTACGCTGCGATGGAAGCCAGAATGGAAGCCTGCACAGGCGACGGCATCGGCGCAGGATGCGGTCTGGGCAACGGCGCAGGCGGCGGTCTCGGACGCGGCAACGGTGCGGGCCAAGGTCTTGGCTTTGGCAGAATGGGCGGCGGCTGCGGCAGATTTCCGGCTGCCAGCTGATTGGGCTTAAGAGAAAGACATAGGTTTACAGCAACAAAAATCTCCTGCACACCGCGGGAGATTTTTAGTTGCGATCATAAGCTGATATCAAATATATTTATCAGCAGCTTGAACTGGGCATAGCCGCAGCCCAGCGGAAAAATCAGCGCCAAAATATCAAAGATAACCGAATCGATGCCGCCTTTGGCGCTTCTGGCGAACAGCACGATGGGAGTCCCGTGATACGCTTTGTTCTCCTCAATGCTGAAGAACAGCCACATACACGCCGACATCACATACACGACAGCGGAGCCGACCATCACCGCAATTGTCACGATTTTGATCCAACCCAGCAGTATGTGGACAGCCAGCGTCACACCGTAAATGATGGTGAACGCTTTGTTGATATGGTATTTCCAGCCGAGTCCGGCTTGGGCGTGGATGCCTTCATACCACCAAAAGTTGCGTTTCCCTTTCCTTGCTTCCTTGACCGTGGCTTTATGGACGTGGTGTTTGATCCATGATTTGAGGCTGCCGCGGAACAGCATGTAGATCAGCCCCGGAACCAGTAAGAACCCCGATGTCATGAAATAGTACGTGACGATATTTTCATTGAACAGGGCATACAGGGTGTCATTGTAAAGAAGCAAACAGCTCAGCCCCACCAGAAAACCGCCAACCGAAAAACAAGCAACGGTCAGCTTGTGTCCGAGATACTGTTTGATCCACGCCGCGATGATGTTAAACAAGCCGATGCCGATAATAAAACATCCGACAATACCCAGCACCATCCAACCGCTGTTTGGCACCGGATATACGTTTGTCAGCAGTATAAAGAGAACAAGAGGCAGTATAAAAGCTGTGATGCCGCAGAACACAAGCACACCGTAGCCGAAAGGGTGTCTCTTCTTAAATTCGTCATCTGAAGAAGGGTCGAAAAAGTAGCCCGCGTTTTTGGGCATGCGGCTGTTGAACCGGGGTCTGATGCGTCCCATTTCTGATGTGTCCTCCGTCTTTTTGACATCCGGCTGTAATGCCTCTTATTATAGCATAAGCAAATAATGTGAACAGTCCTAAAGCTTGCATTTGGATTGGGGATATGTAACAATCAGGAAAGATGAGACGCGAGAGTTAGTGTATAACAGGAGGGCGCATATATGAACGAGTTATATATGAACGAGTTAAAAGGCAAGGTGGTCATCGTGACCGGGGCAAGCCGCGGCGTGGGCAAGGGCGTGGCGCTGGGGCTGGCGGAATACGGCGCGACGGTGTACGTAACTGGGCGCACGGTAACCGATGAAACGCTTCCGCCGTTTCTGGAGGGCACCACGGTATACCGCACTGCCGAGCTGGTGACGCAGACGGGCGGCGTCGGTATCGCACACCGGTGCGACCATTCCAACGACAAGGAGACGGCAGCGCTGTTCGAGCGCGTGATGGACGAGCAGGGGCGTCTGGATATACTGGTGAACAGCGCGTGGGCGGGCGGCGCGCACGTGATGGGCGGCTACTTCTTCGGGACGCCGTTCTGGCAGCAGCCCGCGGCGATGCTGGACGACGAATGGCGCGTGGGCGTCCGCTCGGCATACGTGACGGCGATGCACGCGGCGCGCATCATGACAGCGCAGAAATCCGGCCTCATCGTCAACATATCGTATTACGGCGGACGGCGTTACTGGAACAACGTATCATACGGCGTGTGCAAGGCCGCGCTCGATAAACTGTCCGCTGACGCCGCGCACGACCTGAAGGGCTTTGGCGTGACCGCGCTGTCGCTGTACCCCGGCTCCGTAGCCACCGAGGGCATGCTGGAGGCCGCGAAGTACAACCCCGCACTGGACGTTTCCCTGCTGGAGTCGCCGCAGTTCGTGGGACGGTGCGTGGCCGCGCTGGCGCTGGACAAGGACATTATCAGCGAAACAGGGCAGATACTGATCACCGCCGAGGTGGGGGAACGCTATGGTATCCGCGACGTGGACGGCAAGCAGCCGAAATCTCAGCGGGCGGAGCTGTGGTGAAAGGGAAAAATAGTATCGACTTAACCTGACTGAACCTTTAACATAAAAGGAGCCCCTTTCAGGCGGCTCCTTTATTTACCTTACATCGCTTTTTCTTCGGTGAGTTTTATACGAAACTGGCGTTCAATATTTGTAATGAGTCTGGAGTCCTGTGGATTAACCAGCGTACATGCTCTTCCTGAATGCCCGGCGCGGCCCGTGCGGCCAATCCGGTGCACGTAGTATTCCATCTTTTCGGGGATATCGTAGTTGATGACAAGATCGATATCCTTCACGTCGATGCCGCGCGCCGCAACGTCCGTTGCAACCATGACGCTCGTTTTTCCTTTTCGGAAGGCATCCATAACGGTGTCGCGCTGATACTGACTCAAATCGCCGTGCAGGCAGCCTGTGGCCAACCCTTGGTCATTGAGCTGTTTATGGAGTGTCTTAACCTGCCGCTTCGTATTGCAAAATACGAGTGCCAGCCGCGGATTATCCTTGCGTATCAGGTGCTGTACCGCCTTGCATTTGCCGCTCGTGCTGGTAGGCAGATATGACTGCACCACGCTTGCTGCGGTTTGGTTTGTGCTGCCGATCTCTATTCGGACGGCATCATGCTGAAACTGCTTGACCACGCCCGACACGGCGCTGTTCATCGTCGCTGAAAACAAGAGCGTCTGGTGCTCTTTTGTGACCTGAGATAGTATAGCTTTGATATCCGGAAGGAAGCCGAAGCTCAGCATTTCGTCCGCCTCATCCAGCACCACCGTGCGGATGTTTTGCAGTTTCAGTACATTACGGGCGATCAGATCCTTGATTCTGCCGGGCGTTCCAACAACAATATGGGCGCCTGCCCGCAACGCCTTGATCTGAATGCTGGCTGCCTGCCCGCCGTAAACGCTGACGATACGCAGCTTTGCATGTGCCGACAGCACTCGGAACACCTCTGTGATCTGCATCGCAAGCTCGCGCGTTGGGCAGATGACAAGCGACTGCGTCTTGCGGTTGTTGATAAACGTTTTTTCTATAATGGGCACGGCGAACGCCGCCGTTTTGCCCGTTCCTGTCTGGGCTATGCCCATGATGTCCCACTTGCCCAGTATTAATTCCAGGGTTTTTTCCTGAATGGTGGTAGGACTTGAAAAGCCCGCTTTGTTAAGCGTTGCTTTCATCTCCTCGGAGAGCAGTTCAAAGTATTTCAATATATCCTCTTTCTTTTCCGGGTTTACATAAAGAATAAAGACCATGCCGATATAGCAAAGTCTTTCGAATTTGTTATGACGCCACAAGCTCGTACTTCTACGCCGGAGCCGGAAAGCTCCGTTACATTGTACGGTTAATATTCCCGTACTGCATGTATTAAAAATACGACTTGGTTTAAAGCGCGATTCTTGTATGGAATGCTCTGCGATGATTCGCAAACGATACTTATAATACAAAACTGATTATATACGAGTGGATAAGATTTGTAAAGGAATCATTCTTTTATTACAGTTTTTGCAATTATCCATTAAGTACAATTTTATGACGGGTTTACAAATATCTAAAAATGACATATAATAAATGTGTATTTTTGAGTAGTTTGATCGGTTTGCAAATTCAGGCGGAAATCTCATTGGATATGGGGTTTTCGTTTTTTATTTTTTACACGCAGGCAGTTAAGAGCCGGCTCAATAGAGAAATGAGGGAAAGCTGATGATTCAAAGGAGTACAATAAAGCATAAAGGTAAACATTTCATTAGAGTCTTGTTACACAGCGGGACGAGATCCAACCCATTGGGGGATGAAGAGCTGGCAATATTCTGCCATTGCAACAACGAAGAACCGTCAATCATTGATGTAAATAAATCGCGGCTTCTGCAGTGGGTGAATAATAACCCAACCTGCAAAAGAAATCAGAGCAATGAACAATATAGGATCTCAAAACAGGATGATGCGATGTCTGTTATCTATCTGACGGATCGTGAAATTGAGGCATGCCGCGCGGCAAACCGGCTTTTTCCCTGTTAGTGGTGAACGTCAAGAATTAGCGTTAACTGATATTCTTGACTCGACAGAGCTCATTCTTGTGTCAGTATATCTACGGGGGGAGGCAGACTGCCTCTCCTTTTTTATTGCGCGGGAAGCCTCCGCGAGGGTGACAATTCCAAAAACCGCACAGCCTGCAGCCGCCCATGGAAGCGCGGTCGCCGGGGGAGCGGATAGACCAGTGTCCGTTCTCTGCGGGAAAGTGGAAGTGCCACATTAATGTGCCGAACACAGGGGCGGGACACCGGGCCCGCCCGCGATAGTGCCAGCACGCAGGGGCATACCATGTGCGGACGCACAACAGCGTTTATTCCCCTTGCGGCAGCCCCTCTTTTTTGGTATCATTAGCTATACTAACTAAACAAACCGGGCTGTGCCGGGGCGCAGTAAAAACCGCTATCATACATCATATCCTTTCAGCTGCCCCCCTTGCAAAGCCTGACGGCTAAAACTAAAAGAGCAAACGCCGCCGGTCAAGGTGTTTGTTTTGAGTTGTTGTTTTAAGCCGGAGCCAAAATGGAAGACGGGGGATATAAAATGAACGCTGGCGCAGGGATACTCGGCTGCGGCCGTTATGTTCCCGAGCTGAGGCTGACCAACGAGGAACTGGCATTAAGCTTTGGGACGACGGCGGAGAAAATCGAGCGTAAAGCGGGAATAAAGGCAAGAAGCAGAGCCCCGCAGGATATGGCCACGTCGGACATGGCGGCTTTGGCGGCGGTGGAAGCGTTAAAAGACGCCGGAACAGACCCGTCCGAGATCGGCATGATACTGGTGGCGACCACCACGCCGGACATGGTGTTCCCGTCCACGGCGTGCCTCGTGCAGAAAGCGATCGGCGCGCACAAAGCCGCCGCGCTGGACATATCCGCAGCTTGCACCGGCTTTTTGTATGGCCTCGACATGGCGGCGTGTTATATATCCTCCGGCAGGTATGACAAGGTGCTGCTGATCGGGGCGGAGACCTATTCGCGGATCACCAACCCCGACGACGTGAGCACGAGCGTGCTGTTCGGAGACGGCGCGGGCGCGGTGGTGGTGGGCCGGGTGCCGGAGGGCTTTGGCGTGCTGGACACCGTGCTGGGCGCGGACGGCGGCGGCGCGGATCTGCTGGCTGTACCCGCGGGCGGCTCCCGACTGCCGGTCACGCCTGAGCTGCTGGAAAAAAGGATGAACACCATATTCATGAGCGGCCGCGAGGTTTTCGAGTTCGCCGTCGGCATATTGGAACTCATGATCAATCAGCTGCTGTCAGACAACGGCTTAAGTCTGCCGGATATCAGCCTCATCGTTCCGCATCAGGCCAACAAGCGCATACTGCTGAACGTCTGCGGCAACATGGGCATCCCGCCGGAGAAGATGTACTGCAACATCGAAAACTACGGCAACATGTCCGCCGCGTCCGTGCCCGTCGCCCTGACGGAGGCGGTGCTGGAAGGCCGGATCAGCCGCGGGAACCTGCTGCTTTTCGCGGGCTTCGGCGCGGGGCTGACGTGGGGGGGCAGCCTCATCCGGTGGGGCTGCTAGTCGGAAAAGCAGTCACATCAGGCCGCCGGCTTGAAGATATCAAGAATCATGGTCACCGCGCAGTACACCAGCAGAAGCGCCATGACGCCGTTGGTGATCTTGCTGTATTTTTTGAAAAACCGCTCAAACACAGCGCCGAACAATGCCCAGCTTGTTGTGCTCGCAAGGCCGATCGCGGTCAGCGCGAGCGCAAACACGGAGACGACGGGAATGCTCTGATAGAAGGGCAGTATGAATGAAGACATCACCGTCACGGCAAAGAGTATTCCCTTGATATTGACGAACTGAAGCAAAAAGCCCGAGCCGTAGCTGTTGACCGCAGCCAGCCCCTTTTTCTCCTCATGCGGCTTGCTGCGCCACACCGTCCACGCCAGCCAGAGTATATAAGCCGCGCCCACCACGAGCATGTACGGTTCAACAGCGGGAATGATATTATACAGCAGCGTTGTGAAGGCGGCGCCCAGACAAAGGATGACAAAGTAACCGGAAACGGCGCCCAGCACGAAGGGGAAGGTTTTTTTGAACCCGTCCTTGCTGGCGTTGGACATGCACATGATGTTGTTGGGGCCCGGCGTGAATGTCGTGAGCAAGACATAAGACAAAAATGCTGTAAAATTCATGATATCTCTTTACCTTTCTGGTAGAATGCGCTATAATGCATGCAATGAGCAATATATTGCACCGTGTGCAATATAATATACATTACGTGCAGTATAATGTCAATAACCCGGAGGGTATTTTTTGGATAATATAAATTCAATCGTTGCAGTGAACTTAAAGCAGCTGCGCGAAAAGAGGAAACTCAGTCTGGATGCGCTGGCTAAAGAGACGGGCGTGAGCAAAAGCATGCTGGGGCAGATTGAGCGGGGAGACGTGAACCCGACGATTTCAACGGTTTGGAAGATCGCGAGCGGGCTGAAGATATCGTTTACGGAGCTGATGAACCGCCCGGAAACGGAGCACGAGTTGATCGATTCGGCGCAGCTGGAGCCGATCGTGGAGGACGACGGAAATTTCCGCAACTACGCGATGTTCCCCTTCGACAGCAAACGCCGATTCGAGCTGTTTTATATCGAGATCGACGCCGGCAGCTACTTGGATGCGGAGCCTCATCCGACAGGGGCGCAGGAGTTTATCACCGTGTTTTCCGGAGAACTGACGCTGACCGTCAGCGGCGAAGTGTTCAAGCTGAGTCAAGGCTGCGCGTTCAGGTTTCAAGCGGACTGCCCGCACGGTTACAGAAACACCGGCGACGAGGTTTGCCGTCTGAGCATGGTTATCTATTACCCTGAATAACGGCGCATACCTTGGCGGAACGGTGCAAAGATACGATAGACGGAGGAGGAGCTGCTCCTCCTTTTTGTTTATGCGCAGACCGTCGGGGCGTGACCTCTGGGCCGCCCGTCATGTTGCCAGCACGCAGATGGTCGGCGCATATAGGATACCCCTTCGGAGCACTTATCCGTAATCCGCGGAGTGCCATGTGTAGATGCTACAAACCGTAGGGGTGCCTGCAGGTGGGGCGGGACGGGATGGAACCAGTTCCCTACTAGTAAGAGGAAACCGCATCGCGTACTAATTGTAGGGGCGGGTCTCCGTGCCCGCCCGTGATGGGGCTAGCATATAGATGGAGCGGGACGGGATGGAACCCGTCCCCTACAGGTAAGATGAAACGCATTGTGCACCAACTGTAGGGGGGAGTCTCCGTAACCGCTCGCGATGGCTGCCGGAATAGATATGGAAGAGATGAAAAAAGGGACGGTCTGTGACTGTCCCTTCGTTGTCCTATCCATCAAATCCGATGCTTCAGCCGTCCGTGGCTTTCATGTGCGCCAGCCGACCGCCGTTCTTGACGAGCAGTATCTCGCTGATGATGGACACGGCGATCTCTGCGGGCTGCCCGCCGCCCAGCGCGAGGCCGATGGGGGAGTAGACTGCGTCTAGCTTCTCCTGCGGGATGCCCTTGGTTTTGAGGCTCGCCATCATTGTGGCCACCTTGTTGCGGCTGCCGATTACACCGATGTAGCGCGGACTCTTCTGTATCAGATGATAGAGCGCGGTTTCGTCGCACTTGTGGCCGCGCGTCGCGATCACGACGAAGGCGGACGGCGACAGCTCGAGCGTGGCGCACAGCTCTCCGATATCGCCCACCAGTATCTTCTTGGCGTTCGGGAAATGCTCCTGCGTCGCGACCTCCTCGCGGTCGTCTACCACCACCACGCTGTAGCCCAGCGCCTCGGCAAACTTGTACAGCTCACGCCCAATGTGGCCCGCGCCCACCAGCACCAGCTGTGTGGCGGGGCTGTATATCTTGATGAATATGTCCACCGCGCCGCCGCACTCCATGCCGAGATCCTTCTTGAGGTCAAAGCTGTAGGTGGTGCTATGCCCGCGGTCCAGGCACTCCTGCGCCTTTCGGACAGCGACGAACTCCAGATTGCCGCCGCCGATGGTGCCGCCGATGAGCCCGGTTAAGTCCACCAGCATCTCCTTGCCCACCTCGGCGGGCGTGGAGCCGCCGGCCGCCGTGACGATGACCAGTGCGACGGCCTTGTTGCTTGCGATCAGTTCGGGTATGCGTTCAATGAGCATGTCATTCTCCTTTGCGGTGTTGGGTGAGGAAACGGCGGAGGAATTCGACGTACCAGTTTCGCCCATAGCCGGTCAGCAGCACGGGGTGCGGCGCTTGCCGGACGATCTCCTGTGCCTGCTGAAGCGTTGTTTCTTTTATTATATCGCATTTGTTGAGGAAGACAACCTTGGGAACGCCTTCCGGTGCGTGATGGAACAGCCCGTCCGGGTGGGATATCAGGCGGTTGATGTGTCGCGCAGCGATGGGGTCGCCGTCTGCGGCACCCGTGACAGCTCGGAACAGCTCCGCACGGTGCACGACCGCATCGGACACCGGCTGCCCGAGACTGTCCAGTCCCACCATGCCGACGATGAGATCAAGGGCAGCGGGGTAGACGGGTTCCGTGTCGTTGGGGGCTTTGACGGGCTTGCGTGCCGCGCCGTCCGCCTCCACGATGATATCGTCGAACAGGCCCAGAGCTGCTATGGCTCGGATGTCCTCCGGCGTGTAGCCCTCCAGCTTGCCGCTGGGCAGCAGCCTTTGAGCCGCGACTGTGTACCCCGCTTCGGCACGAACGTCCGCCGCGTCGCCCAGATACACGGCTTCGCTCTCCGGCATGAATATCTTGGTGGTGGTGGTGAACAGCACGCGGCGTCCCAATGCCGCCAGCTGCTTACCGATATGGCTGCCGACGGTGGTTTTACCGCCCGCGCCCACGATCGCGATAACCATCGTTTCTCCTGTTATCTGGCTTTATCATCATCATAATAGAAAGGGCAAAAGATTACAACTGCTGCACCTGTCGTTCACGACGGTGGTGCTGATGACGTGCCTGGAAGAGGTGGTGAAGGTGGGCATCAGCATACTTAGGGTGAGGAAATACAAGTGGGCGAAGCAGCTCGTGTAAGGGGATAGGAAAGGGGCACAGACTGGATGGTTTGCGCCCCTGAAAGTCGTTTGGGAGATATTATTATGGATAATTTTCAGTTCGCTTCTTGATACAAGAAACCTTCTTAATATTAAGTATTCTCCAATTGCTTAATAAATTCAGAAACAAAACCAAATAAGAAAGCCAATCTTTCATTAGATTCATCCTCATTATCGTCAAGAATAATATCTTTGAAGAACCTGAATGTTTCTCTACATAAAGTTTTTGAATCATCATCAAATAAGGCTGTTATTTTATCAATAAATACTACGCCAATATTGATTATATCTATATTGCTATACGAAAAGGGGAAGTAAGAGACAAAGCCAATATCATTGCTTTTATTCTTATATAATGTTAAGGTTGTTTTCCCGGCTTTAACAATACCCGGCATGGCGCTTATCCCTCTAATATTATCGGGGAATTTATCATCCTCAATTAAATCTCTAAAATTATCTTTAAAATTACTCAATTCCTCTTGTCCTGCAAATAACCATCCAGTTTTTAAGAAAAGGCATATTAGTAGAATTGTTAAGTTGAAGGTTTTGTTTGCTTTAACGGTAAAATCGGGAGAGCCAAAACCCAATTTTGAATCTATACAAACCTCCGCTACAGGCCTCATTTTGTTACCAAACATGATTGCTCTCCTTATTATAAGCATAATTCGTAGTTCACAAAAGGGATAGTTCAAGAATCAACAGATCAATAAACGGACAATTATCTTCTTAATGGAGAATCGTACTTTTGGCTTAAAGTCCTATCTTTTAAAGTGATCTCAATCTTAGTGAGTATTTTTGCAGGGTCTAAATCTTTATGATCACTTGTAAGTTGACATTTCTCGGTTTAATGAAAAACTGTGTCTTATCTTTTGAGCCCTCATGACCAACATGTAATATGATAATATGAAACATCAAGCAGCTTGTACAGATTGTGTATTATAGATACAATGCAAATTTCGACAAGTAACAAAATACTCCTCTATGGCAAAACATTTAATATCGCAATGTGTACAATCACACTCCATGCCGTCATTCCGAGCCTGTGAAGAGTGCCATGAGTGGTGCGCTGGAGCGGGGAATGCTTCGCTGCGCTCTGCATGGCAGTACCGGCGCAAGGAGATTGCACTCGTCTCAATTCTGTCATTCCGAGCCTGCGAGGAGTCCCATGGGTGATGCGCTGGTGAGGGGGATGCTTCGCTGCGCTCTGCATGACAGCGGGGCCGAGGATACTTTGTTGCGTTCTGCATTACGGCGTGATTGGTGTTGGGCGGCGCGTACGGGAGTCCGCGCCCTACAGCTTTGCATGAAGTATCACCCTACTCTAAATAATTATCAAAAAAATTTTAGATACCACCTTTCAGGCGTTTGACAAAGCGAAATAAAAGTGGTACATTCAGAGTATAAAAAATAATTTAGGGAATTAAAAAATTTTTGTATATTGAAGAGTTGGTGACAATGCGCAACGACGATGGATATACATTTCAAATAGTAACACATCTGCATGGGATAGGGCAATATTAATATTGCCCTATTGTATATTGTATTAACACGAAAGGACATAAAAGACATGGATTTTTCATTGATCAAGAAGGCGGCTGAGGGCTACGAAGCTTCGATGACAAAGTTTTTGAGGGACCTGATCGCGATTCCGGGCGAGAGCGCGGGCGAGGAGCAGGTGGCGCTGCGCATCAAGAAGGAGATGGAAGACCTCGGGTTCGACAAGGTTGAGATCGACCCGATGGGCAACATTCTTGGCTACATGGGCGACGGCGACAAGGTCATCGCGTATGACGCGCACATCGACACCGTGGGCATCGGCAACATCGCCAACTGGACGTTCGACCCGTATCAGGGCTTTGAGACGGACGAGGAGATCGGCGGCCGCGGTGCGTCCGACCAGCTGGGCGGCATCGTGAGCGCGGTATACGGCGCGAAGATCATGAAGGATCAGGGCCTGCTGGCGGGCTACAAGGTGCTCGTGACGGGCACGGTGCAGGAAGAAGACTGCGACGGTTTGTGCTGGCAGTACATCATAGCTGAAGACAAGGTGAAGCCGGAATTCGTTGTCATCACCGAGCCGACGGACGGCAACATATACCGCGGACAGCGCGGCCGCATGGAGATCCGCGTGGACGTGAAGGGCATCTCCTGCCACGGCAGCGCTCCGGAGCGCGGCGACAACGCGATATATAAGATGGGCGAGATACTGGCGGAAGTCAAGGAGCTCAACAAGCGGCTGCACTTCGACCCGTTCCTCGGCAAGGGCACGCTGGCCGTTTCCGAGATATTCTTTACCTCCCCGTCGCGCTGCGCGGTGGCGGACAGCTGCGCCATTTCCATCGACCGGCGGCTGACGGACGGCGAGACCTACCAGTCTGCGCTGGAAGAGATACGCGCGCTGCCCTCCGTGCAGAAGTACGAAGCGGTGGT
>JAEWTW010000001.1 GCA_023397655.1 Bacillota bacterium
GTCTTTGCGTACCGAACCGGTGGTAAACGTTTCGCCGCAGGCGCACGTGACCGTACACGCGTGATACTCGGGATGTATGCCTTTCTTCATCTGCACTCACCTCTTTTTCCTGGCCTGCAAGCCGCGCCCCCGGTTTTTTACAACGCGGAGGCAATGAAACATGCCAGCCTTATAAAGTCGCAAATTCGATTATAACACAAGTCATAAAAAAATCAACCGCGAATTTCCCGTCAACGAAAAACAAAATTTGACCTCCATGCAATCCGCCGCGTCATTCATTATCCCTGCCTGATATCCATATACTTTAATAACGATGCGAATAGTCAAAGGAGAAGATCATGGAAAGCATACAGCGCCAGATAATGCTGCTGCATCCGGGAGACGGCCCCTATGCCCACCCGCAAAGCCGCGGCATGCTCAAAATGCAGGCGGTGCAGGCCGGCCTCGCAGTCTCGCTGACACTCAATGGCCTGCCTACAGGCAGTTACATGTTGTATCTGTTTCTGCATGACGGCACGGCGATTTATACCGGCGATGTCAGTAACGGCGGCGTTCGCCAGACGCTGCCGGGCATCCGTCTCAAGAGCATATGGGGCGCCGCTGTGATCCATACCAAATCTCTCGCTTTCTGCCTGAAGTCGACCGGGGTCGACTGGACGGACGTTTCCTCGCGTTTCAAGCTCATTCACGCGCCGCACCCGGCTCCACCCGCTGCAGAACCGGCTGTACCGGACGATCCGCCGCCCGCACCTGCGCCCGTTCAGCAACCGGAGACAGCACACGTCTCCGACGCCGAGGCAGCGCCCGCAATGACTGCCGAAATCCCTCCGGAAGCGGATGAACCCGCCGCCGAGCCACTATACATGTCTCCCGAATACCCGCCCGGAGACGAGCCCGATCAAGAGCCTTTCGAGACACTGGCCGACTTGGAGGAGGATGAGGAATACAGCCCCTGCGAATCCTGTCCGAACGCCACACGCCGGGAGCGTATCAACCCGTTTCCGTCAGTGTTTCCCCAAAGCGAGTGGTTTAAGATATCCTATCCCGGCCCGACAGGTTGGTGGCACTACATCACCGGACGCGTTTACAGCGGCCCGAACGTCGTGGCCAAAGCGGTGGGCGTGCCGGGTGAATACGGCATGGCCCCGCCCGTCTGGCTGGACGGCTTTGGCACATACCTGCGCTGTATCACACAGGATGCGCATGGTTACTGGCTCATGTTTCAGGATGCAGAGACAGGAGAGATCCTGGATATGGGTCTATCTCCACGTGATGCGTAAGCACCTCGGAATATGAAAAGCAGTACCGCCGCCGGTAGCCATGCTCCCTGACCAGCACGGTGAACACTTCCGGATACAGGCCGTCTATGATGCCGTCCTGCGTGGTACCGCCGCGCCGTCCGCACCGCATCTTTAACGTGATACGCTCACCCTTCTGCCCTCTCATCTGCTGCCTGATATCGTCCAGATTGTCGTTCATCCCGCACACCGCCTTTTTATTATATATGTAGCTATGTTTCCCAAATCAGCGCAGCATTATCCTGAATTGGTACACTTTAAGTCCATTTTTCTGCATAATCATTAGACAGCCTGAATAGTCCGATGACGACAAAAGTTGTTAGTCGAACATATGTTAGATAACCGAAGTGCGGTATTTGTATATTTTTATCCATCGAAATGAATATTTCTATCCCAGTTATCCACAGTTTTGTCCACAGAGTGTGTAAAACGAAGCTAGAGTGACTATTTTGGAGATTCGTAAATTCCTGCCGAAGTAACAAAATGTATAAAACTTTTTTTCAACGCCGCAGCGCCTTAATCCCTGCCTTATAAATATTCACGTGCCTATACGGACAGTTGTCACTTCCCTCACGTTTTGTTCCATCCATCTTGATTGCCGCTTTCATTTTGTTTTATGCTATAATAAAATTGCAGGCAGCAGAGATATAGAAGGAGATGCATTCAGCATGAGCATCAAGCATAGATTGCAAAACGTTTTGTACAAAATACGCCATCCCGAGCGGGACGAGAACGAAGCCGCTTTTTACAGGAATCTCGGCTTCAAACGGCTGCTGTTTATTCTGCCGTTCCTCATCGCTGCCGCCATCTTTATACTGCTTTCTCTCAAGTGATAGCCGACCCGCTCAATCAAAATCCGGGCAGTTGTTAAATTGGGCATTTGCTTCTTATGCAGAATATGTTATTATTTAAGGACTACCTGATAACCAAAAGGCGGTGAATTGCATGGATTTCAGCGAATCTGTCGAAATGTATCTGGAAGCGATACTGGAACTGGAAGCCAAAAACAACGTGGTGCGCAGCGTCGATGTCGCACGTTTTCTTGGCGTTTCAAAGCCCAGTGTTAACCGCGCCATGACCAACCTGAAAAACGAAGGCTACATCCGTCAGGAGCCGTACGGAGATATCACGTTCACCGACGCCGGGCGCAGCAAAGCGGCGCGCATTCATGAGTTTCATCATATCATTACCGACTTTCTGGTGGGTTCACTGGGCATCAGTCCGGACCTGGCGGAGTCGGATGCATGCCGCATTGAGCACGTCATATCGCCCGAAGTCATTCAGGCTATGAAAGTATACAATAAAAAGCGACAGCAGTGAGAGACCCAGCTGTTGATTTCGTAAAATAAAAACGGCAATGGATGCCGTTTTTTATTTCAATGAGCGTTATTCAAACATTTCCATGCTCTGCTGGCAGTCGTTGCAATAGCCGCTGTTCATGTCATAACAGTCCTTGCACATATACGAATTACATGCCTTGCAGTGGTGCATCGCGCGGGATTCCATCGCATTGGAGCAACAGGAGCAATTCATTTTCGACATCCTTGTATCCGCCTTTTCAATTATTTCTGACGCTAGTTTGCGCTTAAGGCGCGCCTTTCATACATCAAAATAGCCATAAAAAGGGATGCAGGAATAAAATCTATAACTTATTGGTCAACCGGCTCACCCGCAAAATCGGTGTCGCCAAACCACGTCGGCAGTTCCTCCGAATCGCCCTCCATCGCCGCAAGCGCCACGGGAATCATTTGCTGCGCCTGCCGCACGCCCTCATCCACCATCGCCTTCATACCGGCGTAATCCGCCATACTGAACAGCGATTCGTCCCTTTTGACCGGATACAACAGGCTGGTGGTGTCAAAGCGCGCTATCCTGCCGATCAGTGCCAGATAACGCCGACGCAAAGGCCCAAGGCTCCCCAGCGTCTGCTTCGCGAACGCAAACTGCTTCTGCGCCTTGCTCACCATGCCTGGCGTAATGTGCAGGCCGTACAGCTCGTTCGCAGCTCTTGTGTACCATTCACAGATACCAGGTCCAATTCCGCCATACATAATTTCGGGATATATGGCGTACTTCTCCGGCTCAATGCCCCAACACTCCATCGCTGTATAGCTGTCCCACATGTATTCGATCGCCTGATGACGCGCGTCGTCCTCGCCTGTCCGGCCGTATACAAACGGGTGTGCGTTTTTGTCCACGGCGTAGTGCGTCAAAAAACCGGCGGCGTACGATACCAGCTCATTCCGGTCCGCACCCTCATATCCGCGCACAAAGCCGATGAGATGCTCCAGAAGCGCGCGCGTGTCTCCATTGTGCATCGCCACGCCCAGCGCAAACATCGTCTTATCCCGCATCCACGGCTGATAGTTGTGAAAAAAGAGCATGTCCGGCCCTTGGCACCCCAGTAAAAAAGCCGCTCTGTGCGGCACGCTGACGGCATCAAGCACCCGATCCCCCGCCTCTTTATGCGTTAAGTATGCTGGCATTAGAATGTACCCCCATATAAATCACCCTGCCGAGGTAAGCGTCAGCAGGAACCATGTAAATCGCAGCCCGGCTCGTGGGCTTCTATCGCGCCCACACTGCCGAGGAACGAATCGCAGACTGTCACACCGGTAAACCGAAAGCCCCGCTTTTCAAATCCCGGTGCAAGGCCGCGCCGTCGCCGAAGCTGTACACGTACGCAACAAAGCTGTTCTCTTGCGCAAACTGTGTACGCATCAGTCTCGCGTTGTGTATCGTTGCGTCTATCTTTCGCCGGTTCCGGATGATGCGGCTGTCCGCCATCAGCGCGTCCGCGTCTTCCTCCGTCATCAGCGCCACCCGCGCCGTATCGAAACCATGAAACACCTCGCGGAATGCGGCGCGTTTGTGCAGCACCGTACGCCAAGACAGCCCTGCCTGAAACATCTCAAGACACAGCTTTTCAAACAGCGCTGTGTCACTGTGCTTGCGCCGTCCGAATTCATTGTCATGATAATTCCGCATCAGCTCATCATTGCCTTGCGCCCAGCTGCATCTTTTCATACGCGTATTCTACCACACACGCACACAGAAATGTGTTAATTTTTGCAGGCGCTTGTGTTATGATGAAGAAAAATACTCCGGAGGCGACTCGTGCAACGCTACCTCAGTCAGAAAGCTCGCGGCATCACGCCCTATACGGCGGGAGCGCAGCCGCAGGGAACCGATATCATCAAACTGAATACCAACGAAAACCCTTATCCGCCCTCGCCCGCCGCATTGGACGCGCTGGCGCGGTTCGACGGCGCCCGCCTGCGGCTGTATCCGCGCCCGGACGGCGGTCCGCTGCGCGCCGCAGCAGCCAAAGCTTTCAGCCTGCCCGAATCGCACGTGTTCTGCGGCAACGGGTCGGACGAGGTGCTGGGCTTCGCGTTCGATGCCTTCTTCGACAGCGACATACTGTTTCCGGACATCACATACAGCTTTTACCCCGTATGGGCCGCCTACTACGGCATCAGCTACACCACCGTGCCGCTGAACGGTGATTTCACGGTTCCGGTGGACAGTATGGTGAGCAAAGGCGGCATCGTGCTGGCCAACCCCAACGCGCCCACCGGCATCGCGCTTCCGTTGTCCGATGTGGAGCGCATACTGCAAAACAATACGGAACGCGTGGTCATCGTGGACGAAGCGTACGCCGCCTTCGGTACGCCGAGCGCTGTCGCTTTGATCGATCGCTATCCCAACCTGCTGGTGGTGATGACGATGTCCAAGTCGCACGCGCTCGCCGGTCTGCGTGTCGGTCTGGCCCTGGGGCAGCCGCACCTTATCGACGCCCTCACGTGCATCAAGGACAGCTTCAACTCCTACCCGCTGGACATGCTTGCTCAGCACGTCGGCGCAGCGGCGCTTCTGGATACAGTGTACTACGATTCCATTTCCCGGAAAATAATAGCAACGCGCGAACGCACTGTGCGTGGGCTTGAAGCTCTCGGCTTTGACGTGCTGCCCTCCAGTTCCAACTTCCTGTTCGCGTCCAAACCGGGGCTCAGCGCCGCGAATCTGAAACGCCATTTGGAACAACACAGCATCTACGTGCGGCACTTCAACCTGCCGCGCATATCCGAATACCTGCGCATCAGCATCGGCACCGACGACCAGATGGACGCGCTGCTTCGCTGTATCGGCAGTTATACCTAATATCTAATAACCCCTCATTGGTATCATTAATTGATTTGAGGCCTATATGATAACGGCGTGTTCTAAAATCAAGCCAGTACCTGCACTGGCTTTTTTGTTGCGTCCCGGAGCTTAGACAGGCAGAATATCTCCCATGTTGCCTGCTATCTCCATACCAGCCCGATCGCTGGTTCCCTTATAAATGACCTCGTTTCCAGAAAACAGTGTCAGCTCAACCTGAGCCGTAATGCTTTCTTCAATGTCACGCTGCATCAGCCCGTTCATGGGCGCCCGCAAAATACCGCCTTTGGCATACCGCGCATTAAATTCAATCATGTTTTTCGGATTCTGCATTCGAACCTGAAGCATATCCCCGTTTAAGCTGATGTGAGTGATATGGCTTCTATTATATGTTGCAAATCGGTAAAAGCCCGTCGGCGTCATCAAAAACGATATCAGCCCGGTAAAACTCCTGCCCAGCCAGGGAATACGGGCGATAGAAAACATAAATGAAACGCCGGATTCTTCAAAATGGTTCGCCTGCAGCCATATCCATGAATCCGGGAAAGACCGGCCCCAATCCTTCTCAATGTAGCCCTCGCCGCCATCCATATCGATGTTCTGCCCGGAAACGGTCATTTTCCCTCTGATGGTGTGCGACATGTTCACAATACCATGGTAACATTCCATTCCCGGTACGAACGAAAAGGGGCCCATAATCCCCGGACTGAAAAAAGTTTTGGGGAATTTAACGACATTCTCGAAATGTATATCAGCACGAAGCTCATCGCTGCCAAGATCAATCTGAAGCCGTGTATCTGAAAATATATTATCATTAATGCGAACAAGAAACCGTTTTGGATCCGAATAAAAAGAATCAAACGGAAAGCGGTAATAAGCAGTCGTCGCCCTGACGGCGTCGATTCTTTGAATAAAAGCATGGGAATCCTGTCTGCTTGTTCCCATCGAAATGCCTGGAATCACAGCCAGCACGTTTTGGCGCGCTTTATCAATCAGTTTAAAATACCAGCCCTCAAAGTAGTGCCGCCTGCGCCCACGCCCTTGAAACATTTCAGGATTCCAAATTCTTTTGAATATTGAGAGTTCCTCCTTACCACTTTCTGAAATTCACACCACAATTCTTTTCTAACCACAAGGTTGTCCAAAACTTCAAAATACCAAACTTGCCTTGTCATCCCAGTGTGAATACAGCTTGCAGTTTTCCCGCAGTATCAGATATTTCAGTTTCTCTTTTACCGCGGATGACATACAGTAGCCATTACGGTAACTTAATCCCTTGCACTTATTCGATGCTGCTTCCTGTCATTCCTGCACGATGGCTGCAAGCAGTCACACTCCCCGTATTTTCGAAACGCAAAAAAGAGCGGCTCATCACCGCTCTCTTGTTATGTCTTCTAGTCCTGCGAATACGGCAGCAGAGCCATCATACGGGCACGCTTGATCGCCATCGCGAGGTGGCGCTGATGCTTCGCGCACACGCCTGACGTCCGCCGCGGCTGTATTTTGCCGCGCTCCGTCAGGAAACGCTTTAGCTTCATCGTGTCTTTGTAATCGATGCTCTTCGATTTATCCGCACAAAAAGCGCAAATCTTACGACGCGGTTTGCCGCGGCGCATTTTTCTTTGCTGCCTATCGTCGTTGTTCATCATAAGCCTTCCTCCATTCTAAAGTCAAAACGGCATCTGTTCATCGTCCAGAGGCTCAAAATCATCCGGCTCGTCCCCAAAAAGGCCGGCATCGTCCGGCGGCGGCGGCACGTCATGCATGCGCGACCCGCCCGGTGCGCCTGAACCCTCACCCTTGGGAGACAGGAATTCCACATCGTCGGCAACCACTTCGGTGACATAGCGTCTCTCACCGTTTTGTGCGTCGTAGCTTCTCACCTGGATCCGCCCAGACACACCCACCTTGCGGCCTTTCGCCAAAAACTTACCGCAGTTCTCCGCCAGCGCCCGCCATGTTACGATGGGGATATAGTCAACTTCCTTCTTCTCACCGAAGCCTCTGTTGACCGCCACCGTGAAGCTGCACACGGATACGCCCTGCGGCGTTGTTCTCAGTTCCGGGTCCTTCGTTAAATTCCCAATGATAATGGCCTTGTTCATAATTTACAACCTGCCTTTACAGTCTGATCACATTAAATCTTATAACACTGTCGCTGATCTTGTAATTACGCTCAAGCTCTAAAGGAAACTCTGACGGCGCTTCAAACGTCATCAGTACGTAGTAACCTTCCTTGATGTAGTTGATCTCATAGGCCAGCTTCCTCTGACCCCATTCGTCAACCTTCTCAAGCTTGCCGCCATTTTCCGTAACAAGATTCGAGAACTTTTCAACAAGTGCTTTTCTCGCTTCTTCTTCAATGTCCGGCTTCAAGATGTACATGCTTTCGTATTGATTCATACTTTACCTCCCTTATGGACTCTCCGCCGCAAAGCAGCGGATGTGGCCCTGCGTCAAAATGCGCAGAACAAGAAAGACGCTACATCGTAAGATTATACCACCGACATATGTTTATTGACAACTCCAAATTTCGCGGCAGTTAACGGAAATTATACATCTACCATTAATGTCTTTTTACATCGGCGCATCATTTGCGTTGTATCTCGGTTATGCGCACGTACTGTAAAAACGAAAAATACAAAGCATATGATCAAAAAATCGCAAAATTTAACTAAACCGCCCGGCAAGCCGCATGATATAATCATACAGCAACCATAAACCGAGGTGTTTCCATGAGATACAAAGTTCTCGCATGCAAGGCGCTCTTCCGCGAACTCAGCCTGCTCGCCTCTCAGACACAGACGATTCTCGACATCACCTATATGCGTCAGGGCCTGCATGATACGCCGGACCTGCTGCGCCGCGCACTGCAGGAGGAGATCGACAAGGTTGACTCGGATACCGACCTGCATACCAACGAGCAGAAACGCAGCCGCTCGTTCGACGCCATTCTGCTGGGTTACGGCCTGTGCTCCAACGGAGTCGCTGGGCTGTCGTCCAAAAAGCATACCCTCGTTGTGCCGCGCTGCGACGACTGCATCGGCCTGTTCCTCGGTTCTTACAGAAAGTACCGGGAATACTTTGACAAGCATCCGGGTACCTACTGGTACAACGCGTCGTGGATCGAGAACGCCTACACGCCGTCCGAACTCAGCCGAAAGCTCAAACTGGCAGAATACACCGAGCTGTACGGCGAAGACAACGCGGAATATCTGGTGGATGTGGAAACAACCACGAAGAACTACAACAACGCCGCCTACGTCTATTGGGAAGAGCTGCCCTTCCCCGCCTGCGAGCAATACACGCGGGACGCCGCCACTTACTTCGGCTGGAACTTCGACAAGGTACAGGGCGGCAGCGGGTGGCTGCGCGATTTTGTGGAGGGCCGCCACGACAGCCGCTTTGCCGTGGCTCGACCGGGCGAAGCGCTGGCCGCCGACTATTCGGGGCATATCATCACATCACATCCCAGGGAGGAAAAGAAATGAACGAACATCAGGTTTGCACCGGCGCATGTCTACTGGGTAAATGCCCTTTCCCCTCATGCATCAAATACAAGCAGGGCGGCGCTCACCGCCCTCTAAAAGCCGATATGGCGATACTGACGGACGGGCGGCTGCCCAAAATACCCACGGGACGCAGCGGATATGGCATCGCCATAGATATCGGCACCACCACGCTCGCACTCTACCTTTATGACCTTACGCCCGGCGAATGCGTCGCTGTCACCAGTGCGCTCAATCCGCAGACCTCGTTCGGGCTGGACGTCATATCGCGCATCAAATACTGCCGCGACAAAACCTCCGGTACGCAGGAGCTGCAGTCAGCCGTTCGGGACGGCCTGAATGCGCAGATCGAAAAGCTGTGCGCCCGCCATAATATCACCCCCGCCGATGTCACTGAGATGTCCGTCACGGGCAACACCACGATGCTGCATCTTCTCGCGGGGGTCAACCCGTCATCGATGGGCGAATTCCCCTTCACGGTGCCGGACTATTTCGGCCGCAGGGTCAGCGCTGAATCTCTGGGGCTCATCACCCAAGCCGAGGTTTACCTTGAACGCTGCATGGCCGCTTTTGTCGGCGGGGATATCACGTCCGCCATACTCTCCTCCGGTATGATGAACGACGACGTCGCGCTGCTGCTGGACATCGGCACCAACGGCGAGGTGGCGCTTTATGCGCACGGAAAGCTGTTCGTTTCCTCCACCGCAGCGGGTCCTGCGTTCGAGGGCGCGGAGCTGTCTTGCGGCATGGCTGCCGTTTCCGGCGCGATCGACAGCGTATGGGTGCACGACGGCCAGATTCTGAAAAGCGTTATCGGCGGCGGCGATGTCCCTAAGGGTCTTTGCGGCTCAGGCGTCATCGATGTCCTCGCGCTCGCGCGCGTTGCAGGCGCTATGGACGAAACGGGCCATATCGAGGAGGGGCCGCACACCATCCAGATCGACGGCGCACCGGCGTTTTCGGTCGCCGAAGGCGTTGCGCTCACGCAAAGGGATGTGCGCCGTATCCAGACCGCCAAATCCGCTATCGCAGCAGGCGTGCTCGCGCTGGTTCACCGTGCCGGGCTTGAGGTCACGGATATCAGGCAGGTCTATCTGGCCGGCGGCTTTGGTAACACCATGAACGCGCAAAGCGCGATGGACATCGGCCTGCTGCCTTCCGAGTTCAGCGGCATTATTAAAAATATTGGAAATGCCGCGGGCGCCGGTGCAGGAATGACGCTGCTCAAGGGCGAATACATGAAGGAAAGCGCGCGTATCGCCGGGTTGGCGGAGCATGTCGAGCTGGGCGGCGACGCTTATTTCATGGATAAGTACATCGACTGCATGATGTTCTAAGGAGGAACGATGAATCAGAACAAGGTGTTCGGCATCATCGGCATCGCAGGTGTGGCTGTATTGCTGCTCGCCATCGTGATTGCCATAGTCGCGTTTGAGGACGGCGTTTTCTCTCCGCTCAGCGGCTTTTACAGCGAACTGGGCCTGTATACTGGCGGATATTTTTCAGCATCCTCGTCGCTGGTCTTCAATGTCGGCATGATGCTTTTCGGTCTGGCTCTCTGCGCCAGCATGATTTTCTGGGGCATCCGGCAAAACAGCTGGAGCTTCGGCACCGTCAGCTTTTTCGGCATACTCACCGGCGTGCTGGCCGCTTCGCTGGCTCTGTTCTCACTCAATTTCTCCCAATATCATTACACGATCACCGCGGTCTTCTCAGTCGCCGCATTCCTATTCGGAGCTTCCTACATCGCCGCTTCGATGATCGCCGGACGCAGAAGCATTGCGCCGTTGCTGGTTGCCTTTTTCGCCGCCATCTGCAGTGCGCTGTTCGCGGGTTATGTGATCTCCGGCGGTATGACGCAGGTATTCATTGAAGATGCATCCATGGTCGGACGGCTCTCATTCATGCCCTTCGCCGTGCTGGGATGGCTCTCACTGCTGCTGCTGATGGCGTTGTTGGTGCTGCTCAGCCTGGAGCTGCTGCAGGATCGCCGGGAGACGGCGCATTACAAACCCTCGGCCCCCATGGCGCGCCGCAGCAACATGCGCGACTTCGATTTTTAAGCCGGTCCACCTCAAAAGCCTTGCTCGCTCAAGGCTTTTTTTATTTCTCTTTGGTTGCGCCCAAGCCGCCGCATCGCGTATAATTCTTCCATGAAAACCATCACACTCTGCGCCATCAATGCCCGGTATTCGCACAGCAGCCTCGCGCTGCTTTATTTGCAGCGTGCCGCAGATGGCCTGCCCGTCAATACCGTGGAATTTAACATCAACGACGACCCTGCGAAGATCATTGAAAGCCTCGTTGTCCGTCAGCCGGATGCCGTCGGCTTTTCGTGCTATATCTGGAACATCAGCCACGTGATAAGGGTTGCTTCCGCCGTCAAAAAGCTGCTGCCCGCGTGTACGATACTGCTGGGCGGCCCCGAGGTGTCGTTCGACGCCCCGGATCTGATGCGTGCGCACAGCTTCATCGACATCATCATCCGAGGCCCGGGTGAAACGCCGTTCCGCGAGTTCGCCATGGCTTTCTGCAACAACAGCAACATCGCCGCCACACCCTCCGCCTGTATCCGTGCGGGCGATGCGTTCACTGAAACGGCGGAGGCCGCCCCGCTGCCTCTTGCCGGTCTCCCCTTTGTTTACAACGATCTGTCGGCATACGCTCATAAGATCATCTACTACGAAACCAGCCGCGGCTGTCCGTTCCGCTGTGCATACTGCCTGTCCGCCGAAACGTCACTGGACTTCCTCCCCACCGAACGCGCCATTCGTGAACTGGAATACTTCATGCAGCAGGGCGTCCGGCAGGTCAAACTGGTGGACCGCACGTTCAACCACCCCGATGCGCGCGCACGCGAAATATTCACAGCGCTTATCGCACTGTCCAGGCAATATCCCGGCAGCACCACCAACTTCCACTGCGAGATATCCGCCAGCCTGCTGACGGACGAAACGCTGGCCGTTCTGGCCGGTGCGCCGCCCGGCCTGCTGCAGTTCGAGGTGGGCATACAGTCCACCCACGGCGACACGCTCAAGGCCGTAGGCCGCAGTCACAGCACTGCAGCGCTGCTGGATAAGGCTGAACGCCTGTGTGGCATGGAAAATCTGCACGTTCATGTGGACCTGATTGCGGGTCTGCCGCTGGAGACGGAGGCCACGTTTGCCGCTTCGTTTAACGACGCATACCGTCTGGGCGCACACCGGCTGCAGCTCGGCTTTCTGAAGCTGCTCAAAGGCTCGCCGCTGCGCGCTCAGGCCGAACATCACGGCATCGTGCACACTGACGACGCACCGTACGAGGTGCTTCACACCACCACGATGAGCTATGCTGTACTGCGGCACCTGCACCGCATCGAATCGCTGGTGGACGCGCTGTACAACAACCGCGCCGTACAACGCACACTGCGGCTGCTCACCGCGCTGCTGCCGTCTTACGATGTGTTCAGCCGCCTCACAGCTCAGCTGGAAGCCTGCGGCTGGTTCGCGCGCCCGCAAAAAACCGCCGCGCTGTTCGAGCAGCTGCATGCGTTCGCTTCCGGCCTGCCGGGCATTGACACAGAGTTGCTGCGCGAATCGCTTGCATTCGACTGGCTGTGCCGCGAGAAAAGCGACTGCCCTGCCGGCTTTGCTCCACCTCAAGATGATGAACACAAAGCCTATTCGCGCCGGCTTTTTTCAGACCCGGCGTTTACGGAGCGTTATCCCCAATTTGCCGGCCTCACGGCCGGTCAGCTGCAGCGCCGCTGCCGCGTTTCATTCTTCCCGCGCCTCTTCGGAGCTCCGGCTTATGTGCTGTTTGATGGCAGCAAAAATCCGGACGACCATGGTCATTGGCATATAGTGGATCACAATCAATAGAAAAAGAAGAAGGGGAGACATTCACTGGTCTCCCCTTAAATATATATGTAAAAATGTTTGAAGCAGTTTCATTCGGCGGCACAACTCCCGCCAATAGTCCATATTCCATCCATCATTCGCACGATGTCTGCTCACGTACTCACATCAATCTGGCTTTACACGCTTATTATATCAAATCATACTGAATAAAGGGTGTAAATAATCTGTGAATTTCAGCATGTTCGTCCATACAAACCCGTCATAATTTCCCCGCCCCGCCTATATATTTATTAGAGAGAACGCTTATCCAGATAAAGAGAGGATGTCAATATGAAAGTACAAAAAATGTCTTTACAAACAGAAACAGCGGGCAGGGAGGTTTTGAGCGAAAGCCTCATCGAAGGAAGGCTGTCGCTGCCGTCCGAGAAAGCCGATATTGACCGCATACTGTTTATACAGGGCCGTGTGCATGTGAGCGCGGAACCCACGGATGGCCGCATTTTCATGGACGGCAATGTGGTTTTCAGCGTCGTCTACATATCGGACAGCGGAGACATCGAATCGTTTGACGCGTCCTCCCCGTTCCGCCATTCAGAAGAGCTGCCCGGCGCCGGGCCCGGCATGAACGTGCTGACCAAAGGCAACATGCGCGATGTCGAATACACCGCCGACGATCCCCGTACGGTGTATGTCAAGGGCATCGTGTCCGTCGCGCTCCGGGGCACCATGCCGCGCAGCATCGAAACGGTAAACGGGGCAAACCAGCCGGAGCTGCAGGTCAAGATGGCGAACCAGCCGCTGTCCGTCACGCGTGATTTGAAGCGCGACACAGTCACCATGCGCGAGGACGTCCGCATTCCGCAGAGCATGCCAATGGCCATCCGCATACTGTTTTCAGACGCGTATCCCACAATTAAGTCGGTGCATGCCGAAGACATGAAGCTCATTGTGGAGGGCGAACTCAAGATCACCGCGCTGTACATATCGGAGGACCGGGGCGCGCCGCTGCAGCAGCTCAGCGAATCGGTACCGTTCGGGCAGATCATCCCGACCGACAATATGGAACCGAATGATAACATTGTGGCGGACGCAAACCTGCTGGATTTCGGACTGTCCACCATCGAGGACGCCGGCGATATCCTTCGTGTCAATGCGCGTATCGGCATCACCTGCGGCACCCGCGCTGTACGCGATACCGAATACATGGAGGACGCGTACTCGCTCGCCAACAAGCTGAACGTGTCCTACGCGGACCAAACCTGCCGACAGCTCAAGCGTTGGGGCTGCGCGCGCAGCTTTACCCGCAGCAATGTCTCCATTCCCTCCATGCAGCCAGGCGTTTCGCGCATCGTCTGCTTCAAGGCCACGCCGGTGATACTCTCCGCACGCCCGGGCGACGGCCGCGTCTATCTGGAGGGCCTCATGTCCTACACGATGTGCTACACCTCTCCGGACGGCATGTACAGCCACAGCGGCGAAGCGCCGTTTGAGGCCGAGGCGCTGCTGGACGGTGTCAGCCCCAGCGACGAGATCGAAGCCAGCGCGGATGTGGAAAACGCCACCTGCGAAGGCACCGGTCGGGACATCGGCGTCAAATTCATGCTGGACGTCTCCATCCGCGCTTACGCCGAGGTGGGTATCCGGCTGGTGACGGACATCAAGGACACCGAGGAGCCCAACGTCAGAAACTCCGGTATCACGATCTACTTCGCGGACGGCGGCGAATCCACGTGGGACATCGCCAAGCGCTACGCCACCACGCCGGACAACATTAAGAAGTTCAACCCGAATCTGGGAGACGCCACCGCACCCGGACAAAAGGTGCTGATATTCTAACCCTGGCCGATGTCACTGCCTACCGCAAAAGCCTCAGCGGAAGTCAAAAATAACACGAAGGGAGACAGCCAGCCCGGTGTCTCCCTTTTCCTTGTCTTGAAGATGTGTGTCTGCGCAATACGTCAGGACCACATTATAATTACAGAGGCTGCTATAAATTTTCCTCTTGCCGCAGCTCCTCCTCAGATGTCGTATCCCCCACTATCAGCCTGAAAATGTATAAATAGATGCTGGTATTATATTTGTCCTCTTCCTCTATGTACATGCCCGTATACTCCACCCGAACGACCACATAATACGTACCGGCGTTAATCTCTCCATTCAGCGCGCGGAACTCGTCCTCAGTTTCATAATAATATTCGTGCTCATACCCGTAATCAAAAACCTCCACAGCTCGCAGTTCGGCATTCTCAGACATCTGAAAACGCAGCGTGGCATCAAAACGCACAATGGGCAGTTTTTCCGCCATCTCCCAAGGCGGCACCATGCTGGCTTCTTCACGCCTCCACATGCCGTCTCCTTCATAAGTGTCCGAAGAAAGCAGGCATTCATAAGGCTCGATAACCTTTCCGCCCTGAGTCAGGATAAATGTACCCGAAGCATGCTCCAGCCTCTCCGGCACGGCAGAATTACCCACAGCCTCGGATGACGGCTCCGTTTGTGCTGCATCCGGCTGCCTGCCTCCCCCGCCGCCGCAAGCAGTCAGCGACATCGCCGCTAACCACAAAAATAACAGGAGCATAAGCTTCTTCATACCAGCGCCTCCTCAAAAGAAGGTTTTGCCGATACGACGTTGCCCGCTCCCTGTTTGTTCCAGTTTCTTATTCGCCCGTGCCGCTTTAGTATTCGCCGCCTGTCGGCTGGTCGGAGAGCTCCATGAACTGCGTGAACTCGCCGCGCCAGCCCACGTTCACGTCGCCTGTCGGCCCGCTGCGCTGCTTCGCAACGATGATCTGTGTCACATTGTCCGCCTCGTGGTTGTAGTAGCTCTCGCGGTGGATGAACAGCACCACGTCGGCGTCCTGTTCGATACTGCCCGACTCGCGCAGGTCGGAGAGCATCGGCCGCTTGGTGTCGCGCTTTTCGCTCGCACGGGACAGCTGCGACAGCAGTATCACCGGAAGCTCCAGCTCCTTCGCCATGATCTTGAGGCTTCGCGTCATGCCGGAAATTTCCTGCTGTCGGTTTTCGCGCCGGTCCTTGCCCGTCATCAGCTGCAGATAGTCGATCACCACCAGCCCGAGGCCCTTCTCTTTTTTAAGCCGCCGCGCCTTGGCCAGCATCTCCATTACGGTGATGGTGGGCGAGTCGTCGATGTATATCGGCGCTTTGCCCAGAACTTCAATCTTTTGTGCAAGATCATCAAAGTCTTTATATGTCAATCCGCCATTACGCGTTTTCTGGCTGTCCACTTTGGCCTCGCTGCACAGCATGCGCATCGCCAGCTGCTCGCGAGACATCTCCAGCGAGAATATGGCAACAGGTATGCTTTCCTTCACCGCAATATGCTGCGCCATATTTATTGCAAGGCTCGTCTTGCCCATGCCGGGACGCCCTGCGATAATGATAAGCTGCGTCTTCTGCAAACCGGAGAGCTTCTTGTCCAAAAGGCTGAACCCAGTGGGTATGCCCAGCAGTCCCGAGTCGTTGTTCATCGACTCGCCGATGGTCTGGTAACCCTCCAGCAGCGCCTTTCGTATATGCTCCAGCGAATCGCGCCGCCGCTTGACGGCGATCTTATAGATCAGGTCGCCCGCGCGGTTTACGATCTCCGCCACTTCCTCTTCCGAACGCGATGCATCGCGGATGATCTCGTTTCCTGCGGTAATCAGCGCGCGCAGCACCGATTTCTGCTCGACGATATCCACATAATACTGCACGCTGGCCGCAGAGGGTACGCTGCCTGCGAGGTCCGCGATATAGATGGTGTCGTCCGCGTCGGTCAGCAGCCCTCGCCGTTCCAGCCAGTCCACCACCGTCACGGTATCGATGGGCTTGCCCGTCTCGGACAGCTCCCCCATCGCTTCAAATACCAGCTGGTTGCGCTTGGCGTAGAAATCCTCCGCAGTCAGGCGTTCCAGCGCAATAAAAACAGCTTTGGGGTCCAAAAACATGCTCCCCAATACGCTGCGTTCCGCCTCTATGCTGTGCGGCGGCATATATGCCGCTTGACTCTGCTCCATAGCCCCCCTGAAACCCTCTCGATAATCGCCTCAATAACGCTACGCATTATTGAAGACAGACTGCTGACAAAGGTCTAAGACCGTGAAGGCTCTGCCTCCACACCTCCGCTTAAGGGATTATTCCCTTAAGAATCCCACTGAAAATGCCATAGGAATGGCATTTTCATATTTCCCGTTTTCTAAGCGCCCGGAACGGGTATCAAGGAAAGCGGGGAACCCGCTAGTTACTCCGCCGCCTCGACGGAAACGACGATCTCGGTGGAGATGCCCGCATGCAGCTTCACCTGCAGTTTCACTTCGCCCAGGTCTTTAAGCGGCCCGTCCATCACGATGCGCTTCTTGTCGATCTCGATGCCGTGCTGCTTTAATATCGCTTCGGATATCTCCTTGGACGTGACGGAACCGAACAGCCGCCCGTTCTCGCCGCACTTCTCCTTCACGACCACCTTCAAGCCTTTCAGCTTATTGGCCGCCTCCTCAGCGGACAGCCGCTCCAACAGCTTGCGGTTCTCATTCGCTTTCTGCTGCTGCTTGGCGATGTTGAGGTTCTGCGACGTGGCCTCCTTGGCCAGTCCTTTGGCTAACAGGAAGTTGCGCGCATAACCGTCGCTGACTTCCTTGATTTCGCCGATATATCCAAGCCCTTTTACATCTTTGGTCAGTATCACTTTCATCGGTCATCCCTCTTTCATATATTTTTTGATGGCTTTCTTCAGCCGCGTTACGGCCTCCGCCACCTCCACGCCCGGCAGCTTGACCGCCGCGATGGTCGCGTGACCGCCGCCGCCCAGGCTCTCCAGTATCAGCTGCACGTTGACGTCCCCGAGCGACCGCCCGCTGATTACCGCGCTATCGTCCACACGGCTCACCACAAACGAGGCGATCACACCTCTGATCGTCAGCAGCGCATCCGCCGCCTGCGCCACGATAAGCGGCGCTTTGGGAATGCCCTCGGGGCATATTGCCACCGCTACGCCGTCCACGATTTCAGCGTTGCGGACGATCTCCGTTTTGGCGATATATGTCTTCAGATCATCCTGCACCAGCTGCCTTGTGACCGTGGTGTCCGCACCCAGCCGCCGCAGGTATGACGCCGCCTCAAATGTACGCACGCCGGTGTTGAACGAAAAGCCCTTGGTGTCCAGCGTGATGCCGCACAGCAGTGCCTCGAGGTCGATGGGCAGCGGCTTCAAGTCGTCTCCGAAATACTGCATGACCTCGGTCACCAGCTCGCACGCCGACGATGAATACGGGTCGTGATAGAAGAGCGCCGCGTTCTCGATGCTCTCCGTACCGCGTATATGATGGTCGATCACCACCACGGTGTCCGCCATTTCCAGCAGCCCGGGCGATACGGTGAACCCGGCCAACTGCGTATCCACCACCACCAGCATGCTGGCGGGACTGATGCGCATCGCTGCCTCCTGTCCGCCGATAATGCCGGACGCATAAGCATCCGTTGAGCGGATCTTGTCCATCAGCAGCTCAATGGAAGGGTTGGGGTTGTCCACCACGATCCACGCCTTCTTGCCTACATGCCGCGCACAGGCGCATATGCCCAGTGACGCGCCGATGCAGTCGAGGTCTGGCGTCTCGTGCCCCATCACAAACACGTCGCTGCACTGCTCCATCAGGTTGCGCAGCGCATGGCTGATCATGCGCGACTTCACTTTGCTGCGGCGGAACACCGCCTTTGTGGCGCCGCCGAAGAACACAAACTGATCACCCTGCTTGATCACCGCCTGATCGCCGCCGCGCCCCAGCGCCAGCTCCAGCGCCTTGCCGGCAAACTCACCGGACTGCTCCGGGCTGTCGCCCACGCCCACCGCGATGGACAGCGTGGGCGAAAACGCCGCCTTGATCTGGCGCACGTCGTCCAGTATGCGAAAGCGCGTGGCCCTCAGCGTGGATAAAAACCGTCTCTCGAAAACGCACACATACCTGCCGCGGTCAATACGGGCAAAGTAGGACGACAGGCCCTTGGCCATCCCCGCCACGCGCCGTTCCACCGCCGCCACCAATTCGGACAGCTCCGTCTGCTGCACCTCAGCCGCCAGCTCGTCGTAATTGTCTATCTGTATAAAGCAAACCACCGGCAGAAAGCTCTGATGCATTCTCTTCGCTTCCACCGTGTTTTCCAAATCGATCAACCGGTACAGCAGCAACTCTCTGCCCCGATACTGCAGCTTCGTGAGTTCCTTCTTATATGCCTTGCCGGAGAGTATGATCTTCTTATCCTTGTCCGGCTTACCGATGCCGGGCAGCCTCCTGTTGATATTCCCCAGCGCGCCAAACCCAGCCAGATTGCGAAACGCGAGATTGGCCCACTTGATGCTGCCTTTATCCGTGGTGAGCGCGGTGGGTATCGCCATCGTATTAAGATACGCCGCTTCCTCCGGCTCCGACAGTGTCTTCATCACCAGTTGCTGCAGCCCAATGCGGCGCAGCGTCACCAGCGTTACATACAGCGCGGCCAGTATCACGGCAGCCAGCAGAGCGGCGAGCCCCAGCCGGTAATCCGCAATGAACGCAAAAATCACGGCGGCGGCCAGCGCCCCCGAAACGCAAATTACATCGGTTGTCAGAAAGCGGATGCGCAGCTTCACATCACCGCACCGCCTTTCGATTCCAGACGTTTGCGCAGCTTCGCCATGTTCTCGAATATACCCACCCACATCAGTATACTGCCCACCATAGAGGCCAGCGCGCTGATCAGCAGCGCGAGGACATGCAGCACGATACGGGCTGTTTTGCCCATTTTGCGCCTTTTGTACATATAGTCGAGAAATGCGAGCCCCTGCACCGTCAATACCAGCGCATAGAGCGCATACACCGTCACCTCAAGTATGTCAAAGCCCTTCCACCCAAAGCCCGCTCCGATCGCCGCAAAAAGGTAACTCAGCAAAAATGCCAGCCAGAAACGGTTGGGCAGCGCGAAATCGGAAAACGCCGGTACGGCAGACACGTCCACATTACGCCGCTTCAGCACCCCGTGCGGGATCAGATAGCCGATCAGACCCATCAGCAAAGCGTAGATGCCCAGCATACCCACCAGCATCATGTTAACATACTCTTTGAACTGGCTGAGCAGGTAGACGATCGCGTCGCCGCGGCTCGTCGCATCCAGCGCCGTCTGCGTCACCGCGCCTGTTACCAGGTCCGCGGACCGCATCAGCTGATACCAGTCGCGCACCATGGCGTCACTCATCGACGAGAAGAAGCTGCCCATCCTCCCGATATAAAAATCCACCGGCAATTCGCCCGTCATCAGCCACAGCACGCCCACAGCCAGCCCTGTTCCGGCCAGCGCCGCGCCGGAAGCGGCGAGCACGCTGTGACGAAAACGTATCTTTTTCCTCAGAACATAGCCGACAGTAAACGCAAAAGGCAGGCTCAGCGCTGCCAGCATCAGAGACAGTTTATAGTCCAGCAAACAGCCCACGGCAAAGCACAGCACAGCAGCCACGCCTCCCGCAGCCATTCCGCCGCCGGCCACTGCGCACCCGAGCGCAACTGGCGCCGCCAGCACCGACAGCAGCACCAGCCATGAGCCGTACTGGGCGGGCAGCCCAGCAGCTCCCAGCACCAACGCCGCCGCGATCAGGAATGCAATTAATACGCTTTTATAATCTTCGCTTTTTGTCCTGTCCAAAACCCCTTAAATTCCCGCTTTCAAAATGTTTCTTCAAAAGGGACAGATCTCCGTAAGTGCTTTCCAGTTTGTGCCCCTCATTGATACCCGAATCCGCCTTTTGGATCACGTCGGCATCCAGCTCTTCAAATGAGATGCCGCACCGTCTTGCCAGCACATAGGCCAGCAGCACAGCGCCGCCCAGCGTGTTCATCAGCTCGCTGCGCCCGTCGGGTGCCAGCGCCACGCGCATCACGTCCGCCGCTTCCCCGATAAACTCTGCTTTTAAGACCTCGATCATTTTAGCGTTGGAGGCCACATTCATTGTCTGCTGCATAATAATACCTCACAGTAAAGTTATGGCCCCAAAACCCCTCATATTTAAGTGTCTTTATTCTATCTGTTTACCATTCAATAGTCAACGCCGCGGGACAATCCCCATTAAAAAACGCTTCCGCTGTGTCCCATAAAACAAAAAACCGCCCGCTGCTTTGTTTAGCGCGCGCGGTTCTGTTTGTAAAATCAATCAGGCGCTCCGGTCCATGATCAACTTGTCCGCCATCAGTGCTATAAACTCACCGTTCGTCGGCTTGTCCTTGCTGGTATATATGTTGTATCCCAAAAACGAGTTGATGTTCTCGATCTTCCCTCTGGACCACGCCACCTCAATCGCATGGCGGATTGCGCGCTCCACCTTGCTGGCGCTGGTTTCAAACGGCTCCGCGATGCCAGGGTATAGTTTTTTAGTAATAGAATTGATGAGATCAGGATTTTTGACAACCATCTTGATGGCTTCGCGAAGGAAGTGATACCCTTTGATGTGTGCCGGTATACCAATGGATAAAAATACGGCAGTGATCTTCTCGTCCAGCGACCTTGAACGCACCGGTGTGGGCGCCCGCCGTGTGGCAATCACGCGCTGCCCGAACATGTCCTGTATGCGCTTGTAGAGTATGTCCTTGTTGAAGGGCTTGATCATATAATACTTCGCGCCCAGATCACAAGCCAGCTTCACCATCTTTTCGTTGCCCACGGCAGACACCACGATGGTAGCGGGCATCGTTTCAAATTCCGACGTGTTGAGCCGCTCCAGCAGCGACAACCCATCCGCCTCCGGCATGATCATGTCCACAATCAGCGCATCAGGCACCGTCTCTTTGATTAAACCGACAGCCTCTGTCGGATTGTTACAGGACCCCACAACCTCGACATCATTCTTTGTGCTGAAATACTTGGTCATCATCTCATTTAGCTGTACATTATCCTCCACGATGAGTAATTTGATCTTTTTGTCCATAGCATTCAGGACTCCTTTCAATATAATTAATGACAAATCAAGACCCAAAAAACCCCCGCGAAAAATGACGAAACGTGTCGATTCATCCCAATAAAAGAAATATTTGTTAGTATATTATCATGTCAATACATGTTTTACAATGGTATTTAAAAATAAAGCTGTTTAGTTAATACAAATACGCCCATGAAAATGTATTATTTCTTAGGAAATTGATTTTTCTTTGTTTTTTGATGTAATTCGACAAAATAACTTATCCGCAGGCAGCCGGTTATGATTACCGGCTGCCTGCATGTCAAGGTCTACTTACAACGCATCCGCGTTGCTTCTTGTGCCTTCCTTGAGCCACTCCGCGAGCCCGGATACACTCTCGATATCCTTGGTTTCGATCTTGGCCTTCATTCCGATCAGCTGTTCCACCAGCGACGCTGCCTTCACGCTGCGCTCCATCTCCTTTTTGAGACGGGCATTCAGCGCGGCATTTTCTTTGCGGATGCTCTCCGCCTGCGCAACAGCCATGCGCATTTCCTCTTCCAGCCGCCCCTTGGACACCGCCATGCCGGCCACCTTGGCCAGCCCTTTAAAGAAGCTCTTCACATCGATATCGGCGGCCATCAGCGCCCTCACCACGCTCTCCGGGATATACTTGCTTTCCTTACCGGCAGCAGCGCTCGGTTTTGCGGTTTCATAAGGGCTTATGTACTTGACGTTCTCCCGGTCCATGTCCGCCATCACCTTTTCCACCAGCGGACGGGCATTCTTGATCAGGCTGCGGTACTTGTTCTGATAACGCAGCATTAGCGTTTTGTCGTCGCCAGCCAGCTTGAGGCTCGCACCCCTTATCGACTCGCCACGCGCGCCGGAGGCCAGCAGCTCCCGCAGCAGCATGTAGATCTCATCGCGGTTAAACGGCGTGAAAGTGGAAGGCTTCTGTTCGATCTCGCCCGTTTCCTTCACCTTCATATAGTAATAGTTGCGCACGCTGTTCGGCTTGCGCCCCGTCTCTTTGGCCACCGTCTCAAACACACGCTTCAAAGGCGCCCCGATCTTCTGGGCCTTTTTCACCTCGTCCCACAGCTTCAGCTTCTCTTCGTCCTTCCAGCCCGTCCGCAGGGCGATATCAAAGCTGTGCAGTCCGGCTTCGTTGTTCGTATCCATGTTCCTAAACCCCTTATCATAGATTTTTAGTGTATATTATTCTCTTATACCATGCGTTTTAAACCGCCTTTTATACAAAAATATAAAAAGCAAACGCCCCGCCCCGTCTGCTTTTGTATCTTTTATCAATGCTGCCCGTTTTGTATATAGTTATGCGAAAAAGCAGGATGTTAGAATGATGTATCTGCCGCCACTGTGCTGAATATATATATTGTACAAAGGGGGATGGCAATGGAAGACCAGGCGATAAAACTGCTGTATATAAACTCCAAAGTGCATGCGCTGATCAATATCAACCAATCACCCGCGGGCGAGACGGGCGTTGCCGCTGTCACGCAGCCCATAGCGGCCAACTCGTCCTTTTTTATCACGATGCTGCCGCTTGAGAACGACAACCGTTTTATCTACCTTCCCTATACCCGCCGCGTGTCCATTGCCGCCAAAGGATCTCTGTTCGACAACGATGGACTGATCGATCTGTGCATGTGGCCGGACAATATCATCGAGCTCACGCTTCACCCTGCCGCCGTATACCGCAGCGATGAAGAGGAGATTCAGCCCGCCGCGCTCTCCCCGTTCGACTTCTATATCGGCAGCGAGCGGCACACGGCGTTCATATACAACGAGGCAGGGTCCAGCCTCATCGTGGAGCATGCCGCCACCGGACGGCTCAAGTTCATCGCGCCGCTCAGCTTTTTTGCTGCCAGCGCCGACATCGCCTTCACCCGGCTGGACGACTTCCCCGTGCTTTATGCCACCGGCAAGACTGCTGACGGAGAGAGCTACATCTACGCGGCCAACGTGCAGCCCGCCTTTTCCACCGCCGTCAACACCGTCTGCACCGCCTGCTCCATCGAAAAAGACAGCTTGTCCGTTGTCACCGAAGGCGACTTCCGGCAGGTGCGCACGCAGTACGCCAAGCGCGGCGATATCCTCGCACCCGTCAATACAGGGATCGGCTGGTATACGTGCGAACCCCGCCCGGCTGCTGCCGCCGCCGAAATCTGCGCCTGTCTGCTGCAGGCCGTCCGGGCCGATATGCGCGACGCCGCCATGGAGTGCCTCACGCCGTCGCTCTCGGAGGACTTAAGCTTTGATGATTTAAAAGAGTTTTTCGGAGATTTTGTCAACTTCACGCAGACGATCTCCCCCGCCTGCGGCCAAAACAGCATCGCCCTCAAATATTCCGCCGGGCGCCACCTTTATGCCGCGCGCGAATTCTGTGTGGACACCAAGCCTTCCGGAAGCGGGGTGCTCATTGACAACATCCGTGAGCCGTAAGCAATGTATATTGCCTGGCAGCCGAAACCGCCACCCCAACAGACCATCTTGCTAGCTTTTTTACATACCAAAAAACGGACCGGGCTGCCCCGATCCGCTTCTTTATATTAATATTTGTGCAGTTGCTTATATCGTCATCGTCCAGCCAAACTCATCCTTCTCGCGACCATACTGAATGCCCGTCAGCTTGTCGTAAAGCTTGGAGGTAAACTCGCCCATCTGGCCGCCGCCCACGCGAATGGCTCTGCCTTCCCATGCCATACCGCCCACCGGGCTCACGACTGCCGCCGTACCGGTGCCGAACACCTCCTCAAGACCGCCCGACTCGTTCTCCGCAAACACATCGGCGATGGCGATGGGCTGCTCGTTCACTTTGATGCCAAACGACTCACGCGCCAGCCTGATGACGGAATCGCGCGTGATGCCCGCCAGTATGCTGCCCGCCAGCGGTGCGGTATAAAGCTCACCCCTGATCTTGAAGAAGATGTTCATGGAACCCACTTCCTCAATGTACTTGCGCTCCACGCCGTCCAGCCACAGCACCTGCGAGTAACCCCGCTGATGCGCCAGCTCTGCGGCCACCAGACTGGACGCATAATTGCCGCCCGTCTTTGCAAAGCCCATGCCGCCCACCACCGAGCGGACGTATTCGTCTTCCACATAGATATCGATCGGAGACAGACCGGATGCGTAGTAAGCGCCCACCGGCGAAAGTATGACAAAGAAAGTATATTCCTCGCCTGCCTTCACGCCGAGAAACGGATCCGTCGCGATAATCGTCGGGCGGATATACAGCGATGTTCCTTCGGACTTGGGCACCCAATCCTTTTCCACCCGCAGCAATTCCACCGTCGCATCCAGAAAACCGGCTTCGTCGATTTCCGGTATGCACAGGCGCTTTGCGGAAACGTTCATGCGCTTGTAGTTATCCCACGGACGGAACAGTTTGATGCCGTCCGGTGCCGAATAAGCTTTAAGCCCTTCAAATATCGTCTGGCTATAGTGCAGCACCGTGCACGCGGGCGACAGCGAAAAGTTCTCAAAGGGACGAATCTGCGCGTTGTGCCAGCCAATACCGGCTTTATACTGAATGGTCAGCATATGGTCCGTAAAAATCTTTCCAAAGCCCAGTTTCGACTCGTCCTGCGGTTTTGGTTTTAAGCTGTCCGCTTTCGTCACCTTAAGTTCCATGTTGCCTTCTCCTTATATATAAGATATGTAAACATTTTAAAGTATTTTATACCGCCGATACGCGATAGTCAACACCAAAGGGCGTACAAACCTGTCCCCAAGCCCTGTGCGCCGCATATACAGCCTATGCAAAACATATCTTTACTGATATAATAGCAACGCAGTCCAGCGAAAGGAACTTGGATTATGGGTATATTGGAGTCGATCGTGCTTGGCATTGTACAGGGCTTAACGGAGTTTCTGCCCGTGTCGAGCAGCGGCCATCTGGTACTTTTGCAAAATATATTCGGTCTTTCCGAGCCTCAGCTCTTCTTCGATACGATGCTGCATTTCGGCACGCTGATCGCGGTGGTCGTGGTGCTTTGGAAGAACATACTGGACCTCTTCAGGAAGCCGATCCGGTTGTTGTACCTTGTGATCGCCACCATACCTGCCATCATCGTCACGCTGTTTTTCAAGGATTTCATCGAGCTTACGTTTACAGGTGTCTATCTGGGTTACGGGTTCCTGCTGACAGCTATCTTTCTCACAGTGGCGGAGCTGCTTTCGAGCCGTGTCCGCAGAAAGCGCGACATCAACGCGGGCGTTTCGCTCGCCATGGGTGCGATGCAGGCCATCGCCATATTTCCCGCCATATCCCGCTCAGGGTCCACCATCGCGGGCGGTTTGGCCTGCGGCATCAACCGCAGAGAAGCCGCCACCTTTTCGTTTCTGATGTCTATCCCCGCAATACTCGGCTCCGTAGCCGTGCAGGGTTACGAGATATTTAAGGAAAGCGCCCTCCCGTCCGACGTGTTTCCCACCATCATCGGCATGGTATGCGCGGCGGTGTCCGGCTACTTCGCAGTTAAATTCATGATCGCGCTGGTTTCGAAAAAGAAGCTTTATGGCTTTGCGATCTACGTCACGATAATCGGCATTTTGGTATTGCTCGATCAAAATGTGTTTGGACTGATCAACTGGGCATAATAAAGTGAGCATAGAATCACGCAAGAGGTTGCAGACATGCTGGATTTTTCTTTTGAGCCATACAGACAGGAAATGATTGAAACCCTGAAGGATTTCATCAAAATCGAAAGCGTTAAAAGCGCGGGTCAGCCCAACATGCCGTATGGCAAGGGTATATTCGATGCGCTGATGTTCGTCCAGAGCACAGCGGAACGCATGGACCTGGATTGCGTCAACATGTTCGGTCATCTCGCCTATGTGGACTACGGTGAAGGCGATGAAATGCTGGCCATATTGACGCACCTTGATGTTGTTCCCAAGGGTGAGGAGTGGACCATGCCCGCCTTTGAGGGCATCGAGAAAGACGGGCGTATCTATGGCCGGGGTGCCATTGACAACAAAGGCCCGGCGATTGCCGCACTTTACGCGCTCAAGGCGCTGAGCGACAACTGTGCCCAGCTGGACAAAAAGGTCCGGCTGATATTCGGCGGCGACGAGGAAACGACTTGGGAAGACATGGACTTTTATAAAAAGCATGAGGTTTGGCCCAATATGGCTTTCTCTCCGGACGGAGAGTATCCCATCATCAATTCCGAGAAAGGCCTCATGCACGTCCAGATACAGCTTGAAGCAGAGCCGGTCACGGAGGGTGTCTGCGTCACCAGCTTCAACGCGGGCACACGCGTCAACGTCGTTCCCAACAAGGCGGACTGCTTTATCAAGGCACCGCTTGCCGTCATACAGAAAAGCCTGACGACTTACACCTGCCCCACCGGCGCGCAGCTCAGCTGTGAGGATGCGGGCGACGGATTGGTCCACATCATGGCTGCCGGCAAAAGCGCACACGGCTCCCGCCCGGAGCATGGCGTCAACGCCGCCGCTTCGCTGCTGCAGTACCTCGGCACACTCCCCCTCTGCGGCGGGCCGCTTTCAGAAGGGTTGTATGACCTTGTCAAGAATATCGGCGTCTATTATAACGGAGAACCGCTGGGCCTCGATGTTACAGATGAATCCGGCCGGCTGACGTTCAACCTCGGCACCGTATCGCTGGCCGGCAATACGCTCAAAGCGGGGCTGGACATCCGATACCCGATGTCCATGAAGGCCGAACAGATCAAAGAAAAACTGCGGACCAGCTTCTCGCGTTTTCAGTTTACCTACCCGCACGAGCTTGACGCTCACTTTGTACCCGAAGACAGCGAGCTTGTCGTGAAGCTCAAGGAAGCGTACCAGGAAATCACTGGGGATGAGGCTTACTGCATGTCCATTGGCGGCGCTACTTACGCGCGAGCTTTTGAAAACGCCGTCACCTTCGGGCCGTTATTTCCGGGACAACCGCAAGTTGAACACGGCCCTGATGAATACATTGAAATCGAAACGCTGATCAAGAATGCTCAGATCATCGCCAATGCGGTCATCAAGCTCTGCGGCGAGTAACGGCATGCGTTTTTGGGGCAAAATCAAAACCGAAGACAGGATACTGCACGATCTGGTTGAGGAGAGCAGGGATTTTCCGTCTGCTCTCGAGACGCTTTGCAATAAATTCGATATCGGCAAACCCATTGTCTGCGACAAGCACCTCAAGGAAATGAAGTCTTTCCGACGCACGCTCTTCTATCCGGACGATTTTGTGGAAAGCGTTTCCTTTGACACGTTTGAGATTGAATTAATTGACATCAAAAAAAACAAACAAATTTGATAAGGCAACGCTGTTCTGCGGATACTAACTCCGAAAGGAGTTGATTTGTTTGAATATCGTCGCAATGATACTGGTCATCATCGGTGCGATTAACTGGGGCTTGATTGGTTTTTTCCAGTTCGACCTCGTCGCAGCCATATTCGGCGGCCAGGATGCCGTTGTTTCAAGAATCATCTATGCGTTGGTGGGCCTTGCCGGCTTGTGGTGTATCGTTTTAGTTCCAAGAGTCAAACACCGGAATAAATAATTCGTTCATAACACCGGCTCTGTTAACGCCGCATTAAGAAAACAAAAAATGTAACGTAATTAAAAAGAGCCAGCATTTTGGCTCTTTTGTCATCTTCCGTCATAGGTTATATTGAAAAGCCCGTCGGCATTGCTGCCTGTGGATTTTCGGACGGGATATAAATGCCGGTTTCCTTGTTATACAGCGCCCAAACCGACAACGATGTAAAGCCCTATGATCAACAACACAGCACCCGCCGCAATCAACTTCTTCATCGCTTTATCCCTTCCTTTCCTTATTAATGGGCTTTGTTCCCTATGTCCCTATAATAATACCTTTTCTGGGCAATTAAACATGTATACAAGTCATTTAACACGTCTTTCATTGAATATTCTTATTGTTAATATTTATGTAACAATTGCGGTTCCTTCCAATCATACATTGCATTTGCACAGTGCCCCCATCATGGTTATAATAGTGCAAAGAAACGAGGATATATCATGAGAAAAGTTCTACTGCCGTTGCTCATCGTGCTCGTGCTGATGTGCGCCTCCTGCTCCGCCGCTTCGGACACCGGCGGTGCGTCTGTTGAGGAACGGCTCGCCCAAATCGATGCCTATAAGGAGACGATATCCACCCGAACGGAGCCCGAAGCTTCCGGCAGCGTAACATCCGCACTGTCCTTTCGGGGCATCCCTTTCGGCTCCACGATGTCTGAAGTGAAATCTGCTGAAATGCAGCCGCTCACCAACGAATATTCCGACGCGCTGGATTTTGAACCGGTCACCATTTACTCATACAGCATGGTGCCCTCCTACTGGTTTAATGGAACCGGTTTGTTCTACAGTGGTTCTTATTCCGTGACGCAGAGCGATTACCAACCCGCGGTGGAGAACCTTCAGTCTGCCCTCACAGCGGAATTCGGCGAACCGGCGGAAACCGGCTATTATGACTACAGCCATACGTCCATCACCTTTGCGTCAAACGACGAAGCTGTAGCCGCCATTCGCGGCGGTGAAGCATATTATCTCACCTCATACACCGGTGGAGATGGTCTGAGCGTTGATTTCTACGCCGAATCCGACGGGTCCGGCGGTTTTGCCTGCTACATATTCTATTCCGATCCGGCATTTATAAATTGACCGATCACTGATAAGGAGAAGACACTTTGATTACCAAGTATGAAGTCCTTGATACCATTAAAATGATTGATACCGAAAACCTCGATGTACGTACCATTACAATGGGCATATCTTTGCGGGACTGTGTCTCGCCGGATGCCGCCGTATGCTGCAGCAACATCAAGAAGAAGATATATACGCTGGCCAAAAACCTTGTGGCCGTGGGCGACGATATCGCGCGTGAATTCGGCGTACCCATCGTTAACAAGCGTATCTCTGTCTCCCCCATCGCCGAAATCGCGGCCCCCAGCGGCCTTTCTGACTATACCGTGTTCGCACAGGCGCTGGATGAAGTCGCCGCGGATATTGGTGTCAACTTTATCGGCGGCTTCGGTGCGCTGGTACACAAGGGCGAAACCAAAAGCGATACCGTACTGATTGAATCCCTGCCTGCCGCACTCGCCGCCACACAGCGTGTCTGTGCGTTCGTCAACGTCGCCAGCACGCGCACCGGCATTAACATGGATGCCGTTGCCAAGATGGGTCACGTTCTGAAGCAGGCTGCTGCCCTCACAAAAGACCAGGGGGCTATAGGGTGCGCCAAGCTGGTCGTATTTGCCAACGCCATTGAGGACAACCCGTTCATGGCGGGGGCATTCTGCGGCGCCGGCGAACCCGAGTGTGCTATCAACGTAGGCGTCTCCGGCCCCGGCGTCGTCAAAGCCGCACTGGAACAGGTACGAGGAGCAAGCTTTGACGTCGTCGCTGAAACCATTAAAAAGACGGCATTTCAGGTCACGCGCGTGGGTCAGCTGGTTGCCAAGGAAGCGTCCGAACGCTTGGGTGTACCCTTTGGCATCGTGGATCTCTCCCTTGCACCCACACCTGCCATCGGCGACAGCGTTGCGCGCATCCTTGAGGAGATCGGCGTAGACATCTGCGGCCTTCACGGCACCACCGCCGCACTGGCGCTGCTCAATGACGCGGTCAAAAAGGGAGGTGTGATGGCCTCCTCCCATGTCGGCGGCCTGTCGGGTGCGTTCATACCGGTCAGCGAAGATGAAGGTATGATCGCTGCGGTGCAACAAGGCGCGCTGTCACTTGACAAGCTGGAAGCGATGACGTGCGTTTGCTCCGTCGGCCTTGATATGGTAGGCGTTCCGGGAGACACACCGGCCTCGGTGCTGTCCGCCATCATTGCAGACGAAGCCGCCGTAGGCGTCATCAACAGCAAAACGACAGGTGTGCGCATCATACCTGTACCGGACGCCAAAGTGGGTGAAACAGTAGAATACGGCGGCCTCCTGGGTCGCGTTGTGGTGATGGATGCAGGCCAGAGCGGTGCCGAACGGCTCATCGCCAGAGGTGGACGCATCCCTGCACCGCTTCAGGGCATCCGGAACTAGTATTACAGTAACATTGAATCGTTTTCAACCACGTCGATTAGCTTCAACGTGGTTGACTTTTCAAATGTTAACCGTTAAAATAACATGACATATGCGCATGGATTTGAGAAGAACAAACCCGCTATATGGTTCGATGCGTAAGGAGTCGAAGCAATACCAAGTTTCCGTACCTCATCAGGATAGAGGGCCCGCCTCCTAACCCGCTGCGATATGAGGCAAAAATCGAATAATATGTTCCCGTAGCTCAGGCGGATAGAGCGGTCGCCTCCTAAGCGTGAGGGGTTCCGACGCCTGGGATGCATAAAAACCGAATAAACTTTGCATAAGTTCCCGTAGCTCAGTAGGATAGAGCGTTCGCCTCCTAAGCGAAAGGCCGCGCGTTCGAGCCGCGCCGGGAACGCCAAAAGCCGTAAAATAAAGGGTTTTGCGGCTTTTCTCTTTCTTCAAACTTCATTTCTGTGCAGAGAATGCTCTCTACATCTCCTTGCATAACCGCATGTTTCTTGCTAACAGGATTCGAACCGTTTTTGCTCTTCTGCTAATAATTTTTGCAGGTCTGCTAATACGATTTTGCGCCTTTTATACAGCTCACTTGATAAGCTCAGCAAGAGCATTAGCAAGCTCGGGAGATCTCTGCAGCTGCTCGATCAGCGTCTTGATATCCAGCACATTCTCCTGCGGCGGCTTCACGTCACGCAGATCCGGATTGGCATAGAAAGCGGCTTCAAATTTCTGTGCGTTAAGCTTCCTGTCTTCATCCAGGATATGCGCGTAAACCTTGGTGATCATGTCGATCTCCGCATGGCCTGTATCGCCCTGTGTT
>JAEWTW010000014.1 GCA_023397655.1 Bacillota bacterium
ACGCAGCGGGCTTGCTGGAGCCCTGGTCGAGGAGGGCCGTATTAACGGCCAAATTGGGTGGTACCGCGAAGTATGCTTCGTCCCATAGGGGGCGGAGCTTTTTTATTTTGGAAAATACGGACACAAAGGAGTGAAAGGTATGGATGAAAGGCTGATGCTGATCGCCGAGCGTTTGAAAGCGCTGCGGGAGATCATGGACGTATCCCCGGCAGACATGGCGGCGGCGGTCGGAATGGACGAGGCGGCATACCTCGAATATGAGACGGGTAAGAACGATTTCTCCTTCTCGTTCCTCTATTCGGCAGCGGGCCGGCTGGGCGTGGACATTGTGGATCTGATGACAGGCGAAACGCCGCGGCTGCAAGTGTGCTCGTTTGTCAAAAGCGGAACAGGGCTCAAGCTGGAGCGCCGCAAGGAATACAAGTATGAGCATCTCGCCCCCATATTCAAAAACAAGAAGATGGAGCCGTTCGTGGTGACGGTAGAACCCAGCAGCGTGGACGCCCGTTCGCACATGAACACACATGAGGGCCACGAGTTCAACTACGTGCTGGAAGGCAAGATGACGCTGTACATCGACAACCAGACGCTTCAGCTTCAGGCGGGCGATGCGGTTTATTACGACGCCAAACACAATCACGCAATGCAGGCAGAGGGCGGCCCGTGCCGGTTCCTTGCCGTGATCGCAAAATAAGGGGGCGCAAATGAGGATATTCGAGAAATACGCACAAGCAGACTTTACATCCTACGAGGATTTCCACCAAAACTTTAAGATCACCGTGCCGGAACGGTTCAACTTTGCCTACGATGTGCTGGACGAACTGGCGGCGACCAAGCCGGACAAAACCGCGCTTTACTGGACGAACGATCAGGGCGAAAAGCGCGTTGTCAGCTTTGCCGAGATGAAGCGCCTGTCCGATAAGGCCGCGAATTACCTGTCGTCACTCGGCATCGGCAAGGGCGACATGGTGATGATCATACTGAAGCGCGACTGGCAGTTCTGGTACACCATCATGGCGCTGCACAAGCTGGGCGCCGTCACAATACCCGCAACGCACCTGCTGACCGAAAAGGATATCACCTACCGCGTGAACGCCGCCAGTGTGAAAGCGATCATCTGCACGGGCTCCGGCGACATCAAGGCGCGTATCGACGCTGCCAAGGATATGCCGACATTGCAGCTCAAGCTGCTCTGCGGCGGCCGCGAGGGCTGGCTCAACTATGAAACGGGCATGGAAGCGGCAAGTGCGGACTTCGCAAGACCCGCGCCGGAAGACCAGCCGTCCAACGACGACATGATGCTGCTGTATTTCACGTCCGGCACCACCGGCATGCCCAAGATGGTGGCACACTCGTTCACCTATCCGCTGGGGCACATCCCCACCGCGGTGTTCTGGCACAACTGCGACCCGGACGGCATGCACCTCACGGTGTCCGAGACGGGTTGGGCGAAGTCGGTCTGGGGTAAGCTGTACGGCCAGTGGCTGGCGGAGACGGCGATATTCGTCTACGACCACGAAAAGTTCACCCCCGCCGAGATGCTGAAAGCCATCTGCGATCATAAAGTGACGACGTTCTGCGCGCCGCCCACCGTGTACCGCTACTTCATTAAGGAAGATCTCAGCAAATACGATTTCTCGCACATGAAATGGGCATCCACCGCGGGCGAGCCGCTGAACCCCGAGGTGTTCCTTCAGTTCGAAAAGGCCTCCGGCCTCAAACTGTATGAGATATACGGCCAGACGGAGCTGACTGTAACCGTGGGCACCTACATCTGGATGACACCCAAGCCGGGCTCCATGGGCAAACCCTCGCCGTTGTTCGACGTGGACATCGTGAACGAAGCGGGCGAGCCGTGCAACTGGGGCGAGACGGGCGAGATCGTGGTGCGCACCAATAACGGCGTGAACCCCGGCATGTTCCTCGGTTACTACCGCGACGAGGAGCTGACAAACAGAGTCTGGCACGACGGCATGTATCACACGGGCGACGTGGCGTGGAAAGATGAAGATGGCTACTACTGGTACGTGGGCCGGACCGACGACGTGATCAAGTCCTCCGGCTACCGCATTGGGCCATTCGAGGTGGAGAGCGCGCTGATGGAGCACCCCGCCGTGCTGGAGACGGCCATCACCGGTGTGCCGCATCCGGACCGCGGCCAGGTGGTCAAAGCGACCATCGTGCTCGCCAAGGGCTGGGAGGCCTCCGATAAACTCGCCAAGGAGCTGCAGGAGCATGTGAAGAAGGTGACAGCGCCATACAAATACCCGCGCGTGATCGAGTTTGTCACCGAACTGCCCAAGACCATCAGTGGCAAGATTCGCCGCGTGGAGCTGCGCGAGCGCGACAAGAACAAGTAGATATATATCTGGGGAGATGTATATAGGGTAAGGGAAAAACGCCGGCTGAAAAGCCGGCGTTTTTCTTGTTTCTAAATCATTTCTGTTTTTACTATTATTAGTGTATAAATTCTATTAATTACACCATACATTTTCTTAATCATATTACTTGAATTTTCACAGCATTTTCCCGACCTCTAGCATCTTCAATTACTTCATATAACACATCCTTATTAAGGATTTCGGAAAAATCAATCTGCATATTTTGGGAAGAGTGAAAAAATATGTCATCCGGAGATCTAGATATAAATCCATATTTGAGTCCGAAGCGATCATATGAGATTTTTACCACCTTTCCACGATTACTTGTTTTTGCTGAATTTTCCTCGATTTTAATTGACATTTGCTTTAATAGGAAAGTAGTAAAATCCGGCGAATCCTTAATACCAAATCTATAAGATTCCCCTTTTGATTTAATCCATAATTTTTGGGTGTTTTCTAATATATCAGTTGATCTGGTTATTAATTCCTCAAATTTTTTGTTATCAGTTATTAAGCCAAGAAGCATATTACAATATTTATCAATTTCTTTTTCATTATTAATACTGGGAGATTCTCCTCCAGCTAATAACTTAATTATCAAGCATAGATGAGCTTTATAAGTTCTTATTTCTTTTGAATTATTTGATGTATTATTTCTAATCCAATTATCAAATTTATTATAGATTAATGCCGCAGTATAGTATGGAAGTTTTGATTGGCTATCATTAAAAATCTTATTTTTGTATTCTTGGATTAATTTTGATTCATGTCTATGACCTTGATGTGGTTCATTCAAGAAAATACTTATAAAACTTTGAATTATAATTCTTAGGTTTACTTTCTGGGAAGGACGTATAGAAGGATTATTAAAATACTGTTTTGATCTTCTTTCATAAAATATTTTGTTACTCTGACAATCAGATGAAAGTACATTGAACAATTCTTCCAGTTGTTTATGAAATTCTCGCGTTATTTCAAATGCTTCATCATAAACTATATTCTGCCTGTTTGTTCCCTTTACAATTTTGTTGGTAATTTCATCTGATTGTGTGGCAATTATCTTAACAGATATGCTTATATTAGATATGTCAATTTTTTCTTTGGATGCACTGAAAAGAACACTACTAGTTTGGCACCCATTTACTATTTGAGGATTTTTGATAATCACTCTTCTATTTCCTAATATAATATCATTACATACAATAGTAATCCCATTATTTAATAAGATAAAACTCTTTGGTTCATCGGTTATTGTTTTCAAAATTTCATTGTTAATCACAGTATCGCCTTGGTAGTCTCTTACATTATCATCAAAAAGCCCCTTTCTAATAATTCCATCTTCTGTTGTCAACATGGTTATTAGTTCTTCCGCTGAACAGAGTACTATTATAGAATTTCCTACATTATCTACTTCTGTTAATGACATGGAATCATAATAGTTTATTACACATGAATACAAATTTTCATTATCGTCACAAATTCGTTTAAATGAGTTTATATCTATATACTTGACAATTACATCTCCATAGGTATTAAGGGATGCGATTTGTTCTTTGAATCTTTGTGTTAAAGCATTTATATGGGGGCTATCATTCCATTGCCCCATTACGACATAATATAATCTTATTGTAGGATTATTATTCCAAAGCATAATGATATCGTCATTATTTAAAAACTCTTTTATCTTTATCCAATGGTTTATTTTGCTATTTGAAGGCTGATATTGTTTTTCAGCAAGAAAATCTATGATACCGTTTGTAAATTTTCCATATTCTCCAGAATCAAACTTATCTTTGTATTTAGATTGTATAAAGATAAATTCAATATCTATTTTTTTATGAATAGAAATTATATCCTCTACATCACTTAAAGAATTTATTAAGATTCCGTTTATCTTAATACATAACCCATCAATACCCATATCGTTAAACCCACCCACGCATACGGTATCCAATAAATTATCTTCGACACTAAATGCACTGGGTTGATGATTGGTCAAAATAGTTTGATTGGCAAATCGCTCAAATACAACTCCATCCTGTTCTGATATTAAATTGTAAGCTTGTCTAAAAGAATTTAATTTTGCTTTGATAATAGGCTCAAAATTCATACTATTCTCCTTTATTGGTGAATCATATATATTATAACAATATATTTGATTAAGTTTCAATATATTTGATTATAATATATTTCTTACTAACAGTTCGTACAACCTCACATAAAACCCCGCCTTCCTCCGCACAATAAACAAAATACTACTCTGCGAGGTAATCCTTTGTCTTTCAAGGAACTGCTGCTGCGAAAAAAACCGATCGGGCGCTTGGAAGCTCAGGCGTACCGGAACCAGCTGAACCGTTCGATGGGCGCGCTGGACTTGACGGCGCTCGGCATCGGCGCGATCATCGGCACCGGCATATTCGTGCTGACCGGCGTCGCATCCGCGCTGTACGCGGGGCCTGCTGTTGTCATCTCGTTTTTGATATCCGGCTTCGCAGCGGGACTCGCGGCGCTGTGTTACGCGGAGCTTTCGGCTATGGTGCCGGTGGCGGGCAGCGCGTATACTTACGCCTATACCGCAATGGGTGAACTGATCGCGTGGCTCATCGGCTGGAACCTGATACTTGAATACCTCGTGGCCGCCGGAGCGGTGGCGGTGGGCTGGGGCTCGTACTTTGCGGATATGCTCTCGTCCATCGGTGTCGACCTGCCCGTAGCGCTGACGCATTCGCCGTTCGAGGGTGGTGTGTTCAACCTGCCCGCCGTCGTCATCTCGCTGCTGGTGATGCTGCTGGTGATACGCGGCACAAAGGAGAGCGCGAAGCTGACCAAGATCATCGTGGCGGTCAAGCTGCTGGTGGTGGCGCTGTTTATTATCGTCGGGGTGTTCTATGTACATAAAAAGAACTTCACACCGTTCACGCCTTATGGCTTTCCCGGCATCATACAAGGTTCCGCCATCGTATTCTTCGCATACATCGGCTTCGACGCGGTATCCACCGCCGCCGAGGAGGTGCGCAACCCCAAGCGCGACCTTCCGCGCGGCATCATCGCGTCGCTGATCGTCTCGACCGTGCTGTACGTGCTGGTGGCGCTGGTAGTCAACGGCATGATGCCGTACACCGAGCTTAACACGCCCTCCCCCATCTCCACAGCTCTATTGTCGGTGGGCATCCGCTGGGCGTCCGCGTTCATATCAGTAGGTGCGCTCGCGGGCCTCACCAGCGTGCTGATTGCCGTGATATTCGCGCAGACGCGCATATTCTTTGCGATGTCGCGGGACGGCCTGCTGCCACCGCTGTTTGGGCGGGTACACAAGCGCTTTGAGACGCCGTATGTGGGCACACTCATCGTCGGTGTGCTGATCGCGCTGGTGGGTGCGTTCTTCCCGGTGGACCTCATCGCACAGATGGCCAACATCGGAACGCTGTCTGCCCTCGCTGTGGTGGCGATTGGCGTTATCATACTGCGCCGCACGCAGCCGGGTCTTGAGCGACCGTTTAAGGTGCCGTGGGTGCCTTTCCTGCCTGCGCTGTCCGCGCTGATGTCAGCGTACCTGATGATCAACCTGCCGCTCGCCACCTGGGTGCGCTTCGTCATCTGGATTGTGATCGGCATAGTAATATATGCACTCTATGGCCGCAAACACAGCGCGCTGAACCCGAACTAATTCCCCATACGATCCCTCCATCCTCTTATCAAATAAACGCTCTGCCCCGAATGCGCATATGCTTTATTGTGACCTTGTATATCATATCGCGGCAAAGGAGCGTATCATGCCCGGTTCAAACAGATTGCATCAGGCGATAACCCATGCCAAGACTTTGGCATTTGGCGACAGCGCCCGCATCGTGCTGATGAGCGACTGCCACCGGGGAGACGGCAGCCGCGCCGATTCCTTTTTCCGCAACCGCAACGTCTACCTCGCGGCACTGCAGCACTACGATGCTGACAAATATACATACATCGAACTGGGCGACGGTGATGAGCTGTGGGAGAACCGGTCTCTGGCCGGCATCATCGACGCGCACCCCGATGTATTCGAGCGCCTGTCACGTTTTTTGGACGACGGGCGTTTCTACGCTTTGGCAGGCAACCACGACATGGAGCGCACCAACAGCCGCTACGAGCGTGCCCCGCGCCGCAGCCCGCAGCGGGCGCGGCTCATCACGCGGTTTCAGCTGCTTAAAACATATCCGGCTATACGCCTTGTGTTCCGCGGCGGCGATATACTGCTGGTGCACGGTCATCAGGTGGACGCGCTCAACAGCACGTGGTGGCGGCTTGCGCGCTTCCTCGTACGTTACCTCTGGCGGCCGCTCGAAGCGCTGGGCGTGAGTGACCCCACCAGCGCAGCCAAAAACTATATACGACGCGAGCGGACAGAAAAGCGGCTGATCGAATGGGTCTGCGCGAACCGGCGGATGCTTGTCGCCGGGCACACGCACCGCCCCGTCTTCCCCGACAAAGGCGCGCCGCCGTATTTTAACGACGGCAGCTGCGTTCATCCCGGCTGCGTTACCGCCATTGAGATTACGGACCGCAATATCACTCTGGTCAAATGGTGTGTCAAGGTGCGTGCCGATGGCGTTCTGCACATCGGTCGCGATGTTTTGGCCGGGCCTGTCACGCTGGAGGAATGGTTTCGGGCTGCGCTCCGCTGCCCCTGACACAGCGTTTTGCCAATATCCGGGGTTTATGCTATAGTGTGAGCAACGAACGGACATGCGTCCCGCTTAAAGGAGGATTCCGGCAATATGGCTGAGAACACATATACCACCATCGACGAGTACATCGCACTGTTTCCCGCAGACGTGCAGGACAGGCTTCAGGCGATGCGCAGCGCCGTCCGGGAAGCCGCACCCGAGGCCGCCGAGAAGATCAGCTACCAGATGCCCACTTTCCACCAGCAGGGCAACGTGGTGCACTTCGCCGCGTTCAAGAATCACATCGGCTTCTTTCCCGGAGCCAGCGGCGTGGAGGCCTTTGCGGACAGGCTGACGGCATACAAAACGTCCAAGGGTACGATTCAATTTCCATTCAGCGACCCGCTGCCGCTGGAGCTGGTGAAAGAGATTACGCAGTGGCGTGTGGAAGAGAACCGGCAGATCGCCGAATTAAAGAAGAATAAGAAAAGATGAATACTGATAACACCAGCGAAAAGCTGGCTAAATCGCTCACCGCGGATACCACGGACATCATCCCCTACCTTCCCTATCTGCTGCAGGACCTTTGGGAACTGGGCAGCTCGGGTCAGGAAATGCTTGAGCTTCTTAGGCAGCACGTACCGGTTACTGCGGGCTTTAGCGCATTGGATCTGGGTTGCGGCAAAGGCGCGGTCTCCGTCACGCTCGCCAGGTCTCTGGGCATACGCTGCAAGGGCATCGACCTTATCGGCGACTTCATCCGCGAAGCCGGTGAGAAGGCTTCCGAGCATGGTGTGGACGGGCTGTGCGAATTCGCTGGCGGCGATATCAAGCAGGCCGTGCTGCATGAACGGGATTATGATCTGGTGATATTCGGTGCGGTGGGCGATGTGCTGGGCGACCGACCGAAAACTCTGAATGCGCTCATGTCTGCTGTAAAGTCGGGCGGATACATATTGCTCGACGACGGTTACCGTTTGGAAGACGACGACAGTACGCTGCTCTTCGATGGTGAATACCCCACGCTGGACGAATGGCAGGCGCTGTTCGATAAGGCGGGGCTTAAGCTGATCGCTTATAGTCTGGCGGAAGACCGCCCGAACGACGACCGCGATTTCAAATGCATCAGCCAAAGGGCTCAGGAACTTATAAAAATGTATCCGCAGTATCGGAAGATGTTTGAGCATTACGTGCAGAACCAGCGCGACGAATATGACGATCTCGCGGAAAGGGTGATCGGCGTCACCATGCTGCTGCAAAAGGAGGACGCACTGTGAGACCTAAAGAAGTGGTGCAAAAGTTTGTGAGCGCATTCAATGCCGCCGACGCGGATGCACTTGCGGAACTGTATGACGACAACGCGGTCAACCATCAGGTGGCTGAAGCGCCGGTGTGCGGAAAAGAGCTATCCGAGCGTTCTTCATAGCGGAATTCGCACGCGCTAAAATGGTGTGCATCGTAGAGAATATATTCGAGGACGGCCAGTGGGCCATCATGGAGTGGCGTGACCCGCTGGGTCTGCGCGGCTGCGGCTTTTTTCAGGTGGTGAATGATAAAATCGTGTTCCAACGGGGTTACTGGGACAAGCTGTCATTTCTGCGCCAGCACAACCTGCCGATAGAATAAGCACGTCTCAGAGTTCAATGTAAGCGTAAGGAACTGTGTCCGCAAGCCACACCTTTTCGTGTCCTATGTAGAACGAAACGCCGTTTCCCCATGCCTCAAGAGCCTTCACTCGCAGCAGCACGGGTTCATCGTCACGACGTTTCCCTACCTGCAACGCCGTCTCGGTATCCGCGGACAGATGTACATATTGGCGGCTCCGGGGCAGCAGACCGTTCTCTTTGATGGATGGTATGAACCTTCTGGCCGTTCCATGATACAGTACTTCCGGCGGTTTGGCCGGTGTCTTGGAAATCCTCTGCGGGATGGAATGCCCGTATAACGCCCGTATCCTCTCACCGGATATCTCATGGCGTCTTTTATCTGACTGCCCGATCATCACGCCCAAGTCCTGAGCGTTCACTTCCCGCCAATGCGGTGATTCATGCAAGGCAGCCAGCAGCTGGGCAATCTCCACCCAACCCTCGCTGTCCAGCTCCAGCTCGTACTCCCACGGCGCATGGCGCAGCGCGTATGAAACCTCTTTGCTCAGCTTTACATAATCCATCTTCTGCTTCCCTATAGTCACATCTTCTCCAGCGACGTGTTCTTCTTGCGCCAGTACGGCGTGGGCGCAACGCCTTCCGTCCTTGGTGAAAATGTCTCAATCAATGCCTGCTCCTCCGCCGCCGCACGAACGGCCAGCGCCCTCAGTGCTTCATTGTCTGTGCCTTGCGCCATCAGTCCCTGTTCCGCCGCCAGCCAGTCCGCTTCCAGCGCGTCGCGCCTTGCCCTAAGTGCATTTATATCCGCCTGTCCGGCCAACATGCCGCGATGCACCACTTCATGCGCCAGCCAATACCTCTTGGCGTCCGACTCGTCCGCGAACACCGGCGCGCCTGAATCAATGCCGAAGAACACCGGCTTGAAGGCGGAAATACACGGCGTGGACGCGCCTGTGACCCACAGCGTCATGGGTTTGCCCTTTCGCAGCTGCACGACCAGGCTGCCCGTGGTGTGGTCGCCAATCACGCCGCCCGCATGCATACATACGCTTCGCACGCTGCCCTTGGGGAACAGCTTCTCTGCATCGCGCGGGTCGTGTGCGCGCAGCGCCGCCATCATATCCGCAACGTTCTTGGGAGCAATGGAGCAGGATGAGCCCATCCGCAGCTTCGAACCCGAGAAATGCGTGAACACCGGCTCCGTCAGACGTTTCGCAAAATCGAAGCCCTCATCCACACCGCCGCGCATCGTGTGTTCCGTACCAATGGTCAGCCTGTTGGAGATCGAGCGAAATCCGTCCGCTTGCACCGCAGCCCACCGCCGTCCGGAGGTCTCCAGCACATACGCTTCTTTCGGGTCTGCGATAAGGAAGCTGTTGTCGTAGCGGAAGTCGTGATCGAAGCCGCAGTTGCCGCCCTGCCCGTATTGCTCCAGCAAACCGGTCATCAGCTCCAGCGCGGCTTTCGCCGTCCCGCAGCGTTCCAACGCCAGCCGCAGCAGGTCCATGCCAATCAGCGCGTCCGGTCCGCGCTTAGCACGCGTAAACACCGCTTCGTTGCCGATGGCCAATCCGGCCTCGTTGACGCCCATTTCCGCGCCCCATATCCACGACGGCTTACACAGTACCGCCTCCAGCGTGTGCGCTGCTTGCGGGATGGTGATATACGTCAGCTTCACCATGCTGCCTATTGGATGGTCTGCCGCCGGTACACTCACCACCAGATGCGGTTCGTTGGGGCTCCTGTCGCTGTTCTTGGCGAACAGCATGTCACCGCCCGTATACGCGGGCGTCGCACACATCGTATCACACATGGAAATGCACCTCCTGTTTCGGATAATACCACAAACATTGGAGGCTCTGCCTCCAAACCTCCGCTCAAGGGGCCAGCCCCTTGACAATCCCACAAGAAGAATGCCTTTGCGAAGGCATTCTTCTCTCTTTTCTTTTTATGGACTACCACAGCATCGCAAACACGGATGCACCCACCACTGTCAGCAGACCGGCCACCACGATGGCGAGGCTGCTCATCGCGCCCTGTACCTCACCGATCTCCAGTGCTTTCGCCGTGCCCAGCGCATGGGAGGATGTGCCGATCGCCAGCCCCTGCGCCACAGGATCATTGATGCACAGCAGGCGGCAGAACGCTTGAGCCGCCACGTTGCCCACCAGCCCCGTCAGTATGATGGACGCCACGGTGATGGCATACACGCCGCCCAGCTCCTGCGACACGCCGATGCCGATCGCTGTGGTGATGGACTTGGGCAGCAGCGTCACATACTGTTCGTGCGTCAGCCCAAATAGCTCGGACAGGCCGAGTATCCCGCCCAGGCTGGCGAGCGTTCCCGCGAGTATACCGAAAATCACGGCCTTCTTGTATCTCTTTAGCAGATGCAGCTGTTTGTACAGCGGAATCGCGAGGCATACCGTCGCCGGCGTCAGCAGATACGAGATGTACTGCCCGCCTGCATTGAAGCTGTCGTAGCCGATATCAAACAGCAACAGCACGCCGATGATCACAATGACGGAGACGAGCAGCGGGTTGACCAGACTCCACTTCAGCTTCTTCTTCAGCCACACGCCCAGTGCGTAGCTGCCCAAGCTCAGTACGATGCCGAAGTATATCGAATTCACAAACGCGTCCTTCATGAGCGCTCACGCTTACCCTTTTTCATCACAAGCTGCGCCGTCCAGCCGGTGACACCCATCACGAGGAAGGTTGTCACAACGGTAATCACAAGGAACGGCATCAGCATAACCTGTAGCTGTCCCCATGTCACGATAAGCCCCACCGCCGCCGGTATGAACAGCACAGGCATGATATCCAGCAGAAAATTACCCGCGCCCTCCACCTGATCCAATCGTATCACGCGAAACTTCAGGCATGATAACATAATGATGAGGCCGTATATGCTGGCCGGTACCGGCAGCGGAATAAGCAAACGCAGCAGCTCACCCGCGAGCGTCACCAGCATAATCACCGCTGCCTGAAACAGATACTTCATGGTCCACCCCTTGAGTTGATAAGGCTATTATATCATCCATGGTTCATAAAGACAGCCTTGTATTTCAGCCGGGTACATTGGCACAGACCTTCCCATGTGGTATCCTTTTTTGTGATATTCTACAAGTCCGTTAAGGAATCGGGCTGCCGTACAGTGTTGTAAGTGAAGGGCTTCATTCTTGCGCAAGGAGGGCGGGCGTCTGCGGACAAACCATGACATCACGCAATTATATGATTGCCATGCGGATACCGTGTACCGCGTCTGTTTCCTGTTCCTCCGAGGCTGTGAGGTTGATATCGAAGACGCGCTGCAGACAACGTTTCTGAAGCTGCTGAAGGACGGCACGCGCTTCAGCAGCAGCGAACACGAGAAGGCATGGCTGATCGTGACGGCGTCCAACGTGTGCCGTGATATGCTCCGCTCCGCTTGGAGAAGGCACGTCAGCGTGCACAGCGATCTGGCGGAAACAACCGCTGTTCCTTTCGATATCGATGAAACCGCTGCGTGCGTGATGGCTTTACCCACGCCTGTGAAAACCGCGGTATATATGTTTTATTACGAAGGCTACTCCGCCAGAGAGATCGGTCAAGCCTTGGGTAAATCGGAAAACTCGGTGTGGGGCTATCTGCATAAGGGGCGTGCACTGCTCAAAGACATGCTGAAGGAGGATGTGCGATGAAGAATAACCGAATAATTTCCTCCCTTGAGCACATCCGCATGCCGGAGCACCGCAGACAGCCTTTGCTGGAAAGCCTGCTGGCTCAAGCCGAGCAGGCAAGGAGAGAGGAATCTATGAAAAAGAAATTTGTCCGGCGCTTTGCCGCGGGTGTAGCGGCAGCCTTGGTTGTCGCCGCGGCAGCGCTGATTATTTTCCTGCACCCCACCCCTGCGACACCTGTGCCCGAAGGGGCTTTGCCCACTGCCAGTGAAGCGCCCGCAGGCGGCGACGTCAGCGGCAATATCATACTGCTGTCCAACCTCACTCTCGCGAATGGGCTGGCGGAAAGCTCTGCAGCCCCCGATTCACTCATGATTGCCCGCCAAACTCCGGTGGCTTTCACCGACGAGGATGTTGCCGAGATACTGGAATCACTGGAAGCACACGGCTGGCAGGATGTTTCCCGCGTGCCAAACGATTTCCCCGGTATGCTGAACTTCACACAGCCGCAAACGTACGATTACGACGGCTATGCAAAGGACAAGGGTGAGGATATCTCCGGAAGTGCACAGCACAAAGCCTGGGGCGCGAAATTCCTCGCTGACAGCAGCATTGCCGATGTGCTGCGACGTTATGGTACGGAGATATCTGTCTCGCCGGGTGACGAAGAATTTGCGACGCTGTTCTGGGGCTATGTTAACGAATACCGTACGGAAACGTATCTCAGACTGCATTTCACGCCGGACGGTACGCTGGGCGACGCGCAACTTTACGCGGTGCAGCTGGAACCGTTGTTTGAAACCAGCGACGTTTTACCGCTTGAGGAAGCGGTAAAGCATGCGTTTTACAGCCGCAACGAATCATATCGCACCAGCCCGGACGACCGGCTGCTCACCGTGTCCGGAGCCGAAATCATCTACTCCGGCGGTTTCCCCTTCTATAAGCTGCTGGACGGCAACGGTAAAGCAGAAACGTCCATTGGTTACGCTTTGGCAGTCAGCGAAGATGCGTTGCGGGAGGATGCAGACGCTTACGCCCTATATGAGGAGCTGATGGAGAGCGGCATCTTCTGGCAGTAGGCGGCAAGGCCGAAGCATTGTATTCGGTGGGCGACAGCGGTATAATGGCGGTGGGCAAAAGCCTAATTCATCCAAGGAAGACAACATGAAAAAAGACCCCGCCGCACATGGTGCGCTGCGCCAGTTCGTTTCATATTACCGCCCGCACAAGAAGCTGTTCGCGCTGGATATGGTCTGCGCGCTGCTGATCGCCGCCATCGATCTTTCCTTCCCCATCGTCTCCCGTTATGCAATGACCAATCTGCTGCCGGGTAAGTTGTTCGGTCCGTTCTTCATATTGATGGGCGCTCTGGTGCTGGCCTATCTGCTGCGCGGCCTGTTCGAATACGTTGTTGCCTATTGGGGGCACACGCTGGGCGTGCGCATGGAAGCGGACATGCGGCGCGACCTGTTCACCCACATGCAGCGTCTGTCGTTCCGCTTTTACGACAAGCACCGCACCGGGCAGCTGATGTCCCGCGTGACCAACGACCTGTTTGAGATGACGGAGCTGGCGCACCACGGCCCGGAGGACCTGTTCATCTCGCTCATTACGATACTCGGCGCGTTCATCGTGATGCTGACCATCAGCTGGCCGCTGGCACTGGTGCTGATCGTGTTGGTGCCGGTGGGCGTGGTGTTCATGCTGTTGCTGCGCCGCCGTATGATGAAGGCTTCGAAGAAGCTCAAAGAGCGCACCGCAGGCATCAATGCAGGGCTGGAATCCAGCATTTCCGGTGCGCGGGTGGCCAAAGCGTTCACCAACGAAGGCTATGAGATCGACAAATTCTCCGAGAACAATGAGCTTTTCAAGCACTCCAAAAGCGATTTCTACAAGTCCATGGCCGTGTTCCTCTCGGGCATGGGCACGTTCACCAACCTGTTTTCCGTCGCGGTGATCGCCGTGGGCGGATACCTGATTATGGCGGGTGGGTTCGACTACATCGGACTCGTCACGTTCACACTGTACGTGGGCGTGTTCCTGCAGCCGATACGGCGGCTCACGTCGTTCATGGAAGCGTTCACCAGCGGCGCGGCGGGCTTTTCGCGCTTCCGCGAGCTGCTGGCCGAACAGCCGGAGATCGCCGACACACCTGACGCCAGGGAGCTGAGAGACGTTAAGGGTCATATCGCTTTCGAGAATGTGAGTTTCTCCTATAACCACCACACGCGGGTGCTCAAGGACCTCTCACTGCACATTGACGCAGGCCGAACGCTGGCGCTGGTGGGTCCGTCGGGCGGCGGCAAGACCACGCTGTGCCACCTGATACCCCGCTTTTACGAAACCGACAGCGGCCGTATCACGATAGACGGGCACGATATCAAGGACGTGACGCTGCTGTCGCTGCGGCGCAACATCGGCATCGTGTCGCAGGACGTGTTCCTGTTTGCGGGCAGCGTGCGCGAGAACATCCGTTACGGCCGCATCGACGCGACGGAGGAAGAGATCATCGCCGCGGCGAAGAAAGCGGAAATTCACGACACCATCATGGAGATGGAAAACGGCTACGATACCGAGGTGGGCGAACGTGGCGTGCGGCTGTCCGGCGGACAGAAGCAGCGCATCTCCATCGCGCGCATCTTCCTCAAAAACCCGCCGATACTCATTCTCGACGAGGCCACTTCCGCGCTGGATACCATGACTGAAGCGCGTATACAGCAGAGCTTTGAAGAGCTGGCCAAGGGGCGCACCACGCTGGTTATCGCCCACCGGCTGTCCACCGTCAAGAACGCCGACGAGATCATCGTGATCGATGAGGACGGCATCTCCGAGCGCGGCGCGCACGAAGAACTGCTGGTTAAGAACGGCGCGTACGCAGCGCTGTACCGCAGTCAGTTCAGGGAGTAGATTGATGGGAAGCCGTTTTTGGCGCACTGTTGTCCTGCTGGCAATAATTCTGACCATCATCGCAGGTGCGGCGGCTTTTTTCCTGCTTCCCATACACAGGCTGTCCGGGCGGATAATCATCGGTATTGTCTTTTGGGTTTGTTCATATCTGCTGTATTTGCTCAGAGAAAGGTTTGAATAACTTCATGCAATTTATAATCTCTTCAAGGTGTTATGGATAAGACATTTGAGTTTGATCCCAAAGCGTACAGGCGGCTCAGCATGCGGTGGCTGCTGCCCGTACTCGCCGCATCGCTGGTGCTGGACGCCCTCATCGCGGCCAGCTGGCTGGCCTATACGCCCGGCCCTTCCCGCCAGTATTTCGTGAATATAGGCATGGGCTTTCTTTGCCTGCTAAATCAAGGTATGAAAGCCGTTACCATTACCCGATATATACAAGTCAAAAAGCGGCTCGCCAAATGCTATTTGCAGACGGACGGTAATCAGTTCGTCCATTATCAGTTCATAGCCGGAGTCCCGCGATGGCGGCAGGCGGCGGCAGCAGAAACGATACTTCCCCGTAACAGCCAGAACTTTTTTGAATGGTCGGAAACGCTTTATTTAAAAAATGTAGAAAGTCTCGGGCTCAAGCGAAACGGAAGCATTGAAGTGTTGGGAACCAACATCAGCAAATACTCGCCGGATTACAATTATGACGGAGTGAGTCAGAGAACGGTCACGCGCCACGTGATCCCCGCTTGTTACAACGACATGACCGGTTTGTACGCTGCGCTGGCAGCTCTGTCTAACAAACCAAATTAAAAGCCCGAAAGGCATTTGCCCTCCGGGCTATAATACGCTTCTATGATGTCAGTCTTCGAACAGGCTGACGGCACTTCGCATGTTCTCAACGATGCCCACGCCGAACGGACAGCGCTTTTCGCACACCCCGCAGGCGATGCAGTCCGACGCTTTAACGTCCAGCGTCGCATAGGCTTCCCGCAGCTCCGCCGTCATCGCTATGCCCGCTTCATCCAGCAGCCGCGTAACTGCCGCAACGTTAATGTGCTTCGGACACGGCAGGCAATGGTTGCAGTACAGGCAGCTCTTTTCCGCTTTGCCGATGTGCGCGTATATGCCAGAATAGTCGCGCTCCGCCTCCGACGAATCGCAGTAGGCTACGGCACGCTCGATCTCCGCAATGGATCGCGCACCGATGAGCACGCTGCTCACCGCCGGACGGCTCAGCGCGTAATGGATGCACTGGTCCACCGTCATCGGCACCTTGAACGGCGAGCTTTCGGCGCGAAGCAGCCGGCCCGCGCCCAGCGTCTTCATCACAGTGATGCCCACGCCCATCTCCTCGCACAAGGCGTAAAGCTGCGCCCGATCCGGATCGATATCCAAAGCCCCGGGCAACTCGCCGTCCCCCAGACACGCCTCCAAATCCCTGCTGCCAAACACCAGATCGAACGACGGGTTTATGCTGAACATCAGTACGGAGAACAAACCGCTTTTGATCATCTCCATGGAAACGGCTGCGCTGTGCGAGCTGACGCCCAGCGTACGGAACCGCCCCTGTGATTTCAGCTCCTGCATATATTCAAGAACGCCGCTCTCCTGCGTCTTCTTCCAGTCGTCAAGCGTATCCACGTAATGCAGCATACCGATGTCGATATAATCCGTCTGCAGACGCTCAAAAAGATCCTCCAGAAACAGCTTGCTCTTTGAGAGATCCCGCGTTTTGGAATATTGTCCGTTTTCCCAGATCGAGCAAACCTGTCCCTGCACGACGATCTTGTCCCGCCTGTCTCGGATCGCCAGTCCCAGGTTCGTCCGCACCTCCGGGTTGGACATAAATATGTCAAGTACGTTGACGCCCAGCTCCATGGACCGGTGCATCGTGCGAATAACGGTCTCCCTGTCCTCGTATTCCAGATACTCGCCGCCTATGCCGACGATACCGGCCATAATACCGGAGCTGCCCAAAGCCCTGTATTCCATAGCTGCCTCCCATGAATACTTACACGGTTATTTATCCGTGCAGTATATTATACCATACGGCTGTTTCCGCAGCTACCATATATATACTATCACAGCAAACAAAAAAAGCGGCTCAAGCCGCAGATATATTTTATGCTCAAATGAGCACCCATTATAATCTTTCAGGTGTGTCCGTCCTTACAGGCAGCACACAATCCCCGCCGTTTTGCGGCATTTTATCGAACAGATGCAGGCAGACACGAGCACTCATTATATCCTTTACTGCATATAGTTCAGTGACCAGACGATGCTGTGCTTATCTTCCACCACTGCGTGCAGCGCGCCCCAGTCCGTCTTCTGCAGGTCGAACCGCACGCCGCCGCCCTCTTTCAGCGCATTGTACATCCGGTTGATCTCCTCCTCGGACTCCATTTCCAGCACCAACACGATGCTGCCATACTTGATCTCCGAGAACAGGAACTTGTCGTGGAAATACAGCACACAGTCCGGCTTAATCCGAAGCTCCGCGTGCATCACCTTGCCGTCCGGTGTGTTGCGCAGGTTGGCAATCTCCCCGCCGAACAGCTCCCGGTAATAGTCCAGCTTCTCCCCGCAGTCCTCCAGCGCGATATCGGGCGTGATTTTCTTCATAAACGGCTCCTTTCATGGATGGGTTTCCAGAAGGATAGTTTGCGCCAGAGAAAGGATGAATATGCATTAGCCTTTTTTTGTCCTGACCGATGCATTTTTGCTTTATTTTTGCGCAAACAGCTTGTCCTGTTGCACATGGCCAAAAAGCCGGATAATATAGTTCGGGTTCAGGATTGTATAGTCCTATTACGGCGCAGCGGGCAAATTGTATAATGACAGTCATAGAATTGATTTTACGGGAGAGTCCGGTTATGGGGGCAAACAAGAGACTGCTTTACATTGACAACATACGCCTTTTTGTCATCATACTGGTCGTCGTGATGCATCTGTCCGTCACTTACAGTAATATGGGCAGCTGGTACTATACGGAAGGCCGCTTTTTAAGCAGCGGCGAAGAATCCTTCTTCAGCTTTTTGCAGACGTTTTTACAGGCCTTCTTCATGGGCTTCCTTTTCCTTATCGCGGGCTACTTCGTTCCGGGTGCGTATGACCGCAAGGGCTTTGCCGTGTTCCTGCGGGACCGTGCCATACGCCTCGGCGTTCCCGCGCTGCTTTTCATGCTGGTGGTCGACCCCGTCATCCATTACGTGCTGCTGGACGACCGCACAGGCTTCGTAGCGTTCTACGCAGACAACATCGTCAGTCTTCGCTTTCTCAGCGGTTCGGGGCCTCTCTGGTTCGCACTGGCGCTGCTGGCGTTCAATGTGATCTATGCCGTACTTCGGCGCATCACAGGCAAAACATGGTGCAGCACATCCAAAAAAATTGTTCCCAACGCGGCGGTGCTGGTGATGCTGGTGCTGGCCATTGCGCTGCTTGCGTTTCTGATACGCATCCCCTTCCCCATCATCACCAGCGTATCCAACATGATGCTGAGCTTTTTTGCCCAGTACATCATACTGTTCATCGTCGGCATCATCGCTTACCGCTGCGACTTGTTCGAGAAGCTGAGCCGCAGCTATATGGGGCTGCTGTATACGTCGCCGCTCTGGGCCTTGGGCGTTTGGGTGGCGCTGATGATGGCAGCCCAGGCATTCTGGCGCAGCGATTATGCGCTGTTCAATGGCGGCGGCACATGGCAGAGTCTCATCTTCGCTTTGTGGGAATCTTTCACGGCAGTTGCGATGGATGTGGGGCTGCTGGTGCTGTTCCGGGAATATTTCAATGAACAAAACCGGCTGACCCGGGCGCTTTCTTCCAGCACTTTCTCCGTTTATGTGTTCCATACCCCCATCGTCGTGGCCATCACATTGCTGTTTCAGCCCGTGGAATGGCCGCCGTTTATCAAGTTCGCTGTGATGGTACCCGTCTGCCTTCCTGTTTGCTTCGCATTGTCTTATGCCCTCACCAAAGTACCGCTTCTCAAAAAGATACTTTAAAAGCCATTAGCGGCTCCTGCCGCCGCGCTCATAGACGGTATCCCCTTCCTCAAGGCGGCTGCACAGTAACGGCGCATATGCGTCGTAAACAGCGCGGCCTTTTGCTGCCGCAGCCATGCTGTGGTTCGCGTAGCAATACCGGCAGCCGTGCGGACACGTGTTGTACGCACCGATATCCACACTCTCCGCGCAGCCGCAGGCAGGGCGCTGGTTTCGGTCCTTGCGCACGCTGACGGGGCGTCCGGCGATATGGCTCAAGAGTTTATCGTCGATGCAGCGCGCATGGCCGATACCGATATCGGACAGGTCAATGGCTTCAGCGCAGGTCTCCATACCAAGGCCGTGTGCAAAGGCGATTTCCGATAAGCCTTTGGCAAGCCGCCGCTTCTGTTCATCCGGTATTGGCGTGATGCCTAGTGCCTTCACGGCAGCGTTAATCTTGGGATAGAAGTCGATGAAACTGATGATGCATTTCTCCGTATACCCGGACAGGCTGTGTGCCAGTGCTTCAAACTGACGCATATGATATGCTACTGTGTACCTGGAATTGAGCAGTATCGGGTCATACCGCCAAATTACCCGTTCCCGACCAACGCTGTCGGACAGCGCTTTGAACGCGTCCACCAGCACCGGCTTGGGCGGCAGATTCACTTCCACGTCCGAATCATAGGCGGTCAATGTAAATTGAAAATAGTATGCGTAGTCTACGAGCGCAGTCAGCCTGTCCAGCATCGGTGAAGGGTTCTTCGTCCAGAACACGATGCCGTCCACCGCGTCCGTCGACAGGTCCACGCGGCTGACGCGGCGCGGATACATCGGGTTGCGCACCAGAGCATACCGCTCTTCCAAGCGGCGGAACAGCCAGTCCGCGTAGCATGCAGGGATATCCGTTCTGCGGCTCGCGCTGATGATCATGGCATCAGGCCTCTCCCTCATCCAATTTGGGCTTAATAAACATACTCTTGCGGTTTAAGTCCAGCGTCTTTGAGGTCAGCAGTATCAGCATCTCTTCCAACGCCGACAGACCCGCGACCGCGACCGCAGGTATCAGCGCTGTCAGGCTGTCTGTCAGTATATACACGCCGAAGGCTGCGAATATCATAAGGCCGGTCAACTTGTTGCCCCATGTGTGGATACCTGCGAACATCTTAAACTTCAGCGCGGCAATCAGAAGGTTGACCACACGAATGACCGCTACGGCGACGAGCCAGGGGACCAGCGCCCACAGAGCGGTTCCCGCCCACACCACGGCGCACGCAATCATCACGCCGAACATCACGAGGTCGGCGGCGGAGTCCAGCCTTGCGCCCAGCCGGCTCACGGTGCCCGTACGACGGGCAATGATGCCGTCCAGCAGGTCGGTCAGCCCAGCTGACGCGAACAATATGCACGCTGCCGTGCGGTCGCCCAAAAACGCGAGTATCAGCAGCGAAAGCGCAATGCGCAATAATGTCAGCATGTTGGCGACGTGCTTCATCGCTGTGCCTCCTCCGTTTTTTTCGTATGAAATAATTATATCATCCCGCCGCGTACAAAAACAGCACCGTTGCTGCATGAGTACCGGTGCTGCGGAATCATCCATCCTGATATGGTATTTTGTTTCGGCAGCGCCCGGCATCGTTTACTGCGCCGGACGTTCCTCAATGAATTGCGCCAATTCCGTGGTAAACAGATCCTTCTGATCCAGAAACAGAAAGTGGCCGCTCTCCTGAAAGGGCACCAGTGTCGCGTGTCTGATGCTGTCCCGCTGCGCGATCGCGAGTGGAAACAGGCAGACCCGGTCGTGGATGCCGTGCAGTATCAGCGTGGGCACGTTGATTTTTTTCAGATCGTAGAACAAGCCTTCTTCATCCAGCCACGCATTGGCAACAGCGGCTGTCGCCCATCCCGCCGCCTGCAGCCCCAAATCAAATATCCAGCTCTTAAACGGCTCTGTGGCATACTGATAAAGTATCATGTTGCCGAAACCGCGCAGCATTTCGGGCCGGTCTTTGTAAGTTCCCTGTATGATGTTCAGTACGTCTTCTTTTTGCAGCCCATACGGAAAATAGTTTCGTTTGATCAGGCTGGGCGCCGCCGCCGCAAACAGCGCCAGTTTGGAGACGCCGTATCCATTGTGCCGTGCCATATACCGTACGCAGATTGCACCGCCCGTCGAGTGCCCTCCGAGGGTGATGTCCTTGAGCCCCATTGCATCCACCACACTCCGGATATCGTCAGCCATACGGTCGTAGTTGTAGCCGCTCCAGGGCTTATCCGATTGCCCAAAGCCCCTTTCATCCATCCCGATGCACCTGTATCCCATCTTTGGCAGCTGGTCGAACTGATACTCAAACAGCTTGTGGCTGCCCGGCCATCCGTGAAGGAACAGTATGGTCTTCTCCCCGGACGGGTTCAGATCCTCTACAAATAAATTCACATTCGGCTCAACATTGACATAAAACCCCATATTTCGCCCTCCTTTTTTCACATTATCAGAATATTCTTACTGCCGGGTCATTATGTTTGTCTGAGCCGTATGTTCAAATTCTGTAAAATAAAAACCGCCGCACCTAACAAGTGCAGCGGCTTCGGCAAGAACGCATTATAGATTAGCAAGCATCTCCTGTATACGGGTGAATTCGTTGTCCATCTTCGTGACGCCGATAACGCCGCCCATTGCGCCTGACATGGCTTTGTCAACGTCCACGGCGAACCCGCTCTCTGCGTTTTGCAGTACCGTTATTGAGAACTTGTTTCTCTTGGCCAATCCGCCAAGCAGCACGCGCATGGCAACGCTTCCGTTGCCGTACACACCCTGAAACTTTGTTCCTTCCTCCAGCTTGTACCCCCGGGCAGAGAATAACTCCGCCACCCTGTCAGCCAGTTCATCTGCCGACTTACAGGTCTTGCTGACTATCAGCATATTACCCCTCCCTATTATTTTTTTCAGTTCTGATCGATTCCGAATAACTCGAAGCGACCGCCTAATATCAGAACAACCCCACAACGATCATCGCTAAGCCGCCCACGGCCAGTATGATCCCAACGACAAGAGCTGCCGTCGCGCCCGCTTTGTTGCTGCGCACCAGATCCGCTTCGCTCTTGACGGATACGATATACGGCTTTTTGGAATCCGCCGGCTTCGCTATGTTGAGCCGCCCGGCTTGCAGATAAGCGTCCCCCAATACGTAAAGCGGATGGTCCAGCGGTATCGTCTTCTCCACCATTCTGTAGCCGAGCGTTTTGGAACCGCGCTGGCTGAACGTCAGACTGCTGAAAAAACCGTACTGGTTCATCATGTTCACCGGCTCAAACCTGTCGAAGGACTTGACGGTATCCAGCTGCATGCCGCCACCCGGCAGTTCGATATACGCCTTATCTCCGGTCTGCACATCCTTGAGCACCAGACTGCCCGTGCTCTTCTGGCTAGACATCAGGTCTTCACGGCGGTTGACGCGCTGATGCGTACCGTTGTCGTCCCGATATGTCTCCACCTCTTCAAACACCTGATAGATGTCCGCGTCGTAATAGGCCACATCCTGTCCCGAATACGGCGTTTTTTGCGGGCTGTCAGCTGACGCGACGCCTTTCAGCTCCGCATACTCACGGTAGTTTTCCAGCCCCTGCGCCTCGTTCTCCTTTAGCGCGCTTGACAGTTCAGGGATGGTGGTCGTCCTCATAAACTGAATCTCTATATTCTTGTTCTGGATACGCGTCCGCACGACAAACGCCAGAACACCGCCCAGCGCGACAAGCACAACGCCTATAATAATGAGTGCCATTAATTCATGCCCTCCCTATTCAAGCCCGAGTTCCTTTTTCAGACGCTCCATTTCGCTGGCGGCAGCGCTGTCCTTTTCCAGCTGTTTGAACGGGTCATTCTTCTCGGCGTCCATACCGGAAATCTCATACTGCGCATCCGCTTTCGCCTCTTCCTCCATGATCTTCTTTTCCATCTTGTCCATCTTGGCGAACGCGCCGCTGCTGTCGATGCCGCCCACGGCTTTGGCCACGCCCTGACGGGCTTCTGCCACCTGAGCCCGCGCCACCAGCATGGCCTGGCGGGAACGCGCCTCTTCGAGCTTAGACTTCAGCAGATTGACTTGTTCGCGTACCGTTTCCACCTGCTTTGCCAGTTCGTCATGCATCTGGCTGTACTGAGCCACGTTGGCATCGCTTTTCAGCTTGCTTTCCACAGCCTTTTGGGCCAGTTCCTGATTACCCGCTTTGAGCGCGGTTTTAGCCCGTTCCTCCCAAAGCGCTGAATCAGCCTGCGCAGCCTCCAGCTGCTTCTTGGCCTGGCGCTCGCTCGCCATGATCTGTCCGAGGCCCTGCGTCGCCTTCTGAAGCTGCTCTTCCATATCAATGATGATCTGCTTGAGCATCTTTTCCGGATCTTCAGCCTTGTCGATCAAATCGTTGATATTTGCTTTTAACAAGTCGACCAAACGTGTAAAAATAGCCAATGAATTTGCCCTCCTCAAGAATTTATTACCACCTCACCGTCTTTCGCCAGCGAAGTAAAAAATATACCAGATAAACAGTGACTTTATATATATTGGTTGCTAATTGTGGTTTAAAACATATTGTTCAAAATATACTGTCATTTGTATGTACGATTATTGTGACGGTTATTAACGTATTATACCATATTTAAATTGATTACAGGTTATTTTGACAAGTTGTTTTGCATATTATTTTTTCTGGATGAGTCCTTCGGATACGGTGCCCTGCTTATCAGGGTTAAAAAGCTGCTTACATTTTGAGGGGGCATTTATGAGCCGACTGAAAATTTCCACTTTGATGATTATATTCCTCTGCACCGCTATCGTGCTGGCACTTGGCTCAAAGAACATGTTCATCTCTCAGCCGGCTTCGGGCAGCTCAGCCCTTTCCTCGACAGTCTATCTGTGGTACTACCTGCCGCACGACCCCAGCGAGCCGCCGGAGCCCATAGAAAAAGCAAAATACCTGGGCAATTATGATGTCATATACATCGGTCCCACTGATGAAAAGGTGCTGTATCTGACTTTCGACGACTGCCCGAACAACGACAACATCCCGAAGATTCTGGACACTCTGAAGGAACATAATGCACCTGCCGCTTTCTTCATGACGGAGGACTATATTCGCAAATGTCCCGAGGTGATCCGGCGCATCGTGGAAGAAGGCAGCATTGTCTGCAACCATACCTCCTCTCACAACAGCGTAACCGGTCTCCCCTTTGAAAGGTTCAAGGCTGAGCTGGCGGGTGTGGAAGATGCATACCGGGAAGCAACAGGAGATGAGCTCCTCAAGTTTTTCCGGCCGCCTCAGGGCCGGTTTTCTGAAGTCACACTGAGCTATGCGCAAAGTCTGGGATATACGACGGTCTTCTGGTCCTTCCGGTATGAGGACTGGAACAATTATCACCAGCCGTCTTTGGAACAGGCGTACAAAACCATTATCAACGAGACCCATCCCGGCGAGATTCTGCTGCTTCACAGCCAATCCAATACCAACGTCAAAATATTGGGCCGGTTGATGGATACGTGGGAAGAGCAAGGATATACGTTCAAGTCGCTCATCTCCATACCCAACACGGCCAATTACGAACCGTCCAGCATGCAATAGCTTGGCAGCAAAAAGGGAGCGCCTCAATCACGCTCCCTTCAATATTTTGATTACTGGACTTCAGAAACAGCGGCTTCCTGGGCAGCTGCTTTTTGCTTAAAACCGTGGAAGCATTTGTCTATCAGCTGCGTATCCAGCCGTTTCTTGCTGACAAGCTGCACGATGATTGTGACAATGATGGACACCGGCAGCGCAATGACCAGCGGGTCCACCACGTCCAGCATTGATCCGGAACCCAGTGTTGTTACACCGAACAGCGCGTTGCACAGCCCGATGATCGTTGCCTCTTTGGCATGAAAGAAAAGCATCCAGAGCAGGCTGCTCGAAAAGCCTGAGACCATACCGGCTATCGCCGCCGGACGCGTCATCTTTCTGGAGTATAGCGCACCGATGTACATCGGCAGGAACGCCGCCAGACAAAGCCCGAAGAACAGAGAAGTTGCAATGGTGATCGCGCCATCCCACACAGAGGGCAGCACGTAGGACAGTACAATGGTTATCAGAATGGCGATCAATACCCCGGTACGCGACACAAGCAGACTCTTCTTCGTGTCGGTTTTTTTCATTCCCACGATGTCCCGTCCGGCCGCCGTACCGATGGCATGGAACTGAGAGCTCAACGTTGACATGCCCGCTGCCAGCAAAATGACGAGGAATACTATACTGAACCAGCCGGGCATAAAATCCTTCAGAAACATTGGTATGATGCTGTCGGTGACGCCGCCTGCCGCTGCGACCGATACCATGCCGGTGGAGTTAAAGAACAACACATTGGAGAGCGCGCCCACCACAAAAGCGACACCCGTCATCATCAGTATGAACACGCCGCCCACGGGTACCGCACGGTTGATCTCGCGATCGCTCTTCACCGTCATGAAGCGCACGGCCAGCTGCGGCTGTGCCAGCACACCCACACCCACGCCCAGCACGATAGTGGAAACAACGGTCCACCAGTACTTGGAGAACAGCGTCGGCATTGAGGTCCAGCCTGCAAAGCCGCCGTCCGTGAGCTTGGCTATCTGTTCGGTGACTGCGGGATTTCGTGAAAGATCAGTCAGCTGCTGATGCGCGGATGTCACACCGCCCAGTTTGGAGTAGACCATCACGATGAGTATAATCATGCCGATCAGCATAAGCGTCCCCTGAAACGCGTCGGTATACATAACGCCCTTGATACCGCCAAACAGCACGTACGCGGCCACGAGCACTCCGAATATCAGCAGCGCGAATTCATAGGGCATGCCAAGGTTGGCTTCCAGTATGCGGGCAACACCAATCATCACTGCCGACGCATAAATCGGCATGAATATAAAGATGACAATACCGGCAAACTTCTGAATGAACCGGCTCTCAAAACGCTTGCCCATGAATTCCGGGAACGTATGCGCGTTTAAGTTGTGACCCATCCGCCGTGTCCGTCTGCCGAAGAACACAAACGCGATAAATACGCCAAGGAATATGTTAAGAAACGTCAGCCAGAGCAGGCTGAACCCGAACACACCCGCGTTGCCGCCAAAGCCCACGATTGCAGATGTGCTGATGAACGTGGCGCCGTACGACAGCGCCATTACAACAGGATGCGCTTTGCGTCCGGCCAGCAGATAGTCGGCCTCCGTCTTCGTTCTCCGCCATGCCATTATGCCCAGTACCGCTGTCACGCCAAGATATATGATGATAACAATGTATTTGACAAGCAGTTCGGTATCCATATTACTTTTCCCTCCTACAATTCAATGTGTATCAGATGTCCAGCTTGTCGGTCATGTCCACTTCCGTCTGCTGCCATTCCTTTTCCACCTCAGGTTCATCCTTATCCGCGCCTTTATTCCACGCAAATATGCCATATCCAACGCACAGCAACGCGGACAAGATGCACAATACATACACGGCAAAGATTGAAAAATCTCCTAAACCCAGCATGAATTCACCTTCCTTCATATACGATTAAATTAACCTTATGAATATATAGAAAAACCCTCCGGAAGCTCCGAAGGGTAAACAAAAATCGCAATTGAACAACCATACTACCGCTGCAAATTGTCACAACCCCATGCTACCGTGCTATTTACAGTATAGAAAATGCTCGAATTATTGTCAATACACTGCTTTCATTTGTTTGCATAAATATAAGCAAAAGCCCGCTGAATATTCGTTCAGTGGGCTTTTACGGCCATTTCACGACGCAAAGTCACGCCTTCGATATCCAATATACGTCAGACCTGCAGCGGCACCCATCACCAAAATCAGTATCAGAACGTTGATACCGTCGAGCCCTTCCATTGCCACGGTGCTGGGCATGAAGTAGTTCAGCGGCGACAGCCATTTCAAAAAGTCCAGCACGCCCGTGATGCGCGGTATGCTGCCGACGATATAGGTTCCGAAGAACAGCGCCGCCGCCAGTGAAGCTGCATGTTTTGTGCGCCTCAGCAGCACCGATACCGCCAGACCCACGAACAGGTACGAGAGCCCTGCGATCATGCCGCCGGCCAGTACGGATTTTATGGATGTCAGCAAATCCATCAGCTGCAGTTCTTCAGGCTTCACTGCCAGACAGCCAATAATAGCACCAATGCCGACTATAATGAAATAGATGATATATGCGGCACCGGCTGACAGCAGTTTGCCTGATACGATCTGCGAGCGCTTCAGCGGCCTCGCATACAGAAACTCGATGGTTCCGTCACTCTCCTCGCGCGAAATCACCGAGAAGCCCAGCGTCGCGCCATACACGCAGGCTGCCATCAGCACGAACTGGAAGAAATAGGCGAAGAACTGCGGCAGCTGGCGGATATCCTCGCCGGACAGGTTGAACATATCGACCAGTTCCTTGGGCAAAGACGCCAGCTTGGCGTTCATCAGCGCAAGCATATCCGAGCCCAGCATTGCGGGATACAGCAGCGTCAGCAGCAATGTCAGCGCCGCGCTGACCCCCGACCAGATCATCAGCGTTTTGAAGTTACGCCTAAATTCCATTTTGAACAGATTCATGATGACACCTCCTCACCGGTGTAGTACGACATGAATATATCGGACAGTGCGATATCCTCCACGAGCAGATCTCTGACTTCCATCGCGGACAGCAGCTTCAGCAGCGCCGCCATATCGCCCGAATGGTACGTGAACACGACACTGTCCTTCTCTTTGGACACGAGCTTCATCGTCTCTCCGTCAAAGCTTGCAGGCAGATTCGCGCCCGTCACCGTAACCTTTTTGGCCCGGTTTGATGCCAGGTCGTTAAGCGACCGCACGTCCGCAATGCGCCCGTCACGGATGATGGCCACCCGGTCACACAGCGTCTGCACCTCATCCAGATTGTGGCTGGAGAGAAACACTGTGCAGCCGTTCTTCTGTTGTTCGCGCAGCGCTGTGAACAGCGTTTTCCGCATCAGCGGGTCCAGGCCGTTCGTGGGCTCGTCGAGTATCATCAGCTTCGGACGGCTGGCCAGAGCCGCCGCCAGCGCCACCTTTTTCTTGTTGCCGGTGGACAGCTGACCGATCTTTTTCTTGGGTTCCATGTCGAACCGGCCGATCCACTCATCGGCGTCCGCCTTGGGGCTGTAAAACCGCCCCGAATATTGGAGCACAGCCGCTACAGTCAATTCGTCGTAGAACCGCACCTCTGCGGGCACGTACGTCGTCTGCCGTTTGATGAGATGGGATTGTGTGGCACAGTCCAGCCCGAAAATGCGCGCGCTGCCGCCTGTGGGATACAGGAAGTTGAGCAGCGTCTTGATCATCGTGGATTTCCCCGCGCCGTTGGGCCCGATGAAGCCGTAAATCTCCCCTTCATTCACAGACAACGATACACCGTCAATACCCCGTGATTTACCATAGAACTTTGTCAGTTTCTCCGTCTCGATAACAGCCATTTTGAACACCTCCTTTTAGTACCTTCTGTAGAACCAGAATGTTGACAGTTTGAATGTCCCCCAAACGATCACCGTATACCCGAAAGCGGCGAATCCTGCGCCCTCAGGCAGCAGAAACGACAGCACCAGCAGCACCGGGATCAGCGTCAGCGCCGTAAAGCCCGCAATCGCCAGCGCCTTGGTCAGTACCATCTGCTCCAGCTCATCGCTGGTGTCCGCATTGTCACGCCGCACCCAGCGGTATAATATCCAGATCATTACCGGCGCAATCACAGCCCCCACGATTCCTGCTATGCGGATGATTAACTGCCATGTCGGATCGGCAATAAAGCTTGCACAGATGATGACAGCAGCGCATACCAATTCACCCGTTATGATCAGATACCAAAGATACACCTTTCTCAGATTATTCAGCTTTTTCATGCCCGCTCACCTTCTTCAAATACAAATACATCCTCGATCGCACGTCCGAACGTTTTGGCCAGCGCATACGCCAGCCATATGGACGGATCGTACTTCCCCGTCTCAATAGCGTTGATAGCCTGACGGGACACGCCCGTCCTTTTGGCCAGTTCCGCCTGAGTCAACCCCATCGCCTCTCTCAATTGTCTGACATGATTATTCAGGCGATCCATCTCCTCTCGTGTCATGTTTACTTTACATCCATTATAGCAAAACAACTCGGTTTGTCAAGTATGCTTTACACATTTGATAAAAAAATCACACACCATTTTGATGATGCATGATTGACTCTTTACATGCTTATTCCGCAGAAGAATACACAGTTTGGCTCAAGAAATCGCTTTATATCTGAAACTCTCGCTGAAGCGGCTCCAGTTTCAGCCGCCGTTCAGCAACTCCAAAAATTTCTTCTGTGACTCGGTGACAAACTTCTCCTTGGGTGTGAAGGTGGCGTCAAACGCCTCCAGCTCCGCGTCATCCACGTTGTAAGCTTCTCCCTCGCAGAAGCGGCCGGAAATACTGTTCAATGAGCCGGGGACAAGCTCCAGCGCCTGTAGTGCTATATGAAAGCTGCCATGTGCCGTACGGATATCATACACCTGCGCGGGCTTAAAGCCGAAACGGACATAGTAGGCCGGGTCTCCGTATATCAGCACCGCTGTGAACCCCATATCGGCCGCCACGGCCAGCGAATGCCGGATCAGCGCTGCACCGATGCCCTTACTCTGCAGCTTGGGCCACACGCTCACAGGTCCGAATGTGAGCACCTCGTGCTCCGTTCCGTCCTCCCTGATGACTTTTGAGCGGCAGTACATGATGTTGCCTGCCACCTCGCCGCCGGATTCCGCCACAAAGTCCAGTTCCGGCACAAACGCCGCACAGCTGCGCAGATTGTGCGCCAGCAGGTGCTCGTTGCAGCCCGGTACGTGCAGATTCCAGAACGCCTCACGCGTCAGTTCCTCCACGATGCGGAAATCTTTTGACTCCTCCGGCCGAATAAAGATATCCATACGCTATCTCCTCGCCTTATTTTGCTTTCTTTAGCCTGGCCGGCGTATTATATTTTGTCCACCAGTCATACGCTTCTTCAAGCTGGCTTTTCACTTCGTCCGCTATGCGTGTGTAAAGGCCGTCGTCCGTCGCCTGCACCTGCGTCTGGTTCATTCCGGGGATAAAGCTTTTGGCCCGCTGCTCGCTCACGGGCTCATAGCTTTCCAGCGTATGCTTTTGGGAAACTTGTTTTGTCGTTTTGTACACATCGGTGAAGTAGAACCAGCCGTCAAAGGTTCCCGGCAACCGGTACCGCTTGACGGTGGAAAACACCGTCGCCTTTTCCGGCGGTTCAAATGCGTGTGTGCTGCAGTTGGTCTGTTCCTTGGCACGCTGCGGAAACACGACGGATATCTCAACGTTGAAGCCCACACCGTATTTATGATCCAAGAAACCGAGGAGCTCAATTCTGTCACCCTGCTCACGGCGAAAGTGCGGATATTCTCCTGTAAACCCCTGCTCGATAAGCGGCGGAATGACGCGCTCCATCAGCGCCTCCTGCATCCTTTTGGCCTGCGTCATATGCTGTCCCCTCCTGCTTGATTTATTTTTCCCGCCTGCAGCTACAGCTCAACAATCACCGGATTATGGCCGGTGTGCGGCAAAAATCTGTTCAGTATATCGTCCATCCTCATCTTTAAGCTGGATGTATTGACGCACGGATGGCAGCCAATATGGCTTTGCTGCAGTACGTCCTTATCGATCAACAGGCGCACGGCATGTTCCGTGTCATTCATCAGCCCCAGCACGCTGACCGAGCCGGGTGTGATGCGAAGGTATCTCTCCATACTTGCCGCGTCCGCGAACGACAGCCGCGTGGTTTGAAGCTGCTTCGAGAGCAGCGGCGCACGGTATTTCTTCTCCCCCGGCATCATCAGCAGATAATAAGCCGTTCCGGCAGCGTTACATAAAAAAAGGTTTTTGCATATCTCAATACCGAGCCGGTGTTCCACATCTGCGCAGTCGTCCACTGTGGCTGCCGCACCGTGGTCCAAGCGTTCATAGACGATGCCGAGCCTGTCCAACAACGCATAGGTTTCCATCTCCACCGGGAGCCTTCCGGTGTCAACCGGTGCACTGGTATATACTTGAGTATCGATATGTATGCGGGCCAAAGCAGCTCTCCTGAAGTTTATTTTATGATGTATACAGGATTATTCCCAATACCTAACGAATGCTTCCATAACAATGCTTTGGAGGATAATCCCATGGATGTTGTCCGCTTCTGGAATAAAATGTCCGCCGGTTACGATGCTCAGGCGGGCGGAAAATACGAAAAAGCTTATGCGGATACGGTGGCTCTGACGAGAAAGTATCTGAAGCCCACGGACAACGTGTTGGATTTTGCCTGTGGCACCGGCCTCGTTACGGTGCAGGCAGCAAACTCTGCCGCCTCCGTACTGGGCATCGACATTTCTCCCGGTATGATTGAGCAGGCACAAATAAAATGCGCTGCCCGGGGTATTGGCAATGCCACTTTCCGAGTGGGGACGCTGATGGACGACAGCCTTGCCGAAGCGTCTTATGACGCGGTACTGGCCTTCAACATACTGCACGGTCTGCCGGACGCGTCGGCCTGCTGCGCCCGTATTCATCGGCTGCTGAAACCCGGAGGCCTTTTTCTTTCCGTTACCGACTGCCTGAAGGAAGCCGGATTTGTCACCATCGCGCTGGTCAGAACGCTCTGTGTGCTTCGCCTGATGCCGCATGTCAGTATCATGTCGCAGCAGGATGTATTGTCGTTGGTTGAAAGCGCAGGCTTTACCGTCGTCGAGTCACAAAACCTTTTCGACGTACCCCCCAATTTGTATATCGCCGCTCGTAAGGGTTAGCGTGCAATATCTTCAATCCCCGCCCCAATCAGAGCCGCCAGATCATCCGGCTTCAGTTCTATCTGATGGCCGATTTTACCCGCACTCACGATGATGGTTTCCTGTAGTATGCAATTGCTGTCGATCACGGTGCGATACTGCTTCTTCATGCCGATGGGGCTGCACCCGCCCCGGATATACCCTGTCACCTTGTTGATATCCGCCACGCGAATCATCTCGACGGACTTCTCATCCACGGCTTTGGCAGCAGCCTTTAAGTCCAGTTCCATCGCAACGGGGATTACGAAAACGTAATACTCCCGGCTCGCGCCCTGAGCCACCAGCGTCTTGAACACCTGTTCCGCTGGCCGTCCTATCTTTTTCGCGACGGACACACCATCTATTGCGCCATCGTCCGGCATATATTCATGCGCCATATAATTGACATTGGCGCTATCCAATACTCTCATCGCGTTTGTTTTGAATCCGGCCATGAATGTCTGATCCTTTCGTCGTGTGCCGGCACCCATTATACCATAAATCTCCGCCTGTTTCATCCCCCGCAAATAGGTTTATCAAGCAATCGACATCTTTTTCCATTAATAGGAGGGCATATGCTTCTGGGCAGGCTGAGAAATCCGGGCGGTTTCACGCTCATAGAGATGCTGCTGGTGGTGGCCATATTGGCCGTACTGGCGCTGCTGGCTATTCCCCGTCTTACGGGCACCATACAAGATTCGGAAGACAACATGGACATTGCTAATCTGGCGATACTCAACCGCGCCACAGCGGTATACGCTGAAAATACGGGTACGAGAGAGCACGTGTTTGACGGCGTTCCGGATGATGAGGCCCGCATGCAGGTACTGGTGGATGCCCGCCTTCTCGGGCAAGCCGTTGTGCCGCAGCAGCAGGATGCATGCTTCATGTGGAATGGAGCGTCCCAGTGCTGGGAGCTGTCAGCAAGCGGCAGTCAGCAGTAGACAAAATCCAAAAGCACGATCGGGCAGTTGTATCAATTACCGCTCCGTGCACGCCGTGTCATGCGGCTCATCAGCCGCCCCAGCTTTAGTGAAAACAGATAGGCCAGCCGCGTCTGAAACTGCTGTCCTGTGCTGTGGCAGATGATGAATCCCTTTTTGCCGATACGGCGCGCCAAGCCACGCCCCACCTTTTCCGGGTCCGCCATCATCTGCGGCGGCACGGGCAGCGGAGACGACGACGCCGTGCGCGTCAGCGGCGGGTGCAGCAAACGCACATTCACTCCCGCTTCGGCACATTCGATATCAAGGCATCGGGCCAGCGCTTCGATCGCCCCCTTGCTGGATGCGTAAGCCGTAAGCCCCTCAAAGCCCGTCACGCCCACACCTGAGCTGACAAAGCACAGTGTCCCGCTTTTCTTCGCCTTCATCTGCGGCAGCACACAGCGAGCCAGATTCACCGCGCCTCCGAAGTTCACATCGTATACCCGATGCATATCCGCAGCACTTGTGCCTTCAAACGGCGCAAACATGCATACGCATGCATTATGCACCGCAATGTCCAGGCCGCCCCAGCGTTCCAGCGCTTCAGAAACACATCGCTGCACATCCGCGTTGTCGGACACATCCCCGGCGCACACAATCAGCACCTCCGGTTGCTGTCGTGCCAGCTCCTCCAACCTGTCCGTTCTCACGTCCAGCACCGCAACGCGATGCCCGTCCTTGAGGAACTGCCGGGTCATGTGCCAGCCGATGCCGTCGTTACCGCCGGTGATCATGATGTTTGACATGTGAAGTCTCCTTCAACCCTTTGCCCTCAGTCCGTTGATGAACTGGCGCGCGGCTCTGGGGCTGCGCCCCGCGCTTGCGAAACGCTCCGCCTCCAGGTCCAGCGTCTCCCGGTCCAGCGCAAGACCGGCTTCATCGGCCAGCGCGTGCACGATGTCCAGATACTGCTGTTTGTTTGGTTTGAAATAACCCAGCGTCAGCCCAAACCGCGCAGACAGCGCAAGCAGCTCCTGCATCGTCTCGTTGCGGTGCACATCGTCGCCGCCTTCCCGTTCCGAGAAACGCTCCTTGATCAGATGCCGACGGTTGCTCGTCGCGTACACCGCAATATTGCCGCTGCGCGCGGACGCCGAGCCCTCCAGCACCGCTTTCAGTGCGTAGAACTCGTCACTCTCCTGTACAAAGGAAAGGTCGTCGAGGAACAGTATAAATTTGAGCGGGTTGTGCCGCAATTCCTCCATGACGGCGGGGATATCTCCTGCCTGTCTCTTGTTCAGCTCTACCAGCCGAAGGCCCCTGTCGTAATATTCGTTGACCAGCGCCTTCACAGTGGACGACTTACCGGTTCCCGCGTCGCCGTAAAGCAGTACGTTGGCGGCAGGTTTTCCGTCCAGCAGCGCCAGGGTGTTTTCCGTCACAGCCTTTTTCTGCCGCTCATACGCTATGAGGTCGGAGAGCCGCACCACATCCGGGTTTTTCACCGGCGTAATGGCGTTGTCACGCACGACAAACATGCGGTACGACGCGTATAAGCCAAAGCCGCTTGTCCCCAGCGTCTGCATGCGTTCACGATAGGCCGACGTCAGATCGACGGGAGATGTCCGCCATGCAGGCAGATATCCGGGATACCCGAGCGTACCGGTCACATCCTCGCTCTTAAGGCCCGCTATGGCTTCCAGCGTCTCCAGTTCGCTTTTGAGACAGACCTCCAGTTCAGCGTCAGGGGACAGTCCCCGCGCGTGCCGCCTCACGTAGATGTTATCATCCTCCAGCACACGGTCCTTCACATATTCCGCGAGGCTGAAGCTCCGGCTAAAAAGCGCCTCTGTAAATGCTGCATAGGCACTGACACGCTTGACCGCTTCCCCGCTCTCACCCAGCAGCGCTGCCAGACGGCTCAGCACCGGGTCAGCCTTGAGCGCACTGAATATCACCAGCGCATGCCAGCGCAGCAGCAGATCATATAGCTTATCCAAAACTTGTCCCCTTCACTTTAATTGTTACGTCTCATTATAGTTCGGCAAACGAGCCACGTCCAGCATGCCTGTGATCGGATAAAAGCAGGTTGAAAAAGGGAGCGGCAGTACCGCTCCCTTTCAGTCATGCTTTTTGGGTCTTGATTTAGTTCAATGCCTGCTTGATCGCCTCTTTGAGCTTACCCGCGGTGGTATAGAAATCCACGCTGGAATCGCTGCTGACATCCTGTACGATCTGCTGACGCTCACCCATAAATGTCACTGCAAATGTGTAGCTTGTCGGCAACAGTTCTTTAAATGCCAGCGTCTTGCCCATGTTGTTCCATCCGCCGGCATAGAAGGAGACATCGCCGCCGATAGGTCCGAGAACAGGTATTTTGATGGTTTTTCCAAGCACCTTGGTTTTCGCGTACAGGTTTACCGTCACCAGCTTCGTACTGAATACCACCTTGGCATTATCCGCAACATTCTGCGCCTTTTGTATGCTGGCCCCCTGGTAGTCCACTTTGAATGTATAGCTCACCGGCAGCAGTTCCACTGTTTCAGATGTTTCACCGTCGCCGAAGGTCTTCCAGCCGCCTGCGTAGAAGGAAGCGCCGCCTTTCAGCGGCAAGCCTGCCGAACTCAGCAGCTTGAAGGAAACCGGTACTGTTTCAAACACCACGTTTGCATCAGCTGCAACATCCTGAGCTTTCTGCATGTAGCCGCCCATATACGTCACGCCGAACGTGTAGCTGACCGGCAGCAGTTCCATCGTTTCAGGCGTTTTGCCATCCGTACCAAACGTCTTCCAACCGCCTGCGTAATACTTCGCGTCACCTTCCAACGAGTCACCCTTTGAACTCTTCAATGTGAACGAGACCGACACCGTTTCAAACACGACGTCCGGATCCGACGCCACATTCTGCGACTTCTGCACATAGCCGCCGGCATACGTGACGCCGAAGGTATAGCTGGCGGGCAGCAGTTCCATCGTCTCAGGCGTTTTGCCATCTTCACCAAATGTTTTCCAACCGCCCGCGTAATACTTTGCTTCGCCCTCCAGCGATTCGCCGGACGAGCTCTTCAGTTCAAACGATACGGGTACCGTTTCAAACACGACAACCTGGTCTGCTCCCACATCCTGTGATTTCTGTACGTAGCCGCCGGCATATGTCACACCGAAGGTATAACTCGCCGGAAGCATTTCCATCACGCCAGTGGTCTTGCCATCGGCAAACGCCTTCCAGCCGCCAGCGTAATACTTCGCGTCGCCTTCCAGTTCAGTGCCGCCGGAGCTCAGCAGCTTGAATACCACGCCTTTGGTCTGGAACACAACAAACGAGTCCGACGCCAGATTCTGAGACTTCTGCACATAACCGCCGCCGTACGTCATTCCAAAAGTGAGGCTCTTGGCCTGATTGCCTTCCAGCAATCCGAAGTAAACACCGTCGCCGCCGGTCGTTCCCATCACGCTCCAGCCGCCGTTATACGCCTTGACTTCGCCGCCGGACAACCCCGCACCGGTGCTGCTCAGCAGCCGTACACCGACAATCGTCTTTTCATAAGCTTGTCCTGCCGCCGGTGTGATATAAAACCGCTGGGTAGGAAATCCGCTCTTCTTAAGTTCAAACAGCGTGTTCACCGGCAGCATCTCGACCGCGCCGGTATAATTGTGCCAGCTTGTGTTGTAGTAATCCAGTGTGCCGCCTGCATAATGGAGTAACACAGAACCTGTCTGGAACGTGACTGTGGGATTGACACTCACATCCACATTGTCGGTCTGCTGGCGCGAGCCGCCGTAGGCTACCGCAAATGAGTATTTAACCGGCAGCATCTCCATAACGGCCGTCGTTGTCCCTTCGCCGAATGTTTTCCAGCCCCCTGCGTAATAGGACGCGCCGCCTTCCAGCTCAGCACCCTTGGAATCCAGCAGCTTGAAGGCCACCGGAACTGTGGTGAACACCACTTCGGAAACAGCGCTGATATCCACATTATCTTTCTGCTGACGCGCACCGGCGTATGTTGCCGCAAAGGAATATTTTGCAGGCAGCATTTCCATCGTGCTGTTGGCCGCAGCCTCAGCATTATCGCCAAAGCCGCGCCATCCGGCAGCGTAATATTCAGCACCGCCCGTCAGCAGCTCTCCTGTGGAACTGAGCAGTTTGAAGGCAATCTTTTTGGTCTGGTACAAATAATACGGGTTGCTCGCCATGCTCTGATTGATCTGAATGCTGCCGCCTTTGTAGTTCATGGTAACGCTTGTAGCGTTCTTACCTGCGGGCAGCTGTAGCAGCGCGAGGCCGCTGGCATCGGTCGTTGCCGCATTGTTTACCCAGCTTCCCGCATAATATGATACGGTGCCGCCCGCAAGGCCGTTGCCGCTGCTGTCCTTCAGCGAGACCACCGCGAGGTTGGCGCTATACGCTGTTCCGCCGATCGTCAGCTCCTGCGTCACGGTCGGTTTGCCGGAGCTGCTGAACGTGAACCTGTATGTCCCCGGGAACAATGCCATCGGAGAAACAAATGTGATCGTTGATCCACCGGCGCTGTATCTGATGGTACCCGGAAAGTTGAGTGTTACCACAGTCGCGACAAACGTGTAATCCAGCTTGTCGCTGCCTTCATCCGCCGTCACATCCACCGGTATATAACCTGAGCTGGTCTTATTCACCGATGCTGACATGTTATAAGAACCGGCAAACAGCTCCTTCATGGCGATGCCGCTGCCATCCGTGGTGCCGAAGGTAAGCGTCGAGCCGCCGGCCTGATACTTGATTTCCGAGCCGCTGATCGGGGCGCCATTGCTATCCTGCACCTTCACTTTGGCTTCGTCTGTTTCAAAGGTATAATCCAGCTTATCGTCGCCGCTGTCTGCCGTAACATCCACGGAAATGTAACCTGAACTCGTTTTGGCATACGCCGCGGACATGTTGTAAGAACCGGCAAACAGTTCCTTCATGGCAATGCCGCTGTCATTCGTCGTTCCGAAGGTGAGCGTCGAGCCGCCGGCCTGATACTTAATCTCCGAACCGCTGATTGGGGCACCCTTGGAATCCTGCACCTTGACCTTGGCTTCGTTTGTCTCGAACGTATAATCCGCCACGCCGCTGCCGGCTGCGGTGACGTTGACAGGTGTGTATCCGGAGCCTGTCTTGCCATATGTCGCGGACATGTTGAAGGAACCGGCAAACAGCTCCTTAACGGCGATGCCGCTGTCGTTCGTCGTTCCGAAGGTGAGCGTCGATCCGCCGGCCTGATACTTGATCTCCGAACCGCTGAGCGCCCCGCCCTTGGAATCCTGCACTTTCACTCTGGCTTCACTGGTCTCGAAAACGATCAGCCCGCTCGTATCGCTGAGTGCGACTGATTTAGACATGCTCGTCTTCTCGTACGTGGCTGTCAGCGTATACTGACCGGCAGCAAGGTCAAGCACAAGGCAGCCGTTTTCATCCGTACTGCCCAGGCTGTGAGTCGAGCCGCCATAGACGCCCTTGATGGCCACGCCTTCCAGCGGCGTACCGTCGCTCGTCTGCACCTTCACGGTGGGCACGCTGACCGCCATCAGCATAACCTCCGGCGATACATCAAACCTCTCGCTGCGGTGAACGGTTAGGCTCTTAAACTGAGCCGTAATAAACACGCTCTGGTCAGCATCCGCAACTGCGATGGGATCGAAGGTGTATGTCGCCCTGCTGGTGGAAGCGTCCCACGAGAAGCTCTTGGGTACAATCGCCACGGGCGTGCGATCGTTGATCACAACGTTGACTTTGGCTGTGCTGGCCGTCGGCGTCGTGCTCAGCAGGCTGTTATACTGCACGGTAACCGTGCCGTTGTCAGCCGCCACATACCATATAGGATCGGAAGCCGCAACGTTGAACCGCGAGCTTCGGTGGCTTGTAAAATCCTTATACTGCGCCGTAACGAACACGCTCTGATCATAGTCCCTTGGCTTGATCTCATCAAAAGTGTACGTAGCGCGCTTTTGCGCCGCGTCCCAGCTGAACGATTTGACTGCTAGAGCGACCGGCGTGCCGTCGTTGATGACTACATTCATCTTGACGGTGTCGGCCGTCGGAGTGTACTTAAGTTCATTGTTATACTGCACTACGGCAGTACCGTTGGAAGCGGACACATACCACACCGGATCGGACTGTGGCTCTTCCACTGTTACGGCCGCTACTTCAAACCTTTCGCTTCGGTGCACGGTAAAGTTCTTGAACTGCGCCGTAATGAAGACGCTCTGCTTAACGCTCTTAGGCGCGATGGGCTCAAAGGTATACGTCGCCCTGCTTGTGGAAGCGTCCCACGAGAAGCTGTTGGGCACAAGCAGCGTGGGTGTCCCATCATTGATCACAACATTTACTTTTGCTGTATCCGCCGAGGGGGTTGAGCTCAGTGCGCTGTTATACTGCACCGTGACGGTGCCGTTGCTGGCAGCCACGTACCATATCGGGTTGGTCGCTGCGATGGCAAACCGGTCACTGCGGTGGTTCGTAAAGTCCTTGTACTGCGCCGTGACAAACACGCTCTGATCATGATCTTTAGCCTTAACTGGTGTAAACGTGTAGGTTGCGCGTTTATTCCCCGCGTCCCAGCTGAAAGATTTAACCGGCAGCGATACCGGTGATCCGTCATCGATCACCATCTTCATTTTAACGGTATTCGCCGTCGGTGTGACCGTCATCTGGCCGTTATACTGCACAACGGCAGTGCCATCGGAAGCAGACACATACCAGACAGGATCGGATTCTTCCAGAATCACCGCTTCCAAATCGGCTAATGCGACTGGCACTTCCATTTTTTTATCTTCCGG
>JAEWTW010000004.1 GCA_023397655.1 Bacillota bacterium
GGCACGGTCGCGGGCGGGCCAGGGGTCCCGCCCCTACATTCGACGTATTTACGGTGTGCGTTGTAGGACAACATCGCGGGTGGGGATGGAATTCGCCTCTATGCTTGATACATACGAAACGCCTACCGGCAGCCCACCTGCCGACGGCCTTCATAGGCGGCCTGCTCGCAGTCGAAGTCGTGCTTCTCCTCGTCCGTTTGCGGGATCAGCGGCGGCACATGCGCCTTGCTGCCGTCCGGCGCCATTGCGACGAACGTGAGCTTGGCGACGTTGGTGACGATCACAGCGCCGGTGGAGAGGTTCTCCGCGCGCGCCGTCACCTTGGCCTTCATGGAGGTTTTGCCCGTCCACACGAGCTTGGCTTCCACGCTCACCATCTCGCCCTGCCGCACGGGGTGGCGGAATTCCAGCGCGTCCACGGCCACGGTGGCCACCTGGCAGTTGGAATGGCGCATGCAGCACAGCGCTCCGGCGATGTCCATCCAGTGCATCATCTGTCCGCCCAGCAGATTGCCGAGCAGATTGGTCATGCCGGGCAGCACCAGCTCCGTCATCACGACCTTCGTTTCTTCTGGCGTCTTTCCCTGTGACATGCGCGCTCTCCTTTGTTAGGTGGTATTTATTCCAACTTACCGCAAAACGGGCGATTCCGCAAGTGAAAACACCCGAGCGCTGACGCACAAAACTCTCCGAAAAATTGTAAAATAATTGTGACTTCCGTTGACGAAGCATAGGCTCTGTGCTATAACATAATCGTAGGAATTAGCACTCAACGAACGAGAGTGCTAACAAAATGACATATATAAACGATTGAAAGGAGTTGAACATTATGGCAAACCTGATACCGTACGGAACAGGCAAAAGAGGGCTTGCAACCACAGGCTTTGAGGACTTCTACAACATGCTGGACGACTTCTTTACCGACCCGTGGTTGAGCGGCCGGCGCGTCCGTGAGGGCTTTAAGCTGGATGTGCAGCAGACCGATAAGGAATACCTGATTGAGGCGGAGCTGCCCGGCGTGAACAAGGAAGAGGTGTCGCTGGACCTGCGGGACGGCACGCTCAGCATTTCCGTGAACCGTGAGGAGAACGTGAACGAGGAGAAGAAAAACTACATCCACCGCGAGCGCCGTGTGTCCTCGATGAGCCGCAGCGTGTACCTGGGGGATGTGGATGCCGACGCCGTGAGCGCCAAGCTGGACAACGGCGTGCTGAAGATCTCCGTTCCCGTCAAGACGCCGGTGGACAGCACCCGGCGGATCGAAATCCAGTGAGTCCTGACAATACTCATATAAAAAGAGCGCCGCAACGGCATTGCCCGAGCGGTGTTCTTTTTTATACGCCGCGTTCTGCATGACAGCAGGGGCGAAAAGGAATGCATCGTAACAAGCCTCCCTCGGATGAGGGAGGTGTCAGGCATAGCCTGACGGAAGGAGTGAACTGCGCAACAGATTCAGAGATTTAGTACATATGGGAGCCCACTTGTTGTGACGGATACTGATGTGCGGGAAGTCGCTGCAAAGTGGTATCCCTCCCTCAGTCGCCTTCGGCGACAGCTCCCTCATTTGAGGGAGCCAATCAGAACACCGCATACAACGCGCATCAGAAGGGGATGCTTCACTGCGCTCTGCATGACAGCATGGGTGAGGAGGGTACCCCACCACGCTCCTTGTCACTTTCATGTCATTCCGAGCTTGCGATACCCCATTCGAGGCACAGGTGAATCCCGTGGCATGCGCACCTCATAAGGGGATGCTTCGCTGCGCTCTGCATGACAGCAGGGATGCATCGCAACCAAGCCTCCCTCAGATGAGGGAGGTGTCGGGCATAGCCTGACGGAAGGAGTGAACCGCACAACAGGAGCAAAGATATAGCGCATACCCACTGATGTGCGGGGAAACCGCTACAACGATGTATCCCTCCCTCAGTCACCAGCGGTGACAGCTCCCTCTTCAGAGGGAGCAAATTAGAATACCGCATACAACGCGCATCAGAAGGGGATGCTTCACTGCGCTCTGAATGACAGCAGGGACGAAAGGGGAATGCATCGCAACCAAGCCTCCCTCGGATGAGGGAGGTGTCAGGCATAGCCTGACGGAAGGAGTGAACCGCGCAATAGGAGCTAAGATATAGCGCATACCCACTGATGTGCCGAGAAACCGCTACAACGATGTATCCCTCCCTCAGTCGCCTTCGGCGACAGCTCCCTCTTCAGAGGGAGCCAATCAGAATCCCCCGTACAGTGCACTAGCAGGGGTATGCTTCGCTGCGCTCTGCATGACAGCATGGGTGAGGAGGATGCCCCGCCACGCTCCTTGTCACTTTCGTGTCATTCCGAGCTTGCGATACCCCATTCGAGGCACAGGTGAATCCCGTGGCATGCGCACCTCATAAGGGGATGCTTCGCTGCGCTCTGCATGACAGCAGGGACGAAAGGGGAAGGCATCGCAACCAAGCCTCCCTCGGATGAGGGAGGTGTCGGGCATAGTCTGACGGAAGGAGTGAACCGCACAACAGGAGCAAAGATATAGCGCATACCCACTGATGTGCGGGGAAACCGCTACAACGATGTATCCCTCCCTCAGTCACCAGCGGTGACAGCTCCCTCTTCAGAGTGAGCCACCGCATACAGTGCACCTCAGAAGGGGATGCTTCACTGCGCTCTGAATGACAGCAGGGACCAGGGTGCTTTGTGCTGCGATTCTGTTTAGCGTCTCGATGAGTGCCAAGTTTTTCTTGACAAACGCCGCACAAAGTCCTACTATAAATCCGATGAAAAGCATCGGATTAACTTGCCGCGCCTCATAGGTATGCCGCGCGGAGAGCATAATATTGAGGAGAATTGCGTTGATCATCTCGACAAAAGGGCGCTACGGCCTTCGCGCGATGTTCGAGCTGGCCAAGGCTTATGGCGAGGGCCCTTTGAGCCTGCGCCAGATAGCCGAGGCACAGGCGCTGCCGGAACCGTATCTGGAGCAGATATTTCCTGCGCTCAAAAAGGCGGGGCTGGTGGACGCGCGGCGCGGGGCGGGCGGCGGCTATGGTCTGGCGCTGCCGCCGGACGAGATATCCGTGGGCAGCGTGCTGGTGGCGCTGGAGGGCGAGCTGACACCTGCCGAGTGCGCGGGCAGCGACGCTTGCTGCGAGAACGCGGGCTGCTGCACGACGCATGTCATCTGGCAGCGCATATACGACGGCATCAACGGCGTGATCTACGGCATCACGCTGCAGGACATGCTGGACGACGACAAGCGGATGGGCGCACAGCCGCCGCAGGAAAAAAGGTGTTAACGAATGGGAATCTATCTGGATCATGCCGCGACGACGTACACGGACAAAGCTGTGTTTGAGGAGATGCGGCCCTACTTTGAGGAATATTACGGCAACCAGTCCAGCCAGCATGGCTTCGGGCGGCTGGCGGAGAAGGCGGTGCACACGGCGCGCGCGCAGGTCGCGGCGCTGATCGGTGCGGACGCGACGGACGTGTACTTCACGTCGGGCGGCACCGAGAGCGACAACTGGGCGATCAAGGGCGTCGCGGAGGCGGCGGGCAGCGGGCATATCATCACCAGCACGGTGGAGCACCACGCGGTGCTGGACACGTGCAAGTATCTGCGGTCGCGCGGGTTTGAGGTGACGTATCTGCCGGTGGACGAGCTGGGGCGCGTGCGCGCGGAGGACGTGGCGCAGGCCATCCGCCCGGACACCATACTCATCAGCATCATGACAGCGAACAACGAGACGGGCACCATCATGCCCATCGCCGAGATCGGCAGGATCGCGCGGGAGAACGACGTGCTGTTTCACACCGACGCGGTGCAGGCGGTGGGGCATATCCCGATCAGCGTGAACGCGCTGGATGTGGACCTGCTGTCGCTGAGCGCCCACAAGTTTTACGGCCCCAAGGGCATCGGCGCGCTGTATGTGCGCGCGGGCACACCGCTGGGCAAGTTCATGCACGGCGGCGGCCACGAGAAGGACATGCGCGCGGGTACGCTCAACACGCCGGGCATCGTGGGCCTCGGCGCGGCGGCGGCTTTGGCGCTTGAAGATATGGACAAGAATGCGGCGCACGAGGCGGCGCTGAGCAAACGGCTGGCGGACGCGCTGCTGCAGCTGCCCGAAACGCAGCTGAACGGCGACGCGGAAAACAAGCTGCCCGGCCACATCAACATCAGCTTCGGCGGCATCGAAGGCGAGGCGCTGCTGACGCATCTGGATCTCGACGACATCGCGGTGTCCACCGGCTCCGCCTGCTCGTCCGGCTCCACCAAACCCTCATACGTACTCAAGGCGATGGGGCTTTCCACCGAGGAGGCGCGCGGCGCGGTCCGCATGACGCTGGGTCGGGAAAACACGGAAGCCCAGATCGATGAGGTCATAGAAAAAACATCGGCAGCGGTGAAGCGGCTGCAGGCGTTGTCGCCGCTGTTCGCTCAGCGCCGGGAAAAGGGGACTTATGTATAACGAGAAGGTGCTGGAGCATTTCAAGGACCCGCACAACGTGGGGCAGATGGACGACCCGGACGGCTTTGCCGAGGTGGGCAGCAGCGAATGCGGCGACACCATGGCGATGTATATCCGTGTGAAGGACGGCCGCATCGACGACATCAAATACCGCACTTACGGCTGCTGCGCGGCCATTGCGTCGTCCAGCATCGCCACCGACATGGTGAAGGGCAAGAGTGTGGACGAGGCGGACGCGATCACCAAAGCGGCCATCGTGGAGGAGCTGGGCGGTTTGCCGGATAAAAAGGTGCACTGCTCGCTGATGGTGGAGGACGCCATACACGCCGCCATCGCGGATTATCGGTCAAAAAGCAAGTAATGGAAAACATACCCTGTGATATATTTGACGCTTCCTGCACAAACTACCAACAGAAAATGACCGTTTGAAAGGAGTGTTTGTATATCATGAGAGGACATATGGTGGTGGGCATGCTGGCCGGCAGCATTATCGGGGCTGCGGCGGCGGTGATCGCGTTGCCGTACATTCAGCCGCAGATCAAGCGCGCTATGCGCAAAGGGCGCAATATGGTTCATGCCCAAGTGGACAAGATGACGGAACCGTTGAGCTGACGGGAGCCTGACAGAGCAGGCGGGTAACGGGCAGGGGAGCGTGACAGCTCCGGCCTGCCGGACGAGGATAATGTTTCTTTCAAACAAAGCCGGGATTCCGGCTTTTTGTTTTTGGCGGGGGAGAGGTGGTGGGGGGAGTGAGTGGCAAATAGAGAGAGCTATGACTACAAGTGGGAAGAGACACGTTTGATAGTGCAGGTATAGGCCAGTCAAATAGGTGGAGATTTTGGGCACACTACTACTAATATTATTGAACTACCAGCCGAAGACGAACACACAAGAGAACTTAAGAAACATTTATGCCTTTGATAATTAATTCATCCTTGTACATTTCTGCTATTTTAAATTTCATATAACAACAAAATGAACTAACTTTGTCTCTTATATCGTATTCAGTTATTAAATCATCATACTGTTCCTTAAGTAAGTTTTTATAATCTGGCAACTTTGAACCATCAGAATGATTACTAATGAATAAATGTAAATTATCATACATTTCAATATATTTTGGAAATAATGAACAGAAAATTAGGCCATTTTTCGTATATGCAATGATTTTTTCATGAGTAATCTCACATCCAGCGGTTGATTCAATAAAGAAATCCAAGAAGAATATCAAATTTGAATATTTCTTTTCGAAAAGCTCTAAAAACATGGATTGTTGAAACTGTTTTCTTGTTTCTTCAAGTGTCTTGTCACTTAACTCCTTTGTTTGCTTAAGTGTTCTTATGCCGAGGTAAATAGAAAAACCGAAGCCTAAAAATGCTAGAATGGCAATAATAGCATTAATAGAATCACTAGTACTCATCCCAAATAAACTAAATTCTTTAGTAACAGCTTCTTCCGTTGATGCAAATATAATATTTATGATAATCACCCCCTAGCTATATACGCAATTATTGTTTCTAACAAAAACTAGAAACTTTGACTTATCTTAATTGAGCCATCTCTTATTCTATGTATAGGGTACCTATTATCACATGCTTGGCAATGTATCCATTTTGTAGAAGCGGGGCGAAGCGATAGCATAACATTATGTTCCGTACTACATATAGGACAATTTACTGTTTCAACTCTATTTTCCCATGCGGTACCATCATTAACAATATTACTTTCAGAATCCTTATGAACCGTTACACCATCAGCAGTTCTGTGAATATGAAATGATAATTTACAATATATACACTCTGGTTTAGCTGAAGAACCAACTTCATCTTTCAACTTCCATTCATTAATTTGACCACAGTCTGGACACGAAACTAGAACAACCGACTTTTGTAATCGGTATTCTTCTTGCCTAATCTCATCAACAACTTCCTCTTCCATGCTAAATAATTCAAGTAATTGACTTAATGATACCAAAAACAACATTTTCCCTTTGGATTCTTTTCTATATTCTTCAATTAATTCATATCTAGGAATTAGAGCTTTTCCACCAGAACGATGATACCAATCCGGCTTCTCTTCACCTGTTACGAATATCAAATCTTTTTTATGCATATTTCCCAATGTAAGGATTGTTTTCCAGATCAATAAATCTCCAATCCCTCCATCTTCTTTAGTTGAATCTTTATAGCCAGGCGGAATACTGTGCTTTTTTCTCCATGTCAAATCCTCTACTAATGCTTCATCCTTTAAGTTATTATCAACTATGTTATCATCAGCGAATACACCTTTATATTCGTCAAATACTGGGTCAGTCCACTCCCATGATTTTATTTGATCCAGTATTTGACGATTGTTATCGTTTATTTCTTTTTTCAAATCCTTAAGTCGCTCAATTGCTTCATTTATGTTCTTATATGCCTCGATGTTTTCTAGTATTGGATAAGATATATCCGGACACTGAAGCTTACTTATTTTATCTGAGAGTCCTTGATGCAACTCTGTTATTTTACTAGGCCTATTACGAAGAAACTCTCTAATAACTTGAATGGGAACATAAAGCCGCTTTTCCATATGATATTTTTTGTATAGTTGAATTATCTTTTGAAATGCTGTAGCGCCCGCATTATAGGGTAACAAAAGTACATTTGTATCAACAACAATAATCGCATCTGCTTTGACTTCATTTATACTGCGCGCATTAAACTTGAAAGTGCTTTTAGGATCAGATAAAACTTTATTCAAAATAAATACTTTTTCTATATCAATAGATGACAAAACATCATCTTTTAGGTCTGCAACTTTCCCCTCTTGTTTACCGGATCTTTCTTTATTCTCACTCATTAGTTCTTACTCCTTTTTCAGACGAAATAAAAAGATATAATGTAATAACAGGATTATATACAAATTTCGACAAAACATAAATTTCCCCTTTTTCTATACGGAATTATCTGGTTTCGTGTATCCCGAACGTTATGGAAGGTCCCAAAACGCAAACTTGTCCAAAAACATTACGAATAAGTTACACCCGTTACGATTTGACTAAATTATGCAGAAGAATTGGAGAATCGTTTGAACTCGGCCGATATGTATTATATAATGAGTACATCAAATGGGGGGTAGAAAACCGTGACCAGTTTAAACGAGACGATGAAATTCTCACTGACAAAAGAGCTGAACAACCCGGCACGCGAAGTGATCTGGCTGGTTTGCGACGCGCTGAAAGACAAGGGCTACGACCCCGTCAATCAGCTTGTGGGTTATATCATCTCCGGCGACCCCACTTACATCACCAGCTACAAGAACGCCCGCTCGCTGATCAAGCGCGTGGAGCGTGACGAGCTGCTGGAGGAGTTTGTGAAGGTCTACATAGAGAACCTGGCCAAGACGGACGAATAAACGATTCGAAGAGTTTTCGTTCCGCAGTGGTTTAATGCGCCCAAAACATGGTATAATGAAGCCGCCAAAGCGCGGCTTTTTTGATGGCTGATTTTACAGCAAGGCCGCACTGAGAAAATAATATAAAAGGACGACGAATGAAGAAGATAATGGGTATCGACATCGGCGAGAAGCGCATCGGCATCGCCATCTCCGACGCTCTGGGGTACACGGCGCAGGGCGTGGAGACGTATACGCGCACCGGTGAGGGAGACGCGGCGTATATCGCGAATAAATCGAAGGAGCTGGGCGCGTCGCTGGTGGTGGCGGGACTGCCGCTGAACATGAACGGCAGCGAAGGCCCCGCGGTGCAGAACGTGCGCGAGTTTGCCGCGCTGCTCACGGAGCTTGGCGTCGAGGTGGCGTTTCAGGACGAGCGGCTGACCACGGTGAGCGCCGAGCGCTTTCTGATCGAGGCGGACGTGTCGCGCAAGAAGCGGCGGCAGGTGGTGGACAAGCTGGCCGCGACATATATATTGCGCGCGTACCTTGACAGGCATCCCTTTTAATGGGATACTTTGCAGGACGGCGGGCTGGTATAACATACCGCCGCATAGGGAGATAATATAATCGCCCAACTCATATGAAAAGGAGATACTATGAGCGACGAAGATGTAATCGTAATGATTGACGAAGAAGGCACAGAGGTGCGCTTTCTGCACATTATGACGTTCGATTTTGAGAGCAGCTTTTATGTGGCGCTGACCCCCGAGGAGTCTGTGGACGGCATCGAAAACGGCGAGGTGCTGCTGATGGAGATCATCGAGGACGAGGACGGCGAAGAAACCTACGCGCCCATCGAGGACGAAGCCAAGATGGATAAGGTGTGGGACGAGTTCGAGCGCCTTTATTACGAGGATGAAGACGGGGAAGAAGAGCACGAGCACGGCCCCGACTGCGGCTGCGACGACGACAAGGAATAAGGAACTTTAGCCTTGCCTTACCTGTTCGCCGCGCTGCTGGGCATATTCGCCGTGGTCTACTCGGTTGTGCGCCACGGCGGCAGCCTGCCTGCCCGTATGTTTTTCAAGTGCGCCGCCAGTGTGAGCTTCGTGCTGCTGGCGGTCAGCGTGCGCACCGGCGCGCCGGACGGCTACTATGTGCTGATACTGGCCGGGCTGTGCGCGTCACTGGCGGGAGATGTGGTGCTGCTGTTCACCGCCCGCGGCGACGGCTTTATGCTGGCGGGTATGATGGCTTTTGCGGCGGCGCATGGGTTCTATATCGCCGCTTTCTGGACGATAGCGTCCCCTTCATGGGTGGACGCTGTTTTTTTTGCCGCACTGATGACGCTGGGCGCGTCGCTGCTGCGCGCGGGGCGCGTGAAGGCGGGGCGCAGCACGGCGGTGCTGTTTGTGTATATCGCGCTGCTGTGTGCCATGGCCGCCCGAGCGATATCCATGCTGTGGGTGCGCGGTATGCCGGTGCTGTTCGGCGCATTCGCGGCGGCGGGCGGCACGCTGTTCGCGGTGTCGGATTTGCTGCTGGGCATTGAGCAGCGGACGGGCAGCAAGACGGCGGGTTCGCTGTCCACCATCGCCTACTATGCCGCGCAGGGGTTCATCGCGTTTACCGTGATGATGCTTAAGATATGACGACGCTGCCTTCCTTGAACGGGTTCTTGCGCACCGCGAGCGACCACAGGTAAGGATAACGGTGCTTCAGGTGCTTCATGTAGCCGATCCATTCGCCCACGAGCAGGCCCCAGGCGCGCGCCATGTCGCCGCCGATGTGAGAGAAGTCGCTGGCGGGCAGGTCGCCCACGTCCGTGCGGCTCTCCAGCTCGTCGATCAGGTGGTAGAGCGCCCAGAGCATATCGGTGAAGGTATCATGTTCCAGCAGGTTGGGGTTGGCGAACATCGCCAGTATCCCGGCCTTTTTTTGCGGCAACAGCGCCTTGAGCTGCTTCACGGTTTCCGCGGTGGGATGAGCGTGGTAGCTTCCTGCGCGCACATCCTTGGCGGCGGCGATAAACATCTTGTCCGTCCACTTCGCGTTCATGTCCACCTTCTCCATGTCGGGGCCGTCCATGCAGGGCTTCAATATTTCCAGCACAGCCGTGCCCGTCTCGGTGAAAAACGCGCTGACCAGTATGCCCAGCTGCTCCAGACGCTCGCGCTTTTCCCGGGCGTTGATCACGCTCTCCAGTATGAACGTGACCAGCACGATGTGCAGCGGCAGGAACACCATGTCCTGAAAGAACAGGAAGCTGGATTCGTGCAGGTCGTGAAACAACACCTGCTGCAGTATGAAGAAAATCGCCGACAGTGCGACGAGAACGATAACGACAATATGCTGGAATTTGATTCGTTTCATAGCCCACCTCAAAAGTTTTCTTTATTATAGCATTTAAAGGCCGGTTATGGATATATGGTTACTGTCATCCGCAGTCTGAATCGCAGCCGATGCCGGGAAATTCAAACAATATTAAAAATCGTAAAATAATTGTAACAATTATTGCCGTCCGGCTTGAAAAAGAGAGCGTTATCTAATAGAATAGACAAAGATAATGAGAAGACGGAGGATACAATGCGAAGTAAACGCAGCAGACGGTATTCAAGATATGGCAGCGCTTCCGGACACGGTTCAAGCGGCAGCGGGCTGAAAAGAGCCCTGCGCTCTGCCATCGCCCGGTTCCGCCGATACAGCGGAAGAAGGCGGCTTGTTGTATTTTCTATCGCCGGTCTTATTGTGGCCGCTGCTGTGGCGCTGATCGTCTTCCTGCCGGGCAACGTGCCGGCAGTGGCTCCGCCAAACGGCAGCGCGGCGCTGGCCAACGCGGCAGACTTTGTGCCGGTGTCAGTGGACGCTTCCGCAGAGCCGTCGGCAACGCCTGTTCCCACGCCGACGCCCGTGCCCACACCGGAACCCACGCCCACGCCCACGCCGGACCCGACGCTGCAAAAGGGCGACGAGAACGAGCGCGTGCAGGAGCTGCAGAACCGGCTGATGGATCTGGGATATCTGGATGTGGACGAGACCACGCAGCTGTTCGGACCGGCCACCAAATACGCGGTGGAGCTGTTCCAGCGGCAGCATGAGCTGGATCAGGACGGCATCGCGGGGCCGCAGACGCTGCAGATGATATATGACGGAGACGCCAAGAAATACACGCTGCTGCAGGGTACGAGCGGCGAGGATGTGGACAGCCTTCAGCGGCAGCTGGTGGACCTCGGATACATGAGCAAGACGACGGGCTATTACGGCGACGAGACCGTGAAGGCCGTGAAGGATTTTCAGGAACGCAACGGCCTGTCCGCCGACGGCAAGACAGGCGAGCACACGCTGGAGCTGATCTACTCGCCCGAAGCCAAGGCCAGCGCATCCAAGGCGCAGGCCGAGAAGCGCAGCGCCAACATCAAAGAGATGATCGAGGTGGCCAAGGATCAGCTGGGCAAGAAGTACATACTCGGCAACGAAGGCCCGAACTCGTTCGACTGCTCCGGCCTCGTGTATTACTGCCTGAAGAAGGCGGGATCGTCCCGCGGGCGCTACAACGCCGCCGGTTACTCCCGCGTGTCCGACTGGGAGGAGATCAAGTCGATGAACGATCTGGAGAAGGGCGACCTGCTGTTCTTCTGGAACAACGCCAAGACCAAGGTGGGCCACGTGGGCATTTACGTGGGCG
>JAEWTW010000002.1 GCA_023397655.1 Bacillota bacterium
CCGGCAATATAAGGGCTGATACAGCCTGTTGCTTCTTTACAATCTCTGCCGCTTTTAAGAACAAATTATGATATCGATAATATATTTTTGATGCTTTTATTATATACGCATTTATTTAATTGTCAATGAATTTCTATGAGACAATAACATCAGGTTAGATTCCGTTGGGTCACTTTAACAGTTATAAAATACTAATGCCAGATATTTTTTTACACATAGCAAAGGTGCTTTGATAATAGACATTGCGGAAAACAAATGAATTTATACTCTTTGGCCCGCGTTTTGACGAGTTTTATGGGTAATGTCCAAATTTTTTTGCCACATCCCTTTCCTCATAATTAATAAAATAAAAGCCCATTCCTATCATGGTATTTCTCTGGCGAAGTTAACAAGGCAATAGCTTTGCCAAAAAACAAATCCTTCATTTTCGATATAATACCGATAACTCTTTATATTATTTATTTAGGATAACACCACACAATTAGCTGTATATACTCAGGAAATAATAGACTCCCTCTTATAGCGTATGCGTTGTTGAAAACCTGTTGGGCAGAGTGCTTTCTTCTTGAATCCGGCAAATTCTCCATCGTATTAAAAACGTTATTTTTTATACTCTTAACACATAGCATTAAAAACATATTCATTTTATAAGGTTTATATTAATCTAACAGTATTCCCGTCAACTCCACCAAGGATCGTTCTTCCATATTTTCACCTCAATCAACGCAATCACATTTCTTGTTTTCATGTATTTACACCTAACAGTTTTTTAATAACATATCGAGTGCCAACCCATCTTGATAGATGTACTGGCGCCAATACTTTACGCTTTCTTTATATTGATTGATCGTGTCTTTATTGATTGATGCTGTTCCGGTGAAAGCTTCCAAGGTCAAAAAAATCTTGTCACACTTTTTCGGCATAGTACCTTCGTGCGGGTTTTGATAGCTTCCCATTATAGCTTCCAAAATCTTCTTTCCGTTTATTATGCCTTGATTATTGTTATTTTTCGTAAAATGCTGATGAGACGAATGTAACCCGTTTGTTTGTTGCAAATGAACAATTGGCGAATAACAGCCCAATATACGCAACCACGAATAGCAGTCATAATCATTTTCATTGGCAAACATATGTGTACTATTTTCCATATGATCAAACAGTTCTTGCTTTTCAGCTTCATTGTTTAATATGGAATTGAATATCTCATATGCTTTTTTAGTCCCAAGCCACAAGCCTTCTACGTTCCTGTTATGGATTGCTTGTTCAATTACTTCGCGTTTTGGCATTAAAAACATAGTATGATGATGTCCGACATCTTCAGTAAAATAGAAGTCGTATCCAGACCTTCTTTTAACCTCTCTCAATAGATCTATTGTATCACTTATCCGCCACGGAACTTGATGCGGGCTATACATTTGTTCAATTCCTATTTTCCCACATCCTGTTAGACTGGCATAAGTATTTAGCTCAGCCAATCCACAATATAAAATATCCATATATTTAGAATACAAGCTTTTGTCTTCAAGTACAGATTCAGAAAATGCATGTGCAAAGAATCCCAATCCGGCTTCCAGCTCACTGGCAGTCTGAATCAATGGTTTGAACCAATAGTCAACCATTCTGCGCCTAACCTCTGGGTCTGTATGTGTTAACCCAAGTGTACAGTATGTTCCATGTCCTGAATATAAGTTTTGGACCTTAACCCCAAATTCCTTTTCTGCTGCCCTTGTTTCAATCACCCATTTCTTTAGATAATCGCTGCCCATGTATAATGGGTCCAGTTCGGTATCTGCACTTGCTTCAATGTGATTTACGCCAATTTCTTTTATCACACCTGCCCACTCTTGCGGTTTTGTCCATCTCTTAAACGCAAAGCAATTATCAATGGCAAGGTATATTTTGGGATATTTCATGTTTCCCCCACATCGTTTCAACTCTTTTCTATGTTCCAATGACTTACATCAATTTTACTTCGAAACATTATCTTATAAACCCTTTTCTCCCATGTGCAGTGGTGGGCGGTATCCATCCACTACGTACCAACAATCCTTTCCATAAACGTCATTTGGTATTTTAATTCCTCCATTAAATCGCTTATTCTTTCTTAGTTATCCAGTAATTAATATAGGGCTGTTAAATCAAGTCAGTAACCGGTATTATCCATTTTTATGGATTTTCCTTCTGCTTTTAAATAAATTATTTAATATATATGGATATTTGGTTACAACCTTCCTTTGCACAAAGTAGGCATCAATACGCTTTGTGCAGAAGAAATACTTAAACATATCGATTAATTACACTCAACAACCACTTTCATGCTTTCTTCAGTCATACTTACGTCCATTGCTTTTTGATAATCATCAAGTTTAAATCTATGGCTGATATACTTACTCCACGGGAAATCTTTCTGATAACGCAGCATCATTTCCAGCGTTGGAACGTAGCCGGTTACTGCATGGTTATACATTCCAATAATGCGAATGTTCTTCGCACAAATCTGATGAATGTTTACGCTTACATCACCAATATCCACAAAGTGGCCTAGTTCAAGATATATACCGCACTTGCGCAACATATCCAATCCTTCCGGAACTACGCTTGGAATTCCTGCGCATTCACAAACAACACTTGCGCCCTTTCCATTGGAAGCCTGTCTGACTATATCTAAACGTTCTTTTTTTGTGGTGTTTCCAACATTCAAACAAATGTCCGCTCCAAACGCTTTAGCGATTCCCAATTTGTAATCAGAAATATCAGTCACAATTATCGTACCTGCACCAAGCATTCTTGCTTTTATTACGTGGCAAAGACCTAAAGGACCACAGCCCTGAATAACGATCGTACCTCCGAATTCTAAACCTTCTCCATCAAAGGCAAATAACTCTTTTGCCTTATCCAACGAATAGGTGCATGCCATAACCTCGGTCATAACTGCAAGATCATCCGGCAAGCCTTCGGGAACTTTGTATAAGAACGTATTGGGATAAATATACATGTATTCAGCCATCGCTCCATTTAACCACGGATAATTTTCACATGAAAGGGTATTCCCATAACATTGCTTTCCTTTAGGATCATCACACCATGGATACCACGACGCGGTCCGGCAGTAATAGCAATGACCACAAACCAAATCAGGACAAAAGACCACTTTATCACCAGACTTAAGCTCGTTCCCGTAAAAATCAAGTAGTTTGCTCTTAGGCGCAACTTCTTCGATTATGCCAACGCCTTCATGACCCTGAATAAGCGGGTACGGAACAGTTACCTCGTTTTCGCATCCGGAATACTCTTTGTTTTCACCTTTGTAGGTATGTTTATCTGTACCGCAAATACCACACTCGATGCTTTTCATGATGCCCGCTCCGCTGCCTTGCACTAACTCAGGATACGGAAACTGTTTAATAGAAATCTTCCCCGGGCCCTCCACCACAGCTGCTTTTACTGTTCTTGTCATTGTTCTACCCTCCTTTTACAATTACAAAATGGTTTTTATTCAGTTTTTCGAATGACTCTCAACATATTTGGCTAAATTTAACGATCTATTTCTATTAATTCACGCCTATAGTCTGAAAATGATTCTGTTCCATTTTTCGTTATCATAAATCCATCCTCGACCCGGATACCCACTTCATTTTCATCGTCTCCTAGATATAGGCAGGTGCAGAACGTCATGCCCTTTTTTAAATCGTAGGTTGAGTTTGATTCGATCCACGGATATTCACCCTCCATAAGACCTGTGCCATGGCATGGACCATAAAGTATATACTTATCACACCCAAGATTTTTTAAAGTCTCATAATGCACTTCGCTTATTTTCTTTGCGGGTACGCCTTCTTTTGCGGTAGATAGGATCGCCTTCTGAACAGTTAGCGCGGCATTTATCATTTTTATCTGCTCATCATTAGCTTTGCCCATTACGACAGGACGCCCCATCGTCGATGCATAGCCCTCATACCTTGCTGATAAACCGACCTGCACCATATCGCCTTTTTTTATCTCATGACCGCGCAAACGACTTATTGCTTGATTTGAGCCTTTGCCGGTTGCTACCCATGAGCAATATGCTTCGCCTTCGGCATTTTCATCATGGACAACTTTTATGGCTATCGCTTTGACTTGGTTTTCAGTCATCCCTACATGGATCCCATCAAAAACTGCCTTCATTGCTTTCTGCGCTATTCTATAGGCCTCTTTAAGGCATGCTATCTCGTTTTCAGATTTTATTGCACGCAATTCCGATACAAGATTATCAGCCTTTACGATTTCAATATGACCAAGCTTTTTAAGTGCGTCCTCCAGCACAGTATAAATTGTGTGAGTGATGAGATTAATACCTGCAATACCTATATTCTTTACAGCTTTACCATTTGTGACTTCCATTATGACATCATCAAATGTCTTTAACGAAACGCCAGGATAGTCTGGCTCTGAAGATTCTCTAAGCGCCAAAACTTTTCTTATCTTTGCAATTCTTGATCTGCTGGTAGCATAAGTCAAGCTCTCGGGACCAATGAGCAAAAATGGCTCGCCATCAGCAGGTATCAAAACTGCAGCGCTCTCAAAGCTCGGCCAATAATCACTATAATAGCGCACAAACTGAGGCTCTGCTTCATTGCCATAACATAACAACAAATCAAGACCCTTCTCTCTCATCTTCTTCTGCGTGTTTAATACACGCTGCTTAAATTCTTCATTTGGAATAATCGGTTTCATATTTCCTCCTTATAAATAACGCTATTGCAGATTTGAAATAAATTCATTCCAGTTGTACCATCAGGATACATCAAAGCCTATCGGCTTTCTGAGTTCAAAGCGTATGTAGGCAAACGCTGAAGTACTTTTTTGCAGGATCTCCGACAGAAGTTTAGACTGGTCAAATATTTCTTTCCATTAGGGAATCTTAACTGCTATTTGAATTCCATTATACCCAGTCTGGCCAGTGCTTCTTTGAGGTCTGCTCCCAGAAGCGACTCCTCAATACCCTTTATCAGTACTTACTTTGTTAACACAACGACTTCCCCGCCAAGACAGGACGGATTCGTGTTTCAATTGCAAACGAAATCCCAACACTGTCGGCAGACGTGATGTAAGAATCGATCAGTGTTGACAATGTTAAAAATTTATCCTTATCGATAGCTTCAGGCACACTGGGCATACTATATTTCGCAGATTTTTCACCAAAATGGTGCCATCTTCATCCCGCCTCAAGCATGCTATGCGTAGATTCGTCCCTCCTATATCCGTCGCAATTACATTACGGTCTGGTTTTGACGATATTTAGCCGTTTACGTACATTGGCAACATTGCGACATAACTTTACAAGTTGCCAGCCCCTGTTTCATTTTCGTTTGCATATTCCATAAGGCAATTATCTAGGTCAATCGCTTTAGGATGCATATCCGTTTCCCTTCATGAAGTATTCCGTAGTAATTCAACTGAGTATCTTTTTTACACAATTTTATCTGGTTACTGTAACCTTACGTAAATTTCGCGGGCAATCGGGGTTCAATCCTTTAGCTAACGACAGCCCACATGCATATAACTGCGCCGCCACAGTAAAATAAATAGGTGACAGTATCTCCCAAGATGGTCGAGGCACCTCAATTACGTTCTCGGCCATGTTCTTTATTGTTACGTCGTCTGTAAAAACCGTTACACTGGCCAGCATTCCTTTCAGTTTTTCCAGTAATCCAATGTACTCAATTTGAAACGAACCTTTCCTGCAAAACAGAAAGCAATGTGTTCCCTCATCCACCAGGGATATCGGCCCGTGCATAAAATCCGCCAGCGAAAACGCATGAGATCTGACATAGGCGCACTCCTGCATTTTAAGGGCACTCTCCAGTGCGGTACAGTAATCATATCCGCGCGACAGCGTAAAACAGCTCTCCATTTGCCTGTGTTTCTCCGCCAAGTTGAACAACTCGTCCTTCAGCCCAATGCATACCCGAAGATCATCGGCAAACAGTTGCACATCCAAGATTAATCCGCTCTCGGGCGATAATAACATCAACAGTCCTGCCAGCAACAGTAATTCCGCAGTAAAAGTCTTCGTCGCCGCTACGCTGAGTTCCGGCCCCACACCACAGTCCAGATGGTATTTTGCCTCGTATGCCAATGCAGAGACGGGATTGTTTGTGATTGCCACCGTTACCGCGCCATTCCGATTGCCATCAGCGATCACGCCAAGAACGTCCGCCGCCTCACCGGACTGCGATATGCCGATTACTAGCGCTCCTTTTGCCCGATACGGCGTGCTGTACGCCGTGGATACGGAGGGCGCCGCTAGCACAACCGGTATGCCGGTTGCAACCTCCATAACATACTTGCCGAATACGGCTGCATTGTCCGATGTGCCGCGGGCAGCCATTATGGCAAACGGAACTGGCCTACTTTTAAGCTCATGAGCAATGCAGTTCAGAACTGCCTCATTTTTTTGTAATATTCCCGGCAGAACCTGTGCCTGCTCAAGTATCTCTTTCTCCATATGCGTTGTCAACATTAACTCGCCTTTCATGTTGCAAGTCTGATCGCGTCAATTAGCACATTTATACCCAGTCAGTACCGTTGGGATATATCAACGCTTTAACATCCTGGCCCGATCGCAAGTTTTCAAAGGCTGTCTCCCATTCCTCAATAGAGTAGCGGCTGGTGATCATGGATTGAAAGTCGATACAGCCCCTATACAGCAAGTCGATCGCCTTCTCCCACGTTTCCGAGCCGTTCCAGCTCCATCCGCCCGATAGATCAAGCTGCCCCATCGACACCTTGTCAAAGTTCAGCGTGATAGGTTTTCCCCACATCGCGATTAGTGCAATGCGGCCCCGACCACCGCGGCCTTCCTTTGCCGGTCTGGCCACGTCAATCGCCAGCTGCGTACCCTCCTGCGTGCCCGCGCAGTCGGCCACAAACTCTGCACCGCCATCCGACAGCCGCAGAATCTCCTCCGCTGGGTCGTCTTCCGAAATGAAAATGTAATCCGCGCCCACCTTTTTGCCGATCTCCAGCCGCTTTGTGTCACTGCGGCGGCCTACCAGCGCCACCGCACGCGCGCCTCTGATTTTGGCGAACTGTACTGCCAGTATGCCCATGGGTCCCGGCCCGATCACCACCACAAAGTCGCCGGCATTGATGGTATTGCGCTCCTGCAGGCAATGCAGCATACCGCCCACAACCGGCTCCACCAGCGCCGCAGCGTCCAGTGGCATGTCCGGTGGGCAAACATGCACCACGCATTCGGGTATGCGCATGTAATTGGCGTATGATCCGTCCAGATTGATACCCAGCCATCCGCCCGGCGCTTCAATGTCCGATACGATCTTATCACCCACCTTAACGGACGTGACGTTTTTGCCCACCTCCACCACCACGCCCGAATACTCGTGACCAATAGTCACAGGCGCGGTGTAGAAATGCGTATCCGCCTGAATGTTGATGTCGCTGCCACACACGCCGGCTGCCCACACCTTCATCAGAACGTCATCATCACCGATCTTTGGAACAGGCACCTCCACCAGCTTGATATGCCCCACGCCCTTTTCCAGCTTTCTGACTGCCTTCATGATATGACCTCCTTTTACAGGCTCAGCCGACAGGCTCGCCTGGCTGCCCAACAATGGCCAGCGGCTCCAGTATGTCTCTCTCATCGCCTTCAGCGGCCAGTATTTTCAGCAGATACCCATCGATGGGCGCTTCCACTTCGTTTGTGATTTTATCAGTCTCAATTTCAACGATGGGTTCCCCCTTGGATACGGAATCCCCTTCTTTTTTCATCCATTTGACGACTGTCCCCGAAACCATGCTAGATCCCAGCTTCGGCATTGTTATCTTCTCAGCCATGATATCCTCCCCTTACTTCATCATTTTTTGTACTGTCTCTACGATTTGCTCCACGCTGGGCAGCACATATTCGGACAGTGCCAGACCGAACGGTATCGGCGAATCCTTGGAACCGATGCGCTCGACGGGGCATTTCAGATCATGGAAGCCGCGCTGCGCCACCAACGCCGCCACCTCCGATGCTACGCTGCACGTGAGCCACGTCTCCTGCAACGCCAGCAGACGGCCCGTCTTTTTAACCGACGCCAGTATTGTATCGGCGTCCATCGGCTTGATCGTCTGCAGATCCACGATCTCCACGCTGATACCGCTTTCTTCCAATGTTTTGGCAGCCTTCTGCGCAAATTCCACCATATACGAATAAGTCACAATGGTTGCGTCAGTTCCCTCTCTGACCACCGCAGCCTGCCCGAGCGGCAGCGTAAAGTCGGGGTCCTCAGGTACCTCGCCCTTCTTCGCATACAATCGCTTGTGCTCAAGGAATATCACCGGATTGTTGTCGCGTATCGCGGACTTGAGCAGCCCCTTCGCCGCCCTCGGATTGGACGGCAGCACCACCTTGAGTCCGGGTATCAGTGCGAACCACGACTCAAACATATGAGAATGGTGCTGTGCTTCACATGTATAGGCACCGCAGGGCGCGCGCAGCACCATCGGTACCGTCAGCTTGCCGCCAAACTGATGCCGCATGTTAGCCGCTTGATTGACCAGCTGGTCGCTGGCGATCGTGATCCAGTCATTGAACTCCAGCTCCACGATGGGCCGAAGACCTGTGATAGCCGCGCCCACGCCCATACCGGTATAACCCGCCTCGGATATGGGCATGTCGATCACGCGCTCCGGCCCAAACTCGTCATACAGGCCGAGGCTGGCTCCAAACGCACCACCGTAAGCGCCGACGTCCAGACCCCACAGATATACATTATTATCACGACGCATCTCTTCGGCCATCGCCAGAGAAATGCTCTTGGACATTGACATAACACTCATTTGATCACCCCTCCGTATTCCATTACGCATATATATCCGTTAACGCCGTCTCCAGCGCCGGGAACGGGCTTTCTTTGGCAAACTGCAGCGCGTCCGCGATCTGCTTATCGACCCGTTGTTCGATCTCCTCCAGCTCCGCTTCACTGATATCCGGCGACCCGGCCAGCTGCTGGCGATAGTTCTTGATCGGACATTTCTCTTTCCACGCCTCAATCTCTTCGTTCGTGCGGTAAGCCACCACCTGCGGCTCCCCTTCAAAGTGCCCTCTCCAGCGATACGTCAGACATTCGACGATGGTCGGCCCCTCACCACCCCGCGCGCGTTCCACCGCCTGCATTACGGTATTGTATACCTCTTCGACATTGTTGCCATCTATCGTCACACCAGGAATTCCATATGCTGCGGCCCGTTCGGATAGCAGATCGATATTGCGTACAGTGGACTGCCGACAGCTGACGCCGAACAGGTTATTTTCAATAATATAGACGATAGGCAGCTTAAACGCAGAGCCCAGGTTCACTGCCTCGTGGAACGTGCCCTGATTGGTAGCGGCATCGCCGAAGAAGCACAGCGTTACACGTCCATTTTTCAGCTTCTTAGCAGCCATCGCCGCACCCGTCGCAATGGGGATGCCCGCACCCACGATGCCGTTAGCGCCCAGCATCCCCAGCTCCGGGGCCGCAATGTGCAGCGAGCCACCCTTGCCCTTGCAATATCCTGTCTCTTTTCCGTACAGTTCCGCCATGCACCCGTTCGGCAGTGCGCCCTTGGCCAGCGCATGTCCGTGACCACGATGGGTGCTGGTGATATAGTCGTCCGGGTTGATCGCCGCGCATGCGCCCGTCGCAATGGCCTCCTCGCCAATATACAGGTGGACCGCCCCCGGTATCTCCCCCTTGTACACGACGTCGCGAGCCGTCTCTTCAAACCTTCTTATCTGGTACATCTTTTCGTACAACTTCAATTGCAGTTCCTTATCCATATGAAGCGACCTCCTTTAATACATATGCATAGTGCCTGGGCATAACCTGCTCTGCGTCTCATCCCGCCCTTAGCTTTCCAACCCGGCAACAAATATTGCGATGATGTCCCCGGACGCATGTATGATTGTTCAAACAGCGTTTTATCCGTTATGATAAGCAATAAAACCACAACACTGAAATGGTTTTTCTCATTCCTCATTCCTCCTTTTTTATTCAAAGAAGTTACTCTGCATGGCCAACGTATTTTTGGACGTTGACGGGCAGCCTGTTGAGCGTCTTCACGGAACGCCCGTATTTGCCCAGCGTTTTTTCAACCACCAGATAGTCCAGACCGGGGATCACTACGTCGTGCCACATGTTGCCGACGCCGCGCACCGCTACGTCCAGCATCGTGACGATCTGTCTGCCTAGCGATTCGTCCGAGTTTAGCGTGATCGCACCGTAAAATTCTTGGCACTCCGTATATCCAGAGTTGTGCGTTCCCGTATAAGGCTTCTGCCGGACAAGATCGATCTTTTTACCGATGCGCCTTGCCACCTCGTCTTCGCGCGACCTGAAATAATCCACCAGTGCCTGCTCCTGCGTTTTGGCGGGCAGCCCGTTTGCCGCCGCGTTTATATAGGCGTCGTAGCCCACCCGGTAGGCCTGCTCTACAAAATCGAACCAGAACCGCTGCGGCTCCGTGATCTTCTTCGGGTCGTCCACGCACACCACCGACACGCGCTCGCAAGCCGTCAGCCCGTCGCGCTTGGGCGATACGCCGATATGCACGATGTCGCCCTCGGCGATCGGTCTGTTGAGCGCTTTGCCGATCAGCGTTCTGTTCGCCTCGTTGGCGTTCACCATCACGTCGAAGCCAAACTCCTCCGCGCCCAACTCCTGCGCGATGGCGTAGCCCCACTGCGATATCTGCGTTTCCAGCATGCCGGGCTGCAGCACAGCCAGCATGCCCTCCAGCATCACGTCGCAGATCGCACCCGCCTGCTCGGTCAGCCGCATCTCGTTGTCAGATTTTTCGTATTTGATCTTGTAGAACAGTTCCTGTGCGTCAACCACTTCGCCGCTGCCGCCCACATACTCCTGCAGAAACTCGTATATGCTGACGGGAAGTATCGCTCTCGGCGTCAGCAGGCCGATGCGTTCCGGTTTTTTCCCCGCCGCCTCTTCAATCACGTCCTCCACACGCTCCGCCTCGATGGGATATTCCTCGTCCGCCAACTTGAGCATTTCCACCTTGTGTATCTTCGCACCCGAACGGTAAGCCAGCTGTTCGGCCACATAGCCGCCCTCGAGGCCTGCCAGTATGTGAAACCCGTTTTTGCCGATCACGCCCGCGATGGGCTCGATGGTGATATTCGTGCAGCCACCCAGATAGGGCACGTCACCGTTATAGTGTTCGTCGGAGTACACCACCGCCGCGTCGATGCCCGCCGCCGCCAGCGCCTCAATTACCTTCTGCTGCCGCGATATAAACTCGTCCTTTTCGATGCGGACCATTTTATCAATCGATGGCGCGCGCCCCAGCACTTTGGCCACCTTTTCGGCGTCCCGAAGCCATTTTACAGAATCAACCATGATACTTTTCCCCCTGCTTATATTCGTCCCAGCTGACGATCTTTCGCCAGGCGCTGGATTTTTTGATCAGATCCAGCGTTTTGATCACGTCGCTGGCCTGCTCCATCTCCACAAACTCGTCGATCTCGCCCTTAAGGTAGGGGATCAGGGCGTCATAGAAACCGCCTTCCAGCCCTGATTCCTTCACGCCATGCAGCCTGATGGCCTCGCTGCGCTGCTTTCCGTAAGCGTCGCAGTAGGTGATCTCCGCTTCATCCCAAAAAGGTTCACGCCTGCCCTTCACGACGAGCGTCCCCTTTGTGCCCACCACATACCATCGGGGCAGGTCCAGCTTGGCGTTGTTGCTGCACTCAATCTGGCAGACAACGCCATTGTCGAAGTCCAGCATCGCGAAGAAATAATCGTCCACTTCCCTGCTCCACACACCCGCCTGCACCGTGCCGAAAATCCGCGCCGGCAGCCGGCCCATCATCTGCAGCATCTGGTCCACCAGATGCGGCCCCCAGTCCAGCAGCATACCGCCGCCGTACTGCGCCTTGATGCGCCACGGGTTCGCCATGCCATCGATGCCCCAGCTCGGCCATCCCTCGTCGCAGAACATCACCTTGGACTGTATGCAGAGTACATCGCCCAGCTGGCCGGAGCGTATCGCGTCGCACACCAGAAAATAATCCCGGTCCCACCGGCTGCTCTGATGTACAAATATCCTTTTGCCGTTCTTCTCCGCCGCCGCAATCATGCGCTGCGTACTGGGATAATCCAGACTCATCGGCTTCTCCACGATCACATGCGCCCCGGCGTCCAGCGCTTTCACCGTGATTATCTCATGCACCTCGTTGGTCGTTACCACCACAACGATATCGAGCGCGGACTCAGCCAGAAACGTATCGATATCGCTATATACCTTAGCGTCATACTCCGCTTTGAGCGCGGCGGTCCGCTGTTCGTTCTTCTCACAGATTGCCACAAGTTCCATATCTTTATTTGCCATTATCCAGTCCGCATGGGCCCGGCCCATCTTGCCCATGCCAATAATGCCAGCTCGTAATAACATCGTGCTACCTCCGGTTTATTCCTTTATTAATATCTGTGGCAATGCAATCTCATTGTCGTCCACAACAAATGTCTTCACAGCCAAAGCCCAGCAGCTCTCGGTCTGGCTGTCCAGCAGTATGTAGCTGTCGCCCCCGTATGTCGTCCCGAGCAAAGTTCGCTTGTACCAATCAGCAGCGTATCATAACCAAAGTCGCCAGAAATGCAATTATGCGATCCCATTTAATCGTAAACTCATTTATATCCGGTTTATTCATTTGATGCCTCTGTATAAGCTATTTAAAGGTAATCGATTTCCTTTTGTGACAACACACTCTGTAAATAACAATTGTTCAAATCACCTGGTTATGCTTGAATCCCTTATAACGAGCTTAGGCTGGTATATAATGCTTTTGAATGTACTTTCATCGCCGTTGATACGCTGAAACAGCAGGCTGGATGCCGATTTACCTATATCGATCTGCGAAAGGTTCACCGAACTCAGCTTGGGGGTGATTACATCGGATATATACGTATCGTCCATGCCCACAATCGCGATATCTTCAGGCACACGTACGCCCTGCTCCTGAAACGCCTTATAAAGGCCAATCACAATCTGATCTGCAGATACGCAAAGCGCTGTCGGACGTTTTGCCATGGCACAATACTCTAGCCCCACCTGATATCCGAATACTTCGTCCGCACCGCCAAGCTTAACGAAATCATTTTTAACTTCAATGCCGCATTCACGCATTGTGTTGATAAAGCCCGCATAACGCTCGTGGCCTGTTTGATTGTCAATATCTAGCCCGACAAAGCCGATGCTCATGTGCCCCTGTTCGATCAGGTGCCGTGTAGACTGCTGAATACCTTTTTTCGAGTCCACTCCGACGAAATCTGTCAGCATCTCAAATTCTTCTGCCACCTGGCTGCCGATGCTGCACAGTATGATCGGTCTTTTGATCTTTTTGATCTTCTCAAAGTGCTTTTTGGTATAGTTTACCGAGACCAGTATCAGCCCGTCGATAAAGTTGTGTCCCAAGTTGGACAGCATCTTGATCTCTTCGGCCTCGCCTTCCTCCGTGCTGTTAATCAGCAAAGAATAGTCATTCGCCCGGCATATGCTCTGTACAACCTGTATCATATCAAGAAAGAACAGGTCTCGGACGTTGGGAATGGAAAGCATAATCTGGTTGGTTTGCCGTGTTTTTAAGTATCTCGCCGCCGGGTTCGGTTTATATTGTAATTGGGCCGCAATGTCCAATATCCTCTTCTGCGTCTCTTCAGAAATACTACCTTTTTTATTTAATACTTTGGACACAGTCGCTGAAGATACATTTGCCCTGTTGGCTATATCATATATTGTAACTGTTCGGTTCCTATCGTCTTTCATTATAAATGTCCTTCGAGGTAATCGATTTCTTTATATATACCATATCTATTTAAAAAAATCAATTTTGTTTTTTATAATTTTATATAATAACATTACAGTAATGAAATGATACTAAAATAATCAAGCAATTAGGTTAAGGACACGCTGATTTAATCAAGCCAGCAGGAGGGTAGTTGTAGTAAAGAACGAAAACACTGTGAGGCAGTAGACCTTTTCGGATATATAATATTTCAATAAACATAAAAAACCAAGCAGGAAATCCGTGTCTATATATGTTCAGATGGCTCCTGTACATTATGGTACCGGCTGTGACCGATGCTTGATTCCGGCAGATTTTGCACCGTTCCGATATCAGGTTATCATCCCCCGCAATGAGGATGATAGCATTCTCCACCCGGCCACCATATACAATCGCGGATATCCACCCCTTCATCACGACCAAACTCCCCTCAAATATTGTTAATTATAATCTTGCGAGCATAAATAAAGGATAATTCTTACTCTCCCACAGATCGCGGATGATGACGCGCCCCTTACTCGAGCTGGCTTCGATCACCTTTCCATCCCCAATGTAGATGCCGGTGTGATGGACCTCGTTCCAACGGTGGCAGCCCGGACAGCCAAGGTTCTGCCAGAACACGAGATCGCCGGGCTGAAGCTCGCTCCGGCCAACGGCCCTGTCATGGGTATAGCACCACTTCGCCTGCCCGGCGGCGTTGGTGCGCATCGACGATCCAAGGACAGGATCAACCTCATTAATGCTCCAATACACAAACCCCGAGCAATCGAATTTCGACGGGCCTTTGGCGCCCCAGACATACGGCGCGCCGAGCTTGGTGATGGCCGCCTTGACCACTTCCGCACCTTTGGTCCCGACTGGCAGGTTGGAGACGATCTCCGTGAGATTTGCACCGCCGTAGATATCGACGCCCAGCAGGGCCGCAAAATATGAATAGTAGGCGGGCGACATCAGCTCGTCCATGACTTCCCGCTGATCCTCTGTAAAGCCGTACAGATCGGTGGCCTCCAGATAGCTCAGGCCGTTGTATGTGATGTAGATATTCAATGTGGTCCTGGTGACGGTTTCTTCCTCGCCGTCCTCGTTTTCCGCGATTTCCTCGGTCGTTGCGATTTCCGTCTGGTAGCTGACGCGGTTCATGTCGTTGAAGATGGCTTTTAGCTTCTCCAGCTTCTCCGGCGTGACGACGACCACGTCCGCCGCTGCCGCTTCATCTGTGGTAAGCATAACGGCATAGACGCTCAGCACGTCGTTCCAGTTGTTGATCTGTACGCTGTCGCCATCGATGTCGCCCCGGACGATCACGTTGACGGCGTCGTAGCCGCCGGATGACAGCTCGGTGATCTTCGCGTCGACGCCCGCCTTGAAGCCGGTGTCGATCTCCGCGATGGCGTCCGTCATGGGCGTGCCATCCCCGGCCTCGTTGGAGTAGAACACGCCGAACGCCGAACAGAGGATCGCCGCGATGATGCCCACCGCCAGGATGATGACGACCGCAACCCAGCCTCCCGCCGCAATCGCGGCGACAAGCCCTTTGACCGCGGCGATGATCGCCTTTATGGTGGTGACGGTGGCTTTTGTCGCAACCCTGGCCGCGCGAATCGCTGTCTGAACAGCTATTTTCGTTATCTTAGCAGCTGCTTTGGCCGTTTCTTTCGCGGCTTTTGCCGTTGCCCTGGCCGTCCGTTCCGCTGTTTTAACGCTTTTGCCCGTGGCTTTTACCATTGTCCCGGCTGTCTTGATTCCATGCCGCGCGGTCTTGACCGATCCTTTGGCAGCGGTTTTCACCATTCCTTTTTTTACAGCCGACCGTTTCAACGCCTCCCGCGAAACACGCTGCGTCTGCCGGTGCGATTGCGCGGTTCGCTGCGCGTGCCGTTTGCCGCCCTGGTAAGCCTGGGCGTTGGCGTCTTGCCTGATAAGGGATGCCGTATCGCGCTTCACGCCCGGCGTTTGACGCGTCGCGTGGCCTTCCGGCTGACGGGAAGGCTCATCCGGCCTGTGGGCGTGCGTGCTCTCATGTGCCTGTTCATAGCATTCCTTAGTTTTGATACGGTTTCTGAGCATGCCCACGGCGTTTTCGGCGGCATGCCCGGCGCGCCCGGATACCTCCGTGGTGGCACCGTCGATCCTGTCGGCGGCGTAATCCTCGGGCGTATCGCTGTGTCCCTGCACATCCCGCGCCTGAGAGCGGATGCGCTCGGTGCCTTCGTCCATGCCGCGCCGTACCGCTTCCTTTGGCATGCGCGACATCTTATCCAAAACCTTCGGGTCTTTAATGACCGGTTTCTCCTTGATCTTAGCCAACGGCGCCTCCTTTCCCAAGAGAAACAGAGGGCGCCCCGAAGAGCGCCCCCGATCTCACTTGTGATATTTTCAATGCCATATCTCCACCTCGGACGGCTTGGTCGTCATGAGTTTGTACAGTCTGCCCTTCGGGAAGCTGTCCATAAAAGGGACGATGGCCCCGGCGCATTTGAGCAACCCACGCCCTGAATCCACGTTGGTGATATAGGAAAGCTGATTGTCGCTGATGTTCAGGAGCTTGGCGAGCTCCAGCCTGTCGGTGGCGGCCTGGTTAAGCATCACCAGAAATTCGCTGTTGGCCAGCATCGTCCGGGCGGTGTGGGACTGGAGCAGATCGTCCACGTTCTGCGTCAGCCCCGTGGCAAAAGCGCCGTATTTTCTGACGCGCTTCCACAGGGTGAACAAAAAGTTCGCCGAATACTCGTGCTGGAACAGTAGGTAGATCTCATCGATGTAAATCCAGGTGTTCCGGCCCTGTTTCCGGTTTTTGATCACCCGATTGAAGATGGAATCCAGCACGACCAGCATGCCCACCGGCAGGAGCTGCCTGCCCAGGTCGCGGATATCGTAGCAGACGATCCTGTTGCTGGTGTCCACGTTCGTCTGTTTGGCGAAGGTGTTGAGCGACCCGGACGTGAACAGCTCGATGGCCAGCGCCACGTCCTGCGCCTCGGGTTCAGGCTGCCGCAGCAGCTCGGCGTGGAAATCCTGCAGCGTGGGCGGAGCCCCCTTGAAGTTCATGCGGATGTAGTCCCGGTAAACTTTCGCCGTGCAGCGGTCGATGACCGATTTTTCCTTTGCGTTGAGCTTGTTCGCGCCCACGAGCTGTTCGCACAGGCTGAGTATGAATTCGGACTTCAGCACGATGGGATTCTCGCCGTCGCCGTAGCCCGACTCCATATCGAGGGCGTTGATATGATTCCGGCTGGTCGCCGATATGTGGATCACCTCGCCGCCCAGCCCCTGCACCAGCGAATGGTACTCCTTTTCGGGATCGACGATCAGGATATCGTCATTGGTGGACAGGGCGAGGCTGGCAATCTCGCGTTTGGCGGCGAACGACTTGCCCGAACCCGACACGCCGAGAACAAACCCGTTGCCGTTCAGAAGCTCACGGCGGTTGGCGACGATAAGGTTCTTGCTGATCACGTTCTGCCCGTAGTAGATGCCGCCCCGGTCCATGATCTCCTGCGTCTTGAAGGGCATGAGCACGGCCAGCGCCTCGGTGGTCAGCGTGCGCAGCGCGTCTATTCTTCTCAGGCCAAACGGCAGCGCGGTATTGAGCCCGTCGGCCTGCTGCCAGTTCAATGTTGAGAGCTGGCACAGGTGCTTTCTGGCCACGGATTGCAGCGTCTCGGTATCCGAATCGAGCTGCTCCTTCGTATCGGCCAGATGTACCAGCGTGACCACCGCGAACAGCATCCGCTGGTCGCGGGTGGTCAGGTCGTCCAGCATCTCGCGGGTTTCCTTGCGCTGCTGCTCGAGGTCGTAAGGCACAACGGCGGAGTAATTGTTGTTGGCGTTCTGCCGCCGCTGCCAGTTGGTCACGTTGGTCTCCACGCCCAGGAGCCTGTTCTGCATCTCCCTGACCGCCTCGTCGGTAGGCACGGGGATCACGTCGATGCTGAGCATGAGGTTGCGGTTCAGCTCGGTCAGCTCGCTCATCATGGAGTCCTTAATATAGCTCGCATATTCTTTGAGAAACAGAACCCGCCCAAACTTCCTGCCCATGACGAAATGGTCCTTGAGGAACTCGAAGCTGTCCGGGCAGATGTAGTCGGCGAAGCTGTGGCCTTTGCGCATGGTTTCCCCGATGTCAAAGCGGAAGTGGGTTTCCTCACCGATGCGGTAGAAATCGTGGAAAACGCGCAGCCGCTCGGCGGCGCCGACTTCCTCGCCGTGGGAGCCGATACGTGCCAGATGCGTGGCGATGTCATTGATGACGCGCGTGAAGAATATGCGTGCTTCCTCGATGTTCTTCTTGTGCACCGATACGATGATATACCGCTCCTGGACGACGCTGTTGGAGGAGCCGGTCACCTTGCTCATGAGCATGCGGTTGTACTCACTCCGGTACTCGTCCAGCCTGTCGCCGTCGTATTCTGGGATCAGGATGGACTGCTCGAAGTCTATCTTGTTGATGCGCTTGTTATTGATGGTGATCTTGGTGGTTGCGCCCGTGTCGAGGGCGTTCAACAGCTCGCTGTAGTCGAGGAACATCTCGGTTTTGTCCTCTTTGGAAGCAATGGCGTAGTTGATGTCCGAGAATCGAACGCACTTGGAGAACTTGTTGCCTACTTGAAAAATCCCATCCGGCCAGATGCGGCGGATGGGAATGGCCTGCTGGACGCTGCCGGGGACATTGAAATGTTCCCTGTCCTGTCTGAGCATATTCTGCAATGATTTAATCATGCCGTAGTTCCTCCTTTAAACTTGAATTGCCGAGCGCCTGGGCGTAAAGGTTGTCGGCCCGGAACACCAGTCTCCTGGGGTGCAGGAATTCCGAGCACACCCACGCGGCGATAAACTTTTCGGCCGGCATGCCGTGATAGCGGAAAAACCCGCAACCGGCAAAGGGCGCGGCCGCGAGGATGCACATCCAGCCGATTTCCTCTGTACCCACTGCGTTGCGCAGAACGAAATACACGCCCACGGCAACCAGCACGGCCAGGACGGAAAACGAAAACTGCCTGAGCGAGAGTCCGAAAAAGATGCTCTCCTGGTAATCCCTGATTTCCTTGTTGATACGCACTTCCATAGTCACACCTGCCTTTCATGCATTGGATAGGGCGTTTTGGTATACAAAAAAGCCCACGCGTCAAGCGTGAGCGTCATGAATCGCCGAACAGAAGTTGCCTTTTGTTCGGTATCGAGTTAACATGAAACCATATAAATCCGATAGACGGGAGGTTGCCTGTATGATATTCGCTTTTATGGGGCTTGGCGCCCTTATGATACTATTATCCATATTGTTCAGAGTGGCGGCTGTGTTCCGGCTGACCCTGCCGCTGCTGTACGCGCTCATTGCGCCCACGGTGTTCTCCGGCTGGTACCACGCCAACCAACCGCTAGCCGAGGGTATTTGGTATGGGCTGATCGGCCTTACCGTGCTTTCGTGGATATTCTCTCTTGTCCGCAAGGTACGTGAATGGCTTGACCGCAGGCGCGATGATAAGATCGCCGAGGAGATGTTCCTGCGGCGGCTAGCGCAGGCCAAGGCCGAAGGCCTTGATACCGTCAGCACGGAAGGCTTGTTCCGTTAGCCCAGACCCATCAGCTCCCGGATGATCCTGTCGGACATCTTGATCGCCCCCACGAGCACCAGCATATTGAACAGAATCTCACCCACATAATTCCACACGATGGTGACGGCGGACAGTGAAAGATCGCTGATCGCGGGCGGGGTTGCCGCGAATACGCTGAAAATGATACACGCCAGCACAATGATGCAGCCTTCCAGGCAGATGGCCGCGTAGCTTTTCAGAAAGCTCTTGCCGATACCACTGGACGGCTCTCCCGCAAACGCAGCGAGGGGTATGGGCGCGATGGCCGTTGCCATATACAGCTTGAAGAAACGGCTGTACACCGTCAGTATCATGATCAGGCTCAATACCCAAATGAATAGGCTACCCAGCAGTGTCACCAGCCATAGTGGGATGGATTCCAGAAACGGCACTTCGTTGATTTTTGTTATGATCTCGGGCGGCAGCGTTGCCGCCTGTGTCGCGGACAAGCCCGACGCGGACATGATCGTGCTGATGGCTCCCTGGGCGATGCCGAACAGCGCCATCATGAGATCGAGGCCGTAAGATACCGCCGTTTTGGCGAGTATAAATCTGATAAACAGCTTGAGCGCGTGCTCAGGCTTCTTTATTTCCGTGAACGAACCCGCCGTTTTCACGACGCCCATGACAAAAAACAGTACGAGCAGCGCGAAGCCAATCGCCTTGAGCGCCCCGTTGATGTCCACGATGACGCTCCACACACCGCCGCCTTTGAAATTCTCGGGCGACATCGTGATGAGCTGCCAGATCTCGGCGAGCTTCGCGTTCCACATATCGAGGGCGGCGTTGAGGTTGTCCACAATCCAGTTCCCGCTTCCCATTTGTCAAACACCTCCTTGATAGAGAAGTCAGGGAGAGAGGGTGCGCCCTCCCTCCCGTTCGGGAAACGGGATCAGCCGGTAATCAGCGTCAGAATCTCCTTGGCAAAAGTTATAATGATCCCTCCCGCGAGGGTCAGGAAGCCATTGGCTCTCTGGCTCGGATCATGGCTTTTCAGGCTGAGGCCGATCTGGACGATGCCGAAGCCGAGCAGAATCAGGCCGATGGCTCTGATAATTGAGAAAATGAAGGTGCTGAGGTTGTTGACCACATCCAGCGGGTCATCGCCGGCGGCGAAGGCGGTGGTGGTCATGCCGAACACCAGTACGAGGGTGCAGAAAACCGCAAAGAGCAACTTTGCGCGTCTACTCATCTTGTTCATATATATCGATCTCCTTTTCATTTTGATTTGCAGCGAGCAGTTCGGAAAAAAGCGGGGTTCCATAATACAGGCTTTTGCGGTGGACATACGGCTTCGCGCCGCTGTCCGACGAATCCGCGATATTGGGATGTCTTTTCAGATCGTATTTCAAATCCATGACCGGCCGGGCGCCGCGGATGAACAGGATGGCGTACCGGTTATCCAGCAGCCGTACTTCATCCGGCGTCAAAAGCTCGCGGCCTGATATCTGAAAGTTGGTGGAGTAGCTCCCGCTTCGCCCACGCGTTTGCCCGTATGTCCGCGTGTCGATGGTGGATTTACCGAGAGCATCCGATATGTACTTGTGCGTACTGGACTCGTTGCCGCCCAGGTACAGGATGGTGTCCGAGTTGCCGGGGATGGTTTCCCAGGAGTCCTTATACATCTCCTTGATCTGCGCCATATTCTGAATGATGACGGAGGCCGAGATGTTGCGGCTTCGCATGGTGGCAAGCTCGCGCGTGAAACCGGGCAGCGGCATGGCGGCGAATTCGTCCAGTATGAAATGGATGTGACGCGGCAGGCAGCCGTTATGGATTTGATCCGCGCTGTAATACAGCGTCTGAAAGGCCTGGGAGTAGAGCAGGCTGACAAGAAAGTTGAAGGTCGTGTCGGAGTCGGGGATGACCGCGAAGAGCGCCGTTTTTTTCTCTCCCAGGGTATACAGGTCCATCTCGTCGTGGTCGGTGATTCGCTTGATCTGCGGGAGATTGAACGCCGCCAGTCTGACGGCGACGGACACGAGGATGGATTTTGCGGTCTTGCCTGCCGCGAGCTTGAATACCTTGTACTGCCGGACGGCGATATGGTCAGGCTGCTCACGCTCCAAGGAGGAGAACAGCAAATCCAGAGGCGAAACGTGTTCCTCATCGTCCTCCTTGACTTCGGCGTATTCCAGTATCCGCATCACCATGGAGAAGTTCTGCTCATAATCCGGCGCTTCGTGGAACAGCAGCAGTATGATCGCCTGCAGGAGCGCCGTTTCGGACTTCGTCCAGAACGGGTCGCTCTCATGCGCCCCCTTGGGCGTGGTCGACTGGATGAGATTGTTGACCAGCCGTAAAACGTCCTTATCGTCCCTCAGATACCTGAAGGGATTGTAACCGTCCGACAGATCGAAGTTGACGAGGTTGAGAACCCGGATATCGTACCCTTTCTCTTTCAGCAGATTGCCGGTGGCGTTGAGGATTTCCTGCTTGGGATCGGTCACGACGTAGCTGGCGTTGGCCTGCAGAATGTTGGGCTTGGCATACCCCCGTGTCTTGGAGCTGCCCGAGCCGCCTATGACCAGCACATTGAGGTTCCTGCCGTGCCTGTGGGTGTCGAATCCCAGCCGCACATGGCGGGTGAGCAGTATATTTTCCTCTTGCGAGAACATACCGTTGACCTGCTGCGGAAGCGCCCATACCGCAGACCCGTGTTCCTCGCCCTGGCGGGTGCGGCCTCGGGTGGAAAAGTAAACCCCGAGGCCAATGGCATACGCCAGGCTGCATACCCCGATGGCCGCGAGGCTGTCGTCCGTCCATCGGATGGCAAAGGGCGTTTCAAGGGCGGCGGTCAGGTTTTCAAGCAGGTCCGGCAACCCGTTGCCAAGGCTTTGCGCGATCAGCAGCGCCGCCCATACCACGGGAATATACAGGAGCGCGCAGAACAGTATGTTGCCCGCGCGGGAATTTTTGTTCAACAGGATACCACCTCTTTTCATGGCGAAAAAAACAGTCGGCTGGATTTTGCTCCAACCGACCCATTTTGCCTATTCCTCGTCAGGCTCGGGCGGTTCGCCCTGCGCCCTTCCGAGGGATTCGATACAATAGATCATATGTTTCACCTTGCTTCCCGCTTTACCCGCTCCAGCGGACGTTGATTTTTGATCTTGTTAATGAGGTCGCTGACGTCCTCATAGTCGCCGCGCTCGGTGATGAGCTCAGCCTTCAGGTTCAAAAGCGAACCCGTAAGCAGATTCTTTTCGCTCTCGGAGAGCATGATGGCGTAGCTATCGCTCATACTACTTCACCTTACCTTTCGTTTTGGATTTTGTCCTTGTCCTGGCCGGGGCGTTTTTACCCTGCGAGCTGGCCTTAAAGCCCTTGAGCTTTTCCTCAATGGACGGTTTTTCATTCGTCGTCCTTGGCGCGCTGTCGCGCGTAGAGGAGCTGTCCCTTGTATCGCGTGAGCCTTGTCGCGACCGAGGTTCTTTTTTTTTGACCGCTTCCTCCCGAGTATCCGCCTGCTCCTGTTTTTTCGGCGCGTACCGGATTCTCTCAAAGACCATGTTGGCGCGGTCGATTTCTGTGACGGGCAGGATCACATCCACAGGCGCGTTCCGGTGGCGTTTATCCTGCACCGCCGAATATAGGAGCTTATACTTTTTGCAATGCCTCTGGAATTGCCTGAACTGTTCGGGCGTCATGGTAAATGTGCGGATATCCCGCGTTTCCTTCAGGAGCCGGATCATGCTCATTTTGCCATAGACCTTCTTGTTATTTTTACGAAGCGCCATCAGAATGGCAACGCCGTTTTTCAGGGCGGAACCCACCAGCCTGACGGTAACTTCGCCGCCTGAAAGCATCATGCGCACGACCTGTTCGGCCGCGTCACCTCCGCCTACGTTCATCTTTTTTCACCTCCCTGGTTTGTTGTTTTGTGGACTCGATGTCCTTTTTCATACGCGGTACGCTGCCCACGATCTCATCGCACAGCGCGATTTCCTTCCTTACCGCCCGGATATCAGCGCTGATATTGGCCAGCGCCTCATACAGGCCAGCCTTCTCCCGGATGATTTGTTCTTTCGGAATGCCGCTTTTTTCGATGGCCGCGACCGCGTCCATGTACCGGGCGAATTCGTCCTCGATGCCCGTCATGCCGGAAGCATATAGCTCTTTGGCGGGAAGCAGGGCTTCCGCCGCCGCCAGCGCGTCGAACAACTCCTTGCGTTTCTTCTTCTGTACATTCAGGATCGTGCGCTGTTTGGTGAGGGCGGTAAGCCGTTCCTCAGCGCCAGTTTTATAGGTCGCTATCTGCGCCGCGGTCTCAATGCCGTTTTCCCGCAGAAATTTGAACTGCTCCTTGTACCGCTCGAACTTCAGAAGCTCCCGTTTGAGGTACGGCGTCACGCGGGGCGGGTATTGCTGTTTGCCTATGTTCCCGAGCAGATACAGATAATGGACGTACAGCGCAAGGAAGCCCTTTAGCTTACCTGGCAACCGCAAGGGCGTATATGGCCTGCGGGAGACGAACACGGGCTTTGCGCCTTGCTCGATGGCCGTGAGGTTACCCTCAATGGCCGCGCGGATGCCGTCCTCGGTATACCGCGCGTCACCGCGGCCGGGACGGATGAAATTCTCCTGCCCCCGCAGCCGGAACGCGAGGTGCTTGCCGTACTTGATCTCATATCCCATGTGCTCCATGAGCATAAGGAAGTGGCCGTAGTCCGCCGCATCCTCAATAGCCATATTGATATCAGCCATAAGCATACCGCGGAAGGTCGGCTGGCCTTTTTGCTCGCGCAGCCATTCGATGTAGCTGACGGCCTTGCCGGTCTCGCCGCGCATGATGACGGACAGTCCATGCTCGCGGCACAGCCTGTCGGAAAGTCCCCTGATCTGCTGGTAATAGCTTTTCGGGGAGCTGTGATATTTTTCGCCGGTCATATATGCGACAGAATTGAACACGATATGCGAATGAACATGATCCTTATCGACGTGCGTCCCTATGACAGCCTCATAGTCCGGGATATACCGCGCCGTGAATTCCCTGGCGATACGAAGCGCCAGTTCGGGTTCAACCTCGCCTTCTTTAAAGGATTGGACAATATGATAGCACTGTACGCCCTTGAGCTTCTTATACATCTCTTTTGTTTTCATCATCTGCCCATACTCATCTCCCGGCGTACAGAGCTGCGTTGCCGTTAATATGCGTTCGTTCGTCTTATCCCCGTTGAGGACGTACTGGATCGCCACATCCAGACGCGCTTTGCGGGCGAGGATTTTCGTAACCGCCATTATGAGTGCGTTACCCGAGAGACAAGCTCGTATATCTTTTGGAGCATGAACAGCCCATTCCTGGCATCCTCGGGCGTGGCGATACCCGCGTTGACGCTGCGGGCAATCTGGTTGATGTTGGAGCCGATCATGTTGATTTCCGCAAGCAGTTTCCGCAATTCCTGGGATGGCCGTTCACGGATCGGTTCTCTCATAATCAGGCTGATGAGATACTTGCGTTTAGAGAAACCGCACCGTTTCGCGTTGCCGCAAAGCTGAGCGTACTCCTGCCGCGTCATCTCAAAGTGCATGTGATGCGTTTCCTTTTTCTGCGCCATAGTGCGCTCCTTTCAGCGGCCGGAAGCCGCTTATCCGCTTCAGCGGCATAGGGGTCCGGGGCATGCCCCGGCAAGCGCAAAAATGTACATTTTTGCTATGCTTGCGCTCACGCGCCGCAAAACGGCGCTGTGAGCCTCGCCCGTGAGCGGGCAGGATTTTTCAAGAGGTAGCGGCTCCAAGGGAGCCTCTGATTCAATATGGATTTTGGCTGTAAAAAAGAAAAAGTGAAATGGCTTTAGCGCTCATCCCGGTCGGCATTTTTATGGTCTCGGCTTTTTATATGACCTGTGTACCGTTCGATAGGCACATCTCTGAGATCGAGCTTTTCGCTGTCAGGAACAAACGCGCAGTACCGGGCGTAATCGTATTTTTCGGATTCCACGAGGATGCTTTCGCTGATGCCGGGGCTTCGCACGAGCAGGCAATGCCAGCATTCACCGTCATGCCACATGAAGTCCTGGTTTTGCGTTATAATCGGGGAATCGCTGAGCAGATTGCGGGAAAAATGCAAAAACTGCTCCGGCGTCAGCTCTATGATCTTCTCAACCTTGAATCGGTCTGCCGGCCGGTCACTCTTATATGCCTTCAGCTCGCTCAGGTTGGAAGGCTTACGGTGAAAGCGGATATGGAATTCGGCCTGGTACTTCTCAACCTCGGGATTGAGGAACAGGTCTTTGTCGCAGATATCGTAAATGACCAGGTCGATATGTTCAAAGCTGTTCCGTGGATATGCCGCATAGAAGCCATATATCTCCCGGAGAGGGTATGCCGCCTGGGCCAGGTACTCCAACTGATCCGGCCTTGTGCTTCCGTTTTTCAGATACTGATACACTTCCGTCATGCCGGCGATTTCGCCTGCCTTTTCGATGATCTCCTGTTTGGACAGGCTGGCGATGCCGGCGATGTAGTCGAGGTGTTCAGCCTCGATCCGTTTCATAAAGTCTTCCCGCATGGGGTTCTCCTTTCCATTCTTACAAGGTGTCACATGTTACGTAATGAAAGCAGGTTTGCTGGCGGTTCGGGCCTGCCAAGGTGTCATATGTTACGTAACGGGCATCTGCGCCAGATGATTCTCAATCCGTTCCGTGGCCAGTCCCGCGTACTTTTCTGTAATCTCAATACCGGTAGCGGCATACCCTTCGAGGATGGCGGCCAGCACGGTGGTTCCCGCGCCGGCGAACGGATCGAGGATATGACCTCCCGGTACAGCAATCTTTACGATGTCCCGCATAAGCTGCAAGGGTTTTTCCGTGAGATGGGTTCGGTTCTGCGGGTTACCGTATTTGAACACGCCGGGCAGGCAAGGCACGGGGCGGTCGATTGGAAGGTCGCCGTTGGAGCCCCATATGATGTACTCGGCCTGCTGGCGGAAGCGTCCCTTCTGAGGGCGCGAGTTTCCCTTATCCCATACCGCCGTGCCTCTCCATATCCATCCCGCCCATTGCAACGCATCGGACGCGGCGGGAAGCTGCCGCCAGTCGATGAACATGCAGACCGGCGCCCCTTCCTTGCAGGCGCGGCGGGCGTCCGACAGCCACTCGGCGGCCCATCTCGTCCAGCTCCGCTGATCCTTGCTGTCCCCGTCGAAGGGCGGCGGGGCGTTGACGCCCATGCTGGAATACTTCCGCGCCGTGGACTTGTTTTTCTCGGCCTGCGTCCGTCCGCCCGAGGAATACGGCGGATCGGTGATCAGGGCGTCAAAGGTACCGGGTTCAAAATCGCGGAGTAGCTTGAGGGCATCCCCGTGGAGGATTTCCCAGGTCTTTTCGATTTGCTTATCGTTCATGATGCTTTTTCTTCTCCTTATGCTTATTGGCATGGCGAGCGTCAACGGGCGGCATCTGACGCTGGGGCACGGACAGCTCCGTTTCCACAAACTCGCTGATGATGCGCAGGGCATCATCATAGCTGTGCGAGCTGGTCACGCGCCCGATCATCTCCTTTGCCTGTTCGCCCTGTCCAGCTTCTCTGAGCAGCGCTGACGCCCTGCCCATGATGGCAAAGATGTTGCCGTCGTGTCCGAGAAGCTCCATCCGTGGTTTTTTGTTCAAATGAACACCTCCGTTTCAAAAGATAAGCCCGTGCGTCTCATCTGCACGGGCTGTTGTTCTGCCGGGGTCTGGTTTTCCCGATTTCTTTCTGGTCAGTATGGATGGGGATTTTCAGCCTCTCCGCGTGGTGGATTTCCCGCCACATGCCTTCAGTCCATTCGGAACCGTAGACATGTACCCGATGGCAGCGTTCGATCAGCTTCAGGCACATCTCTATAGCCTGCTTATCCTGCTCAGGATTGGCGGGATCGGCGATGGGCGGAAACATGAGATGAGGGCAGATTGGGATATCGCCCGAATCGAACACTTCTTTTGCTTTCTGTCTCGCGAATTCTATATTCGCCTGAACGTCGCCGCGCAGCGGAGCACAGATGTATATGAGCCTTGGTTTGCTGTCCTCGAGGCGCAGCATGGCGGTGGGATTGAATTCGGCGTCCGGCTCTCGGACGGGGTTGAGAGTATCTTCGCACAGCGAGTAGCTGGTGACGGAATCGCGGGTGCTGTAGCCATGCTGCATGCGGAACGTATCCGCGTAATCCCTGTGTATGTCATACAATGCCTGGTTGGACTGTATATACGGCTCCTTGTCCGCCACATTCCAGATGAGCAGGTTCAGCGCTTTGCTGAGCTGGACGGCGGTCTTGTATGGCTGCGCCTTGGAACCGTCCATACGCCAGCCAAAGTCTGGTTCGTCGATATGCTTGATTGTCACGCCATGTCGGGTGTTATATGCCTCGATATTCGCGCAATACCATTGATACATCAGCTCCTTCAGGCGTCTGGCTGATATGCCGCCATCCTTGAGCAATGTTTGGTACAGACGATCATAGCCCGCAAGATCGCTCAGGTTCAATATTTCATCCTGGTTCATATGCGGCCTCCTTTCAGCGGACATGATCTCGACACTTCTGCTGGCGCGTCCGGAGCTTCAGCTCGTCACGGCTGGTTTCCCGCTGAACCGTCCTTTTGTTGTCGTAAATCCAGAGGCGGTCCCGGCAGTCGTTGTGAAATTCCTCACTGGGGAAAACCACCGTTTCTCCCGTCAGAAAGTAATTGCCGACAACCTTTCCATATATCGCGGCCCTGCCTGCGGCTTCCGGGCGGTATCCCGTATCCGCCGATTGGATCATCATGCCGCATCCCGAAACCCGCGCATGCTCCGAAAGCAGAGCACCGCGGACGATTGCGCCGTCCTCGGCTCTGCTGCTACCGGAAAGCATCGCGTCGTGGGATATGTATGCTCTGTCCTTTGCTATGGCGGCGTCCCGAAGGAACGCGCCTTTACAGACATGCGCCTCTCCGCAACAGATAGAGTCGCCAAACAGCCAGGCCTCGTCTCCCGGTTCAAAGGACAGGTTGCTTTCGCTTTCCACAAACCCGCCGACGTCGCCATCCTTCACATGCTCCCCGATATCCGCCTTCGCGCGGATACGGTGCAGCCACGGATACTCGTGGTGAGCGATATCGGTGATTTCATACTTTCGGTTCATTTCAACACTCCCTCTTTGCGCATATAGAAGAGTTCTTCCTCAATAATCTCACATGCCTTATCCAGCGCGTCCATTTTGTCCAAACGTTCCCACGGCATATCTCCTTTGGTGAAATGGCCATAGTTCGTGGATTTGGCAAAGATGGGCTGATCCAGTCCGAGCGTGCGGATGATCCCTCCGGGGCGAAGATCGAACACAGCTTGTGCAGCTTCGGCGATTACCTCGTCGTCATATTCGCCCGTTGAATGGGTATCGACATCCACGGCCACAGGCTCGGCCTTGCCAATGGCGTAAGCGAGTGAAACGGTGCATCTCGCGGCAAGCCCTGCAGCCACGATGTTCTTGGCGATATACCGCGCCATGTACGCGCCGCTCCGGTCGACCTTTGTGCAATCCTTGCCAGACAGCGCGCCGCCGCCGTGGGGAGCAAGCCCGCCGTAGGTGTCGACCATGATCTTGCGCCCGGTCAGGCCGGTGTCCGCCTCAAAGCCGCCCTGCACGAACCAGCCAGAGGGATTGATAAGCACTTCGGTATCATTATCGATGGGCATCTCCACCATAGCGGGTTTGAGAACATGCTCCATGATTTCCTCACGCAGCTTGCCAATATCCTTATCTTCGTCATGCTGGCAGGACACGACAACCGCGGACAGGCGGTACGGAATGCCGTATCTGTACTCCACGGACACCTGCGCCTTGCCGTCCGGCCTGAGCCCCTTGATGAGTCCCTTTTTACGGGCCTCAGTTAACCTCAAGGTAATCCCGTGCGCCAGCACGACGGGCAGCGGCAGGAATTCGTCCGTTTCGCAGTCCGCGTACCCGTACATGATGCCCTGGTCGCCCGCGCCGAGTTCGCGGGACACGTCATCCACAGTATGATCACAGGTGCCACAAACGCCGTTTCCCGAACAGCCGTCGACGGCGTTTGATATATCGGAGCTTTGGTCGTGGGTGATGACCTCCACCTCGTAATCGCAACCGAAGCCGATATCCCTGACGGTTCCGCACACAATGTGCGGGATATCCGGGATATCCTTCGCGGTGATCTCGCCGGCGACGATGATTTTTCCGGCGGTCGCCATGACCTCGCAGGCGACGCGGGCGTTGGGATCATTTCGCAGACACTCATCCAGCACCCTGTCCCCGATGAGATCGCATAGCTTGTCGGGATGTCCTTCTGTGACCGATTCCGCAGTCAATATCATGCTTTTGTTCATACATTCCTCACTTTCCGCCTACCGTTCATGGGATAGGCTGCTTTTTGCTTATTCACAGCCGGGGACGCTCACCAGGTATTCCCGGCTGTACATTCGCGAATATGTCTCGATTTGTTTATCCGTCAATGAGATAAAATCCTCAGAGCCAAGGCCGGCGACGAAAAATGTGCCGCAGATGACGTCATACGGATCGCCGTTTTTGTCTTTTAGAAAGCGGTTATATGGAAGCCCTAGCAGCTTACCTTCGTCGTTGCAGACAACGCAGACTTTTGCTTTATCCTCAAAGGGATAAACGACCTGAATCGTGCCGCCCACCAGCGCCTGCAGGCTCTCCAGGCTGCCATCGATTTCCTTGACATAGGGCGGTTTCATGGGTTCCACGACCAATACCTTCACTTCAAATCCTCCTTCCAAAGAGAAAAGGACGGATAACCCGTTTCATCTTTGCTTTTTCTTGTTTCTGATGGATAAAAAGACCGCGCCGCCTATGATGAACAGGCACAGCCCTATGGCCAGTATGGCTTTCAGTTCCATCGTCCGACCTCCTTTTCGTCAGATTATATAGCTCAGAACAACCGCCGCCACAGCACCCGATGAAAGGACTGGTGCAAGCGGAAGCCTTAATTTTACGCTACGTTTGCTTATCCAAAGCCACAGCAGAGGCCCGGCACAGGCCACAATGGTGAATGCAAGAGATACCAGCGTAAGGGTGAAGCCCAGATACAGCCCCATAGCGAACAGCAGCTTCACATCACCGCCGCCGAATAGCCCTTTCATCCAGGCAATGAAAAAGGGGATTGTGAACAGCGTACCCAAGGGATATTCGTACCAAGGGCTTCCCAGGCAAACCGACGTAATCATGTGGATTGCGCCCAGCCCCAGCAGCAGTAGGATCGCCGCGTTGGGAATTTCTCTTTTTTTCAGATCGGATACGCTGCACCATGCAAGCAGGGCAACAAAAAGAGCATCCGGCAGGATGCCCGTCAGAAACGTCATCATTGTTACCTCCGCTGCACCGTCGTGATGCGGTCGTACATGTCGCCCTCAATGGTCAACGCGTCTGTCTGGTAGTCATACATCTGGCCGACGGGACTCCACGCGTAGAATGCCTGCGCCCACGCGATATAGTTTCCGTCTGGGAACCAAAGCGGCACATAATGCAACCGGCTTCCGGTCACCGACCAGGGGTTGCTCTTGAGCTGCCAGGTGACCGTTTTATCTCCCGGAACGCCGACTTTGGCCGCCAGACTGTCCCGGACATCCTGCCATTGCGACAATTGCCCGTAGGCGCTCTCGGGACACCGTACCCATACCATCTGCGCGCCGACGAGCTTATCGGGTCTGTCGTAATTGGTGGTCATGGTGGTTACGCATTGGACGGATAACCCGAAGCCTGACTCCATCTGTTTGGGTTTGTCTATATAGGCGATGCGCTCATCGGGCAGTATGGAAAACGTGGTTGTCAGCCGCGCATAGTAGTTTTTCATGACATAGTTGCCGCCTACCAGACGGACTTCCTGCCATGTGTGATAATTTGATGATGAAACGGATCGAATATCAGTCAGCCCATACGCCGTATACCGCTGCTCCATGTCCTTGTTATCAGGGTCAATAACTACAGAGACCGGAACGTTTTTCACCTGTATATTCCGGGTCAATATGTTGTTGCTCTCGTCCGTTTCATTCAACGCTCCCTCCGGGTCCGCAATAACCTGAACGGCATAGTTCCCAGCCGTGGGCACGGTGATCCGGAAAACCGCAAGGTTGCTCCCGTTTCCCGCAATAGGAATGTTGTCCGTATATGACATGCCTCCGATGGCCAGCCGTATTGCCACGGAGGGTACAGGCTGCGCTGTCCGGTTCCGAACCGTCGCCGAAACGGTCACATCCATTCCCGCGTACCAGTCGGTGATGGTCGTGTCCACAATCTCAATATCCGGCCGTAGCGCGTTGATTGAAATCACAGCCGTGCGGGTGTTGTTGCTCTCATTGCTTTCCTTGACAGCGTTGTCCGGGTCAACGAAAGCAGTGACCGTTATGCTCTGCGCGGATAGCGACGTGGGCGCTGTGAATGTAAACGTCACCGGCTGGCTCGCTCCCGCGTTCAAGGCCGTTATGTTTTTTGAATATGTCCCTATATTCGGCACGGTAAGCCGGATTGTCGTGGCGGTTGAGGCGCTCTCGCCGGTGTTCTTCACCAAGGCGGTGACCGTTACCGTGTCTCCCGCCTCATAGACCGGTTTGTCGCCTGCCAGAGACGTTACGGTCAGGTCGGGCAATGACGGGTCATATGCCAATACCTTGAAGGACGCGCTCCGGGTATTGTTGCTCTCGTTGCTCTCCGCGACAGTATTGGTCGAGTCCGCTGTAGCGGTGACGGTGATGGTTCTGTCCGCCGAATATTGAGGCGCGGTGTATGTGAAGGTCACGTTTGTGGAGCCGCCCGCGGCCAGCGATGAAACATATTTTGTCTGCGTCGCGAGGTCAGGCGAGGATAGCGCCACATAAAACCCGCCCGCCGCTCTCAGCCCCTGGTTATATACAGTCGCGGTAATGGTAATTGTGCTTCCCGCCTCATATGCCGGGGCGTTTGAACTCAGAGAGGACACGATGAGATCCGAATAAATCTGAGGCGTTCCAAATGCAGTCATAACGGTTTTTGCGTCGTTATACACAGAGGCCTTGGCTACGATCACCCTTTGAAGGCTGCTGGACTGCGGCGTGTACGCAAACATATTCGAGCGCGTCCGGTTATCCCTGCCCGTCGCGGACAGGCTGAATGTCCGGTTGGCATTGGCTTCATTCAACGGGATACGGGTCGTCAGTACATCGCCTGATTGCCCCGTATAGCCTGTTACTGTTGAGCCGGAGGGCAAGCCGGACGTATTGAGCGTGTATCCGCCGTGCATATTGGTCAGTGTGACCTGTGAGGTTCCGACAAAAAAACCGCCGCTGATGGACATGGAAGGCGTGGACAGCGTGATGTCATGCGTCATCAAGGCTTGGGAACGGGCTTTGATCAGCAGCTCAATTGAAAACTGCAATACGTCGGTATACCCTGAATTTGCCCGTATCTTATTGCCGATCTGTCCGTTCGCGGCGGCGGTGCGCAACTGTGAGTCGGAATAGGAGCTGAGATTTGTGAAATTGTACTGGCCTGGATCGCCGTTTTCGCTAAGCCAGAAGCGTACTGCGTTTGCCGTGGCATACCGCGCTTTGGCCGCCGTCAGGCCGCCCGTGGCGTAGGGATAGCCGTTTTCCAGGATAATGCGCAGGCCGGTTTGGACACGGGTGGAGTATGAACTAAGGATATCCGTTTCGTTGTACGGCGAGTTGGACGGGCTGTCATTCCGATGCTGCAGGCAGTACGCCACCTGCTCGGGGGACGAACCGACGATATAGTGTTCGGGAGTTTTCAGGTCGTTCCAGCCCGAGCCGCCGTTGTAGTCAAACATGTTCGTGACGTTACGCGATCCGACATTTATCGCTGCCAATGCCGGAACCACGAACAGCACAAGCGTCGCCAGCAAAATCAAGAACGCAATAGCCGCTATGGCGATCTTCTTTTTCTTTTTCATAAGCCCTCCATGGGTTTTTTATATTCCAGCACTTGTTAAGCGTTTTTGACATAGGATTGTTACAGTGCTATAATCAAACCATCCCTTTAGCAGAAATCATATCGCATATTAAAGAGAGGGGTGTCCTATTGTCGCTCCCCGTAAAAGTCCTGATTGCAAATGCCCACGATGATTACACGCTGCTATTACGAGAACTTTTATCATTCAGCCCTAATATCAATGTTATCGGAATTGCTAAAGACGGCTATAAGGCACACCTGTTAGCACTGAATCTGAAACCTGACGTGCTTTTACTGGATATTTTGCTACCAGGCATAGATGGACTTGAGGTTCTGCGCCGATTAAATATTAAAGAGAACGAAGGACAGCCTAAAGTTTTTATTCTCACAGGTTTCTACTTAAAAGAAATTGCAGAAAAGGCTATGTCACTTGGTGCGCTTCACTATTTATTAAAGCCCTATAAAACTTCATCCCTAATAGATTTGATTTGTTCAACCAATGTACAGCACCGATGAATGAACCTGTATGGGGATGCGCACGACGGGAGCGCCGCCGGCTTCCCATAACAGCGGGATGGCGTGCACGGCGGTGACTTTCATGGTTCTGCCGTTGACCTCAATCTTCATGTCTTCCAGGGTATATACCGTTTTTCCGTCAACATGATTCCTCCAATCGCTGCCGCATTGTTCAAATCCCGAATCCCGCAGATGGTCAAGGAACATTCCTTCAGCGACCACGGGAACATCCAGCACCAAATCCCGTACAGCCTCATTCCTCATACTTCCGTCGACCGTCACGGTGGCCGCTCTTTGCAGCTCTGTTTCCGCCATCTGGTATTTGGTATAGACCGTCACGCCGTTGTACACCACAGCAGCCAGCATGATGAGGGCCAGGACGATAAAGGCGGCCCACAGGTAGGCGCTGCCTGATGTATCGTGAATCAACCGTCTTATTCTCATTTCCAAAACACCTCCGAGATTCCGTTGGCGGCGGAGGTGATCGTCACATAAAACACGACGGGATCGCCCAAAGCAGGCCGCATGATCGTAACAGGTATCCTTTTGGTGACGGTAACGGTGAACGCGGTCTTTAGCTGGATGGTTTTTTCGGCTTCGTTCTCCCATGTGGTTTCGATCTCAATGCTATCGGGATGCATGATGGCTTCGTTTTGGGATACGGATTGGACGGTTTCGTCGTCGGCTTTGCCGTACAGCTCCACCGTTCGCGCGATATATTTCGCGGTCTGATCTAGCGACTGCCGGGCCGTGAATATCGGGAATAACATGAATAGCGAGACCGTGAAGGTCAGGATGATCAGTATCGTGATGGCGACGTCCGCGTATCCCTCTCCGGTCGAATCACGGATGAACTTTCTTCTCATATGCGCTCCTTTCTCCCGCAAAGAGCGGGGAGCCGCCGAGCGACTCCCCATGCGGGCGATATTGGTTAAGGCAGGACATTGATACCGGACAACTCGCCGGTAATTTTGTAGATTAGCTCATTGAACAAACCGGGTACAGCCAGATTCAGGACAAGCAGGATCGCGGCGCCGATAACCACGACGATCAGGATTTTCATCGCCAGGTCAAGGAAGCCTTCGCCGCGGCGGTCGGACACAAAGCTGCGGAAGGTGTTGCGAATACGTTTGGTGAGTGATTTCATTGGGATTCCTCCTTATGTTGTAATATGGGATGATGTGCCGATCAGGGCAGGACGTTGACGTTGGTCAGCTCTCCGGCGATCTTATCGATGAGGTTCTGGAACAGGTTGGGCATGGCGGCGTTCAGGATGAGCAGAATGGCGGCGCCGATGACCACGACGATCAGGATTTTCATCGCCAGGTCAAGGAAGCCTTCGCCGCGGCGGTCGGACATGAGGCTGCGGAAGGTGCTGCGGATACGTTTGGTGAGTGATTTCATTGGGGTTCCTCCTTGTTTTTTGGTTTTTGGGTATATGAAAAGCCCCTTTCGAGGCGATTCACCGTTGTTACAGCCCGGCGGCCGTAAGGTTGTTAATGATGAGCAGGATGATCGGGATCATGAACATCGTGATCATGAGAATGGTGAGGATAAAACAGGCGGTCTTGACGCGTTTCGGGCTGCTCTCCATGTCCCGCCGCATCCGTTCCCGCTCTGCGACGCGCAGGTCCTGTTCCAGCACCAGCAGGCTGGTGCGCTGATCCACGCCCTTGTGAACGCCGCACAGCACTGCTGTCAGCGCTGAGAAGGATGGGATGTTCAGACGAGCGTCCATCTCCTTGAGGGCTTTTTCCTGGCTGCCCGTTTTCATGTCAAGGAGCAGCCTGTCCAGTTCCTCGCCCAGCGCCTTACCCGCGACTTTGCGGTATTTTTCGAACACGGATATGAGGTCGCGGTTCTCCATGAAAGTAAAGTTAAGCGTTTCCACCAGCCTCGGGAGCTCCAATTCGATCTCCCGGTTGAGTTTCTGAACCCTTTTTCGGATGCTCTGCATACTTCGGGAATACGACAGTAGCCCAATCATCGCGGTCAGCAGCGTAAACCATGGCAATCCAAGAGGGATGAACAATATGCCCAACAGCCCGAGAAGGAGCGCTTTTGCCTTTTCGTCAGCCATGAATTCCTGCGGCGTCTGCTCTATCTTTAGCTGGGAGAAATCCGCCTGCACGCGTTTTTCACGGTAGCCGCTCATGGGAAACAGGCGGTCAAGCAGATTTGCCAAAGGTTTCAGCGAACGCTGCAATTTTTCAGCGATACCCGGCCTTCCGTGAATACCGGCAATGGCTCTGGCGGCTTTGCCGGACGGCAGGCGGAGGATGTATGATATGACGGAATACGCTCCCGCGGCGAACAGCGCGCCCGTAACGATAAGTTTCAGCCAGGTCATACCGAATCACCGCCTTCTTTCGGGTGATACAGCCTGCCGATCCAGACCGCCGTCGCGAATACGGCAGCCAGCACCACGGCAAGGGTGACCTGTCCCGCGACGGTCTGCGTCAGCATCCTGTACCAGTCCGGCATCATGAACGCCATAACGGGGATGGAACCCAGCAGGATGAAAACGGTCAGGATATAGTCGTTGATGTGCTTGCGAAGCTGCGTGTCCGCCTCCATCTGGACGCGGCGCATATTGCCCAGCCGCTCCACAATGCCGGGCAGCGCGTATCGCAGCGTCCGGTCGCTCTGGCATTGGATGAGGACATTGACCCATTCCTTCCAGTAGCGATTGCCGATCTGCTCCTTCATGGCCTGCAACGCTTTGGGAATGCTGGCGTCCACCAATTGCGTCCGGGATAAAAACTGCCGGAACACGTTGTCCACAGGCGCCGGCATCAGGTGCAGATTGTCTTCAACAGCGCTGATGAGATCGCCGCATACCACATACGCGTTGGTCACGATGCCCATGCCGGATTCCAGGCTTTCATATAGCCCGCGCAGATAATATCCCGTGCGGACCCGGATGATCAGAAGGGGCATGCAGGCAAGTCCGACGCCCAGCACCGCCGAGGCCAGCAGGTTGCCTATGAAGACGCCGAACAGAAATCCGGCAATGCCCAGGATGAGCGCCAGACGTTTGTAAACGCCAAGCTGCGCCTCCATTCCCGCCGCCGTGAGCATCTGGACGGCTTCGTCCGTCATCCGTTTGAGTTTGCCAGGCGGTTTGCCGGACAGAGCGCGGATACGGTTATGCCTTTTTTGCTTTTCTGCCAACGGATTGTAAAGATCGGTTTCCCCAATATGCAGGCATAGAAATAGCCCCGCTGTGACCAGCAGAGCCGTTATCAGGTTGACCAAGACGTTCACCTCCTTATAAAAGTCTCGATTTTCTCCATGGGCGCGTCGTTCTCCAGCAAGCTCTGAGCAAGCGCTTCGGATATGGGATGCACCTGTTTGTGCCCGCCGCTTTGCTGGTCATAACGGTACAGAGTCTGTGTCCGCATGCTTCCGTCCCACACGCCTAGCGCCTCGACGATCTCCATGACGCGCCTCGACCCGTCCGGCATCTGTTTCTTGAAAACCATGATCGGGAATGCCTCCGCGATGAAAGACAATATGATATGCGGCGGTATAGCGGTTACGGCCATCTGGTACATGGACAGTATCCGCGTGTAGGCTTTAGACGCTGAGTTGGCGTGCAGGCTGGTCACGACCGTGTGCCCGGTACGGGCGCTTTCCACCACGTCCACGGCCTCCTTGCCGCGCATTTCGGCCAGCACCAGCAAATCGGGATGGAAACGCAAGGATTTGCGTAAAAGATCGGTCATGCTCACGTCGGCCCGCTCCAGTTCAGAAGGGCGGACGCAGGTATGGATGACCCTGTTCAGGGGTCTGCCGTTCGCGTCCTCATTGACCAGATTCAGTTCCCGCGTTTCCTCGATGATGAAAATCCTTTTGTCCTCGTCCACGGTGTTCAGGAGAAAGCTGATGTCGGTGGTCTTGCCCGAGCCTGTTTTTCCGGCGACGCCCACGGATACCCCATGATTCACGCAGAGGGACAGGAAGTCCAGCATCGCCCCGGTGGCCGTGCCGGATTCTATCAGTTCCTCTTTGGTAATGCTTGCTTTTTGCTGTTTGCGCAGGCTGAACACCACGCCGCGGTCCCGGTCGGTAATCGGTGGGATCATGGCGGATATGCGGATTCGCGGTGTGAGAAAGCTGTCCACGGCGGGGTTGGTGTTGTCGATCACCAGACCGCCCAGCCGAACCATTTTTTTGACCATGTCCACCGCCTGCTCAGGGGAGGAAAAGGCTTCGGGCAGTTTTCTGTACGAAGTCTGCGTGACGATTTCGATGTCGTTCCACGCGTTCCCGTTGATTTCCTCGACGTTTTCGTCATAGATGTACTTTTCAAGGAAGCCAAAGCCGGCCATATCGAGGTAAATCTTCTCCGTGAGTTCCTCCATGGTCAGGTTGTTCAGCCGGATATGGTGGGTTACGAGAAACCCTGAGATCAGGCTTTTTACCCGGTTGGCGGATTCCTTCTCGGCGATGCATTGGGCAAGCTCAACCGCGTGGCTGCGGCTGATATGCCCCTGTACCTCGCGCAGTACGTCGTCATAGCTGCGGGTGGATTCCGCCCCGTTTTGCCGGTCATATATCAGGTCTCTGAATGTGCTACGCATTCTTTCCACCTCCCGTCAGCCGGGATACCAATTGGCGGAGTGGTTTGGAGTGTCTGCCCGTTGCCGCCGTTTCACCCGTGTCACGCAGCACAGCGGTATCTCTCATATACGGAAAAACCGCCGCGAAACTCAGTCCGCCCATTTTCTCGATACTTCCGATATCATGGAAAGGCTGCGCCTTGGCCGCGATGGGAACCGCGCGCCCTTGCGCGCCCATGCTTTCAAGCAGCGGCCTGACCGACAGAAACCAGCACAGCCCCTGAACGTCCGGGACGATAGGCAGGATGATATGTTCCGCGCCGGACAGCGCCGCGGGCAGGAACGGATCGCACCGCTGCCCCGAAAGGTCGAGGATGACCGTGTCCGCCTGTTCGTTGCACCTGTCGATGAAATCCCGTGCGCTGCCGTCCGATTCAAGGCCGAGTTCATAGGACAGGAAGTCGTCGCCGTCCGTGAGCCCCGCGTAGAAAAGCCCCTTATGCCTGGGATGCTGGTGCAGGTATGGGCGGATATCGGTGATGACCGCGCCCGATACCGCATACCCGAGCGACTTTTTCCCTTCGCCGGCAGCACCGTGTACCCTTGCCGGAATCGTCGGCTGTGTCAGATCGGTATCGATGACGATACAGATTCCTTTCTTTGAAAAGAGCACGCCCAGCATATCGCTGAGCGTGCTCTTGTCGGCGCCATCGCGCCCCCATATGGCTATGACCATCAGTCCGCCTCCGTTCCCACAAGCATCCTGCCATTGCCAGGGATATATTGCGAAGCCGCTTCGCCCCTGGCCACGAAGGCAAGATGGATAGCGCTGCTTTGTTCCAGTTCCGCCAGTCTGATTGCCTGTTCCTTCGTCACGTAGAAGGAGATGGTGACCGGAAGCGTGTTCTTCTCATCCTTTGCGGGACTGGCGTTGACTCTGGCATCCGCGGCGTCGGCGGTGGTTACCATGCACACTTCCAGATTTTCAAGCCCGGAAACGATGGCCGTACCATCCGTCCGCTCCGTTTCTTCGGTTTCAGGTTCCAGACCGAGCGATTGGCCGGCGTTCTTCGGCGTGGCCATGACCGTCACGATGTCGCCGGGCAGTAGCCGCGCGGATACGCCGGCTGCCAGGTTGGGCAGCGTAACGGACACCACCAGTTTTCCTTTTGCGGCAGCGGCGGTCATAGGGTTGCTTGCTTCGGGTGAAGATGACAGCTTGGCCGCCGATAAACAATCTTCCGTGTACAGGTCTGTGACGGCGTACATGCCGACCGCGTCTGCCGCCTCGCTCAGCGCATCCGGGTAAATGCCTTTAGGCAGGCTGGCCGTTGCAATCATATCTTCTGTGATTTGAGCGCCTGCTTTCACCGGCTGTTTGAGCACCACGGCGCTGACCGTTTCGGCGGCCCGGCTCTGTATTTTGGGCATTGCCACAAAACCGATCAGCAGACCGGCGGCAATGCACAGAATGCCGAGGAACAGCTTATTCTTAAAGATTCTCATGTTTTTCCTCCTTGTTTTCTATCGTTCAGGCGTGTTCTTCCTGTATGGCTTGGGTTTCCTCATATTGTCAAAATGCAGTTGGTACAATGGTTTCGTATCGTGTTCGTCCATCTCGATGCGTATCCGCTGCACCGCTTCGAACAGCGCGCGCACGGGAAGACCGTTCGCCTGATAGCCTCTGACGATTCCCCTGAAATACGATTCGGACGGCTCCGCCGGATCGCGGCTGTACTCGTGGGTCATGATATATGCCATGACCTTGTGGCTTCCGCCATCCTTGTCCCGCACCGTGATCTGCCCTTTTCCGTACAGATGGGGATAGCCTTCGTACCTGTCGAGCGCCCGCTCGCAGTCCGGCGTGATCTTCCACAGCAGCCCGTAGACCTTTTCGCCCCGCGCGGGGATGACGGTCGCCACGCCGCAATAGCCCGCGTTACCTCGAAACGCCAGCCTGTAGTTGTCCAAAATCACCGGACGGACCAGCCGCGCGTTGGGGCAGCGGACAGCCATTTGCTCGAGGTTGATGTTGCTTCCATACGCGAAATACAGTTTTTCTTCCATCATCCGATCTCCAATATCTCAAGAGCGCCGATTTCCTCAAGCCGTTCCAGCATCGCCCTTGCCCGTTCGCCCAAGGTTCCTTCCGGCAGCTCGCAGGGCATGCCCGTCACATTCGTAAAATTAAATTGCATAAATCGCAGGAAGCTTTCCGTATCCGGGAATTCATCCTTATGGAAGCATTCCTGCCGCAGCTCGCCGATGATACCGGACGGGGAACCTTCAAATGTCTTTTCATCCATCGCGATTCTCAAACGCGTCACCTCATCTTTCCATGGCTTTTGATTTCTTTTTCTTTTCATAGCTGTCTTTGTCGTACCGCCACGCCCGATCGCCTTCCAGATTGGCCAACAGGTGGTCGCGAGTGTTTTTGAACTCGTCGCCGTTCAGCCCCAGGCGCACCAGCCATACACGGAACGTGAACAGCTCGTTGTCGGATTGGGTTTTCTTCATGACGGTACTGCGCTGCGCTATCGCCTGGGCGGATATGGCGAGGCACAGGTTCACGTAGGCCGCCACCCGCCCCGCGTGCAGGGTGGCGTTGAACATTCTCCACTCGACCGTGCCCCTGTAAAAAACGGAATGCAGGTTGAGCGCGTAATATCGTGTCCAGTTGTAGTGTTCGTAGGTTCTCACGTCGCCCTCGTACCAGATGCTTTCGAGCTTCGTTAAATCCCTGGTTTCATCGGCAGAAAGCCTGCGGGCCTTTTTCAGCATGGGTTCCCGTACCTTCTGGCACCAGCGGGAAGCCCTGCCCTCGTTGACCTGCAGAGCCTTGAACAGGATATCTTCCTTGGAATACATGATGCCGATAAGGTTTTTCAGGCTTTGGCGGTTGTGGTTGGACGCGTCGACATGGCAGTGCAGGCCGCAGGACTCGTTGACCTTCGCGCCCGCCCGGCGCAATACCCTGACAACCTCCTGCAGCTTGGGCAATTCCTCGTATGTCAGCTTGGGCGTGACCATCTCGACCTTGTATTTGCTGTCGGAGGTGGAAATGTATCTGTTACCGGATTTCATCTCGGCATGGATACTGCTGTCGCTCATGAGCTTCCAGGCCTTGCCTTCGTTATCCGTGACCTGCCAAGTGTCGTATCCACTGCCGATATAGCTGCTGCCTGTGCCAAAGTATTCCGCGACAGCCTTTGCCGCCTGTTCGCGGGTGATGCCCGTCATCTCGATTTCCACGCCGAAGCACTGCTGCTTGATCATACGGAGTCACCCGCTTTCAGCGCGTCTTCCGCCGCCTTGATGCGCAGGCCCAGAGCATAGATGACGTTGACAGTGACCGAATTACCCGCCTGCTTGTACGCCTGGGAGTCAGAGGTAATTGTGAGCACTTGGTCGATCTGCTCGTCGGTGAACCCTTGCAGCCGCAGGCATTCCCTCGGCGTCAGACGGCGGATACGTCCGCACTTTGCCATTACGCCCTGTGAGCGGCAGGCTTCCAGCGTATGGGCGATGTTCTTGCCCACGCGGCCCCGGCGGGTATGACTTCCCGCGAACCCCAAGTTGATGCAGTCGCCGGGTTCGGCTTCGGCGTATCCCTTTTTGGTAGCCTCCGCGATGAGCAGCACGCCGGAGCGTTCCGCCTTGCGGTGGCTCATGCTGGATTTGGCGTAGTTGGCGGTCAGGCAGCGCGCCGTATCGGTGACTTTCGGATTGCCGGAACACATGTCCACGAACACCGTGTTCTGCGTCTGGTTGCGGTTCAACCCCCTGAAATTGCTGGCGTTCAGCGCATACGCGTGTTCCAGCTCGCCGGTAACGCCATCCCTGCGGTTGAAGCCTACCGCGTACAGCCCGGTCTTTCCGCCCATGCCGCCCGCGCCAGATGTCAGCGTGCAGCTCAGTCCGTCCGGGTCGTATACCCTTGATCCCTGGGCACCCGCGAGGAGCTGAACAAGAGCTTTTGCGTTTGCTTCTCGGACAGGAAGTATTTTTCCGGCACATCGGGCGTCAAGATATCCGATAAGGAACACCCGGCGTCTGGACTGGGGCACTCCGAAATCCTTGCTGTTAAGCACATGCCATTCGACGCTATACCCCAGGTCGCAAAGCGCGGCGAGGATGGCAGCAAACGTCCGGCCTTTGTCATGCGATAGCAGTCCCGGAACGTTTTCAAGCAGAAGATATGAAGGCTGTTTCGCTCGAGCCAGTCGGGCAATTTCAAAGAACAGAGTACCTCTTGAGTCGTCAAAGCCCCGCCGCAGGCCAGCGTTAGAAAATGCCTGGCAGGGGAATCCTCCGCACAGGAGGTCAAAATCGGGCATGTCGTATGGGTCGATGGTTTTCGCATCCTTCGCGTACCACTCCTTTTCAGATGGTTTATGAATGGCCCGGTAACTTTTGTCGGCATGCTCGTCAATCTCGCAGTGCCCGACGCACTCGAAGCCGTCGATAAGGGACAGGCCGGCTCTGAAACCGCCTATCCCCGAAAATAGATCTACGTATCGTATCAGTCGTCATCACCTTCTTCCTGCAGGTCACGCAAAAAGCCGAGGATGTCATTTCTGACCGCCCCGGCTTCTTCCGCTTCCGTTGTGTTATGTAGCTTTTTGGTTATTCCGCCATATGACTTCAGTTCCTCCCGTACCGCCTGCCGTATCGCCAGTAGCAGTTCCGTCTGGCTTTTATGCTCTATAAGCATTCGGCAGACGGTTTCCGTTATTCGGCCTCGCGGAACAGCGGAAACGATCTCCCAGGCCTGCCGCTGATCCTCGTTGTCCAGCGAAAAGGAGAGGTTCAGCCGCCGCCTGTCATCCCGCATCACCGGCACCCCGCGACAGTTGCCCCACAAGCCGTTCATACCCTAAAGCGTTCGCACATACGTCATCGAGGATGATAACGCGGCACAGGCCGTTCTGCGGCGACACATGGCGCTTCATGACCGCGGCGCCTCCGCCCATGAAAATGATGGGCATTGCCCTCACGTCAAGGCCGCTCTCGGTGATGGCCGAGAGGAGCCTTTGCGCGTACTTGCGCCCTTCGGTTCTGACGATTTCCTTCGCGCGTTCGTCCACACTGCATGGTTCGCCCCGCAGCACGGTTTCGATCTGCGCCGCCGTCATGGACAGCCCGAGGCTGCGCCTGATCTGCTCGCCTATCTCGTCGAGGCAACGGATCATGCCGAGTTCCAGGCTGCGACAGGAGGAGGCGTCCGGTATGCTGTTGTCGAGGCGCATGACGTCCACCGTCCAGCCGCCGATATCCGCAAGGGCAACGGACGGCTCGCCCGCGAGCATATCTCCATGAAGAAGCGCGGCGGCGTATCCTTGTGGGAAGAGGTACACGTTTTCGATGGTGATTTCATATGGCTTGCCTTCGTAGCGAAAGTTGACAGGTTCGCCGTCGCGCAGGAGGTATTTTCTGAACTTTTTCTTTTCTCTGCCGAAACTGGTCAGTGGCAGGCCCGCCGCGACGATGACAGAGGCTTTGCCGCCGTCCGTCCTGAATCCGGTCTCCTTGGCGAGCGCCGCTAGCGTGAGCAGATAGTAGTTGTCGTTCGCCGTTTTGTCCCGGATGAGCGGCTGGCGACCGCTGCCGCAGACGTAATACCTGCCGCCGTATTCCAGCACATCTTTAAGCGTATACGGCTCGTGCTCGTACTCCACGATACCGGACGGAAAACAGAAGTTGCGGGTTTTCATGGCCGCGTTGCCGTGGTCGATTCCGACTTCCAGCATATCCGTCACCTCTCAGCCCGCGAATGCCTGGGCGGTGTCCGTTTTAAGGGCGGGGCACTATTCTCGGCCTCACAGCACGTTTCGTAAAAGGACTCCACTTCCTTGGCCGTGGCAACGGGGAACTCCTGGGGCCTCTTTCTGCCCATCTGCATGGGGATGAGGGGCTTCAGAATCTGAGGCAGCAGGTTTTGGTCCGGGCAGCGGTCTATGAAATTGCCGATGGTGTTCAAAATGAGATTGTCCAGCATATCCGTCAGGATGATCTCCCGCACGTCCGAATGCTGCATGATGAAGTTGGCGATGTTCGAGGGCGAATGCTCAAACAGGTACTCGCTACGGGAACCCTCATATGGATAAACGTAGCCTCTGACCAGATTTCTTTTGTCCAGCAGTGCGCCTATCGCTTCATGTGTCATATGCTTCTCCTTTCATCGTTTACCGCCCATAATCCGAAAAGGTCTCATGATCCACTGAAGCGTTTGGACCCGGTTGTCGGCCTTGGCGGATGACCTTTGCAGGCTCGTCATGCTTTTATGAAGCCTGTTTTGTATGGATATGAGCACATCCTCTTTGTTGCAGAGGTCAATGGGAACGTAGGTGATTTCACCGGTAGCTGAATCGCGGTGGGCGAGAATCTCACGGCGGCCTTCCTCGTCCCGGACGCTTGCCAGCAGCCTTTGCCCGGCCCGCAGGCGGTATCCGCGCTGGAGGGCACGGGCGTCGCCTCTGACCCGGTGCTTCTTCAGGATGGCGTCCAGTTCGTTGTTGCTGATGCAGCCGTTCCGCTCGATGACTTCGGCGATTTCAGCCTTGGCTTTCCGGGGTATCGTCTGGGGCTGTTTCATCAGCAATCCTCCAATCTGTGAGTTTGATCTTTTTCAGAATCCCGGCGAAGGCGGCGTAGCGCGCGGAGAGTTCCTCCGCCTGGCCGATCATGCTGTCCACCATGTCGGAACGGATACCCGCGTAATCGATCCAGATGCGGATGTTTTCCTCGGTGGGCTGCATGAGGAAGCTCTTTTCAAAGGCGGTGCAGATCTGCCTGGCGATTCTGCCTTTGTGATCGATTTGCGCGTTCTTTTCCTTGTATGCCTTTTCGGCTTCCAGGATGGTGGCGGCCGCCGCTTCCTGCTGGTCTTCCGGCAGTTCCTGAAGTTTTTTCGTCAGCTCGTAGCCCTTGTTGACTGATATTTCCTTGTTTTCGAGGGCTTTTTTGATGGCTTCGGGGGCATGTCCGTCGATCTGCATGATCTGTCCCATAGCTTTTTCACCGATGCCGATAGCCTTGGCGAGTTCCTTACGGGTGTCGATATTCTCAGAAACCGGCTTCGGCGAAATCACCGAAGCCGATTTCGCAGCATCGCTTTTTTTATCTCCGCCATTCGCCGCGTGGCTTTGGGCGGCCCTGGCCTCAATGTCCGGCTTGAGCTTGAGGGCGATCTGCCCCAGTTCCCACATGTTCAGGTTACGGCGGCCCTTCTGGTTGTCCACCGCCCACTGCTTGGCCTCCAGCATGTCCTCAAAGTGAAACACGGCCATCCGGTATGGAAGGCCGTGCTTCTCGCAGATATTGAAACGGTTGTGCCCGTCGACGATCATGAGTTCCTCATTGACGATGACGGGGCTGTAACAGCCGTTCTGAAGGATGTCCGCTTCCAAAACAGAAAGCTGCTCGTCCGATAACGGAGGGAGCAGCTCGGCCAGCTCGGGCAGCACCGTCGGGGTGCGTTCCGTGCTCAGATATTTAATTCCTGTGTTATTCATGCCAATGTTCCTTTCCTTTTAATATGATAGCGCCTTATTCGGCCCGCTCGTCGGTTTCATCCGAGGCGGGCGGTTCATCCTCAGTCTTGCGTGGCGAGAGAAACTCCACCTCGTTGGCCTTGATGAGGAAGCCCGGCTGCCTTGCGGGGTCGCCTTCGAAGGTGATGGTCTCAAAATCACCGGACGCGGCGATCTTGCAGCCTTTGTAGGCGAATTTGGCGCAGCGCTCAGCAAGAGCGTCACGAACCTTGATGCTGACGAAATCAGTCAGTTTGTTTCCGTCCTTGTCCTTGTACCTGCGGTCGCTGGCGATGCGCAGGATGGCATACGGCTTGCCGGTAGTCTCGTTGGTTTTGAGTTCGACGTTGTTGGTCAGGTTGCCGATGGCGGTGATCTTCAGCATGGTTTCATCTCTCCTTATGTTTCGTTTTTTGTTTTTTGATCTGCAGGTGTTCGTTCCAGTCCTTCCCGTAGGAAGGTAGGTCGGTTGTGACAGTGTATCCCTGGGGTTCGTATTTGCCGCGGATACGCTGGATGGCCTCCTGCGCCCATTTGTCCGCGTCCAGGCACAGGATGATATTCCTGATGTGCGGGTTTTCATTGAGGTAGGTTTCCAGAGCGCCGTCGTGCAGGCAGCACAGGGCGACGGCGTTACCCGTTAGATTCCGGTGCAGGGTCATGTAGCTCATGAGGTCGATTGGCGCCTCAAAAACGTAGACGGAGTCAATATCCGGGACGCAGGGTAGCCGGAAGGCGATGGCTTTGTCGCTGCCAGGGACGTCGCCTTTGAAGCCAGAACGGTCGTAGGTGCCGCGCTTGTATGCGAAGACAGCTTTGTTTTCAGCGTTCCTGCCTACGAAGACGCAGTTGTGGTATTTCGCGTCCTCATACAGAAGCCCGGAATCGATAAAAGCGCCGATAACCTGCTTTGCGATCCCTCTTTTCATGAGGTAGGCAAAGACTCTGCGGTTATCGGCGCTTATCTCGGGAAGGGCGAATGGCTGCTTGGGCGGTTTGAGAGGCGGGCCGTGCGTGCGTTTAGGGCGTGTGGGAGGAGCGTCTCGGGAATGTCCATTGAAAGCAAGCAGATTCTTCACGGCGTCCGCAAAGCTCAGCCCGTGGAAGTGCTGCAAAAATGTGATGGCGTCGCCTCCGATCTGTTCGGAGTATCGGAACCATGTTTTTCTGTTTTTGATGCGCAGGCTGTCCATCTCAGCGGTGGAATGATATCGGCCTTTGGTGGTGACATAGTAGCCGAGACTGGACAGCAAATCAGGCAGGTCGGTATTTTTGGCCAGCTTCATTTCATCATCAGTAAAGTGTGTGTTTGATGGCAGGCTCATTTTTGGGGGAATCTCCTTTCTGAAGGATTCATTATGGAAGCAGGTCAGAATAATATAATTGCACCTCAAATCACTGGGTGCTATTATAGTCTGGTTGGATTATTAAAATGGTCTTTTGGAGGGTGCCTTGGCTGGCTTATCATATGCAAAGAAAATAGCCGGCATTGAATATGACGCCGGGTCTGGGATGCTGACTATACAGTTCACGTCGAAAATAACCAGGTGCTATACGAATGTACCAACAGAATTGCATGAGAAATTTACTGCCTCTGCCGACAAGAATAAATTCTATCAGCAGAAGATTGAAGGTCAATTTCCGGTCGATTAAATGGTTAAATGTGTTCGAATCCCATCGGAAAGCCGCTTATGCCGTTTTGCATCTACGGAAACACACTTTTTGAAAATCGAGGCCAGAGTACCAAAAAAGCCCGTTACGACGGGCTTTTCAGGCGTTGCATCTTTTTTGTCAACACTATATGGTAGCGGCGACAAGATTCGAACTTGTGACACCCCGGGTATGAACCGAGTGCTCTGGCCAACTGAGCTACGCCGCCACATGCATAACCCGACTGAAAATTCATCCAATCGGGTTATGGTTAATTGGTTGCGGGGATGGGATTTGAACCCATGGCCTCCGGGTTATGAGC
>JAEWTW010000007.1 GCA_023397655.1 Bacillota bacterium
GTTTCATTCTCACGGACCCATTGAGGGAACAGAATCGGAACAACGAGGGCGTACAGCAGCGGAATCGTCAGCCTGAATATGGACGCAATTCTGAATATAATGTTGAGTACGACCATGACGATGAGGATAACGATTGGTATGTATGGCATATGAATCACGCTCCTTTTTCTTTTCAGTATGGCTGCATGCAATAGAAAAGAAAAGGATGCGAATATTGAATGGATGAAAGGAATAACTTCAGAAGAGAGCATCCCTGGCGGATGTTCTGTTTTATATGGAGGTATAAGTGAAAAGAGCAGAAGTGAACGAAGAACTGAAAAAGCAGCAGTACATATTGAACCAGATGATCGAAGATGCGGTCAGAAACGGCATTCCCGTAAGCCAAAACGAGGATATACTGGAGCAAAGCCAGCGGGTGGATGCCCTGATCATCAAAGTGCAGGAAGCGAAACGGGCTGATAAAAATCGTTCGCGTTAAACAGGAGGATATATGGAAGTTAAAATACAGAAGGAAATACGTGATTTTAAGGAAAGCATATTCTTCGGGCTGACTATGCGGCAGTTTATTTTCTCCCTGCTGGCTGTTGGCGTGGCGGTCGGCATTTATTTTGGATTGCAGGACCATATGGGAACCGAGACGGTCAGTTGGTTGTGTGTCTTAGGGGCTGCGCCGTTCGCCGCGCTGGGGTTTTTACGGTATAACGGTATGAACGCCGAACAGTTTCTCATAGTTTGGATCAGATCTGAATTCCTCATGCCAAAAAAGCTCGTATTTAAAGCCGAAAACAAATACTTTGAATCATTGGACGAATCTAAACAAAAGCAGATGCCGTTAAGAGTCAAGGCGAATTAAAGCCTTCCCGTAAAGAGCAGTCTGCGGATTGCTCTTTTCTTATACCAAAATCAATAGAGAGGAGAAAAGACCATGTTGTTTTTTCCGAGGTTTCTAAAGAAGGATAAGGAGAGGTATACGATACCGCGCAGCGTACAGCAGGCCATCCCGATCAAACATGCCTGGCCAGACGGAATATTCCGGGTAGGAAGCAGATACTCCAGAACATGGCGGTTTGACGATATCAATTACGCGGTAGCCGCTGCCGAAGATCAGAAGTCCCTGTTTCTGGGGTATGCGAGCATTATTAATTCACTGGATGTGGGCGCGACGACCAAAATCACGATCAACAACCATTCCCTGAACAAGCTGGATTTTGAGAAATCCATATTGGTCAGGGAAAAAGGCGATGGACTTGACCATTTTCGGCGAGAGTATGACGACATGCTGATGGATAAGGCGACAGGCGGCAACAACAGCATTGTGCAGGAGAAGTATATAACAGTCAGTATCCATAAGAAGAACATCGATGAGGCGCGCGTCTATTTCAACCGTGTCCATAACACACTGTCCACCGGCTTCGCACAGATTTCATCCCGCCTTGAGGAACTGGACGCTGGCGAACGACTTCGTGTATTCCATGATTTTTACCGTATCGGATCGGAGGCCGATTACAACTTCGATTTGAGAGGCGCGATGCATAAAGGCCATGATATCCGCGACTACATTTGTCCCGATTCGATGGAACTTAACAAGGACTATTTACAGATCGACGACCGGTATGCGCGCGTGCTGTATCTGCGGGAATACCCCAATTACCTAAAGGATGATCTCATTACAGAGATCATGGAGCAGAACCATAACATGATGCTGTCCATCGACATCCTGCCGGTGCCGACAGACGAGGCGATCCGGCTGGCGACGAACAAGCTGCTGGGCATCGATACCACCGCGGCGCAATGGCAATCCCGCCAGAATAAGAACAACAACTATTCGGCGGAGCTGCCGCTCGCCATTGAACAGAACCGCAGGGAAACAAAGGAGTGTATCGACGATATGACCACCGGCGACCAGCGGATGATGCTGGTGGTGGTGACGCTGGTTCATGTGGCTGATACAAAAGAACAACTTGATTCGGACACGGACAGCATATTGACGATAGCGAAGAAGAAGCTGTGCCAGATGTCCACGCTGCGGTGGCAGCAGTATGACGGCCTGATTACGGCGCTGCCGTTCGGACTGCGGCGCATCGAGGCGCTGCGCACCATGCTGACTCACGCGGTTTCTGTGCTGATGCCATTCCGCACACAGGAGATCATGGACACAGGCGGCGTCTATTATGGCCAAAACGCGCTATCGAAGAACCTGATTATCATCAACAGACTGAATCTTCTGAATGGTAACGGCTTCATACTAGGCGTGAGCGGCAGCGGCAAATCGTTTGTCGCCAAGCGGGAGATCATCAACCTGATACTCTCTACGGACGATGATGTGATCATAGCCGATCCGCAGAATGAATACAAGCTGCTGGTACGCGGCATGGGCGGCACGGTGATCGAGATATCTGAATCGTCGCCGCATCACATCAACGCTCTGGATATGTCGCGGGGCTATGGCGATACGAGCAATCCGCTGATCTCCAAAAGCGAATTCATACTCTCGTTCTTTGAACAGCTTATTGGCAGCGGCAAGCTGGAAGCCCGTGAGAAATCCATCATCGACAGGTGCCTGACCAACGTATACAGAACATATCTGAAAAGCAAGTTCACGGTAGAACCGCCGACGCTGAAGGCCCTGTATCAGGAGCTGAAGAATCAGCCGGAGTCGGAGGCTCAGAACATTGCCCTCGCTCTGGAAGCGGAGGCCACAGGCAATCTGAATGTGTTCGCGCATCAGACCAATGTGGATGTGGATAATCGGCTAATTGCGTTCGGTATCCGCGACTTGGGGAGCCAGCTGCAGACCGTAGGCATGCTGGTTATGCTGGACGCGATCCGCAACCGCGTGGCCAGAAACCGGGAGAGGGGCAAGAGGACCCATATATTTATCGACGAGATGCACATCTTCTTCGGCAATGAGCTGTCCGCCAACTTTCTGGCGCATTCATGGAAACAGTTTAGAAAAGACGGTGCGCTGGCGACGGGTATCACGCAGAATGTGGATGACTGCATGCAAAGTGTCACCGGGCGCACCATGCTGGCAAACTCCGAGTTTATCATCATGCTCAATCAGGCGGCGACCGACAGGAGCAATCTTGCCAGGCTGCTGAATATTTCGGAGACGCAACTTTCCTATATCACGAACGCCAGCGCGGGCAGCGGGTTGATTAAATGCGGTTCCGCCATCGTGCCTTTTGTAGACCGGTTCCCGAAAGACACAGAGCTTTACAGGCTCATGACCACGAAGCCGGATGAAGTGAGAAGGTTGGCATAACAGGACTGTTGGCAAGGCCGGGGAATTGGCGTGTTTCCCGGCCTTTTGTTTATGGAAAGGAAGGCCTATGAAAGAGATACGGACCAGAGAAACGGTGCAGCCGCGTATGCTGGATAAGGCTGCAGGGATGCGTAGGGTTAAGGGGGCGGCATTCAATACGAAGCCGCAGGATGCGGAGAAGCGTAATGCCACACCGGAGAATTATGCCGTCGATAAAGTGACCGGTAGTACCTCTAGCCTTGCCAAACATGGCGCTTTGATATCGAGAAAGCACGTCGGCAGAATGTTCAAAAAAGTATGGAAGAGGGCTAAGGAAAACGATGGTTTTAACAATGATACAGCCTCCAGCCATGAGTATGCGCGCTCGGATTCAGGGCGCACATATCAGCGTGCTGGTCAGGGATATCAGCGGGAACAGCATGTTCGGCACGCTGCCAAAAACGTACAAAAGGGAACGGGTACGGTCAGGCAGCAGGCCAGGGGCGGAATTAAGACGGTAGATAAGAGTATTCGTACAGCAAAGCGTGGCATCAGTACGGCAAAGCGTACAATACGTGCTGGCGTGCGCTCTGTCAAAACCGCTTCCAGAACCGTAAAAACGAGTGCCAAAACAGTAAAAGTATCCGCTAAAGCCGCCAAAGCCGTGGCCCGTACAGCCGTGAAAGGGATTAAACTGCTTGTGAAAGCGGCGACGACAGCTATAAAAGCTGTGGCTGTCGCGGTCAAATCCTTGATTGCGGCGATAGCGGCCGGCGGGTGGATTGTGCTGCTCGTTATTGTAGTGGTCGGTGCGATTCTGATCGTCGTCAATTCCGCATTTGGCATATTCTACTCCAACGAGGACACGGGTGAAGAAGGAAAGATCCCGATGTCCCAGGCTGTGGCTGAAATAAGCGGTGATTTCAGTGCGTATGTGGACCGTCAAATTGCCAGTGCGTCCGCCGGTCGAGATAATGTCACCGTGGAATATGATGGTGGGATAGACGGCGACAGCGACAGCATAAACAATTGGGTGGATGTCCTCGCTATTTATGCAGTGAAGATGACTACGGATGAGTCGGAGCCTATGGAGGTAGCCACTGTAGACGAGGCAAAAAAGCAAGTCTTGCGCGATCTGTATTGGGATATGAATCCGGTGTCCATAAGGGTCGAAACAGTAGAAGAAGATGCTAATGCCGAAGAAGCGGAGCCGGTGGAAAAGACAGTAGTGCATGTCAACATATCTGCTGAGGATTATTCCGATGCTGCCCGGCGATACGGGTTTACCGAAGAACAGAACAGGATGCTGGAGGAATTGATGGTTCCCGAGAACCACTATCTGTTCGTGGCATTGATAGGGATAGACAGTTACGGCGGCATGTCCTCGCAGGAGGTGGGAGATATTCTGAATGGTCTGCCGCATAACGTGGGCGGGAATATAGTCCGGTTTGCGCTGACGCGCTTGGGCGATCCGTACTCGATGGCTAAACGTGGACAAGGCAATTATGTGGATTGCAGCTATCTGGTGAGATGGGCTTATCAGCAGGCTGGGGTGACTTCGTACAGGGCGGCTACGGCAGCAGAGCAGGCGAGATACTGTGTGAATAACGATATGCTCATATCTAGGGACGAGCTTCAGCCCGGCGATGTTGTGTTTTGGCGAAAGAATGGTTGCCACTGCGGACGGTACAAAGAAATCCATCATGTAGCGATCTATATTGGGGGCGGGATGATAATTGAGGCTAGCTCCAGCCAGGGCTGTGTTCGAATAAAAGAGCTTTGGGGTGAAGGAAGTGGTGGGAAGTGGCAGGTATTTTATTATGCACGGCCAATCAATTAGTGAATATTTCGAGAATAAGATTTCTCTCTATTTACTCTAGACTAGTATTTTAGAGTTCGGAGAGTCTGCATAACTTATATATTTTTAAATAGTGGCTTAAATTAACTGAGGCAGCACTTAATACTAATAGATTTTTCAAAAAGGGATTGCAAAATATAATTTCATATGTTATTTTTAAAATAACGAGCACGTGCTCGCTATCCAGACATAATTAAGATCAGAACAGAGTATGCTATCGGCAGCGGAAAGACTCAATAAACAGGTAGATAATTTGGCATGCTCGTACAGTCATTAAACCCATATATTTCTAATGGTATGCATTCAAGCTGTTGTCGTAGTTTGGCGTCATGAAACTGATCATAAAAATCGGGGACTATTGTAATAACATCAGAAGATGCAGTGAGCATTAATAATAAAATATCAGATTGAGAGGATTTATTATGAGAATAGATAAAGGTGAATGGGGAAATTGGATAACACAAGGTTGGTCATTGGATCAGGTTATTATATCTGAAGAAGACAGAATCATACTGCGTGCCTTGGCGAATGATTTCAGGGAGCTTTGCGAACGCCAGATTGAGCAAGAAAAAATCTCGCTTTGGAAAAAGCATAACGACTTAGTAGAGACTAGGCCATTATTGCTTGTTGATATGGAAAATGGATGGAATGAATGCTTGAGGTTTGATCGTGATATCAAATGTAAGGGCTATATGGCACAGGATTGGGAAATGTGGCTTAGAAAAGAAATCGTCTATGCCAGAAATATCAAAGACGATAAACCGTTAACGCCTGTGTTTTATATACCGCATCGCGCCGTTAATACGGAATGGGGTATTGGGGAAAAGCATTTCGGATCTGGCGGTGACAAAAACATCGCTTACACCTGGGAACCCGTTTTATCCAAATATAGCGACGATGAGTTCCAAAATCTCGATGTTGATTCAGTCATTGAAGACCCGGTTGTAAAGGTTGACGAGGAGGCGAGCCAAGCAGCATTTAATATGGCTAAGGATGTGTTCGACGGGATTTTGGACGTCCAATTCCGTACTTTTTGGTTTTGGTCCTCTCATGTCGTGCTTGCTTATGCAACATACCGAGGTATGGAGCAAATGATGCTTGATGTCTATGATTATCCAGATAAGATGAAAGAAATTCTGCAGAAGTTTACGAATGGCTATATCAATAAGCTGAAGTTTCTCGAAGCGAACAACCTCCTTTTCGATAATTCGAGCAATACCTTTGTGGGTTCAGGAGGACTCGGTTGGACAAATCAATTGCATCCTAAGGCAGGGGAAGTTAAATTAAAACAAATGTGGGGGTTATGTGAGGCTCAGGAAGCGCAAGTGTCTCCTGCGGTTTTCAAAGAGTTTATATTGCCCTGCCACATGCAGGTTGCCAAGATGTTTGGTCTCGTCTGCTATGCTTGCTGTGAACCGGCAGATATCGTGTGGGATTATGTAAAAACTCTTCCGAATCTTCGCCGGGTGTCTGTATCGCAATGGGCCGGTATGGAGCGAATGTCAGAATTGCTTGGCAAAGATTATGTATATTCATATAAAGCAAATGCGTCTGACGTAGCAACGACTCATATGGATGAAAACATTGTAAGAACATCGCTACGAAAAGTGTTGGAATATACAAAAGGTAAAAACAATGTCGAGATAGTATTGAAGGATTTGCATACAATTGGGAATAAGCCGGAGCAAGTATACCGCTGGGTTGAAATTGCTCGGGAAGAGATTGCGCGAATTTATTAGATGTGAGAGAATATAGACATTCTCAACCTAATTAATATTACAATACTGGGACCAGGTATGCCAATGGAATTCAGACAGTTTAGGTGTCCGTTTTATTTGAAGGTTGATATAAAAGGGAGACTAACAAAAAGTGGGGATAACTCTTAAAGAAATTGCAAAAATGGCTAACGTTCATCGGTCGACTGTTGACAAAGTATTGCATGACCGCGAAGGCGTTAGCGATGATGTGAGAAGGAAAATAAAACGCATTATTCAAGAAACGGGTTATACGCCGAATTCTTTGGGGCAGGCACTGCAAAAAAGGAGCGAGGTTATACGCATTGCGGCAGTGCTGCTGAAAGTTGATGCATTAAACATGCTCAAAGAAGGAATTAAACAGGCCTTGATAACATATGGAGGGTTTAATATTGATATTCAATATCATATTATTAACTACTTCGATGAAGCCGCACAGTTAAAAGTTCTTGAAAAGTTGCGGCATAGTAAAGTGGATGGTATTGTCCTCAGCCCCATCAACACTGAATCAATACGGAACGTAATAAACGAAATATCGGATACCGGTATCCCTGTGGTAACCACCATGAACTTTGATATTCCTGACAGCAAGAGACTGTGCTTTGTAGGACAGGATGCCCTGAGGGCTGGTATGATTGCGGCTTCGCTGATCGACTGTCTTTTATGCAACCGGGGCAAAGTATTGTTATTAACTGCAACTGAACAGACGGATACCATATCATACAGCGAAGGCCGACGTGTTGGATTCGAAAACATTATTAAGTCGGAGCATCCTGAAATAGAAATAGCGGGCTACGTTGTTGGCTATGACGATCCGGTTATCATTGAAAGAGAGATGCACTCACTGCTGAAAAGCGGAAATTGGCCCAACGGAATATTTATTACTGGCGGCGGTGTTGCTGTGGTTGGCAAGTTGCTGAAAGAATATGACAAAGAGCATAAGATAAAAGTTGTATGCTTTGAGCGCTATCCGGAGATCATCAAGTTGATCCAGGAAGGCATTGTTAATTTTACAATCGATAGTAACATGAGAAGCCAAGGATACCTGCCTGTTGAAATACTCATTAATTATCTGGTTTATAGAAAGAAGCCGGCTGCAAGTGAAATTTATACTAACAGTGAAATTGTAGTTAAAGGAAGCTTGTGATGCTAAAAATGAAAAACAATAAGTTACAAAAAATAATTCCATTGGGGTCTTGAATAATTATCATAACTATGATAATATAATATTACAAAATACGAGCACGTGCTCGTTGATAAAAAAATCACAAAAGATTCCCACAAACAATATACCCGAATTCAGTTAACAAGTTTATGTTCTAGCCGAAGTAGTTTATAATAAGCAAACGAGGGATTTGAAGGATAATAATAAACTATGCCAAACGAGCACGTGCTCTTAAATCTGAAAGTCTGTTACCACCAGGCAAGAGCATGCGATCAAAACGAATACTAGAAGAGGTGAATGTCGATAATGCAAGATGCTCAATGTATTCTGGAACTAAAAAACATCGTAAAAGAATTCCCGGGTTGCCGCGCATTGGACGGCGTAAGCATTGCAGTCCGTCCCGGCACGGTGCACGTTCTTTGCGGTGAAAACGGTGCGGGCAAATCCGTTATGATGAAGATCATTGACGGTATGTACTGTCCGGACGAAGGCGAACTATACTTTAAGGGTAAGAAAATAGGCGGCCACAGCATTGGTGAGTCAATCAATATGGGAATTGCAATGATATTCCAGGAATTGAATCCGGTGCTGGAGACAACGATTGCAGAAAACATTTTCCTCGGACGCGAACCGAAAAAAGGGATGTTTGTAGACTTTAAGAAAATGAATGAGGACACCAACGCGTTGCTTCAGCAGCTGAACATTCCGTATAAAGCAACCCAAAAGATGAAGGAATTATCAATAGCGGGACAGCAACTCGTAGAGATCGCAAAAGCAATGTCGATGAACGCCGAACTGATCATTATGGATGAGCCTACATCGGCAATTGCAGACCATGAGGTTGAGGTGCTATTTGATCAGATTCATGCCCTGAAAGAAAAAAATGTTGCGGTTATTTTTATCACCCATCGCATGGAGGAGATATTTAAAATCGCTGACGAAATTACGGTGATCCGTGACGGCAAATGGGTATCCCATGGCCCGGTCCAAGAATATACGGTTAACAAGCTGGTCTCCCACATGGTAGGCCGGGATATAAAGGATCATTTTCCGAAGGATGATACTGTTCCCATTGGTGAAGTTGTACTGGAAGTGAAAGATCTCTCCCAGGCCTCTGAGCATGGCGGGCGTTTCAAGGACATCAATTTCAAACTCAGAAAAGGTGAAATATTGGGATTTGCCGGCCTCATCGGAGCGGGGCGAAGTGAATTGATGCGAGCGATTTTCGGTCTTGATCCTATTGCAAGCGGCGGTATCTATTTGAACGGTAAAAAATTAAGAATCCGTCATCCTCACGATGCGGTGAGAGAAGGCATTGCTATGATCTCCGAAGACCGAAAAACCTACGGATTGGTATTGAAGCGCAACGTGCATGAAAATATCTCCTTGGTTAATCTTGCAAAATACATCAAGTCGTTTTTCATTGACGACAAAAGGATAGATGAAGAAGCGCAGCAAATGAAAGAAATGCTGCAAATCAAGGTTCCGAATTTTAAAGTAAATATAAACACACTCTCCGGAGGGAATCAACAGAAGATTGTGCTGGCAAAATGGCTAGTAGGTGACGTCAAGGTTATGATACTTGACGAACCTACTAGAGGTATCGATGTCGGAGCCAAGGCAGAGATACACAGGCTTATGTGCACATTCGCACGTGAAGGCATGGCAGTCATTATGATATCCTCCGAGCTGCCTGAAGTATTAGGTATGAGCGACCGCATTATCGTCATGAATAATGGCAGGATTTCAGGAATCGTAGATCGACCTGAATTCACTCAGGAAAAAATAATGACATTAGCGACAAGTGAGGTATGAAATCATGAAAAAAACGTTATCCGGCAGATCAATTGGTCAATTATATAGCAGGTTTGGTATTTTCGTTATACTGATTGTAATAATTATCGCATCTTCCATTGCAAGCCCGGTTTTTTTAACTGCGGGAAACCTGACAAACATATTGAAACAGATCGCTGTGGTGGCTATTCTCGCTCTTGGAGCAACGTATATCATTATTTTAGGTCATATTAACGTTTCGTATGGTTCGGCAATAGCGCTGATCGGAAGCTTTTCCTGCCAGGTGATGGTGGCTACAGGTAACCTTGTGGTCGCACTTCTGGCAGCTCTTGTATTGGGTGCTCTAATAGGAGCGCTGAACGGCTTTGTCATAACTTTCTTCAGGATACCGGCCTTTATAATGACGCTGGCTACAACCACAATCGCCAGAGGAGCTGTGCTTCTAATCACAGGGGGAATACCTGTAACCGGTATGGGTGATTCGTTTCTCTTTATCGGTCAAGGCATGATATTTCCAAATTTTGTTGTGCCTATCCCGATTTCTGTTCTGATTCTTATTGGGTTGACGATAATATGCTGGACTATTTTAGCAAAAACACGTTTCGGCAGGCATGTCTACGCGGTAGGTGGCAATGAGAATGCCGCAATTGCATCGGGCATTAAATCCAAAACGGTTGTTCGTAAAGCATTTATACTGGATGGTGTATTGACTGCAATTGCGGGTGTTGTATTTGTAAGCCGTATGAACAGCGGACAGCCAGGGGCTGGAGTGGGATATGAATTCTTTGCGATCACGGCTGTTGTTGTGGGCGGGACGAGTCTGGCAGGCGGCGTCGGCACCATCATGGGAACGATTATCGGCGCTCTGATCGTCGGTATCATCAACAATATTCAGACGCTGCTGCACGTCCACACGTATTGGCAGCAGATCGTACAAGGCCTCATAATATTGATTGCTGTGATCACAGACATTTTATCCAAGAAAGCGGCCGCAAGTAAAAAGTAATAATTGAATTCTCATTAAAGTTTTATAGAGTTTGGTTAACCTGATTTCAGGGATAACCAATAAATAAACGAGGAGGAAAGTTAATGAAGAAACTAATGGTAATCCTGTTGATTATGGTTGTTGCTGTGTGGGCGCTGGGATGTACTCAGGCACCCCCGGTTGTGGAAACCCCAGCAGAAGAAGCAGCAACTGAAGCGCCAGCTACAGAAGCGCCTGCGTCAGAAGAACCGGCACCGGCGGATGAACTCATGAAAGTTGGTTATGTCAATTCTGCTAACACCGATGTGTTTACTGTAATGCGTATAGATGCGCTAAAAGCAGTCGTCGATTCGACGAAGTTTGATGTTACATTCTATGATGCAAATAGCGATATCGCAAGGCAGATTGACTATGTTGACAATCTGATTACTGAAAAAGTGGACCTGATTATCCTTGTTCCGGTCGATACTGAGGGTGCCGTTCCCGCTATTGAAGCTGCGAACGCTGCGGGCATTCCGGTTATCTGCCTGGGCATCAGCGCTGCGGGCGGAGATTTTGTCTTCGTCGGATCGGACCACTATACATCCGGACACATGCAGGGTGCTTATATGGCGCAGGTCCTCCCTGAAAATGCGAAGGTTCTCTATATGGAAGGCGCTCCTGGTTATGACCATACTAGACTCCGCAAACAGGGTTGCGAAGATGCCATTAAGGAAGCAGGCCGTACCGATGTGACGATAATTGCTTCTCTGACTGGTCAGTATGACAAAGCCCAGGGTATGGCGCTTATGGAAACCTGGATTCAGGAATTTGGCGCTGACGGATTTGATGCTGTGATATGCGCAAACGACCAGATGGCCTTGGGTTCAATGGAAGCGCTCAAGGTTGCAGGAATCACTGGGAAGATGATTGCTGGTATCGATGCGACTGCTGATGCATGCCAGGCGGTTATCGACGGCGGTATGACCTACACACTTAAACAGGACGCTGCAGGCCAGGGCGAAATGTGCCTGACAGTGATGCAGGACCTTGCGGCAGGAAAAGAACTGCAGAAAGAATACCTGGTACCTTATACGGATGTGGACAAGAATAACGCGGCGGATATCTTAGCGGCTCTTTAATCATCGGATTTAAGCCAAAAAATGTAGGGAGAAGGCTATTTCAGCCTTCTCCCTAAAACCAAGACCTAAAGAAAGACTCTCTACTATTGAAGACTCAAGCGAAAGCTTTTTGATATTTATAAATACAGGAGGATACACAGGATGGTTATAATGGGCGTTATCGGCGCAGGCCGAATGGCAATGGTACATATCCGGGGGATTGTCAGCGGGGTACCAAATGTAAAAATCAAATCGGTTTCAGACCCATATATGTCGGATGCTACCAAGGATGAACTGAACCAACTGGGTATCCTTAATACCTATGCAGATCATACAGCTATTCTGGCAGATCCCGAGATTCAGGCGGTTTTAATTGCATCTTCAACCGATACACTCGCAAAGTTTTCTGTGGATTCGCTTGAAGCCGGCAAGCATACGTTCTGTGAGAAGCCTGTTGGCCGGTCAATTGAGAGCCTTTTACCGGTTGTGGAGGCGGTTAACCGCCACCCGGAGCTCAAGTATCAGGTAGGCTTTAACAGGCGGTTTGACCATAATTTCCGAGCGTTATACGAAACCGTTAAACAGGGTAAGCTGGGGCAGCTGCATTTCCTTCGTATCTGCAGCCGCGATTCTGTAACGCCGCCGCAATCATACGTACGCATCTCCGGAGGAATCTTTCTGGATATGATGATTCACGACATTGATTTGATACGATATTTTGCCCAGTGCGATGTGGAAGAAGTATATGCGATCGGAAATGTGCTGATCGATCAGTATTTTGCGGATGAAGGGGATATTGATACTGCAATTGTTACCATGAAATTTAAGAACGGTGCAATGGGAGTTATCGATAACAGCCGGAAAGCTGTTTATGGCTATGACCAACGGGCAGAGGTTCACGGATCTCTGGGCTGCGCGGAACTCAACAATGATATCAAAAACAGTGTGATTGTATCCACGGCAGAGGGCGTCCGCAATGATGGCCCCATCTGGGATACACTGGATCGATACGTTGCTGCCTATAAGGCGGAGATGAGTTCTTTCATTGATGCGGTCGAGAATGACAGAACAACTGTTACGTCCATTAATGACAGTTTACAGGCGATTGTCGTTGGGTTGGCATGCAAAAAATCCCTCAACGAAAAACGGCCAGTGAAGCTGTCTGAAATCCTATAGCTTGTATCGGGAGGTAGGGAATATGAAAGCCATCGTATTAAAAGCCACGGGAAAAGACAATGTGGTGAAAGTTGCTTACGAAGATCGTCCGATTCCGCAAATCAAGAATCCGGATGACGTGCAGATCAAAATTCTTGGCGTCGGCATTTGCGGTACGGATCTTCACATTTTAATGGATCCCCCGTTGCACCCTTCAAACTCGAATATTATATTTGGGCATGAATTCTGCGGGCAAGTCACTGCGGTAGGCAAAGCTGTAACTGGGCTTAAAGCCGGAGACAAGGTGATTGTTGATCCACATCCGGCCTGCGGCTATTGCAATGACTGCCGGAGTAACCGACCCGAGATGTGCGAGAATCTTTTTTTGCACGGGGAAGGCATTGAAGGCCAGGCGGCGACTCGCGGCATATTCCGTAACGGTGGCTTGGCCAGTTATGCGGTTATACCTGCACATTCGGCGTACAAGATTTCTCAGGAGACACCATATCAGCGGATGGCACTGGCTGAGCCGTTGTCCTGTGTGGGATATGGTATCGAAAAGCTGAAGATTCAGGCGGGTGAAACGGTTTGCATTCTGGGCGCGGGACCAATTGGGCAACTCTTCACTGCATTGGCAAAGGCAAATGGCGCAACCAAGGTTATCGTCTCTGAACCGCATCAGTACCGGCGTGAAAAGGCGTTGAAAGTTGGCGCGACCCGTGTAGTAGACCCGACAAAAGAGGATTTGAAGGCAGTTATACTTGAAGAGACGAATGGGCTTGGTATCGACCACTGTATTGAGGCGGTTGGACAGTTTCTCATGACTGCGATCAACATGGTACGCACAGGCGGAAAAGTGCTCATGTTCGGCCATGATGAGACAGCCAGTCCGAATATTAAGTTGGGCGAGATCGTAAAAAAGGAAGTCGAAATACATGGATGCTTCCTCGGCAAGTATTACTATGAAAAAGCTGCGCGCATCATAGAAAGCAATATTTTACCATTAGATGAGATTGCAACACATACCCTTCCATTGTCGAGATACGAGGAAGGCTTGGAGCTTCTCAGAAACGGTCAGGCACTTAAAGTCGTTATTTATCCTGAAGAGTAACAGAGGAGAAATCAAATGGACGTAAAGCTAGGTGTATGTCATCATGTATTACCCGGTGCCGGAGTATTTGCTCCAAAGTTTGTTAAAGAAGCCGGTTTAGACGGCATGTCGATAGAGTTCGGGAACTACGATGTGGGTTATCCCGCATCTATGCGCCGCGTGCAGGATGCTTATCTTGAAGCGCAGCAACAATATGGCATTGAGTACCCGAATATTGGTATGAGCGCTTTCGATTTCATTCCGTTCCATGCGCATAAAGGAACGACAATGCATGATGTAATCAAACAAACGCTCCGGCTGGCAATTGATGCGGCAGATTATATGAAGATACCCATGGTGTTTATTCCGACATTTGGTGTGAGCACAATAGAGACTGAGGATCAGTTCAAAAATGCGACGTATATGTTCCAGTATGCTTCGGAATACGCAGAAAAGAAAAACATCACGATCGCCTCAGAAAGCATTATGGATCTTCCCCGGCAACTGCGTCTATACGAAGAGGTCCAGCGTGACAATTTCGGTTTGTTCTATGACAGCGATAACTTTTTCTTCGAAAAGGGATACGACCAGGTCGCTATGCTGAGTGGCATGTATCCGTACATGGTCAATCAACTGCATGTCAAGGATGGGAAAGCGGGTGCTCTGGCCGGTTCGTTGCTTGGAGATGGGGACTCAGATTTTGCCGGAACAATGGCGTTTTTAGCAGAAAAAGATTTTAAAGGCTGGATTATCAGCGAAAACCTGTATGGTAAACAGCCTTTGTACAATATCGGCGGCGACCCGTTTGCTGCGCTGTTTGAAGACGTCAATAGATTGAAGAAGGCTATAAGACAATAGCTCGGGCAGATTGATCAAGCTATAAGGGAACTAAGAGGTAAAAAGAAATTTCATTACCTGATGAGCACAGCGGAGACGGTACAAACAAACCATAGTATTGGAAAGGATGGAGACAATGAAAAAGAATGAATGGCTTACAACGGAATATCCTCAGATATTCTTTGAGAACAACAAGGTAGGGCAATTGAAGAAGCGCCTCTGGGATGCCTCGGAAGAGGAAATCCAGAGGATACTGGACGACTATGGCATACCGGCTGACAGTGAACTCGGTAAAGCGGGATGCTACATTCAGAATACGCCACGGTCAAAAGTAATCGAGAAACGGCGTAAAAATGATATCGTTCTGGTGCCGATCGGCTGTACCGAAAACCATGGCATGCATAACAACAGCGGGCTTGACACTTTCATGTGCACTTCGATATGCGAGGCAGTCCGCAGGAAGACGGCCAAAAGCGGACACGAAGTCGCGCTGGCATTTCCGCCGCTGAATTACGGCGGCCATCCGTATCATCATCTTGGCATGCCGGGCACCGTGATGCTTCAGGAGACGACCATCGTGGATACGCTGTGCGACGTGATGGCGGGCCTGTGGGACGACGGTTTCCGCAAGATCATACTGGTCAACAACCATGGCATGGACTGGATGATGGAAACGGCGATACAGGAATTCTTCAAACGGTATATGCTGCCCGGTTTTGCGACGGTTGTGGAGTGGCACAGGGCTGTGCGTGAGTTCTTCTATCCGCTGGGCGACGAGCGTCCGGACTTTGTGTCAACACCGTTTATCCATGCGGATGAAGCAGAAACGTCAGTCGCACTGCTGATGTTTAAGGATATGGTGGATATGAGTGTTGTGGTGGATGCGGAAGCCAAAAGCCTTGGGATGCTGGACGGTGGGTTCTATGATGGTTCTGTAGACTCGTTCCGGCGCCCGAACCGCTGGCAGGAAGCGGAAGGCCATCGCGTGATCGAACGCTTCGGCACCCCAGAAGGCGTCGTAGGGAAACCATCCAGAGGTGAGCCGCGAAGAGCAAAGCGGGCCATAGCCGCGATCTGTGAGTACCTGAACTGCATGGTGGAGGATATCCTTGAGGCATATCCGGCCGGCACGGTACCCGATCCCACCAAGTTCTCTCTGCGCCCATATGAGGAATACAAAGATTGCCTGAAGGAACCCTTGAGCGAGGGATGGAAGAGCGTGCATGAGCTTCCCAGACGGGGCATGTTCATCAAATAAGGATACACATACACATACACATACCAGACGTACGGCGGAGCTGACCATTCCGTGATAATGGGATGGGATGGTTAGCTCCTCACCGTATCGTCAGCGGAATCAAGGCAAATTAGATGCCGGAAAAAGTATACAGATGCGAAAATATAACAAAGAGAGTATACAGATGCGCAAATATAGCATTGCGGTTGGTTCGTATGCACCGGCCGGTTATCCTGCAATATATAAGACAAGTGACATATTGGAGAATATACGCAAGGCGCATGGCTTGGGATACGCCGGGATTGAATGGCATCTAAGGAGACCGGAAGCTAGGGATATGGCGCAAGTTTCTAAACTCTGCGACGCTTTGGATATGCCTGTTACATCCATAGGGACTGGCATGGCATGCGCATATGATGGTTTAACGCTGATGCATATAGATACTGATGTCCGCATGAAGGCGGTTGAGCGTCTGAAAGAGTTCATCGATATGGGCGCACAGCTCGGCAGCACAATTATCATAGGATCAATGAAGGGGAGGGTGCCTGCTGATGAAGATGCAAAAGTATACAGGACCTGTTTAAATGACAATCTTCATACGGTCATGGATTACGCTGAAAAGAAGAATGTTATGATCGTTTTGGAAGTGCTGAACCGGTATGAATGCAACCTGCTTAACACAGCGGCCCAGATGGACGAATTCATCGGAGAGATTGGATCCAGCTTGCTAAAGACGCATCTCGATACTTTCCATATGAATATTGAGGAGTCACATATATGTTCCAGCATCAGGAATTGCAAGACTCTGGGACATATGCACTACGCAGACAGCAATCGCTGCTATCCTGGTGCGGGGCATATTGATTTTACAAGCATTGAGCTTACGCTTCAGGATAAAGGATATGATGGCATCGTCGCAATTGAATGTCTCCCGGATCCCGAACCGGACGTTGCGGCAAAGAAAGCCATTGAGCATCTAAAGGCACATGAATGGAGGGTGAGTGAAATTGACTTGGGAACGCCTTATTGAAGGCCATTCAAATATAGAAGATATTAAAGTAAGAGTCGAAAAAAATATCGAAAAGTTTAGGGTTTATCCGAAATCCATTCAGAAGAAAGGCAATACATTATTCTTTATCATTAAGGAAGCACTGGAAAAGCTGCTTATTATAGCGGGATCGGATGAATACTTTAAAGGGTTTGACGGAAATGAAGACAAAGTCAATGGGGTTTGCGTTAAAGTATGCAAATTGACCCATGAAAACTGCGTACAGTTACGCGAATTGTTTCCTTACACCCGCCCTGTCAGCCATGGAAACAGACCGTTTTCATTCGGTCTGGGGGACAGGCTGGGAATCGCGTCGGCAGGGCATATCCGCCTGATTCAGGATATGGACGTGTTTCCAATTCTAGCGCAGCAGTCCATACGTGAGCTGAACCTGACCGGCAGGACTTATTCGGGTGTATTGGATGACGCATCATGGGCGGTTTTTCAGGAGGGATATACGAAGGGGTTCGGCGCAGATGCTGACCATCTTAAGACAAAGCAGGAGGTGCAGATGGGCATCGACTGCGGGTATTCGATGATCACGCTGGATTGTTCCGAGCATATTGCAAACGAATATTTCAATATGTCGGAAGAGCAGATAAGCCAGGAGTATGCGAAATTGCCTGAAACTCTGCGGCAGGAGACAGAGAGTTTATATTTATCCGGTGGTATCAGGATCAATGACACGACGATGATCAGGTTCAATAAATCAAAGCTGATGAAATATGTACTGGTTTATCGTCATGCGCTGGGGTTCATTCAGGCCATATATGAAGAGGCAATATTGGAAAGTCCAAGAAAAATCGATTTCGAAATATCTGTTGACGAAACTATAGTTCCGACGACGCCGGAGGCGCATTTCTATATTGCGAATCAGCTGAGGATGATGAATATACAAGTGGATAATCTGGCCCCACGTTTCTGCGGGGAGTTTCAAAAAGGAATAGATTACATCGGCGATGTTAGGGAATTCGAGTATGATTTTACCATGCATGAACGGATTGCGGAATATTTTGGATACAGACTGAGCATTCATTCTGGCAGCGATAAGTTCAGCGTCTTTTCCATCATCGGGAAATATACTTATCTCCATGTTCATGTCAAGACGGCGGGAACAAACTGGCTGGGGCTGTCAGGTTGATTGCGGAGAAGAGCCCTTCGTTGTACAGGCGCATGCACCGCTTTGCAATTGAGCATTTGAATGAGGCCAGAAAATATTATCATATCGGTGCCAAACCGGAAAATATCGCCGATATTGACACGATGGATGATAGTAATCTTCCGGCGTTGATGAGTCTGAATGATTCGCGCCAGGTTCTGCATATCACTTATGGTTTGTTGCTGCAAGCAAAGAACAGGGACGGCAGATATACGTTCCGGGACGACATTTACCGTGTGTTGAATGAATATGAGAACGATTATTATGGAAATCTTGCAAAGCATATCGGAAAGCATCTTGAATTGCTGGGGGTTGCAAAATAAACAAATTTCCATAAAGAGACAAGGAAGGAGAATGCATGATTAAGCTGCCATTTAATATTGACTTAACGAATAAGGTTACTGTGATTACGGGTGCCGGCGGTGTTTTGTGTGGTATGTTTGCGGAAGTGGCTGCTAAAGCGGGTGCAAAGGTCGCTGTGTTGGATTTAAATTTAGAAGCAGCCCAAGCGGTCGCCGACAATATCAAAGAAGATGGCGGAATCGCAAAGGCTTATATGGCCAACGTGCTCGATAAGGCTATTATGGAAGAAGTCCATAATAAAGTGCTTAGTGAGCTTGGCCAATGCGACATACTGATCAACGGCGCCGGTGGAAACAGTCCGCGTGCGACGACAACCAAAGAGTATTTTGAGCTGGGAGATATCGATTCCGACATTATCAGCTTTTTTGATCTTGATAAAGATGGTGTCGAATTTGTATTTAACCTGAATTTTATCGGGACTCTGATACCTACACAAGTGTTTGCTAAAGATATGCTGGGCAGGAATGGCTGTACGATTATCAATATATCGTCGATGAATGCATATTCTCCTCTGACGAAGATCCCGGCATATTCCGGTGCAAAAGCTGCTATAAGCAATTTTACGCAATGGTTGGCGGTACATTTTAGCAAAGTGGGAATACGCGTCAATGCAATTGCCCCCGGTTTCTTTGTGACGAACCAAAACCGAGGAATGCTGTTCAATACAGTCGGGACACCAATGCCAAGAACAGAAAAAATAATAAACGCAACACCAATGGGGCGATTTGGAGAAAAAGAAGAACTGGTGGGAACATTGCTGTATCTGATGAGCCCTGAAGCGTCAGGTTTCGTGACGGGAATTATCATTCCCGTTGATGGGGGCTTCAGCGCTTATAGCGGCGTATAAATTATAAAGGACATTTTATGAGATAGCATCGGGAGGAAGAGTCATGAAATTAATGGACAATTACACGTATGCACTGGTCATACCTACCAGTATGGGTGTACGCATCACCCCTTTTGAAAGACAGCCGGTGAATATGAGCAATCTTTATACGATGCAGGCAACGAGCGCTGAAAGCAACGTGGGTAATGTGGCGGCAGCACTCGGGATGCGCGTCAAACTATTGACCACTTTTGTTAAAGACAGTGAAATATCGTGTTTTATCAAGGGTGAACTGAGGAAGAGGAATATCGAATTTGAAGGGGCTGATGTACCGCAGGGCGGCCCTTGGGGTTATCGGCACCAGTTCAACATTGCCGACAGCGGGTATGGCATGAGGGGTCCGCGGGTACTCAACGACCGCGCTGGTGAGGTGGGGCGGACGCTTAATGCCAAAGACTTTGATCTGCAGCGTATTTTTGAAAAGGAAGGCGCGGCGATCGTTCATATGTCGGGACTCATCGCGGCGCTTTCTAATGAAACCAGCCAGTTCTGCCTTGAGATAGCCAAGGCTGCCAAAAAGGCAGGTTCGCTGATCAGCTTTGATCTCAACTACAGGGCATCGTTCTGGGTGAACCGCGAGGAGGAGCTTCGGGACACTTTTTCGCAGATCGCAGCGCTTTCCGATATTCTCATCGGTAACGAGGAGGATTTCCAGCTTGCGTTGGGTATCAAAGGCCCTGACGCGGGCGGTAAAGGGATTTCAGACAAGATTAACGGGTTCAAGGATATGATCGGACGTGTTAAAGCGGTCTATCCGAATGCATCCGTATTTGCAACGACGCTGAGGCAGGTTGTCAACGCAAACACTCACATGTGGGGGGCGATCACGCTCAACGAAGATAACTGGTATGTTATTGAGCCCAGAGAAATACCGGTTTATGACCGAATCGGGGGCGGCGACGGCTTTGTCAGCGGCTTTCTTTACGGCGTTTTAAAGGGATGGCAAAGTGATAAGTGCACACAGTTTGGCTGGGCGACGGGTGCGCTCGCAGCGACGCTGGCAATGGATTATGCACAGCCGGTCAATGAAGATATGGTCTGGGCGATCTATGCCGGTAACGCAAGAGTGAAAAGATAAAAACTAATTAAAACTTGAGGAGGATAAAGTTATGAATAAAGCGGATATTGGCCTGATCGGCCTTGCGGTTATGGGCGAAAACCTCGTGATGAACATGGAAAGCAAGGGTTTTACGGTCGCCGTATACAACAGGAGCACGGAGAAGGTAGCCCGTTTCATGGAAGGCCGGGCCAAAGGCAGGAATATCATCGGGACGTATAGCATCGAAGAGCTCATTGCGAGCTTAAAGACGCCCCGCAAGGTCATGATTATGGTCAAGGCGGGCAAGCCGGTGGACGCCTTCATCGATATACTGTTACCTCATCTTGATAAAGGAGACATCATCATCGACGGAGGCAACTCGCATTTTCCGGATACGATCCGCCGTACGAAGTATGTGGAAAGCAAAGGCATGCTCTATATAGGCACGGGCGTATCGGGCGGTGAAGAGGGCGCTCTCAAGGGCCCCAGCATCATGCCGGGCGGTTCTCCGGCCGCATGGCCGTCGGTCAAGCCCATCTTCCAGGCGATATCGGCCAAGGTGGAAGACGGCAGCCCCTGCTGTGAATGGGTCGGTAACGATGGCGCCGGGCACTTTGTCAAGATGGTGCACAATGGGATCGAGTATGGCGATATGCAGCTGATCTGCGAGGCGTACCAACTGATGAAGGAGTTGCTTGGCATGTCGGCGGACGAAATGCACGATGTGTTCAAGGAGTGGAACGAGAGCGAGCTCGACAGCTATCTGATCGAGATCACCCGCGATATACTCGCTTACAAGGACGAAGACGGCACGCCGATCGTCGATAAAATACTGGATACGGCGGGGCAGAAGGGAACCGGCAAGTGGACATCTATCGCTTCGCTCGACGAAGGTATTCCGCTGACGCTGATCGGCGAAGCCGTATATGCGAGGTGCCTCTCGGCGATGAAGGATGAGCGCGTGGCGGCTTCCAAGGTACTGGGCAGTCCTGCGTCCAAGTTTGAGGGTGACAAAAAGGCGTTGATTAACGACATAAAGAACGCACTGTATATGTCCAAGATCGTGTCGTATGCGCAGGGTTATACGCTGCTACGCGCCGCGGCGGAAACGTATGGTTGGGACTTAAACTACGGCGGCATCGCGCTGATGTGGCGGGGCGGCTGCATTATCCGCAGCGTATTCCTGGGTAAGATCAAGGAAGCATTCGATAACAATCCGGTGCTGGCCAACCTGCTGCTCGACCCGTTCTTCAAGGAAACGGTGGAAAAATGCCAGCAGAGCCTAAGGAACGTGCTGTCCATCGCGATGCTGAACGGTGTGCCGGTACCGGCCTTCGCGACTGCACTCTGCTATTACGATGGCTATCGGTCGGAACGGCTTCCTGCTAATCTGCTGCAGGCGCAGCGGGACTATTTTGGCGCGCACACATATGAGCGTATCGATAAGCCCCGTGGCGAGTTCTTCCACACAAACTGGACGGGCGAAGGCGGTTCAACCTCAGCATCGACATATACCGTTTGATAAAGGAGCCATATGCTGATGAATCAGCAGGTTAGAATATCCTCTACCGATACAGGCCTGACGGATACAGAGCTTACAAATACGCTCAGAGCATCTCTCAATGGTGGTATGGGCGGCATAAAAAAAGTGCTGCTCATACCACCCGACTTAACGCGGGCACATTCGGGAGCAGGGCGTATAACCAATATTTACTATCATTTGCTTAAGGATACGTGCGACGTCTATGTTCTTCCTGCGCTGGGCACACATGTTGCGATGACCGAGGAAGAGTGCGGGAGGATGTTTGGCGATATACCATACGAGAAGTTTATTGTGCACAACTGGCGGACGGATACTGTCAAGGTTGGTGAAGTGCCAAAGGAATTCGTGACGGAGATATCCGAAGGTACGTTCTGTCAATCGGTCGAAGTCGAAATCAATAAGCATTTGCTGGACAGGTCATACGATCTGATACTGTCCATTGGGCAGGTTGTACCGCACGAGGTTGTGGGCATGGCGAACTATACGAAGAATATTCTCGTGGGGTGCGGTGGAAGCAAAATTATCAATGCGTCCCATATCCTTGGCGCGTTTTATGGCATGGAACGTTTGATGGGTAAAGATCACAGCCCCGTTCGCAAGCTGTTCGATTATGCAGAGGAGAACTTTTTGCAGGATATACCGCTTCGCTATGTACTTACGGTGACGACTGCTAAGGTCGATAAAGTCAACATACACGGTCTTTTCATCGGGCGGGATCGCGCGCTGTTTGAGCAGGCGGTAGCACTAAGTCAAAAATTGAATATGGTGTTTACCGAGCCGCTAAAAAAAGTGGTGGTCTATCTTGATCCTGAAGAATTTAAAAGTACATGGCTGGGCAACAAGGCGATCTACCGCACGCGTATGGCGATTGCGGACGGGGGAGAACTGATCATACTCGCGCCGGGTATTGAACGGTTCGGGGAGGATGCGGAGATTGATGGACTTGTCCGCAAATATGGCTATACGGGACGGGAAAACATCATATCATACTGCAGCCGTTTCGAGGATCTTAAATGTAACATGTCGGCTGCGGCCCACCTGATCCACGGGTCGTCGGATGAGCGTTTTAAGATCACATATTGTCCGGGACATCTGTCGGAAGAGGAAGTAACAAGTGCAGGATTTTCTTATATGCCATGCGAAGAAGCGTTGAAAAGATATATCCCCAACGTATTAAAAGACGGATATTACATAATGTCGGACGGAGAAGAAATTTTCTATATCAGCAATCCGGCCTTGGGGCTGTGGGCAAACAAAGAAAAGTTTTTCATGTCCAGCGATCCAAACTGATATGATAAAAGGGTTGCTAATTGATGATATCATTTTGAAAAGGTGCTCTTCTAATAAAACGTATAGCTAAAGTTACTATAGCTAAAATTGAAATTTTCTACTATCACTTAGGGAAAGAGGAAATTAGAATCATGACCCCAAGAGAACGGATGCGTATGTCACTATCACACAAGCAGCCTGATAAGGTGGCTGTTGATTTTGGCGGAACTTGCTGTTCAACTATGCACGTCAGCTGTTTAGCTGCATTGCGTGAGTACTATAATTTGAGTTATCATGACATCACAGTATGGGAAATGTATACTATGATCGGAAAAGTAGACGCAGACTTAATGGATAAGCTGGGCGGTGATGTGGTTCCAGCTTTACCTCTGGGAACGGCTTTCGGATTTCCACGTATTCCCCTGAAGCAATGGACAACGCTACAAGGTCAGAATGTCTTAGTGCCGGAGAATTTTAGGACAAAGTCCGATGGTAACGGTGGATATTATGTTTATCCACAAGGTGATATCAATGCGCCTGTGTCCGGTTATATGCCGGCGGATAGTTTCTATTTTGATGGGCTGGTACGGCAAGAACCATTTAGTGAAGAAGATTTGGATCCTAATGATCAAGTCGAAGAATACCAGCTTTTAACGGAAACGGAACTTGATTTTATTAAGGTGCAGGTAGAGGCTGCGCATGCGACCGGAAATTATGTAGTATTACAAATGCCAGGCATGGGGCTGGGCGATATCGCAGAGGTACCTGGAGTTGGACTGAAACATCCTAAAGGTGTTCGGTCCATTGAAGAATGGTATATGTCTCCATTACTTCGCCCTGATTATATGAATGAAGCGTTCACGAAACAGATGGATATTCTGATCCAAAATCTCCAGAAGGTCAGCGAAACCTGTGGAGATAAAATAGACGCTTTATTTGGATGTGGTACGGATTTTGCGCATCAAAAAGGCCAGTTTATCTCCAACGGGCTGTTCAGGGAAATATATTTGCCGCATTATAAGCGGGCAAACGACTGGATCCATACTAATACAAATTGGAAAGTCATCAAACACAGTTGCGGCGCAATTGATCCGCTTATTCCGTTATTTATTGAAGCGGGAATAGATGTAATTAATCCCGTCCAGTGTTCAGCTGTGGGTATGGAGCCGAGGCATTTGAAAGAGGCATACGGAAAGGATATTACTTATTGGGGCGGCGGTATTGATACGCAGGATGTTTTGCCGTATGGAACACCCGAAGATGTACGTAAACAGACGCTGGAACGCTGCGAAGTTTTTGCTAAAGACGGTGGATTTGTTTTCACGGCTATTCACAACATTCAAGCCAATGTACCGGTTCATAATATTATAGCGATGGTAGAGGCGGTAAAGGAGTTTAATGGGGATTAATATAGTAAATTGGATGCTGATTACCCCAAGTTCGATCGTAAAATATGATAAACCATGTATATATGCTAACATTATATTTTTGGCTACAATTATTTGAATGCAATAAGGGTGGTTAAAAACATGAGAAAAATATCCAATCCACTGATTGTTATAGGCATTTTTGTTAGTATTGCTGAAATAATCGGCACGATTGTTCTACCGATGATATCACAAGAACTGCAGCAAATATATATTTGGTATGTAATAGGCTTTCGTGTCTTATTATTATCAATGTTTTTTCTCATATTATATTTTAATATTATACTCTATTATTCTCCGAACGATTTCGCCGATCAAAGTAATTATCTAAGATTATGGTTAACAATCGAGAATAAATTGAAAATTGATACAGAATTACAAAAGGAATTTGATACCATTAAAATACTTTTGTTCAATATAAAAAATAACATTGAGAAAAAATACAAAAACCATATTGAAGCATTAACTTTGATCAATTTTAGAGAGAATGGAGTTACTACAAAAGAACTTACAAAAGAATTGAAAATATCCCACGTATTAGCTCAACAGATTTTGAAAGATCTTGAAGCTAGTGGTCTTGTTATAGATATTGACGATATCGATAGAGATTTAAGGAATTCGAAGAGATATTATATTTATAAAGGGGATAATAATGACGAAGACAATAGGTTTATACTATAACCACATGACTGCATTTCTCGATATTTTTATCTGGTTCTAATTGTGTGAAACTTCCGAGCAGATGCAATAAAAGGCATAAAGACGGAGCTTTTTATTAAGGGATTAATACCGAGGGGAGAATGCCTGATGAGCCCTAATAAGTCGGTGCTTACACAGGCTACCAGCCGTTATGCTTTAATCCGTTAATCATATTCATTTCACTGGATTCGCCCGCCAAAGCGGTATGGAAAGCCTACATGGAAGGGCTCTCCACCGTGGGGATTGTGGGTCATGATGTTGATATTCGGAAATATAAAAAAGCTCAATGAAAAACTAAAAAGATTGCATGCGCCTAAATGTTAAGAAACGTACTCTGGGTATTTCTTGGCTTTAGATTCTTTAGCCTTAAGTACCTTTCTAGAGTATTTGCAAATATCTGGTTTGCGCATTAAACGCCTTAAAAACTGAAGGGTAAGCTCAAAAACCATTATTGCGATGCACTAACAGTCTATATAATTATGAAATAGATAGTAGGATTTCAATTCTGAAATCTATAAGCGCTCAAGGCGAGTTTGCCAAGGGCGCTTTTGTTTTATACCCGATCTTACCTCATGTAAGGTCGCCCCCGTTTTTTCTTGATTTCCACCCCGGAAAACCAAGAATTTACGGAGGTTTACTAATGAAAAGGATCAATCTTAGTGATTTTTACTCGCCAATATATTCTGTCGATTGTCAGTGCGAAGTACCAGATGAGGTTGCCGATTTGCTATTACTCTATAAGCGGCTTGAAGGAGCGCAACGACGGCTGATCTACAAACACAGGGCGCATTACTCACTCGACAGGGATGATGGTATTGAAAATGTGGCTATCTTTTTTGCTCCACCCGCACATGAAGTTTACGAGCAAAAAATGACACGGCAAACGTTGTATGATACTATTCAGGAACTACCAGAAAAACAGTTTAAACGCTTATACGCTCATTACTTTCTTGAAATGAGCTATTCTCAAATCGCTAGAATTGAACATATAGGCGAAAGTGCTGTCCGCAGGTCAGTAAATCGCGCGTTGATTCGTCTGCAAAAAAAACTAAAACAATTTTAGTCGCACCCGTCCGAATATGGCCGATTTTGTTCATGGTTATTGAAGGGATTATTTTCCTTTAGAAGTTCTTGAAAATTTCATATCCGACAACGCAGATACGTTAGCTATATGGCGAGCAGCGCGGCACATACGCGAAGACTGCCTGCGGGATACTCCCGTCAATACGATAACATCAAAGGCACGAGCGGTAACATCCCTGCTGATAAGCTCTTGTGGTACAAGAGGATGCGATGACCCATGCAGCCTATAATGATACTTCTGAAATAGCCCGCCCGCAGAGGGGGGTGGTGAGATTCCAATGTTGATTGTCAACCGCAATCAGTTTTCGTTGTCGCCCAGCACGCCGGGGAGTAGTGTCGAATAGGCGTGAGTGGAAATATCAAAGAAGAAACGGATTGGCGGCGGCTTATGTCTGTATACACAATACAAATATAGTCGCCGCCTATATTTCTTTCCTTCATAGAAAAGGAAGGAGTAGGCAAGTACGAAAAGTCAGCAATACAAAATACGATAATAAATTAACTCCAATGCTCAAACTCACAAATTCTTACCATTGTAAGTGAGGGTGCTTATGTTTGAAAAATACGGTGATATAGTTAGTTTTTCAGAATTGCAGGCCATGCTTCGTATCGGCAGGAATTCCGCATATAAATTACTGTCAACTAAGCAGATTCAAGCAAGACGAATGAATAATACCGGCAAATACGTCATTTCTAAGAAAAGCGTTATCGACTTCGTAAATCGCTCACAAACTATAGGACTATAATTCCCCTTTTGTCTCTATGCGTACCTTTTACAATCCGCCTTGTTTGTTGCTACTATATAGTTGCAACAAACAATTTGGGGAAAGGAGCGAGCTTATGAACAGAAGGAGATAGTATTTATGAACCATGCGATCAGCATCACTGGCTCCATACAGATGACGAAAAGGAGTAAGTATTTGCAGGCGGTTATAAACATCCCGATTGGTGACGGAAACAAAACAAAGCCAAAATGGATTTCCACACAAGAGACTGAAAAAGTGCGGGCGTACAAGAAGTTCGTTCGCCTCATCGACGAGTATGAAAGTTTGCTGAACGATCCCCGTAAAAGCATAGAGGAAAAGCTGCGGCTAATCTTCCCGCCAAAAGTTGTGAAGCCGAGTGCCAAAGGCGAAGGCCAGGAATCGGTTGCTCTGCCCGTCTCCAATAGCGAAGCCCCAGCTGATATTTTCCGTCTCAGAGCAAGTCAGATCAAATTCACTGATTTGTTGAAAAATTGGCGATATGCCTTTGATGAAATTGAAGGTACGACCATAGAGGGATACGAGAATAATTTTAGCAGCCACATCATCCCTTACTTTGAGAAAAGGGACTTGTATTTGCTCGATGTCAACCGAAGGGTTATTCAACAGTTCGTCAACGATCTGGGTGAAAAGGGTCGCGTTAACGGGAGGGGCGGCTTGGGCAAGGAATCGGTCAAAAAGTACGTTAGCAACATCCGGAAGGTTTGCGACCTTGCGGTGGACGAGGAATGGATAGAGGAAAACCCTGTCTCAAACATCAAGTATCCTATAAAAATCTTTCCGAAGGTGGAGGTTGAGCCACTTCATTTACAACTCGAACAGCTTATAGATTTGCTGAACTACGTTCTGGAACCGACAAAACTGAATGATCCAATGAGCGACAACACTTGGGGATATGCTGCTGGTATCATATTCGCCGCTTTTTATGCCCTGCGCAGGAGCGAGATTTATGGCTTGAGATGGGCGGACATCGACTGGAAGAACGATATTGTGCAGATCGACAACGCCGTTGTGCGGGTGAAGCAAACCCATGAGAAGCGACCAAAGAGCAAGGCGAGTAGAGCACCCATGCCGTTGCTGCCCTCCGTAAAATCATTCCTATACAGGCTGAGGGAATATCAACGGAAATGCGCGGAGTTTTACGGGAACCGGTTCGCGGAAAGCGATTATGTGTGCTGCCGTAGGTCTGACGGAAGTCGCTTTGGTTTAGACCATCTGAATTGCAGGCTTCAGGTAGATTTAAGGCTACTGGGGATCGACCCGATCATCACGCAGCATGAGCTGCGGCATAGCACGGCTACATTGCTTCGGTCTTTGGGCTTTCCCGAACAGGAGATTCAGTCCTGGCTTCGTCACGCTGACCTTGACACGACGATGCACTACGCGCACGATAACATAAAGGTCAGGTTGAGGGCGGGCGAAGCATTGAACGCCGCATTTAAGCTAGAGTATATCCCGTATGAGGCGTTGGAACAAGAGGAGACATTAGAACAAAAAGCGATCTGATATGGGATTAGTACCGGGGCAATATCTCTTAGGACTTACACTTTGTACTTTGAGAATAATGAATAATGAAAAGCATAAGATGAATAAAAGTGAGAAGCGGCCAAGGCCGGTCTCCGAAGACAGAAAAAGCGAAGCGACCTGCAGAAATGCCCTCTGCAAGCCGCTTTGGTCTGGGTGACAGGAGTTGAACCTGCGACCTTCTGAACCCCATTCAGACGCGCTACCAAACTGCGCTACACCCAGATATACACTTTTTATGCACTCGACTGCTATGAACCCCATTCAAGCGCGCTACCAAGCTGCGCCACACCCAGAAGACAACGCACGGGACGGTGAAATCGCGTGCGCATATTATTCTAACAACGAATGATGCTCATGTCAATCAAAATATGATAGGGTATGAGAACATCAAAAAGCGGATTTACGGGCATTCGTTTTCGTTCAGTGCGCGTGCCAGCCACTGCTGGCTGACCTTGAGGAAAACATCGGCGCTGCCTTTGGGCAGCAGTTCGTCAAAGTCGGCCTTGGCGTGCGCATAGGCTTCGGCGGGTATATCGATGGAAACGTCATCATCTTTCAGCAGCACCGTGAAGCCCAGCTTGCCGTCTGGCCGTATTTCCTCGAATATCATGTTATAGACGGTGTCCTGGCCTGTCTGCTGGCATACTGTGGCGTAGACGGCTTTCATGGCTTCTATTACGCGGTCGTCCAGCTTTGCATCGAATATACGAAGCTTCTCCGCAAAATCAACATAAGTATCAGTCACACGAAGCGTGCCGGTGCACTTGGATTTGTACACCGTAGGGATGGGCAAAGATGCCTCCTTGTGGCCCGGTACCAGATAGACGCAGTATTCGCTTTCGCTGTTGCAGCAAAGGAACACCTGATCCACAAAGAAACGCCGGCTGCAGCCCGGGCAGGTCCACTCGAAAAATGTGCCGTCCAGCAGACTGTTTCTGAGCTTAGGATCAGCGGATATATCAGCTATGGCTGGTATTTTGTGAGTACCGGTCTCGTGACACGCCGGACATTCAATGGCTTGCTCTTTCATATTCTTCTCCTACTGCGCAATGGCGACGTTTTCTGTCAGCACTTCAATCGTCCGCTCACGAGAATCCTGCAAATCGTCCGCGATGGGACTGTTTGCTATGGACGCCAGATCGGCCGGAAACACGACAAAACGTCCCTTGTCGGAATTGGCGCACAGCGTGGGTATATAGGTGAGCGATAAAAGCGTCGTTACATTAGTGTCCGCTGTTTTTTCCAGCGTCATGCAGACGATCACGCCGTCCTTGTGCATCGTCTTGCCCATGCTGGATATAAAGTTGCCCATCGAATAAAGCACCGGTACAGGACCGCGCTTCGTTTCAACGGCTTCGAACGGCTGTGTGCAGTGCGGGTGAGAACCGAGTATGATATCAGCCCCTGCGTTCGCAACAAATTCTGCAATTTTTCGCTGTCCCCGGTTAGGCTTATGTGTGTGCTCGGTTCCCCAGTGTATGGAGACGATGACAAAATCGGCACCCGCTTCCTTAGCGGCAGCGATGTCGGCGGCTACCCGGTCCTCGTCATAGCGGTCTACCATGAAGGCATTGCCGCTGCCGGGGCTGTTGTTCAGAATATCGGTATAAGCCAGCACCGCTATCTTTATGCCTTTGACGTCCGCGATCAGCGGTTTTTTGTCCTCAGGCGCGACATAGGCGCCGGTGTGCGGAACGTTATGCTCATCCAGCTTCTGTAGTGTTTTGACGATGCCGTCTGCCCTGTAGTCACAGATGTGGTTGTTGGCGTTGGTCAGCACGTCGAACCCGCAGCCCAGCACCGCGGTGAGAAACGATTCGGGCGCGTTTATCTTGGGATTGCCGCTTGACGAGGCGGCAGGTGCCTCGTTTTCCAGCGCTGGCACCTCTGCGGCACCGGATAAGCGAGTGATCATCGTATCTGTGACAGAAGTGTCGGCACCGGAGCCCGCATCATCCTCCCCGGTATCCGGATTGCCGGTATCCGGGACTTCCTCAGCCGGCCCTTCGGAAGGAGCGGGTGATTCGCCGCCCGGTGTGGCCGAAGGCGGGGTATTATCGGAATAGGATGCCGTGTATTGATATCCATCGGCAATCAGCGTCTCCAGATTGCCAATGGCGAGGTCAGCTGAAGATATGGTATTTTTCACTTCCTCGAAGCAGTAGTCGAAGCTATAAGTCTTTCCGCTTCGGGCGGCACTCAACTGCGCGCTCAGGCACAGCAGGTCTCCCGCTGCCATGACCGTCACACGCATGGGTTCAGGCTCCGGGGTGGGAGTCGGAACGGGCGCAGGCGAAGGTGTGGGCACGGGTGTGGGTGCCGGCGTGGGCGAAAGTGTGGGCGCGGGTGTGGAAACCACGACAGTATCGGGTTTGCTTTGGCAACCAAACGACACTAATAAAATGAAACAGACCATCACCAATAATACACGTTTCATCAAACTATTCCTTAAAACGACATTTTATAATATCATATCATGCCAAGCTTATACGAACAAGCACGTACGGCAAAGTCAGCCATGTAGCGAGGCGGATATTTACATATTATTCTTTGTTTGTTCAAGTTGATTTGATATAATGATACACAATAAACGCCTGATCTGTCTTACTGGCTTCAAGGAGGACTAATGATGAATAAAAGGTGGGGTTTGCTGCTGCTTGCGGTTTTACTTGCTGTTGTGCTGACGGGTTGTCAGTTTACAATAGACTGGGGCAGCGGTTTTCCGCCGCGCTATTGGGGCGACAAGGAGGAGACGCCGGAAAACGGTGATCTTCCGGCACTTCCGAATGACGGTGATCTGATACCGCTTGATGTGTTGATGGGTTATTCGGAATACACGCCTCCGCAGATATCCGCAGACGGCGATATGATATTGTACCGCCATATGACCGATTATATGGATTCCGTGGTAGCGGAGAACTGGAAAACGGGTGAAGAGACGGTGGTTCCATGGCCTGATGTGATGGGCAACCCCAGCTTCCTGTGGGCGCCCGACGGCGAGACGGTGCTGTTCTTCGTGGATGACATGGGTGACGAGAACTATGGGCTTTATACGGCAAATATTGAAACCGGCGCAACGAAGACGCTGTTACCGGGCGGTGATAACGACTGCTATTATGTGTCCGACAACCCGGCCAACGACAAAGAGATATACCTAGCGCTGTTTAATTTTACCACAGAGCTGTTCGACCTGTATCTATACAATTACGAGACGGGCGCGAATTCGCTGGTGCTGCAAAATCCGGGCGATTTAACAGGCTATATATTTGACAATGACGGGGTGCTGCGCATGGTGACGCGGACGGATGGTGACGCGGGCAGCCAAACTTGGCTAAAGGGTCCGGGCGCTTCCGGCACAACGTTCAGCGAATCCGAATGGCAGCGGGTTGATGCGCTTTGCTGGGACTATGAAGATGCGGATACGAGCGGCGTTTTCGGCTTCATGCAGGACAACGAGCGCATACTGTTCAAGGATTCCCTCCACAGCAACACGTCCGCGCTGTGTACTTATGATTTGGACTCCGAAGTGACGAAACAAGTGTTTAACGATCCGGACTATGATGTGTACGGTTCATGGACGGATCTTGAGCTGGACGAAGTGACCGCGGTGAGCGTTTATGCGGACAAAATTGAATGGCATGTGCTGGATGACAGCTTTCAGCCCGATTATGATGTGCTGAGCGCGATTGACGATGGCGTGTTTGAAATATTCGGTTCCAGCGAAAACGACGCCTTTTGGCTGGCCGCCTATATGTCCGATACCAGTGAGATGGATTTTTACGTGTATGATATGGCCAAAAAAGAAGCGACGTTTTTGTTCAACGCCCGGCCTGAGGTGGATGAGCTGAACCTCTCGCCGGTAGAGCCCATTTCATATACTGCGTCGGACGGGCTGAAGATTGAGGGCTATGCAACGTTCCCGCTGGGCACGGACAGAGAGAATCTGCCGACGGTGGTGCTGGTGCACGGCGGACCGTGGGTGCGCGACACATGGGAGTACAATCCGGAGGTGCAGTTCCTCGCCAATCGGGGATATCTGGTATTGCAGGCGAACTATCGCGGGTCTTCCGGTTACGGTAAGGATTTTCTGCTGGCGGGCGACAAGGAATGGGGCCGCAAGATGCATCAGGACATACTGGACATGGTGGACTATGCGGTGGACCAGGGATGGACGGACCCGGAACGCGTGGGTGTGTACGGCGCGTCCTATGGCGGCTATGAGGCGCTGGTGTGCGCCGCGTTCTCGTCCGACGTGTTCCAGTGCGCGGTGGACGCGTTCGGACCCTCCAGCCTGCTGACGTTTATCAAGGCGATACCGCCGCAGTGGGCGGTGGAGTATCAGGACCTGATACGTTCGGTGGGAGATCCGGACACCGAGGCGGCGGACATGAAAGCCCGTTCGCCGCTGTATTTCGCGGATGATATTGAGATACCGCTGCTGATTGCACAAGGGGAGAACGATGTGCGCGTGCCGCAGAGCGAATCCAAACAGATGGTGGATGCGCTGAAAAAAGCAGGTGTGCCGGTTACGTATATGCTGTTTCCGGACACGGGCCACGGCTTTAACTCGCTGCAGGCACGGGTGGATTTCTACTCGGAGATGGAAGGCTTTTTTGCAGAGCAGCTGGGCGGGATGTCAGGCGGAGAGTCGTAAAGACGCATGAACACAAGGGGGCTGTCTTTAAACGGAGACAGCCTCTTTTTTTGCTCTGACCGAGTTAACGGGCAAGCATATCGGCAGCGATCAGCCGGCCGCCTTCAGACCGTTGACGCCAGCCTCGCCCAACACCATCTGGATGATGCCCGGCAGAAAGTCTGCCCAGCCGAATTCGTCATATGTTTGTGCCCTCAATTGTCGCGCCTGCTCGTCCGGGCCGATGCTGAACTCCGTCCCAATCTCCGGCGTTATGGCGATGAAAGCGGGATTCGCAGGCCGATACGCCTTGATGGCGTTGTCCAGATCACGGAAGCGGACGAGGGGCGTCTCCACGCCATCCATCATCAGCACCAGCCGTCCGTATTTGTAGCTGTAGACCATGCCCTCGGCTACGGATCGGGCATAATCCGTCATCGTACCGCCCTGACCGTTCAGGCCGTAACGGTAGGCTTCCCTTTGCGGCGGATAGCCATCATTCAGCAGTGCAGACACTGCCGCCGCAAAGGCCTGTGAACGTTCGTCGCTGTGGTATGTGAGGAAAGGTTTGTTGTAGTACATGAACTGCCCGCGCTGATGAAGGTCCACATACAGCCGCGTGCGGGCGTCGGGCACATATGTATTGAAAAAACGGATCATGGCCCGGCTTTCGCTCTCCGACCCGAGGCGATAGCCCGGAAAGAAGTCCAGCGACGGCATTTCGTCGATATCAGCGGAGGACTGCATACCTTCAAGCAGCATGCCGGCGTTGAGTGAGGGCATGTTGCGGTTCAAATCCACGCCATTTGCGTTGGACTTTCGGTCGGCGTCGCCGCCGTTCATGATCAATTCGCGTCCGTCCGGGTTGACGAGCGGCACGCAAACGATGGTGACCTGTGCCAGCAGACGCCGCGTATACGTGTCCGATTCAGCTTTGATCATCAGGTCATTCATCATCTTCACAAGGTAATCAGCACCGGCGAATTCGCGCGCGTGCACGCTGCCGGTCAGCAGTATCACGGGCTTATCTGAAGCAGGCATATCTTCTGCCTGAAGGTCTATCGTCACCATGTAGATGTTGCGGCCCTGTGCGCTGTCGCCGATGTCCAGCACATCAACGCCCTCGTACAGGTCCAGATTGAATAGTATGCTTTCTATTTCGGCGTAGCCGATCGGTTTGTGCAGATCAACTTCCAGCGGCTGCGGCGTGCCTCGGCGATTCAGCCATGACCATTCTATGGCCATGGCGTTGTCGTAATCCTCCGGCAGCATACCGGCAATGGCCAGGCTGCCGGCGGGCATTTCACTGTTGATGGCCGCGAGGTCCCATACCGCCTGATGCATGCCGGTGGGGATGCCCGTTCCGCCGAGACCTGCGGGACGGACGACGACGGCGCTTGCTGTGTTTGTAGAAAATGCAGAAAGAGCCGCACTCCCCGCTGTGAAACTGCCTGCGCCGGGGGTATCTGCGTACAGGAGCGTCATCAAACAAGCGCCCGCTACAGCGGCAAAAAGCGTGGTTTTGATCAAACTGATTATCGACTGCGAACGTGAAGGCGGCATCACGGAAGTCCTCCTGATATGACTATATAAGCGCAGCACCGGTTTGTCAATTTATGTCGGATTAGGCGGCAGGCTGTCCGCGTGCTGACGGATGGCGAAAACGATGGCTCAAAATGTGTCCTTACCGTCAAATACCTCTGTTTGACAGCGCCCGGCAGTGGTATAATTAGTTATCAACGTTTTGATTAAAGCTAAAGGGGAATTTCATGAAGAGCAAACGAGCACATTACGACGTGGCCATCATCGGCGGCGGCATCGGCGGGCTGATGGCGGCACACCGCCTGGCTATTTCCGATCCGGCTCTCAATATTATAATGCTGGAAAAGGGTACTGCACTGGAGCATCGCAGCTGCCCGATGATCACCAAAAAGTCAGCGACGTGTATCCACTGCGCACACTGCGCCATCATGGAGGGTATGGCGGGCGCGGGGGCGTTCAGCGACGGAAAATATATCATTTCCACCGAATACGGCGGCTGGCTGACGGACTATCTGCCGTCCGCCACCGTGATCGATTATATTGAACAGGCGGATGCGCTGCTGGTGGGCTACGGTGCGACGACGGACAGGTATCAGCCCGACAATGAGCTCAAAAAGCTCTGCATCCAGCACGACCTGCACATGCAGCAGGCAAGCCTCAAGCACTTGGGGACGGATGCGAATTTTGAGACGATGAAGCACATGGTGGCCGACGTGGCTCAGCGCGTGGAGATACTGACACGCACCGAGGTGCTGGACGTGGATAAGGACACGCACCGACTCACCACCAAAGACGGGGAACTCACCGCGGACAGTATCATATTCGCTGTGGGGCGCGTGGGCAGCCGCATGTTCTCGAACTGGTGCCGCAAAAACGGCGTGGAGATGACCAACAATCAGGTGGATATCGGCGTGCGCGTGGAGCTGCCGTCCATGGTGTGGGAGCACTTCTCGCAGCGCATCTACGAACCGAAAATCTGGTACCGCAGCAAGCGCTACGGCGACACCACGCGTATGTTCTGCTTCAACGAGCGCGGCAGCGTGGTGATGGAAAATACCGACGGCGTGCTGACGGTAAACGGACATTCATATAAGGGCGAGGACAAGAAGACGCAGAACTCCAATTTCGCGCTGTTGTCCACTATACGGTTCACACAGCCGTTCAAGGAGCCTATCGAATATGCGCGCTATGTGGCGTCGCTCGCGAACCTCATCAGCGGCGGCAGCGTGCTGGTGCAGCGGCTGGGAGACCTCGAGGCTGGGCGGCGTACCGATGCCGCAAGGCTGCGCAAATCTACCACCGCACCCACGCTGGACGTGGTGCCGGGGGACTTAAGCCTGTGCATGCCCAAGCGGCAGCTGGACAACATCATCGAAACACTGCATGCGTTGGACCGCGTATCACCCGGCACGGCAAACCATGACACGCTGCTGTACGGCATCGAATGCAAATACTATTCCGCGCGGCCGGCGGCAGAGAACTTTGAGTTGGTTGGCTGCAAGGATATTTACGCGGTGGGCGACGGTGCGGGTTTTACGCGCTCGCTTTCGCACGCGGCTGCGCACGGCCTGTACGTGGCGGACCTCATCATGGAGAAGCGGTGATGATGAAGCTGTTTTTCATCGGGCGGCGGGCGGCGCTGAACCCTTTTAACAACTACCGGCTTGTCGCGCTGCGGCCCATCATCAGGGCGCTCATCGTGTTGGTCGCTGTTTTTAACGCGTTGCTGCTGATTCCTGACCTGATAAATCTGAAAGGAGCGGCAGCAACAACCGTACTCATATTGAGGGCTGTTTACAGCCTGTTGGTGCTTTCCGCATTCTGGTGGATGGTGAAGCTGAAATCATTTCAGCTCTATTCGGATCTGATCACAATGATGGAAGCTGCCGCACTGCTGGTTTTTCTGGTCGTGTTCTGCCTTTATCCCCAGCCGGACTTTACGATACAGGTGCTGGGTATGATGGTGATTATTCTGCTCATCTATTTGGTACCGAACAAATGGCTTAATATGAACGTTGTGGCGGCCGCGGGCGTTCTCAGCTTCTTGGCGTGTGAATTGTTTATCGTCAAGGGAATAGAGGCCGGACAGATCACAGCGGGTATGATTTATCTTTTGGTGGTGTCGGTGCTGTGCTCCATATTCTCTCTGCATATACGGGCTTACCAGTACCGGGAGTATATATCCCGTGTCGATCTGCTGCGCGACTATGCGACGGATCCGCTGACGCGCCTGGGCAACCGCGTGAAACTGGAGGAGGAAGCCGCCAAGTGGATGGACTGGTCGCTTAAGTTCGGGGTGCCGCTTTCACTGATCGTGATGGACGTGGACGATATGAAGCAGGTGAACGATACCTATGGTCATGTAAAGGGCGATGCGGTGCTCTGCCAAATGGCGGAGGAGCTGTTCGCCAATCTGCGCAAGAACGATGTGTGCGTGCGCTGGGGCGGGGATGAGTTTATGCTGCTACTGCCCAATACGCATATGCGTGAGGCGGAGAAGCTGGCCCGTCGTGTTCAGCAGGCAATCAGCAGCCGTACGTTCGACCCGCCGGTGAAGCTGACTTGCAGCTTTGGCATTGCGCCGATGCAGCCGGACCTCAGCTTGAGCGCGCTGATCGCCAAGGCTGACGAGTCGATGTATGCGGCGAAGAAACTCGGTAAGAATGCTGTTCAAACGGCACCGTGGCAGGTGTCCGGGACGGATATGCCAGTCTGACAGCCGGACATAGGGTAAAGCAGTATGCACCGCAGGTTTATGCGGTGTTTTTATATGCTCCGGCATATAAGAGCCTGAGGCCTTTACTGCAATGGCAGCAAGTGGTATACTGCGACATGAGAATGATGCTTGGAGGGCAGATATGATCGAGATAAAAGGGGTATCGAAAACTTACGGCGGACGCGTGAAAGCGGTGGACAATATCTCTCTGATGGTGGAACCGGGCAGCATATACGGCTTCCTTGGGCCCAATGGTGCGGGTAAGACGACGACGATCAAACTGATCGCCGGTATCATACAGCCGGACAGCGGCACAATTAGCGTGAACGGGTATGACACTGCCCGGGACGCAGTGAAGGCCAAGATGTCCATCGGCTTTGTCCCGGACGATCCCAATATATTTGTGCATTTGAAAGGCGTGGAATATCTGAAGTTTATGGCAGATATATACGAGGTGGAGGCAAGCCAGCGCCAGAGCGTGATTGCTTCTCTGGCCGAGCGGTTTGACATGACCAAAGCGCTGGGCGACAAGATACAGAGCTACTCGCACGGCATGCGCCAGAAGATCGTGATCATGGGTGCGCTGATGCACAAGCCCAAGGTATGGATACTCGACGAGCCGATGACGGGGCTGGATCCCAAGTCCGCGTTTGAGCTGAAGTCGATGATGCGTGAGCACGCGGATGCGGGCAGCACGGTATTCTTCTCCACACACGTGCTGGAGGTGGCCGAGAAGGTATGCGACAACGTGGCGGTGATCAGCGCGGGACACATACTGTATGCGGGCGGCATGAGCGGGCTTAAAGCCAGCAGCGATTCGTCGCTGGAAAAGATGTTTTTGGAGATGACGGAACATGCGTAAGATATGGGTACTGCTGAAAGCGCTGCTGAAGAGCGGCAGCGCGTTCTCGTCGCAGAAGAAAGGACGCCAATGGTGGGTGCCGCTGCTGCTGGGATTCGCGTTCCTCATGTTCGCGTTTTCCGTGGGGATGATGGCGCTGGGCCTTTACGACGCGGCGGCGCAGGTGGGAGCGCAGGGCATTATTGTGTCGCTGGCGCTGGGCGCGACGTCCGTCGTGATATTCTTCTTCGGCATTTTTTATGTGGTTTCGGTGATGTATCACGCGGACGACGTACAGTTGCTGCTGGCGCTGCCCGTGCGGCCATATCAGATACTGGGCGCCAAGCTACTGACCCTGATCATCTACGAGTATATATTTGAATCGTTTATACTGCTGCCAATATTGGTGGTGTTTGGCATCAAGAGCGGCGCGGGCTTACCTTATATACTCTATTCGGTGATATTGTTCGCGATCCTGCCTATCATCGCGCTCACGATGGCGTCGGCACTGGTGATGCTCGTGATGCGCTTCACCAGCTTCGGCAAGAACAAGCAGGCGTTCAAGTTCGTGGGCGGCATCATTGCGATGGCGCTGGCCATCGGCCTCAACGTGGGGCTGCAGAGCGCGGCGAATAATTTCACGCCGGATCAGCTTACGGCACTGGCCAGCGGTTCCTCGTCGCTCATCGGTGTGGTGGAGCGCATATTCCCCGGCATCGGCTTTGCGTCGCAGGCGCTGCTGCGCAGCACGGAGCTGGCCGGGCTTTGGAACCTGCTGCTTTTTGTGCTGTGTTCTGCGGCGGCGGCGGGCATATTCCTGCTGTTGGGCCAACTGCTCTACTTTAAAGGCTTGGCGGGGGTATCTGAGGCGGCGGCAAAAAGGCGCGCGCTATCGGCGGAACAGCTGGGCAAAAGCACGGCGGGTTCGTCCGCCGTCCGGTCGTATGTCGCTAAAGAGCTGCGTATGCTGACGCGTTCGCCCATCGCCTTCCTCAACTGCGTGGTGATGAACTTCATCTGGCCAGTGCTGGTGCTTGTGATGATCGTCAGCGGCAACGGTTCTTTATCCACATTGAGCGGCATGATGGGCGGCTTCGACGCGGGCAGCGCCGTGGCAGTGTTGGTGGGCATCAGCGCATTCATTTCCGGCGCCAACGCGATCACCAGCACGGCGATATCGCGCGAGGGGCGTTCACTGTATTTTATGAAATACATCCCCATGTCGATGGAAAAGCAGCTGACAGCCAAGCTGTATACCGGTATGCTGCTGTCCGTCATCGGCATAGTGCTGCTGGCGGTGCTGGCGGTGGTGGTGGGCATTGGCGTACTGACGGCACTGATTGCACTGGCGCTCAGCCTCATCGCGCTGACGGCAAGCTCGCTGGCGGGTCTGCTGATCGACGCGTCGCGCCCCAAGCTGAACTGGACAAATGAACAGCAGGCCATCAAACAGAACCTGAACGTGATGCTGCACATGCTGGTGGGGCTGCTGCTCGCGGCAGTGATCATTATCCCCGTACTGATTCTGGGCATGCCGCTGGCCTTGGCGTGTGTTTACATATTGCTGGTGACGGGCGTGATGGCGCTGCTGATGTGGCGCGGCATGGTGCGCGGTTCGGCAAGGCGCCTTGAGGCGATGGACGCATAATATCTGATTAACCACATGTGAACTGGAGGAGACTGGCTGACGGATAACTGAGGATATTATGCCTGAAAAAGCGTGGGTCTTAATATTATTTGGAATAATATATTTGATAGCCGGTTTAAGTGCTGGCTTTAGGCTGGATGAACAAGTCGGCTACCCTTTTGAAGGCAGGCATATCGTCAAGCTGTCTAAGCGCGCCAAGAATTTTTTTGTATTTCAAAATAAAAGAGGCAGGAGATACTTCTTTCGCGCTGCTGTCATTCAGCAGTTATTTGGATATTTTCAGTTGTTATTATTTATTGGGGTCAGCTTCACGCCAAATATCGAAGCAGGTTTAATTCTGTTTATGGTAATAGGATGCCTTGAAACGACCTATGTTTTAGGGGTAGTCCTGTACTATAAGATACTAAAGAAAATAAAACAAAGGTAAAGCAGAGGAAAATATTGCTTGATACAAGGGGTTACGGGGAACAAATACACATTGTGGCGTTTGGCAGTATGCGGTATAATAGAGGTAACCTCATGAAAGGAAGTGGTTCAGTATGTTGATCGGCATTATTATCGGTGCGGTGCTGCTGATACTCATCATCTGGTTCATCGCTTCTTACAACGGCTTCGTCAGGCTGAAGAACAGCATTGAAGAAGCGTTCTCGACGATGGACGTCTACTTAAAGAAAAGATACGACCTGATCCCCAATCTGGTGGAGACGGTGAAGGGCTATGCCAAGCATGAGAAGGAAACGCTAGAGCGCGTGATGGCGGCGCGCAACGCGGCGGCCTCGGCGACAACGGTGGAGGGGCGCGTGGAAGGCGAGAACATGCTGCAGAGCACGCTGAAAAACCTGTTCGCCGTGGCGGAGGCTTACCCGGACCTCAAGGCCAATGTGAACTTCTTGGAGCTGCAGGGTGAACTGCGGCGTATTGAAGACGAGATCGCCAACTCAAGGAAGTACTACAACGCCATCGTCAAGACATACAACACCAAGCGCGAGGTGTTCCCCAGCTCCATCGTGGCGGGCATGTTCCATTTCGAGAAGAAGCCATTGTTCGAGGTGGGCTCGGAGGCGGAGCGCGAGAACGTCAGGGTGCAGTTCTGATTTCGGATAATGACAGCTTTGAACGGCGCATCGGATGGAAGATGCGCCGTTTTGTCCTGCGCGGATTAGCGCAGCGGGAGGGGAGGATCGGATGAAAAAGATTTTGCTGGCGGTGATGGCGGCGGCTCTGCTGCTGCTCTGCTTCCCGATGGCGGCCAGCGCCGACGAGGCGTATGACATCACCAGCTACGACGTGCACATCACGGTGGCGGAGAACAACGTGATCGACGTGGTGGAGCGGCTGACGCTTAATTTCACGGAGCAGCGGCATGGCTTCTATTACTACCTGCAGGACCGGGGCACGGCGTACCGGGAAGTCAATGGCGAGTCTGACCCGGTTAGATATCGTTACAAGGTGTCTGACTTTGATGTTCAGGGCTACAAGTTTGAGTTGTCCCGCGAAGATGGTTATTATTCCGGCGACAGCTTTATGAAGGCGCAGATCGGTGATCCCGATACGTATGTCTATGGCGAGCAGGTGTACGTCATCACCTACAAGGCCAATCTGGGCGACAACGGCGTCGATGCCTTCGATGAATTTTACCGTAACCTCATCATGTGCCACGCGGACGATACGATCGGCAGCGCGAGCTTCATCATCGAGCTGCCTAAGGATTTCGACGAATCCACTGTCAGCTTTACGCTGGGACCGTATGGCTCCATTAACGAGGGCGATGTGGTCTGGGAGAAGAACGGCAGCACGATACAAGGGTATATCACGCGCCCGATGGACGGCGGAGATATACTGACGGCGAGGATGCAGTTCCCGGACGATTATTTTACCGGAGAGACAGACCCGGAGGCAGCCTGGAACGCATTCATCTACGTGGTGAGCGGGCTGTGCGTGCTGCTGGCGGTATTGCTGTGGCTGATGCTGGGGCGCGACGACCCGGTGTATCCCACGGTGGAGTTCTATGCGCCGGAGGGCATGACGCCCGCTGAGGCCGGTTACGTGATCGACGGCTGCGTGGACAACAAGGACGTGGTGGCGCTGATACTCTACTGGGCAGATAAAGGGTATCTCGATATCGTCCAGCGTGATAAGCATGATTTCGATTTTGTGAAAAAGCGCGAACCGGAAGGGCTGAAGCGCTTTGAACAAACGATGTTCAGCAAGCTGTTCGCGGGCGGCGATACCGTGTCCGTCAGCTCCTTGAAATATACTTTCTACAACACCATGGAAGCCACCAAGACAAGCGTGACCAACCACTTTGAGGGTTCAAAGGAGCGGCGCGTGTTCACCAAAGCGTCCATGAGCGCCCGCGGCTGGATGAGCCTTCTTACGATGCTCCCTGTAGCCGTGACGCTGTTCCGTAACGTGTATGTGGACAGCGGATTTATATTTGCGGCCATTGCCACGGTGGCGATAGCGCTGCTTATCAGCTGGCCGGTGTTTATGCTGGTGCGGTTGCTGGAGAAGTGGCGTTCCACCAAGCCCGGAACAAAAGCGGCAACGCTGATCGGCTCCATCGTACTCTTGACCTTTGTGATGGTGCTGTATATATTCCTCGTTCCGATTATGTTCCCCTCTGCGAATATGACGAGTACTTTGATAACAGCGGCCGTAACACTGATTCTGATGCTGCTGACGGCGATCATGCGCAAACGCTCGCCGCAGGGCAGCCAGTGGTACGGCAAGCTGCTGGGCTTCAAGAACTTCATCGACAAGGCGGAGAAGGACAGGATACTCACGCTGGTGGAACAAAACCCGTCCTACTACTACAACGTGCTGCCATATGCTTATGTGCTGGGCGTGACGGATAAGTGGGCGAAAAACTTTGAGGGTATCGGCATTCAGCCGCCGTCCTGGTACTACGGGTATTACGGCTCGCCGATGTTCAACACGATACTGTTCACTTCCATGCTGACGCACAATATGTCCGGCTTCCAGAGCGCGATGACGTCCAAACCGCAGTCCTCGGGCAGCGGCGGCTTTGGCGGCGGCGGATACTCGGGCGGCGGGTTCTCGGGCGGCGGCGGGTTCTCAGGCGGCGGCTTCGGCGGCGGCGGCGCGGGCGGCAGCTGGTAGGCCTGAGATCAGTCCGCGAGGTCACGCTGGCTGGTTAAAACGTATAAATCTATGAGGACACACAAAAAGGGCTCAACATGAGCCCTTTTGTTTATATCTGCAAACGGCTGTATTTATCTGCATCGGTCGATAAACTCCAACATGATCCGGTTGAAAGCCTCGGGCGCGTCCATGTTTGCTACATGCGCGGCACCCGGGATAGGCCGGACCTCGCATCCGGGATAGTGCACTGGCCAGTCATCCACGTGCATACGGATTGTTCCTGTCGTGTCCTTTTCTCCGTATACGAACCAAAGCGGTACTGAAAACGTGATATCAGCTTCATGCAGGCAGCTGGTGAGGCCCTTCCACGAGGTGATAAACTCTTGTTTGGTCATATCGTCGAACATAGCTCTGATTTGCCGGCGCGCGTCTTCGTTTGTGGCACAGGCTTTGGCCATCAGCTTTTTGAGGGTTTCCCACCGGTAAGCCTTTAAAAGAGGAGCGGAGTACTGCAGCGAGAGTTTCTCCCATGTCTTGTATTTGATGAATATCGGTGTTGCGTCGGCTATCAGGCAGCCACCCGGATGGTCTGGGTAGAGGCGTGCGTACTCCTGTACCACATATCCGCCCATCGACAGGCCGACGAGCAACGGACGGATGCAGTTTTCCGCCTCGGCGATTCGGTAAACATCTTCAGCGGCTTTGATGACGGAGAAGGAATCGCACGGACGTGACCCGCCATGGCCTCGAAGGTCCACGGCAATAACGCGGTAATCTGACAAAGCGGCAATCTGCGGCGCCCACATATTTCGGTTGACACCGAACCCGTGCAGGAGTATGGCAGTGGTTTCCCGCTCCGCGTTAAACAGTTTGTATTCAACGTGACAACCGCTGCATGCAATGTGTTTGATCATGGCATACCACCTTATCAAAAGATACCTTAGTATATCACAACAGGCTGCGCCAGGTAACCATTAACTGTGATGTATACTGAACATACTGGCGGAAAAATGAATATAGTGAATGAGAAACTAATACAAGGAGGTGATCTTAAGTGGGTTGTATGAACACACCTGATGAGACGGCGGTTGTGCAAAGCCAAAACACTCAGACGATGCAGGCAAACATATCTCCTTCAATGACAACTGGCAGCTGCTATGTGCCCGGCCTTGGAGACATGGCACCGGATTTTACAGCCAATACGACAGACGGCATGAAGACGCTGTCGAACTACCGGGGGCGGTGGGTGATATTGTTCTCGCACCCGGGTGATTTTACTCCTGTCTGTACGACGGAGTTTCTTGCTTTCACAAAGCGTTATCAGGACTTTATAGACAGGAATACAGAACTGCTGGGGCTGTCCATCGATTCGAATGCGTCGCATATCGCGTGGATCATCAACATATACCGCCGCACCGGCGTTGAAATACCGTTCCCCATTATTGAAGACAGGGACATGCGCGTCGCTAAGATGTACGGCATGATACAGCCGGGCGTGAGCGGCACGGAGACGGTGCGCAATGTATTCTATATTGACCCGCAGGGCGTGATACGCGTCAAGCTGATCTATCCGCTGACCAACGGCCGCAGCATCGGTGAGATACTGCGCTTGCTGGATGCGCTGCAGACAACGGACGCGGAAAAGGTGGCGACACCGGCCAACTGGCGTCCGGGCCGTCCTACAGTGATACCGCCGCCTAAAACGTTATCCGCCGCGATGAAGCGGCTGGACACGGGCGCTAACTGCATGGACTGGTATCTGTGCTTCAACCCGGGCACAGGGGACAACAACAGGAAGTAGTCTGCTTAAAACGGCTTACTTGTCCGAAAGCGTCAGCCCGGCGCTTTCGGAATTTAAAACGACTAATAGGCGTGTCCGGAAAAACCTTGCGGAGAGCATTTTTTATTGCACTTCTGTCAGCGGCGATTTTTCTGGATCATGACAAACAAATTGTGGGCAATGGCTTTATCTGCAGGGAAAGAGAATCCAAGCGGATTTACAAGCGGCCTGCCGCATGGTATTGTGGTACGGTTCATAAACGCTGTCGGCTTGAGTGCTGCAGCCTGAATCTTGGACAATAGCCTTAAGGAGCTAAAAAATTGTTACTGTACTCCGCTGTTGGAATTTCGAAAAGCTACAGTGAAAAACCGCTGCTCAGCGATGTGTCCCTCTATATCAACGAGGGGGACAGGATTGGTATCGTCGGCATCAACGGCACGGGTAAATCGACGTTTCTGAAGATTCTTGCCGGGGAGGAAGCGCCGGATTCGGGTACTGTGACGAAGGCTGATAGCTTGAGAATCGGCTATCTGCCCCAGAATCCTGTATTCAAAGAGAATATGACCGTTTTGGAGCAGGTGTTTGAGGATGTATCGGAAGAGTACAAAGAACTGCAGGATCATGAAGCGAAGACCATACTGACAAAGCTGGGCATCAACGATTTTGATAAAAGGGTTGGCCTGTTGTCCGGCGGAGAGAAGAAACGCGTCAGCATTGCCAGCGCCCTGATTCACCCCAGCGACTTGCTGATATTGGACGAGCCGACCAACCATATAGACAACGAAATGGTGGGCTGGCTGGAAAATTATCTGTCAAAATACACGGGCGCGCTGTTGATGGTCACCCATGACCGGTATTTTCTTGACCGTATCGTCAACAGAATTGTGGAGCTTGATCGCGGTGCGCTGTACAGCTACGACGCGAACTACTCAAGGTTTTTGGAGCTGAAGGCGCAGCGGGAAGATATGACTGCCGGAACTGAGCGCAAGCGCCAAAGCTTTTTGAGGAGAGAGCTCGAATGGATACAGCGAGGGGCGAGAGGCCGCGGCACCAAAAGTAAAGCGAGAATTGAGCGCTATGAAGCCGTCATGGATATACAGGCCCCAACCGCTGTTAAGAAGCTGGATTTAAGCTCCGTGACCACGCGGCTGGGCAACAAGACAGTTCATTTGAACCATGTTTCCAAAGGCTTTGGCGGCAGCCAGTTGATCAGGGACTTTGAATACATATTGCTGCGCGATGACCGCGTCGGCATCATCGGAAAGAACGGCTGTGGCAAGTCCACACTGCTTAAGCTGATATGCAAAGAATTAGCACCGGACAGCGGGACGGTTGACACCGGCGATACGGTGAAGATCGGCTACTTTTCTCAGGAATGCGAGCATATGAACACGTCGGTACGCGTGCTGGACTATATCAGAGGAATCGCGGAGAACATCGTCACAGTGGACGGCGTACTGACGGCGGCACAGATGCTGGAAAGATTTTTGTTTCCGCCGGACCAGCTTTGGACGCCCATTGACCGCCTGTCCGGCGGGGAAAGAAGGCGGCTGTACCTTCTCAGAATCATCATGCAGGCACCCAATATACTGCTGCTGGATGAACCGACGAACGATCTTGACATCATGACCCTGATGATACTGGAGGACTACCTCGCGGGCTTTAACGGTGCAGTGGTCGTGGTATCGCACGACCGGTACTTCTTGGACAAGGTGGTGGACAAGGTCTTTGCGTTTGAACAGGACGGTATTGTTAAGCAATATCTTGGCGGCTATACAAGCTATCTTCAGCAAATTAAAAACGCTGGGGTTCAGGAGCCAAAACAGCCGGTCAAAATAAGCGCACCTCCCCGGGCGGCGGCAAGAGACGACACGCCGAAAAAATTGAAGTTTACCTATAAGGAACAGCAGGAATACGACGTTATTGACGGCGAGATCGCGGCGCTGGAACGGCAGATTGAAGGGGTCAGAGCACAGAAGGAAGCGGAAGCGAGCAATTATATCCGTCTGGAGGAACTGCTCAAGGAAGAGTGTGAGCTGGAAGCCATGCTGAATAAAAAGATGGAACGATGGCTGTATCTGAGCGATATTGCGGAGCGTATCCAAGCGCAGAAATAGATAAATAAAATGTTAATGTCGTATTCGGAAGGAATTGAACGGAGTGAAGATATTGGTTGATGCCGATGCATGCCCCGTCAAAGAGATTATTGTCAGCATCGCAAAGCGCAAAGGGCTCCCTGTCGTGATGATCATGGACACAAGCCATGAGCTGGACGACGGCTACAGCACAACCATTACGGTTGACAAAGCGCGGGACAGCGCGGACATGGCGCTCATCAATATGGTGTGCAGTCAGGATATTGTGGTGACACAGGACTATGGATTGGCCGCTATGGCTTTGAGCAAATCAGCGAAGGTATTGAATCAGAACGGGCTTATTTATACCAACGAGAATATAGACCAGCTGCTCATGGACAGACATATTGGGCAAAAAGTTCGCCGTGGCGGCGGCAGATCCAGAGGCCCACGTAAACGGACCCGTGACGACGATGCTCGATTCATCCGGTCTTTTGAAGGCATTATCAGCCAGCATACAACTGAAGTATGAGTGAACGCGTCAGCGATTTAGCCCAGAAAAACGGAAATAGTACCAAGCATACGGATGAAGGTGACGCTATAAAAAGCGCACTTCAAATCTGGAAAGCGCGCTTATAGATTATTGACAGTAACAGAAAAAAGGCATCCCGGGAACGTTAAATATTACTGATTGCGGAACTGGACCGTTTGGTTTTCCATGCTGTCGATAATGGCGAGACTCTGTACGTTATATCCGGCCTCACGAAGCTTGTCCCCGCCGCCTTGGAATCCTTTTTCAATCACGACGCCGATCCCCGCAACATCAGCGCCCGCCTGCCGGCTGATGTCGAGCAGGCCTTTTTGCGCTTTCCCTGTCGCAAGAATATCATCGATGATCAGAATGCGATCCTCAGGGGTTAAAAACCGCTTCTCAAGTATTACCGTATAGTCTTTGCCGCGGGTATAGCTGGTGACAGTTGTTCTGTATACGTCGCCGTCTATGTTCTTGCTTTCTGATTTTTTTGCAAATACGATCGGCACATTGAAATACATGGCTGTCAGGCAGGCGACCGCGATGCCGCTGGCTTCAATAGTGATCACCTTCGTGATCTTCTCACCGTTGAACAGCCGTTTAAATTCTTTCCCGATTTCGTTCATCAGGCTGATATCGATCTGATGATTCAGAAAACCGTCCACTTTGATGATATGGTTGTCCTTGACTTTGCCGTCCCTGCGTATCCTGTCTTTTAAAAGATCCATTCTGCATTCCCCATAAACTTTATATTTGTACCATTATAACCGCAGTGTCGTTTGTTTGGAATAGCAGGGGTTAAAAATAATTCTAATCGTATGGCGTAATTTATGACAATCTCAACGTGATAAAAACAAATATAACGTCTCCTCAACCTGCCATTATATGTACCGAAATGCATGGATATGCGGCTGTGAGAACAACGAGATGCCGCTCAATTGACTTTATATCCTCATTACTGCTCTTTTCTTCCATGCTGATTCTAAAAACAAACAAAACATTTCAAAACCTCTCATCAGATTGACAAAATAAGTCATTAACACTATTTACCACACTGATTATAATTAGTTCTGCTGGACATCAGAGTGTTGCACAAGCCGTGCGGGAAGGGAGCAAGCCATACAATGCTAAAAAAGTTATGGAATATTGTATCCGTCATGCTGATTTGCGTGTTGATCGCGATAGCCATCATGACAGCGGGTGTCAGGCTTTTTGGTATACAGCCCTTTACTGTATTGAGCGGCAGCATGGCACCGGCATATCCGACGGGAGCGTTGATATATGTAAAACCGACTGATGCACAGCAGGTACATGTGGGAGACCCCATCACATTTCATTTGGGAAACGGACAAACAGTAGCAACTCACCGCGTGATCAGCATTGATGAGGAAAACGCATGTTTTTATACCAAGGGAGATGCCAATGAAACGCCTGACGGACAGCCTGTAAGCTATGACCATCTGATCGGAGTTCCGGTTTTCTCTGTTCCGCTGCTGGGTTATGTATCAAGCTTTATATCCGCGCCGCCGGGTCTGTATGTCGCGATAGCGGTGGTGCTGGCGGCGGCAGTGCTGCTCTTTTTACCGGGACTGCTGCGCAAAGCACAGGAGCAAGATGATGCCGAAGAGAACCGCAATGTGCTGAGGTTATCTGGCCGGAAGCGATAGTGGACAGCATGTGCTTCTGCCGGTGAACAGCTGCATAGCGAAACGCTGTGAAATTAATAGGAGTCAAGATATGAAAAAAATTCCGATTACCGTTGCGGCTGTCGCCCTGATCGTTATTCTGGCAGCGGGAACAACAATTGCCTGGCTAACCGCATCCGCTTCCATAAGCAATACGTTTACTGTCGGCAGCATTGCCATTACGCTGACAGAGCCCGGCTGGACGCCGAACAGCAAGCTGTATCCGGGTGCGGTGATTGCCAAGGATCCGACGGTGACGGTTACGGCAGGTAGCGAGGACTGCTATGTGTATGCCATGGTGGATAACCAGCTGAACGGTACAGTGGCAAACGCTGTTTCGCTGAACATCAATTCGGGCTGGACAGTGATCGGCGCCAGAGGGACTAAGACGGTTTACAAATACGACGGCTATGCAGCACAAAGCACAGCCGACAGACCGCTGCCGCCTGTGTTCACCAGTGTAACGGTGAGCGAAACCGCAGTGACCGAAGCCAATATTGAATCGATTCGCGGCGGACTGATTGAAATCAAAGCTTACGCGCATCAGTCCAACGCAACGACACCAACTGATGCGGATGCTGCGGCACTGGCGCATTTTGAGGTGTAACACAGAAATAAGTTTGCTTTAGTCGGACTGGACAAGCAAATAAAATATAACGTTTGGAAGGGATAGAATCATGAAAAAGAAACTTATTGTCGTCGTACTGGCTGTCACGGTGATTGCGTCAGCCGCAATAGGGGCGACCCTCGCCTATTTCTTTGACAGCAAGGAGGCAACGAACACGTTTACCGTTGGTAACGTTCAGATCAGACTGGATGAGCCGGCTTGGGTTGCAAGCGGGCAAGGTGACGCTCCCGAAGTATATCCCGGTGAACCGCTGGCTAAAGACCCGAAAGTCACCAATATTGGTGCCAACCCTTGTGTAGTGAGGCTTAAAGTGACGATGCCCACGCTTCCGGCTGGCCAGGGTGAAGTGAAGATCAGAACGAATGGCGTTATCGACGCTTACGACAGCACCAACTGGTATAAGGATGGAGATTATTACTATTATCTGAAGCCACTTAAGGGCACTGCCGATGCGGGCAAAAATCCGGAACTCGGCACTGAGACCTCCGCGCTTTTTGACCACATTGTAATGCCGAAGGAACTAACAAACAGTCTGAGTCTGAAAGGATATGGCGTCATCGTGACGGCGGAAGCCATTCAGGCGCAGGGGATATTCCCGAGCTGGAGTACAATCAAGAATGGTATTGATCCGACGACGGAACTGTCCGCTGTTAAAACCATGTTCCAGAATGCGTTTGGACATTAATCAGCCAGAGATTAGGGGAGGGTGTATTCCCTCCCCTAAAACCTGCCAGATTGTCTGGTCTGTAATTTACAGAATGCGGGATTTGAGAGATGAAAAAGAAGTTGATCCTGCTGACAGCTCTTGCGGTAATCGTGCTGGCCGCAGCGGGCGGCAGCATCGCCTATTTTACGGTGACGGCCACAGCACAAAACGTGGTCTCGGCGGGTAATGTGCGGATGGCGCTGCACGATGAGGGCAGCGGCGGCGCAGCGTTTTCGGAAGAAGCTTTAAACGGCATGATGCCGGGAGATACCGCCGACAAGACCGTTTATGTGGAAAATACGGGTGACAACGCGTTCTATACGCGCATCAGACTGACTGTAAGTGCCCGGTCTGCGGGCGGAGATGCGCTTGGAACGGAAATTATCGCCTTTAATATCAATACAGCCAACTGGCAGCCGGGAACTGACGGCTGGTATTATTACACGTCCGCTGTGGATAAAGGCGCGCAGACAATGCCGCTGTTCACGGAAGTGTCCGTGGCACCGGAAACGGGCAACGGTTACATGGATGCGGATGTGAGCATTCAGGTGCTCGCACAGGCGGTTCAGAAGGACAACAACGGTGTGACGGTCTGGCAGGCAGCGGGCTGGCCTGCCGAATGACCCGGAAAGGATAGACGGTACTGACCATGAAAAAGATACTGTCGTTGCTGCTCGTTGTACTGCTGTTCGTGGGTATTGTCGCATACGCTGGTGCGGCTTTTGCACAGGACAGGGATCGCATTTTTCGCCTGACGGCCACGATCGACGATTCGGAAACACCGGCAGCTGAAGCGATGCCCTCTGCCGAAGGCGAGCCAGGGGCTTCAGATACGGCTGAGGAAGAACCGGGAACAGCAGGCACGGCCGAGGAAGAACCCGAAACGACGGAAGTGGCCGAAGGTGAACCGGAGGCTGCGGATGAGGACGTATCCGCTGACCCCGACTTTTCGGCAATGACGCCGCAGCAGCTCTATGAGTACCTGATTAAGCTGGAAAGCGACGAGGAAGTTGACGCGTTCTTGAACGCGCTGACACCTGAGCAGCAGGCCGCCCTTGACGCATATATTTTGAGTATATCGGAGCCGGTTCCAAAAGTAGAAAGAGAATACGCGGCTGATTACACGCATGCTGCGCCACTAAAGGACCCTGTGGACGTAACAGCTTCCAGACTGGTTGGAAAACTCGCGATGCAGACGATGACCACTCCCGCGCCGGAAGATGACGGGCTGGTACTGGACAAGACGGTCAGCGGCAATCAGACCGACGGCTATAAGCTGACGATCGAAGCGTACGCGACGGGCGAGGTGCACATCACGACGGCGCAAAAACCCGTTCCGGCGGATATCATACTCGTGCTGGATCTGTCACTAAGCATGGACGGTGATATAATATCAGGTTACGCTGTAAAGACATTCAATAAAAATTTTGACGTGTATGATTATGTTGGTGACCTGTTTGTGAAGGTGGATGGGCAATACTATCCCGTCACAATCACCCGAACTCCGACTGATGATCATCAAAATCCAAAATATCAGTACTTCTACAGTTACACGGTGGGAACATCGGTTCAAACTTATACAAGCGATGAAAATGGGAGCAATGATTCTCCGCCCGCCTGGACTTTTTACCGGTACAGTACGGTAAGCCGTCTGGCTGCCTTGAAAACAGCTGCGAGTCATTTCATTGACTCCATAGAGACAAAGGCAAATTCCGGAGATGGGGTTGATCACCGTATCGCTGTCGTCACTTATTCGACATCAGCATCCATCATATCTGGCAATAAAAATACCAATGGCGCATTTGTGAGCGTTAATAACAATTCGACTGGTATAGACGCGTTACAAGGCGAAATTGCGGATTTGGATACTATTAGTTACACACGTTCTGATTTGGGACTGCAAAAAGCGAAGGATGTTTTTCAAAATGATCCTCCTGATAACAGCGGACTCAGAAACAGGGTCGTCGTGTTCTTTACAGATGGTGCACCGGCCAGCAGCGGCAACGGTTCCTTTCAAGAGTCCGTTGCCAATCCGGCGATTGCAAACGCCAAAACTTTAAAGGCTTCCGTTGCTGCCTCGGGATACGGCGTGACGGTATATTCTATAGGCATATTTGATGGAGCGAACCCCACCACGACGATTGGCTCCGCTTCCAATGAAAATAAGTTTATGCACTTCGTATCGTCCAACTACCCCAACGCCACGAGCATGTCCAGCTACGATACGGGCAGCAATGCGGGCTATTATCTGTCGGCTTCCAATACAACGGGGCTGAACAACATATTCCAGTCGATTTCGGAAAACATCGAGACGGGCGAAACCACTGTGACGCTGGACGGTTCCGCGGTTATGAAGGATATGATCGCGCCGTATTTCCGGCTGCCGGCAGGAGCATCCGTCAACAGCATACAAATGTATACGGCTTCAGCCGGAGCCACCGCAAACAGCTGGCTTCCGCGAGAACCGTTCAACGGCACGGTGACCATCAGCGATGACCGGAAAACCGTCGGCGTTTCGGGATTCAATTATGCTGAAAACTATTACGCTGCCATTGAAACAAACGGCACAATAACAGGCTACAAGGGGAAGAAACTGATCATAGAAATACCCATTGAGTACATTCCGGGCTCATGCTTTGGGGGCACAGTGCCCACCAACGAGCTGGCTTCAGGCATATACAAAGGCAGAGACCTGGTGAAGGCGCTGCCCATACCTACGGTCGATATACCGGTAAACTACGATTTTACGCCGGAGAACCAGTCGATCTACCTGACGCAGAACGCGATGCTGAACGGCATGTTCACCACGGCAGCCGGATACGTTGCGGACGGTGTCAACAACGCGTATGTCGACATCGTCTATGCCTTACGGTCGGGCGGCGGGACGGTGCTGGGCACTTATACAATCAGAGCAGGAGACAGTCAGGCGGACGGTGAATGGGATATCTCGCATTTTGAGCTGGAGGGGCTGACGGCCAACACCGGATTAACGGTGGACTGCACTGTCACAACGGTGAACGGTACGCCTGCATCCATTACATTGTCCAAGCCGGTAACGGTCTATGTGTTTACACCTGAGGTGACATGGCGCGACAGCGTGATCTGGCTGGGTGAAACGGCGGACTATGCTGACAACCTGCACGCAGTGGTGTGGAATAACACCGCTGGCGGTGTGCCGCTGCCTTTGGGTGCTGCGCCTTCGCTGACGTATCAGTACAATCCGGCAGCGGCTGATTTTACCCAGGATACGCATGTCGGTGTAACGGTCAATATCGGCGGCTCCAACGTGACGCCGTACACACATTTAGTGCATCAGGATTGCAGCATCCCTGGCTGCGGGTATAATGCAGCGCTGGGGCAGTTCATGGTGCATGTGAAAAGCTGCGCGATGACCATCACGAAACAGGGCGCGGCTGATACGACGGACACGTTCATATTCAAGGTAACGGGCGGTGGACGTGAGCTGTACGTTTCGGTACAGGGCAACGGAAGCCAGACCATCGTCGGCCTGCCGGTGGGCAGCTATACGATAACGGAGCTGGGCTCCTGGAGCTGGCGCTATACCGCGGGCGAGGAGACTGTGACGCTGGGCGCGGATAATGCGGCGGCAACAGTAACCGTGGGTAACACGATAGCAAATGATAAATGGCTCGGCGGAGACAGCCATGCAGTCAACACGTTCTTAAGCGCAGACTGATATACGGAGGGAACACAATGAGTAAACACAGGCGCAGATGGCCGCGGAAGAAGAAGCTGCTGCTGGCGCTGGCGGCGGCAGTGCTGCTGCTGCTGGCCGCAGCCGGATCCACGCTGGCCTGGCTGACTGCGCAGAGCGAAACGCTTTCCAATACATTCGATCCGGCGAGTATTACCTGCGAAACGGTAGAGTCGTTTTCGGACGGCGTTAAGAGCGATGTCGCCATTAAAAATACGGGTACGATGGATGCCTATATCCGAGCGGTGCTGATACCCGTTTGGAAGGATGGCGGCAGCATTGCCGGAGAAGCCGCGTCGCTGTCTGACTGCACCATGGTCTGGGGCGACTTGACGACATGGGTGCTGGGTGCGGACGGCTATTACTACTGTACCATACCCGTTCCGGCGGGAAAAAGCACGCCGGTATTGATCGACAGGTGCACGGCAGCGCCGCATGACGGTTATAATTTTGAGTTGCAGATATCGGCGCAGGCTATACAGGCCCTGCCCGCGTCCGTGGTGAGGGGCGTATGGGGCAGCGCGGTATCGGGTGTGCAGGCTGACGGCACACTGGAGGTGGCAGGATGAAGATATGGCGGAAGGGTGCGGCAGCATTGGCCGTATGCACACTGCTGCTGGCGGCATGGGTTGTGCCGGCGCTGGCAGCGGGCTCGACCGTGACGTATGTAAGCAGCGCCGATAAGTTTGTATTTCTGCCGGACAGCGACCTGTTCCAGGATTTCAAGGGCGTAATGCCCGGTGATACGCTGACGCAGCAGATCACGGTGAAGAACGACATCTCCAACGGCATCAAGGTGAAGATATATCTGCGAGCGGAAGCCGTGGATCAGCAGTATCAGGATTTCCTGAGCCAAATGAATCTGAAGGTGGTGCAGGACGGCGGCTCGGTGCTGTTCGACGCGCCGGCGGATATGCAGGACGGGCTGGCATCCAACGTATGCCTTGGCACTTTCTATTCCGGGGCTGATGTGGATATTAATGTCACGCTGGATGTGCCCATTGAGATGGGCAACGAGTTTCAGGACAGCACGGGGTTAATAAGTTGGGTATTTACCGCGGAAGAACTGCCGATCAGCCCGGACGACCCCAAGACAGGGGATACGGTGAACATCTGGGTGTACGGCGCGGTATTTGCGGGCAGCGCAGTGGGGCTGGCGGCACTGCTGCTGCTTCGAAGCACAAAGGTAAAAAAGGCCAAGAGCGGCCGGGATACAAGCCTGTGACCGATAAGTAAAAATAACTGAGACAGCCGGACGGAGAGCACACCTTTTCGAAAGGCTGTTTTCTATTGCGGGAGGGTAAAATGAAAAAAAAGCTGCGGTGGCTGCTGGGTATGCTGCTGATAATCGCGCTGGTCATAAGTGGCTACCGCATTGTTCAGATAATGGCAGAGTATGCGCAGACGGAAACGGCGCAGCAAGAGGCGATAGACCGCGCAGTGGTGCTGGCTGACGAGGCGCTGCCCGCAGCGGCTGTGAACACGGCGGAGAAGCCGGGCACTGTGGAGGAAGCACCGCCTGCGGAGACGCCGCCGATCATGGTGGACTTTGGCACGCTTCATGAGATCAACCCCGAGATCATGGGGTGGCTGTACTGCGCGGACACAAAGATCAACTATCCTGTGGCGCAGACGGACGACAACACATATTACCTGAACCATCTGTATGACGGCAAATCGGGCCGCAGCGGCACGCTGTTCGTCGACTGCGCGTGCAGCCCGGATTTTTCAGACCGGAATACCGTAATATACGGGCATCACATGAAAAGCGGGTCCATGTTCGCCGGTATCGTGGAATACCAGTCGCAGGAATATTATGAGGCGCACCCCACCATGTATCTGCTGACGCCGGAAGGGAATTACAGGCTGGATATATTCGGTGGATATGTGGCGGAATCGGGATCGCAGAGGCTGTTTTCTCTGGATGAGGAAGCCGAATTTGCGGCGTATCTGGAAGAGATAAGGACGCTGTCCGATTTTGCCGCTAATGTTGACGTGACGCCGAAGAGCCGCATCGTCACGCTGTCCACCTGCACCTACGAGTATGACGGGGCACGCTATCTGCTGTTCGCGGCGATGACGGCGATCGGGTGATAAAGCTCTCAATTTGGCCTGCCGGATATCCAGTGTCAAAGTCCTCATTTCATATGCCTGTTCTGCTTTACCGAATGTAAAACTTGAAAAATCAGTTCGATGACCTTACAATATGGGCAACATGTTTCGTTTTCATAAACCGCCGATTAAATATTGTATTTGGAAATATAATTATATCGTGGCGGTAAATATTAATATACCAAAGAGCAGGTGAAGCTTTTGATTAAGCGAATAATGACATTACTGCTGGTCGCGCTGCTGGCAATACTCGTTATTGTCTATATATTTGTGTTCAGAAATGACCAGCCGCCGGCTCCCCCACCCGTAAATGTGGACCTGAACGGGACAAGCTTTGAAAACCTTGACCTGCCGATGGATTACGATATCCGGCAGTTTGAGGGCATGACGCTGCGTTTCATCGTGGAAAATAACCGTCATGCCACCATATTGCTCAACAAAAGCCAGGAATTCTCCGAACTGACCGGCATTAACATCAAGATCATCGCGGTGGATTTCGATACGCTGGTGCAGAAGATCAACCTTGATTTTATCTCCAAGGCGGGGCAGTACCAGATCGTCTATGTGGACCCGTATCAGACACTGAACCGTTTTTACGACTCCTTCGAGGTGCTCAACGGCTACAACCAAAGCGCCGACATGCCGCACATCAAGGGGTTCATGAGCGATTTCTCCGAGCTGCAGACAAAGACGATATCCTACTTTGAGAACGACGAAAACGTCTATACTATTCCTTTCGACAGCACGACGATGATCATGTTTTACCGCAAGGATATTTTCGATAAATACGCAGGTCAGTTCAAAAAAGAAAAGGGGTTCGACTGGACGCCGGGGACCCGCAGCTTCACCTGGGAACGGTATATCGAGATTGCCAGATGGATCGACGAGAATGTGCCGGATAACGAGGTGAAATACGGCTGCAGCGCGATGGCGCAGCAGCACAACTCCATATTCTGCGAGTTTTCCAACGTGCTTGCGGCGTATGGCGGGGATTACTTTGCGGAAGAAAATATCGGGACGCTGGGCACGAAAACCTTTGACGGCATCAGGGTGCAGGACGACACCTTTGTGAAGGCGCTGGATATCTATAAGGAAGTTGTGCATGCGGCAGCGCCCGAAAGCGTCAACTGGAACTGGACCGACGCGGCGAACGCGTTCCGTAACGGCGAAATCGCGATGATGCTGAACTGGGACGAAAACTACCCGTTCCTCGACGACCCCGAATACTCCAAGGTGTCCGGCAAAGTGGGCTGCGCCATACTGCCGTATGGCAGCGCGGGAAGCGCCAACATATTCGGCGGGTCTGGCATCGGCATCAACAAGTTCGCTTCCGAGGAAGAGAAGAAGGCAGCGTGGCTGTTCATCGTATGGGCCACATCGCAGGAGATGCAGCGCGAGATACTCATCAACCCGGAAGGCGGTAACCTGCCGTCAAGGCTTTCCGTATATGAGGAACCGGATATCAGCAAGGAGCTGGAGGAGCCGGATGCCGGGGGAACGCTGCTCAACAACGAGCTGGTGAAAACGGTGCTGGCCGCTTGGAAACCGGAGAATCTCTATTTACGGCCCAAGGTGTCCAACTTCTATTACATCGAGCAGGTGCTCAATAAGAATCTGCATGACTTTGTGACGGAAGACCTAAACAGCCGCGACGTCAGCCAGCGGATCTATCAGGAGTTATTAAAAATCAAAAGCAAGGACGGGGGGACATCATGAAGAAGGTCAGGATATACCCCTCTCTGCGGCTGAAGCTGGGCATCATCGCGGTGATACTGATCGCGATACCCATGCTGGCCATATCATTTACATACACCAGAACCGTCAAGGACATCATAACCAAGAAATATACCGAGACGGCGATACAGTCCGTGTATGAAGCGGGCGAGCAGATCGATTTCATATTGCGGGATGTTGAAGACTTTTCCACCGTCATCATTTCCAACGCGGAGCTGCTTCAGATGGCGGAAAGGCCGGGGGATTACAGCAAGGACGAGTTCAACACGCTGCTAAGAAGCTTCATATTGTCCCGCGACGATATTGAAGTGATCAATCTGATACTGGATAACGGCGAATACGCAATCGGTGCGAACATGATCGATTCCAAATCCTCCATTGATGCGCAACTGCAGGAATCCTCCGGACAGCCGGTGTGGCTGGATACCGAGAGCCATGTGATCGAGATATTGTCGGGCAAATTCCACAAAAACTATTTTGCGTTGGGGCGCAAGGTCATCAACTACAATACGCTGGACGACCTTGGTTATCTCGTAATCAACATGGAAGAAGTTATGCTCGAACAGGCTTACAAGAGCCTGCTGGACAACGACTTCGAGGATATCTATATCTGCGACGACACGGGAACGATCATCAGCCATACCGACAAAAAAAAGATCGGCAGCACCATCAAGTTTAAGCCGTACGCGCAAAGCATACTCAATACCGACACGCCCAAGGGCTATTTTGAGTTCTTCGAGGATGTGGACAAGGTGGCCATCTATTCGACGATATCCAGCAACGGCTGGAAGATCATCAAGACGGTGCCAACGAGCTATCTGTACAAGGAAGTCAACGACATGCAGCGGGATTTCCTCATATTCGGCGTGGTGTACGGTGTGGCGATCATCATATTCATGATATTCTTCTCCGTACGGTATACCGACCCCATGATGAAGATGATGAGCGTGATTAAAAAGGTGGAACGGGGTGATCTTGCGGCGCGGACGGAGATATTCACCAACGATGAAGTGGGGCAGCTGGGGCGCAGCCTCAACAAAATGATCGCCGAGATGCAGAACTTGATCGACCGGCTCATCAAGGAGGAACAGGAGAAAAAAGAAGTGGAGCTGGAGGCGCTGCATGCCCAGATCAACCCGCATTTCCTGTACAACACGCTGAACACAATCAAATGGATGGCCAAGATTCAAGGGGACAACAGCGTTAGCCGGGCTATCGTCGCGCTAATCAAGCTGCTGCGTGTGAGCACCAACCTCGGTACGGATACGATCACGCTGCGCGAAGAGATCGACTATGTGGACAACTATGTGGTGATACAGAAGCTGAAGTACAACGAAGCCATCAACATGAAATATCATATTGAAGACGCCTGTATGGGTGTGTTGATGCCCAAGCTGATACTGCAGCCCATCGTAGAAAATGCCATCATTTACGGCATCACGGACGATCACAAGGATATCAACATCGAAATATCCGCATATACCAAGGACAGCGAGCTGTTCATCGAAATCATGGACGACGGGCCGGGAATACACCGGGATATTGTGGAGGAGATACTTCGGACACAATCGGACAAGAACCGGTTCAGCAAGGTGGGGCTGAATAATATCAATCAGCGCATCAAACTCTATTATGGCGGCGAATACGGCCTGAGCATTGATACGGAGCTGGGTGTGGGCACCAAAATCATCGTGAAGATTCCGGTGAGGTGAAGGAGGCAGCATGTACAAGGTATTGATTGTGGACGACGAAGTCCTCCTGAGGGTGGGGCTCAAGACGACGATAAACTGGGAACAGGCCGGGTTTACCGTGGTGGCAGAGGCGACCAACGGCGAACAGGGCTATGAACAGTATAAAAGACACCAACCGGATGTGGTGATCACGGACATCCGCATGCCCAAGAAGGACGGGCTGTGGCTGGTGGAGATGATCCGCAAGGAAGACGCGCACATTCCCATACTCGTGCTGACGTGCCTGGATGAATTTTCTTACGCCCGAAATGCGCTCAAAGTGGGCGCGGACGACTATATACTGAAGTCCGAGGTGGAGGACGAGGAACTGCTCAGCATCATGAGCAAGGTTAAAAAGAAGCTGGACAAGCAGAACAAGGACAAGGAGATGAGCCAATCCGCCAGCACCAGCAAGAACGACAGCCGGCGGGTGTTATTTAACGATCTGACAAAAGCAGCGTTTCAACTGGACGAGAACCTGATCGGCCGGTTTGAGGTATTGAGCGTGCCTGTTGAAAACACGCGCTTCATGTTCGTGAGCGTTTCCGTGCCGGAGGACAGCGGCGAAGCATCGGGAACAGTGGAACAGATCAACAAGGCGGTGATCAATCTGTTTTTTAACCTGATGGAGGAACGGGAGATCACGTATCTTTATCAGGTAGTTCGGGAGCAGTATCATTTTTTGCTGGTTGCGCCGCAGCTGAGCATGACGGATATGAAACGGATATTTACGGCTGCCAACCAGGGCGCGCAGCAGTATTTCGATAAGCCGCTGCGCATCATCTATACGGATGTTTTGAATGATACCGCCGGATTGGACGGCAGTTATAAGGATTTGGTGAACAAGGCGGATGTATTATTCTATCTGGAAGAACCATCGTTCTATCTGAAAAATGTGAAGGATGTTCATTTTGAGGAGCTGAATTCGTTTGAGCTGAAGAAGAAATACAGCCAGATGCTGATGATCGATTCCATCATGCAGGAGAACACGGAGGGTGCCAAGGAGCTTGTGGCGGAGCTTTATAAGTATTTTAAGGGCAAGTTTGCGCCTCCCAACAGTGTCAGGCTGTTTTTGACGGAACTCAGTAACCATCTGTTCCACCAGTATGATCAGCTGATCGATGAGACGGAAAAGATGAACCACGAGCAATATCATTTTCAGATCATCAACGCGGCGACGCTGACAGAAGCGTGCGGTATCATGGAACGCCTGCTGCTGGAGTTCATTGAAAAGATGGAGCGGTATGTGCACAACAATGCCAAGCTGCTCGCCAATCAGGCCGTGAGTTACATTCAGCAAAACTACGACAAAAAGATATCCCTCAAGGATGTCGCTGAGAACCTGAACCTGTCCAAGTATTATCTTTGCAGCATATTTAAAAAGGAGACGGGAGACAACGTTTCCTATTATATTAACAAGCTGCGGATTGAGAAAGCGAAGATGCTGCTGCACAAACCGGACAAAAGGAGCAAGGAGATATTCGAAGAGGTCGGATATTCCAATCAGCAGTATTTCAGTAAGGTGTTCAAAAAGCTGACCGGCATGACTGTGCTGGAATATAAGGATAAAATCACCCCATAACGATGCCAATGTAAGTAAAATAATAACAAAACAACGTCAGGAGCCTCCAAAACGGAGGCTTTTTTTAATTGGATAGTAAAAAAGTATAAATTCATAACAACATTGTATAAAAAAAATTCGTTAGCAAGCCAATTTATTTATCACAGCAAAATAGTATAAAAACCACATAATCTGAACCATTATGTTTATTCACTTGCTATTATACAATTCAGCTTACAGACGGCGCATTGGAGCCGGTGTGAATAAATGCAACAGTCGGATATGGCCGCTTAGAGATAAGGAGAAGAGATGGGTCACGCAGCTTCGGATGTAAAACTCAGAGTTATCGATATAGAAAAGTCGTTCCCCGGCGTGAAGGCGCTGGATAAAGTCAACTTTACAGTTAAAAAGGGAACGGTCCATGTGCTGTGCGGCGAAAACGGAGCGGGTAAATCGACGCTGATGAAGATTATCAACGGCATCTACAAACCGGACGCCGGCAAGATCATGATCGACGATAAGGAAGTCGAGATTAAAAATCCGATACAGGCGCGGCAGATGGGCATCTCAATGATATTCCAGGAGCTCAACTATATTCCGGAGCAGACGATTGCCGAGAGCCTGTGCATCGGCAGCTGGCCGGTCAGCAAGCTGGGCAAGGTGAACTGGCGGGAGATCAGAAGACGCACCGTGGAGCTGCTCAAAGCGGAGGGGCTGTCCTACGACCCCGACACCAAGCTCAAAGACCTCACCGTTTCAGATGTGCAGATACTCGAGATCATGAAGGCGGTCTCCTACAGCTCGGACATTATCATTATGGATGAGCCTACCTCGGCGATTACGCTGAAGGAAGTGGACGCGCTGTTCAAAAAGATCAATGAACTCAAAAGCCGCGGCGTGGCGATCATCTATATCTCGCACAAGATGGAGGAGATATTCCGCATCGCCGACGAGATTACAGTGTTCCGTGACGGTGCCGTGGTGGACTCGCGGCCGATCAAAGACTACGACATGAAGACTATTATCGCCCAGATGGTGGGCCGCAAGCTGGACGACAACTTCCCCAAGGAGAAGGTGGAGATCGGCAAGAAGGTGCTGGATGTGAAGGGTCTGACCGGGGAAGCGTTTCGCGATGTCAGCTTTCATGTAAGCGAAGGCGAAATAGTGGGCTTTGCCGGTTTGATGGGCGCGGGACGTACAGAGGTTATGCGCAGCCTGTTCGGGCTGGACCCGCATCAGGCGGGCGAAATCGCCATCAAGAATAAGCCTGTCAAAATCAGAAAGGTCAAGGACAGCATCAACCAGAACATGGTCATGCTGTCGGAAGACAGGCGGCGCTTTGGCATCGTGCCGATACGCAGCGTGCGTGAGAACGTGTCGCTGGCGAACCTCAAGCGGTTCATATACGGCGGACGGCTGCATGCGAAGAAAGAGAACGGTACGATACAGGATTACTGCGGCCGCATGAACGTGAAAACACCCACACTGGACACCACGGTGGATGCACTCAGCGGCGGCAATCAGCAGAAAGTTGTGCTGGCAAAATGGATGCTGACTGACCCCGACATACTGATCATGGACGAAGCGACCCGCGGCATCGACGTGGGCGCCAAGTACGAGATATACAAGCTGATGACGGATCTGGTGAAACAGAAGAAGGCGCTTGTCATGGTATCCTCCGAACTGCCCGAACTCATCGGTATGTGCGACCGCATTTACGTGATGTCTCGCGGTCGCATTACGGGTGAGCTGGCTTCCCGGGATGAGTTTACGCAGGAGTATATTATGACGCTGGCGACAGCTCAAAAATAATTAATGGAGTGAGTTCAATGATGGCAAAAGACATATGGGGCAAAATAAAATCGAAATACAGCATTTATATCGTGCTGGTCGTCATGTTCTTCATCTGCTGGCTGGCGAATAAAAACTTTGTTTCGATCGAGAACCTGTCCAATATATCCAGACAGATTTCGGTGGGCACGATACTGGCCTTCGGTGAAACGATACTGATCATCGCCGGCATGCTCGATCTTTCGTCCGCATCCGTGCTGGCGTTCTCCGGCGTACTGTCGGTATCCGTATACCTGATGACGGGCTCGCTGCTGCTGGCCTTCCTGGTGGGCGTAGCCGTATCGGTGGTGTGCAACATCGTCACAGCCGTCGTCGTGACACGATACAACGTGCCCACATTCATCGCAACGCTGTCCATGATGGCGGTGGCGAGAGGTGCGGCGCTGCTCTACACCAACGGTCAGAACATATACCAGATCGGTGACTACACCGTGTTCGGACAGGGTCACATCATCGGCATCCCGACTCCGGTCATATTCCTAGTGGCGACGCTGATCGTGACATGGTATCTGCTGCGGCACACGCGGTTTGGACGCTCTATCTATGCGATAGGCGGCAATGAGGAAGCGGCGATTGCATCCGGTATCAACGTGAAGGTCAACAAGCTGTTGGCCTACATCATCAACGGCGTGTACGTGGGCGTGGCGGGCGTGCTCTTCATGTCCAGAAACAACGTGGGTCTGCCGAACGGAGCCGTGGGCTACGAGTTCACAGCGCTGACAGCCGCGGTCATCGGCGGCACGAGTATGTCGGGCGGTATCGGCTCGGCGGCGGGCACGGTGGCCGGCGCGTTCATCGTGGGCTTCCTCGACAACATCATGGTGTTGTCCGGCGTCAACTCCTACCTGCAGGAGATCGTTCGCGGTGCCATCATCACGCTGGCAGTGGCTTATGACATCTACGCGAAGACCAGAAAGACGAAGAAAAAATTGGGCAGTATAAAAGCCTGACATAGATTTGAGCGGTTTTAAGCCGCTTAAAAAAACAAGGAGGAGAGAAGTAAATGAAAAAGATCTTATCACTGATTTTGGCGCTTGCACTGCTGGCTGTTGCGTTTGCCGGATGCGCTGCTCCCCAGAAGGAAGAGCCCGCGAAGGAAGAACCCGCTGCGCAGACCAGCGCTCCTGCGGAAGAAGAGAGCACAGCTCCTGCCGAAGAAGGCAAAGTGTTCCGTGTCGCTTACATCGCCCGTGCTCAGGCGGACTCGTTCGCCGCATGGCTGGCCAACTCCGTTGTGGAAGAGGCTGCGAAGTATGACAACATGACCGTTGACGTATTTGACGGACAGGCTTCCGACGATAAGGAAAACTCCCTGATCGAGAACGCCATCACCAACAAGTATGACGCGATCGTGATTCAGCCGAACAACGGTGAAGCTCAGAGACCGTATGCTGAGAAGGCTGTGAAGGCAGGCATCGTGACCATCACGACCAATGCGAGAATCTCCGGTATCGAAGGCGCTTCCTCTGTTGACGCTGATCCGTACGCTCAGGCTGCGGTGAACGCTCAGCTGGCGCTGGAGCAGGTTCCCCAGGGTGCCAACGTGGTTGTGTTGAACGGACCTCCCGGAAACTTCCATGCTGACGAGCGCCGCAAGAGCTGGCAGGCCGAGTTCTTCGACAAGCGCCCGGATGTCAAGATCGTTGGCGAAGAAATCGCTAACTGGAACAAGGACGAAGCTATGAACGCGATGGAAACATGGGTTCAGGCGAACGACAAGATCGATGCGATCATCTCGATGAACGACAACATGGCTGCCGGCGCGCTGGAAGCTGTGAAGGACAAGGAAGCTTTTGCTGGCATTCTGTCCTACGGCGTTGACGGTACGGCTGAAGCCTGCCTGCTGATCAAAGAGGGCAAAATGACCTCTACCAGCCTGCAGAGCGCATACGACCTGGCCTCCACGATCCTCTCCACGCTTGACAAGCTGCTGACGGGTCAGGAGACGCAGATCGACACGGATATCGACTGCCCGCTGATCACGATGGACAACGTTGACCAGTACATCGAAATGCACAAGAAAGCCGGCGCTATCAAATAAGACAGCAATATAGCAATAGACGATGAATGTACGCCGCGAACCGCGGCGTACATTCACATTAAAGAGTTTTTATCGGTTCCCCCATAAATACGGGGGATAAAATTCGGAGGAATCAACATGACAAACAAAGCCGTATTTATGAGCGGAACGAACAACATGATCACCAAGGATGTGCCGGTGCCCACACCGGGTCCGAAGGATGCACTCATCAAGGTGGATGTGGTGGGTATCTGCGGCTCGGACGTGCACTACTATCAGCACGGTCGCATCGGCGATTTCGTGGTGGAAGGCGATTTCATCCTCGGACACGAGTGCGCGGGCGAGGTGGTTGCGGTGGGCAGCGAGGTTAAAAAGCTGGCCGTGGGCGACCGCGTGGCGCTGGAGCCGGGCAAAACCTGCGGCAAATGCAAATACTGCAAGACGGGCCGGTACAATCTGTGCCCCGACGTAGAGTTTTTCGCAACGCCGCCTTACCACGGTGTGTTCACCAACTACGTGACGCATCCGGAAGACATGTGCTTCAAGCTGCCGGATAACGTGTCCAACACGGAGGGGGCGCTGGTGGAGCCGCTGGCGGTGGGTCTGCATGCGTCCGGCATGGGCGAGGTGAAGCTGGGCGATACTGTGGTGATATTCGGCGCGGGCTGCATCGGCCTGGTGACGCTGCTGTCCTGCAAGGCCAGAGGCGCGTCCAAGGTCTATGTTGTGGATATACTGGAGAACCGTCTGGAAACGGCACGGAAGCTGGGCGCCACCGAAGCGATCAACGCCAAGGAATGTGACGCGCTGGCAAGGATCGCCGAGCTGACCGACGGACAGGGCGCGGACGTCGTCATCGAGACGGCGGGTTCCGAGATCACCGTGAAGCAGACGGCGGATGTGGTGTCGCGCGGCGGCACGATTGTGCTGGTCGGTATGACGCCCAAGGACGAGACCTGCTTCAACTTCATGAAGCTGATGGGTAAGGAAGGCCAGTTGAGGACCATATTCCGTTACCGCAACCTATATCCGGTGGCGATCAACGCCATTGCGAGCGGCGCGATCGACGTCAAGGGCATCGTTAGCCACGAATTCGACTTTGATCATGTCAAGGAAGCGTTCGATTTTGTGTCCGCAAATGCCAAAGATGTGGTGAAAGCGGTCATTAAAATAGGCTGAAGCTAGATGAATGAACGGCGGCGGAAACGTTAGTATGGTTGCCGCCGCCGCTTAATTATTTATAAATAGAAAATAATGTAATTGAAATGCAAGTTGCCTTAATTAAATTTGCATTTTTCTCTTGAAAAAATTATCCAAAGCTGTTACACTTTAAGCCAGACAAAAGGGTTGCGGAAAAACGCTTCCTTTCGTGTATTGGCTGCAAAGGTACAGCAAACCGTGTGACTGACTGCGGTATTGGCTTCAGTGCAGAAACCACTGCCGTCTGGTTTGGTATTGCGGCCAGAAGCGAAATAATCAAATCGTCGATAAAAACATCGATATAACGGACTAAGAGGTCTTCCAAAGGAAGGCTTTTTTTATTTTCCAAAACGGGTTCAACTGACAGGGCATTCTGGTAGCGGCTGGCGCCGCACTTATATAAGGAGGAATGTGAGCCATGAAAAGACTGGAGATTATCATCAAGCCGGATAAGCTGGAAGCCATGAAGGAGCTGCTGGAACAATACAAATGCGGCGGCATGACGCTGACGAGCGTGATGGGTTACGGCAATCAGAAAGGCCACGTCAACGAGTACAAAGGGCTCAAAGTCAACATCAACCTGCTGCCCAAGATTATGGTGATCGTGGTGGTACAGGATGATATTGTGGAGGACCTGCTGGCGGAGATTCATGAACAGATCGGCACCAATTCCGTGGGAGACGGCAAGGTTTTTGTGACAGAGGTTATCGACGCAATGCGCATCAGGACCGGTGAACGCAAGGAAAAGGCAATATAGCCGGGCGGAAAGCAGGGGTTTATGACAGGGAAGAAAATCGTTGAAATCAACAACGTCGATAAATTCTACGGTGAGAACCACGTAGTTAAGGGCTTGAATATCAGCGTGTTTGAAGGTGAATTCCTGACCTTGCTCGGGCCGTCGGGCTGCGGGAAATCCACCACGCTGCGCATGATCGCGGGATTTGAGGAGCCCACGGGCGGAGAGATTTTCGTGGAAGGGGAGTCGGTACAGAACCGCGAACCGTATGAGCGCAACGTGAACACCGTATTCCAGTCGTACGCGCTGTTTCCGCATATGACCGTGGCCGCCAACGTCGGCTTCGGGCTGAAGATGAAGGGCGTTGCCAAGACTGATATCAGGAAGCGTGTGGATGAAATGCTCTCGTTGGTGCAGCTGGAGGGGTTTGACAAGCGTATGCCGGCGCAGCTCTCGGGCGGGCAGCGGCAGCGCGTGGCGATAGCCCGGGCGCTCATCAACAACCCGCGTGTGCTGCTGCTGGATGAGCCGCTTGGCGCACTGGATATGAAGCTGCGCAAACAGATGCAGGTAGAGCTCAAACGCCTTCAGAAGAAGCTGGGCATCACATTCATCTATGTGACGCACGACCAGGAGGAAGCGATGACGATGAGCGACCGCATCGCGGTGATGAATGTAGGCGTGATGGAACAGGTCGGCCGGCCGGACGAGATCTACGAGCATCCGTCCTGCCGCTTCGTGGCAGACTTTATCGGCGAATCCAATATATTCGAAGCGTACATCACAGGAATACAGGACGAGAAGCTTAAGATCACGATGGAATGCGGCCAAAGCGTCGGCCAGGGCAGCGGGTTTTATGACGGTGAGATGGTGTACGTGTCCGTCAGACCCGAAAAGGTACAGCTGTCTGACGCGCCGGTGGATGGCTTTTCGATCTGCGGCGTGGTCAAGGAATACACATATACCGGCCAGATATTAAAGGCTGTGGTGGAGCTGCAGAACGGGCAGGAGTTCAGCGTCAACCGTCTGGCCGGGCAGTTTTTGCCGTCAGTGGGCGCCGCTGTGTTCGTACACTGGAATCCGGACGATGCCGTGGTGATGCACGCGAAGGAAACGGAGATCATCAAGGACATCGAGAATGTGAATCTGGGTGAACCGGCATGAAAGCGAAGCGTATGACAAGGCACAGGCTGAGGAGCCATACCATACCCATGCTGTCCATGGTATCACCGGTGACGTTGTGGATGATTCTTTTGGTGGCGCTGCCGCTTGCGTATGTGCTGCTGATCAGCTTCTGCAGCACCAACGAGCAGCACCAGATCGTATTCAAGCTGACGCTGGAGAACTACGGGCGGCTGTTCGATCCGCTTTACCTCGGCATATACGGCAACTCGCTGCTGATTGCGGCAGGCACAACGCTCATCTGCATACTGCTGGGCTATCCGTTTGCCTACATCATGGCCAACTCCAGCCGAACCAAAAAGACGCTCATGATGATGCTGCTGATGCTGCCGTTCTGGACCAACTCGCTGATCCGCATATACGGCTGGCGCACCATACTTGGCACCAGCGGCGTGCTGAACAGCATACTATTGGGCACCGGCATCATCTCCGAGCCGCTGGAAATACTGTTCACACCGTTTGCGGTGCTGCTCGGCATGGTGTATACGCTGTTTCCGTTCATGGTGCTGCCCATCCACACGTCCGTCGATAAGCTGGACCGCACGCTGCTGGAGGCTGCGGGAGACTTAGGGGCAAAGCGTACGAAGACATTTCTGCACGTGACTCTGCCGCTGACATCGCCCGGCATATTCGCGGGCTCCATCATGGTGTTTATACCGACATTGGGCTTCTTCTTTGTGGCGGACCTGATGGGCGGCGGAAAGCAGCAGCTGATCGGCAACCTGATCGAGCGCCAGTTCAAGGAAGCGTTCAACTGGCCGCTGGGTGCAGCGCTGTCCATCATACTGATCATATTGACTATTGTGCTGGTGCGTATTTATACCCGCACCAGCGGCGGCGACATGGATAATCTTGTGCAGTGAGGAGGAGAACGGATGCTTAAACAAAGAAGACAGCTGGCTATCAAAACATCTTCGCTGGTGTACACCTGCCTGATCTATCTGTTTTTATACCTGCCGATCATCGTGATCGTGGTGTTCTCCTTCAACACGTCCAAGCGCAACATCGTGTTTGAGGGCTTCACGCTGGACTGGTACGCCGGACTGTTTAAAAACTCGGCGCTGCTATCAGCATTCGGGAACACCATGATCGTGGCGTCGGCGAGCACACTGCTGTCGTGCATCATCGGCACGTTTGCCGCCATCGGCATGTATCGCTATCGCTTCAAGGGGCGGCGCATGGTGGATATGCTGCTGTATGTGCCGGTGGTTATACCGGAAATCGTCTTAGGTATCGCGCTGCTCAGCATGTTCGCGCTGGCACAGGTGCCGCTGGGTTTGGTCAGCCTTATTATTGCGCACACCACCTTTTGTATACCATTTGTGGTGTTCACGCTGCGAGCGCGGCTGGCGGGTTACGACCAATCGGTGGAGGAAGCGGCGATGGATCTGGGCGCGACACGGTGGCGCGTGTTCCGGCACATCACGCTGCCCATACTGCTGCCCGGCATCGTGAGCGGCGGCATGCTGGCTTTCACGCTGTCCATCGACGATGTGATCATCAGCTATTTCACCAACGGGCCGGGAAGCACCACATACCCCTTAAAGGTATGGGAAATGGTTAAGTCGGGCGTGTCGCCGGATGTCAACGCGCTCTCTACGCTGATACTGCTGGGCACACTGGTGGTGGTGGTGGTCACGCAGAGCCGCGGCTTCAAGTCCGGCCGTAAAAAACGCATATAATTTTCGAATATAAAAAGGAAAACGAAGGAGGCAAGGGTATGAAAAAACGATTAAGTATCGTTCTGGCAGCCTGTCTGGCTGCGGTTCTTTTGGTGGGGTGCGGAGCCCCCGCCACGAGCGGAGGGGCGGGCAGCGGCTCCGCCGGAGAGCTCAACGTATTTATCTGGACGGAGTATATGCCGGATTCCGTGTTCCAGCAGTTCACGGAGGAGACAGGCATCAAGGTGAACGTGTCCACATATTCCTCCAACGAGGATATGCTCTCCAAGGTAAAGGCGAGCAACAAGGGATTGTACGACATTGTGGTGCCCAGCGACTACATGGTTAAGATGATGATCGACGAAGGGCTGCTCTCGGAAATCAACAAGGACAACGTTCCCAACCTCAAAAACATCGGTGAGTCGTTCTTGGACCAGAGCTTTGACCCGGGCAACAAATACTCGGTGCCGTACATGGGCGGTGTGGCCACGCTGTGTGTGAACACCAGCAAGGTGACGGACGAGATCACATCGTTCACGCAGATCTTTGATCCGAAGTATGAAAACACCATCGTGACGCTGGACGATTTTCGCGCGGTGATCGGCCTGGTGGCCAAATCCATGGGTTATTCGATGAACGAGACGGACCCGGCTGTGTTGGAGGAAATCAGCACTAAGCTGATGGAACTCAAGCCCAACATCAAGGCGCTGGATTCCGACTCGCCCAAGTCCCTGATGATCAGCGGTGAAACGAATATCGGCTTCATGTGGAACGCGGAGATTGCGCTGTCGATGGCGGAAAATCCGGATGTCCAGATCGTATTCCCTAAAGAAGGCTGCTATCTGTTCCTCGACAACTTCTGCATCACGGATGGCGCGAAGAACAAGGACAACGCGGAAAAGTTCATCGACTTCGTGCTGCGGCCTGAAGTATCCAAGCTGGTTTCCGAGGAATTCCCGTATGTGAACCCCAACGCGGAAGCGGTGAAGCTGCTGGGCGACGATTATATCAACAACCCGGCGTCCAACGTGCCCGGCGAGGTGTTCGCGAACGGCGAATACATCATGGATGTGGGTTCGGCGATTGACACCTACAACACGATCTGGACGGAATTCACACAGTGATGGCATAAGCCGGTAATCAGTCTGGCAAATAAACATATTATGATATGAAGTGTGCTTTTGGCGGGTGCGGGCAGCTGTACCCGCCGAGGCGCATTCTGTACGGCGCACGATGTGTGCAGCCGAGGCGACGAAGGCACGTCTTAATGACGTAACGTCAGGAGGAGATATTCCCATCAACAATCAACTTAAAAATATGCGGCTTCGGCATGCGCTTTGTTTTGCGATGCCGGAAAACATGAAAGTGGACTTGATCCATGCGGCATAGAGCCGATGGACGAAACGAAAGGATGATTTTTGAAATGAATATTTCCAATGCGCGTAAGGACTTAAAGAGAATACTGGGCTATATTGAAAGCGATACGCTGAGCGATGCTGACCGCAGTCGGATCGTGCAGGATGCGATCCAAAACTATAATACAAACGTGAACCCCGGCTGGCTGAAATACCGCAAGTCGGTGTCCACCAACGCGGCATTCGTGGAATGGACGGACAAGGATTCTTACTTCTACGACGTGTTCGGCGAGGAGTTTATCGACTGCCTTGGGGGCTTCGGCATCTACATGTGCGGCCACCGCAACGACGATATATTGAAATATGTCCATAAGCAGCTGGACCGGCAGGCGTTGCACAGCCAGGAGCTGCTGGACCCGCTGCGCGGTTATCTTGCCAAGGTGATGGCGGACATCACGGTGGGCGATTTACAGTATTGCTTCTTTACCAACGGCGGCGCGGAGGCCAACGAGATGGCGATCAAGCTGGCGCGCATCGCCACCGGCGGCAGCTGGTATATCTCCTCGGTGAACGGCTTCCATGGCAAGTCGATGGGCGCGATATCGATGGGCGGCAAGAGTACGTACCGCGTGCCGTATCTGCCCATGATACAGCAGGTGCAGCACGTGGAATACGGCGTGGCGGAGGATGTGCGCAAGGCGATACGCAACCTCGTTGCGGTGGGCGAAAAGGTGGCGGCAGTGATACTGGAGCCTATACAGGGCGAGGCGGGCATCATCGTGCCGCCCGCGGGATACTTTAAGGAAGTGCGCCGCATCTGCGACGAATACGGCGTGTGCCTGATCATGGACGAAATACAGACGGGCATGGGGCGTACGGGCACGATGTTCCGTTGTGAGGCGGAGGGCGTGGTGCCGGATATCATGACATACGGCAAGGCCTTCGGCGGCGGCATCATGCCTATTACCGGCATCATCGCACGGCCGCACCTTTGGGTGAAGCCGCTGGAGGAAAATCCGTGGCTGCTGGGTTCACCCACGTTCGGCGGAAACCCGGTGTGCTGTGCGGCGGCGCTGGCGACCATTGAGTATATGTTGGAGAACGACATACCGGGGCAGGCGGCGAAGAAGGGTGAATATTTGATAAATGGCATTAAAGCGCTGCAGGCGAAATACCCCGAGATCATCGTGGACGTGCGAGGCACGGGGCTGATGATCGGCGTGGAGTTTCCCGAGAGCCATGTGGGATACAGCGTGGCGACGGGCATGTTCGCGCGGCGCGTGATGACCGCGGGCACGCTCAACAACGCCAAGACGATACGCTTTGAACCGGCGGCAACGATATCGTATACCGATCTCGATAAGGTGTTGGAACGGTTGGAGGGCGCGGTGAAGGAGACGAAGGAGAAGCTGAGCCTGTAAACGGTTCGGAAGGTTAATGAGTATGACATACGTGAAAAACGCCACCGGCGTGCTGAAGAAGGTGCTGCTGTGTCCGCCCGAATATTTCACTTTTGAGCCCATCAACGTGATCACGGAGGAGTGGCTCAAAAAGGGAGAGCAGGCGGACCGGCAGGCCTGCCTGTGTGAGCATGCGGACTTTGCTCAGGCCTATCGAGAAAACGGCGTAGAAGTCGTGATGATGGAACCGCAGCCCGAACTGCCGTATCAAGTGTTCGCGCGGGACTTTGGCGCGTGTGTGGCAGACGGATTTATTATGGGACGCTTTCGGGAGCCGGTTCGCGCGGGAGAGACGGCGGCTTATGAGAAGAAGATGAAGGAGCTGGGCATACCTTGTGTCGCGCGGTGCACATCGGGCGCGTTTGAAGGCGGAGATTTCTGGCTGCTGGACGAGTACACCATCGCTCAGGGTGTGATTGCGCGGACGGACGCGGCGGGGTACGACAACGTGATGCAGCAGATGCGCGAACTGGGCTACAGCATGATGAGCGTGGCATGCCACCGGCAGAACCTGCACCTCGACATGTGCTTCAATATCGTGGCGGAGCAGGTGGCCGTGGTCTGCAAGGATGCGCTGCCCGATCACTTTATCAGCACGCTGGAGCGTCGGCAGTACACACTGATCGATGTCCCGCAATCGGGCGTGTTCCTGCACCACTGCAACGTTCAGTGCCTGGGCGGCGGGCGTGTGCTGTCGTTCAAGAACAACCGGGGCGTGAACGCGCAGATGAGGGCATTGGGCATCAGCGTGACAGAGGTGGAACTGACCGAGATTCTTAAAGGTGGCGGCGGGCCACACTGCATGAGTTTCCCGCTGCTGCGTGAGGGTTGAACAGCTGTATGGCAAAATCGCCGCAATGAAAAAATCCGCGGCGATTTTTTCATCCCGACGGTTTCAACACGGCGGTTTGGTGGTATAGATAGCCAGCATAAAAGAGACTTCGGATAAGCATGTCAGATGTGGGGTTTGAAAACAGGGCGAAAGCCGGGGATGCTTAATAGTTTGAGTGAGACGCCCCGGCTGCATAAGGACAAAGCTTATCATATTTTTACAGCGCCTGACCCTGATCCGCAGGGTTAAATATTTCGGGGAGGAATAGTTACACCAATATTTACGCCATCATTCGCACTCATAAGGCCGCATCTTTGTGGCTGTTCGCACCAAAATTGACTCCAGGGTTTGCACTTCCATCCGCATAAAGCTTGACACTTGATGTTTGGACAAAGTATGCACCATCCCTGCAAAATGTTTATGTCCGAAAAGGCGAAGGAGAACCACGGCAAATGCTGTGGTTTTTCTTTTGCCGGGGAAGTGCGGCAGCGCTTTATTTGGGTCGGTAGGTGATGCAGTTGCAGATTACCGAATCGTGCGGGTTGTCGATGTTAACCCGGCCCGCCTTACAGTGAAACGACTTGTTGAAAGCGCATTCGGATACGGTGCAGACGATTTTTGGTGCCCCGATGTCCGCGCCGATCTCGGTGCTCATTTCGACCAGCAATCTGTCCTTTTCTGCCGACACCATCGGGATGTCCTTGGTGTAGGTGTCACAGTAGGTTTCGCGGTGAGTATGGCTCACGCGTATCGTGTTCGCACTGCAGTGCTGCTCCATATTGTACATGCAATCATTTGCCTGGCATTTTAAGTCGGACATTATATTTCTTCCTTTCTTTTAAAGCTGGCGCAGAAGCTTTGCTGCGGGGTCCCCATCTGGCCGGCCACCTGTATGCTTTGCAAGCGGCATATCTGGCCCCGCTCGTTGTATATGCATGCTGTCACTGAGCAGCGGATTGTCTGCGATGATAGATTGAATAATAACATGGGTCTCCTTTGCGGCTAGTTTATGCGAATATTATGCCTCTCGGGTAAAAATATTATGCCGAATGGCACCATTCTGATTAATCTGAAAAAAACTGGGTAATAATTATGTAAAGGGTTTGAAGTATATTGACAATAAGCCAAAATGAATAATATAATAAGCATGGTCTTTTAGGGCTGGAACTTCTTTTTAGTACGTTTATCCCCTAAATTTGCTAACAATATGGTCCCGTATGGGCACTTTACTATGTTTGTTTTTATTTTTTATATAATCAAAGGAGATTACTCTTGGATATCAGTTTGTTGAAAGAGAAAAGCCTGATGGACCTCCGGGAGATCGCCAAAATGGCGGGAATCAAGTCTGTCACCAAGTTCCGCAAGAGCGAGCTGCTCGACATGCTTTACGAGCTGGACAGACAGGCGCGCAGCGCCGAGCCGGCGGCACAGGTTCAGGATGAGCCGGAAATGCCGGATTTGCCGGAGGATGAAGTGCCGGAAGAAGAGGGCAACATACCCGCTTACCAGCAGGACGTGATCGAGCGTCGGCAGCGAGTGGAAAGAAGCCGGGAATTCGAAGCCCAGCGTGAGCAGAGAAACGGCGGCGATGAGAAAAAGATAATCGAGTATGTGATGGGCAACGACGCGGTGAACGAGCTCTTGAACAAGGGCGACTGCGGCGATGCGATGGGCATACTTGAGGTGCTGCCCGAAGGTTACGGCTTTCTGCGGAGTGAGAATTATTTACCGGGCAATAAGGATGTCTACGTCTCAATGGCGCAGATACGCAAGTTCAATCTGAAGACGGGTGACAAGGTGACGGGTAAGACCCGCCCTGCCAAGGACGCTGAGAAGCTCAACGCGCTGCTCTACATCGAGCAGGTGAACGACGACGTGGTGGAAAAATGTCTGACGCGCCGCCCGTTTGAAGAATTGACGCCCATCCACCCCGAAGAGCGATTCACGCTGGAACGGCCCACCGCCTCGCGTGACCTCGCCATCCGCCTGATCGATATGATCGCACCTATCGGCAAAGGCCAGAGAGGTCTGGTGGTATCGCCGCCTAAAGCGGGCAAAACCATCATGCTCAAAAAGATCGCCAACAGCATCACAGCCAACTATCCGAACGTGAACCTGATCGTGCTGCTGATCGACGAGCGTCCCGAAGAAGTGACGGACATGCAGCGTTCCATCGACGGCGAGGTCGTCTATTCCACGTTCGATGAGAAGCCCGAAAACCATACCCGCGTGTCAGAGATGGTGATCGAGCGCGCCAAGCGTCTGGTGGAGCAGGGCAAGGATGTGGTGGTGCTGCTGGACAGCATCACGCGTCTCGCACGCGCCTACAACCTGATCATTCCGCCGACCGGGCGCACGCTCTCGGGCGGTCTCGATCCGGGTTCGCTGTATAAGCCCAAGCGGTTCTTCGGTGCGGCTAGAAATATCGAGTTCGGCGGCAGTCTCACCATCATTGCGACGGCGCTGGTGGACACCGGCTCGCGCATGGATGAAATCATCTACGAGGAGTTCAAGGGCACGGGCAACATGGAGATACATCTCGACCGCAAGCTGTCCGAAAAGCGCATATTCCCCGCGATCGACCTGCACAAATCGTCTACGCGGCGTGAAGAGCTGCTGCTGCCCAAGAAGGAACTGGAAGGCATCTGGGCAATCCGCAAGGTGATGGCCAACGGCAACACGGCCGAAGTCACCGAACAGCTGATCGGCATGCTCGCCAAAACGCAGACCAACGACGCGTTTCTGGATAAGCTGCGCGGCTGGCTCTCCGTGTGGGATAAGGAAGGTTATAACTTTACGTCCAAAAGATACTAGAAAGTGACCCTCAAGCTTTCCACAGCCGAAAAGGGCCGGCTTTTTGGCAAGATCGTGTATATCTATCAGTGCTTTTACGCGATGGCGGCGGCGGAGAAGCTGTCCGTCAGCCTCGTGTATGGAGCGGCGCTGTACATATCGCTGTCCGCGCTGCTTCGCATATCCGGCTTTACAATGAGAACATCATACGACCCGCGCTGGCGAAAGGTGATCAAGCTGGCGCTGGTCGTATTCTTTTCACTGTCCGCTCTCTGTGTGGCCATCATGACCCCGGTGCTGTACGGTCACCGCAACATGCCTGCGGTGGTCGGTTTTGTTGTGCTGCCGCTCGCGGAGCGGTTCTCGGAAAATCTGTGGCTACGCCACAAGCCGCCGGAGAACCGGCGGGAGCTGATAAAGACACTGCTGTTTGTGCGGCTCTGTGTGTTTACGGCGGGACTGGCATTGGTGCTGATAACCAGCGAGACGGCGTTGCTGCCTGCGGTGGTATTGGGCATGATTCTAAGCTATTTTCGGCAATATGTGTTCGCCGACTATGCGACGGAATATCCGAAACCCGGCCAGGCTTCCGCCGACGCGCTGCAGGTGCGCAGCGTGCGGCTGTACGACGGCATGGTGATCACATCGGCTGCGGCGCTCAATATATTCGCATTTACGTATGTGCTGTATGTACTGCTTCGGCGGCAAAGCACGTTCTATCTGGATTTCTTCGTGGCGTTTGCGGTGCTGGCCTTTGCCTTCACGGCGGTATACGTGGGCACACATCGTTTTTACCGCGCGACGCTGGGGCAGAAAATAGGGCAGAACGCGGTGTTTGTGCTGGGTACATTCATCGCGCTTTTTGCCGTCTACATCTTCAGGGACAGCTGGGTCAGGGGCGGCCTTGCGGTTTCGGTGCAGTCGGTGCTGCTGCTTGTGGGTTTGGTGCTGCAGATGTCGGGCGCAATGGGTTTAAAGGAAGACATGCGTCTGGTTATCCGCCTGTACAACCCGGATATCAAGGATAAAGATCTGGCTCAGCGAGCGGAACGGCTGGAGCTGTGGTCTCTTGTAATTTCCGAGGCGGTATTCATTGCGGTGCTGCTGGCGCTGCTGGCCGACCCTGTGATATATAACCTGGACTTGGGCGGCTACATTGCGCTGGCGCCGCAGGTGGGCGTTGGCGTTGCGGCGATACCCGCGGTACTGCTGCTGATGTCGCTTTTTCTTGCCATCCGGCAGCCGCTGACCAAAAAATACGGGCAGCGGCTGAGGGTTTATATTCAGATGAGGCGCGAGGGTAAAAAAAACACCGAAATGGAAAAACGGCTGGTCAGCGTGCTGATCAAAAAATATAAGAAGCGCATCGGTGTGCACATTATCCGCGCATTTTTAAAGCCGGTGATGTACCACAGTGTGACGGGTAAGGAGAACGTAACGGCGCTGCCCGGCGTGTTCGTGTTTAATCACGGCGAGGTGTATGGCCCGGTGGCGGCGGTGGTGTTTCTGCCGTACGACGTGCGCCCATGGATTCTGCACAACATGATCGAGAAGGAAGCGGTGACGCAGCATATGTACGACGGTACATTCAGCCGCATTAAATGGCTGCCGGTGTTCATGAGAAAGCTGCTCGCGCAGGTTTTAAGCCGGCCCGTGGTGTGGGCGCTGTCGTCGTTTGAACCGGTGCCCGTTTACCGGGGCACTGCGCGGGAGGTGCTGAAAACGTTCGCACAGTCCGTCGAGTGCCTGAGCGCGGGCGACAGCATAATGCTCTTCCCTGAAAACCCGAAGGAACGGTACAGCGAAGCGCCCGTCAGCGATTTTTACCGCGGGTTTGCGCACATCGGGCGGCTGTATTACAGAAAGACAAAGGAATGCGTGATGTTTTATCCGGTGTTTGCGAGCAAAAAAGAACGGGAGCTGCGCATCGGAGCGGGGGTCAGGTACGAACCAGAGAACGGCCGGCGGGAGGAGGATCGCATCGTAGCGGAGCTGCAGCAGCGCATGCGCGCCCTGCAGCAGCTGGACGATGAACAGCTTTAAGCATCAATCTCCACCAACTGCGTATTTTGATATTCCGGCAGGGTCTGCCCGAGCGTGAGGTTGCGTATCTGCTCCAGGAAGCTGTCTTCACCGCCTTCGCGAATGAGAAAACGGACGCGTACGGCGTCCGCGTAGGAAATATCGTCAATGATGAACCCGGCTTTGCCCAGCGGCGCCTGAATGCGCGCCCATGCGGCGAAATCGAACGTACAGGTATAGATGCTGCACGGCATCAGCGTGACTTTTTGCGCGGCATCCAACGTGTCGGCAGCGCTCTGCGAATATGCCCGCACCAGCCCGGGCGCGCCCAGCAGCGTGCCGCCGAAGTAGCGCGTACAGACCATAAGTACGTCGGTGAGCCCGGTGCGCTTAAGCACCTCCAGCATCGGCAGACCCGCGGTTCCCTGCGGCTCTCCGTCGTCGCTGCAGCGCATTGCGCCCCCTTCCAGCAGGTAAGCGAAACAGTTGTGGCGGGCGTCCCGGTGAAGCTTTTTGCGCTCGTCCAGCGCCTGCTGAACATCCGCTTCATTTGAGACGCGGCGGACGAAGCCAATAAAACGGGACTTCTTGATGACGAGAGTGGTCTCGGTGAAGCCCCGTACGGTAATCATTTTTCCAGCACCACGCGGTGGTAAATCTTTTTGCCCTTTTTGATAAGCAAAGCGCCGTCTTTAAACAGGTCTTCCGTCACAGCTATGAATTCTTCGGTTACCTTGTCGCCGTTCAGCGCGATACCGCCCTGCGCGATGAGCCGGCGGCCTTCTCCGCGTGACGCGGTGAGTCCGCAGATCTGAAGCAAATCCACCAGCAGCAGGTCGTCCAGACTGGTGATTGTTGTTTCGGGGATGGAACCGCCCTCCGCTCCGCCTTCAAACAGCGCTTCGGCGGCGGCTTTGGCTTTATCCGCCTCTTCCTGGCCGTGCACCTGACGCGTTACCTCGTAAGCCAGCGCCACTTTGGCATCGTTGATGCGCTCGTCCTTGAAGCTGCACAGGCGGCGTACCTCGTCCATCGGCAGGAACGTGAGCAGAGAGAGGCAATTTTGTACGTCGCTGTCCGCCACGTTGCGCCAGTACTGATAGAATTCGTAAGGCGGCGTTTTCTCGGGGTTCAGCCACACCGCGCCCTTTTCCGTTTTACCCATCTTGCGGCCGTCGCTGGTCAGCAGCAGCGAGAACGTCATGCCGTAGGCTTCCTTGTGCTCCTTGCGGCGGATCAAATCGGCTCCTGCGAGTATGTTGGACCACTGATCGTCGCCGCCCAGCTGCAGTTTGCAGTCGAAATGCTGGCTTAAGTGCAGAAAATCGTAGCCCTGCATCAGCATATAGTTGAATTCGAGGAAGGTGAGCCCTTTCTCCAATCGGCTCTTGTAGCACTCCGCCGTCAGCATGCGGTTGACGGAGAAATAGACGCCGATGTCGCGCAGAAACTCAATGTAGTTGAGTGGCAGCAGCCAGTCCGCATTGTTGATCATCATGGCCTTGCCTTCACTGAAGTCCAGAAAACGGCTGATTTGCGTTTTAAACGCGTTGGCGTTGCTTTCGATATCCTCTTTGGACAGCATTTTACGCAGGTCCGCCTTGCCGGAGGGGTCACCGACCATTGTGGTACCGCCGCCGATCAGCGCGATAGGCCTGTGGCCAGCCTGCTGCATGTGCGCCATCGCCATCAGCTGCACATAATGCCCCACGTGCAGGCTGTCCGCCGTGGGGTCGAAGCCGATATAGAACGTGACGCTTTCGCTGCCCAGCAGCTCCTTTAAGCCTTCGTGCGTCACCTGACGCAGAAATCCTCTCTCCGTCAGTACATCATATACGTTTGCCATCTGCTGTCTCCTTGGTTTATGGGTTCCCGCCGGTTTTGCACCGGTGAGGCGATTTTCGGTACCCTGCCGCCTGTTTTGAGCAACAGGAGTTTTCTTCCTTGACATTATAACGGCTTTGGCTTCACGTGGCAATAGCGGGTGGTTTTAAGCTCTGCGGGGCTCTTTGAACGTACAGAGACGAACATTTTTATAAATTAATGAAAATAATCAGCCATAAATTAACTCGATATTTAAAATGAAGCATTCAAAAGAAGGAAAAATGCACGTCAACAGCGAATTTTATCTAAATGCATTTATGCCTTGCAGAGGAGGTTTCGTATGGATATCACAGACATTCGTATTCGTAGAATTGAAACCATGGGCAAGCTCAAGGCGGTGGTGTCAGTGACGTTCGATGACATGTTCGCTGTCCACGACATGAAGATCATCGAAGGCCAGAACGGGTACTTCATTGCGATGCCGTCGCGAAGAACACCGAACGGAGAGTACAAGGACATCGCCCACCCGATCAACGCAGAAGCCAGATCGATGATTCAGAACGCCATACTGGAGAAATTCGAAAGTTTGCCGGACGACGAAGGATACGCTTCTTTTCAGATGTAGCCGAAGACTCCGCTTTTATTTAGCGAAGAAGAGTCTTATAATATCGGCTGAAAATCCCTGTTCTATCTGAGTTTTGCGAATATCATTCTGCCCGCAGCTGTTTGAATCACGCTTGTGACAACAACCGGTATCGGTTTGTTGTATTCGTTTTGCCCGCCTTCCACCACGATCATCGTACCGTCGTCCAGATAAGCGATGCCCTGCCCGGGTTCCTTGCCGTCTTTCACGATGGTGACCTGCATGTCTTCACCCGGCAGCACCACAGGCTTAACGGCATTGGACAGTTCGTTGATGTTGAGCACGCGCACGCCTTTCACAGCAGCCACTTTGTTTAAATTGAAGTCGTTTGTGACGACAATGCCATCCATCTTTTTGGCGAGGAAGAGCAGCTTGGAATCCACATCGGAAGCTTCTTCCACTTCGGCATGCACGATTTTAACGGGCATATCCAGTTCGCTCTGGATGCGCTTCAAAACATCCAATCCACGGCGGCCGCGGTTGCGTTTCAAATCGTCGGCCGAGTCCGCAATGTGGCGCAGTTCGTCCAGTACGAATTCGGGTATGATGAGCGCGCCTTCCAGTATGCCGGTGTTGCAGATGTCGAATATGCGCCCGTCGATGATGACGCTGGTGTCGAGAAGTTTGGGACGCGCGAGCCCGGGCTCTTTGCTCTTCTCCTCGCGGGAGCGTCTGAAAAAGCCGGAGTCAAAAAATTCGGGACGATGACGAATCATTATCGAGATGCCAAGGTAGGAACAGATGATGTAGATGATAACGTTAATGATGCCGGCCAGCCACGTGATGGACAGTATGCTGTCTACCAGCTGCGAAAGAAGGTAAGCCACAACCAGCCCCAAAATCAGGCCGAAAACGGCGGAGAGCACAACGCCTGCGGGCAGACGCGAGAGCTTCTTTTCCGCTTCGCCCGCCGACCTGAACGCCAGTTCCACGATCGGTTTGGATAATATAAGGAATATGATACCGGACAGGACGCCGGAACCGATGAATATGAGCAGCGTGGTCAGATGGGGCAGCAGCGCGTAGGGGTTGGGTGCGTTATAGATTCGCCCCAACAGGTCGAAAACCAGAACGGCGATACCGGGACCTACAAAGATCCCCACCAGCACGATGAAAAAACGTGCGATTCTTCTTCCCATGCAAGCACCTCAATTTAATGTCGTTAGCGTATTATATCACATGATTGAGAGGCGAACATAGCCGGACGCAAAAAAACAGCAAAATTTACAGCTTGTACAAAATTACGTTTTTTTCAAGGGAAAAAGGTGTCGGTGACAGGCACAACGGGGTGTTTGGGATTACAGCATGGCCGTTATGCTTTTGATAACGTCCTCCCCGGTCAGGCCTTTGACCAAAGCCAGCTCGGATGCAAGTATCTGCATGGAGGTGCCTAGCATTTTTTTCTCGCTGGACGACAGGTTTTTGCGCGTTTCACGCTTGAGGAGGCTTTTAATCACAGCGGCGATCTCAAATACGTCGCCGGATTTCATTTTCTCCAGATTTTCACGGTTGCGCCGGTTCCAGTTAGCAGATTCCTCAATGTCATCCAGCGACATAAAGGATTCCATCACCTGTCGGCATTCATCGGGAGAGATCACGCAGCGCAGCCCTGCTTTCTCGGCGCTTTCCACCGGCACGTGTACCTTGATGTCGTCATCGGAAAATTTAAGCACATAATAACGCCTTTTTTGTTCTAAAAAAATACGTTCCTCAACAGCCTCGATGACGCCTGCACCGTGCATCGGATATGAAATTTTATCGCCCTGCTTAAACATCTCATCCTCCTGATATCTATATGATACTGCTGCTGTTGGCCTTTGTCAAACGCGCGCACGGCTTGTTAACGCTATATATGTCATGCTGTTTTGTCTGCCATCAGTAAAAAGATGCTGCCGCAGGCACCAGATTTGCCTGCACGGATACACCTTTTGTTTCATAATCTGAACAGACAAGTCACGTATTTGTCATGTTATTTTATATACCTTTAAAAACTTGTAGGATTAACTTTACCTAAAATATGATACAATTGTTATTACGAAGGCGGACAGTCAGGCAACCGGAATGAGAAATAAAGGCTTGCCCGCCTGAGTACATTGCTCCGGCATGAATTCTTTTGGCCGCCTGAGCAATATGACGAGGTGAAGAGCTTATGGACGGAGTTTATGAAGCGGCGGCGCTCACCCTGCGCTTTTGGTTTTTGATCGCGGCCGGCATTGTGCTGCTGGGCGTGACCAGCATATCCATAAAGGAATACCGGGACAAGCGGTATGTATTGGGCGTGGCGCACAGCAGCATCGGATATATGACGATACTTTCCGGACCGGACGATATCATGGGCCAGAACATACAGCTGATGGACAAAAACACGATAGGTCGCTCACGCAAGGTGGATATCGTGCTGAACGACCGCAGCGTGGACAAGGCGCATTCGCAGGTATATCTGGCGGAGGATGGCACCGTGTATGTGAACTGTCTGGGGCGGGGCGATGTCACCGTGAACGGGCAGTTTGTCAGTGAGGCCAGCCCCATATACGAGGGGGATGTTGTCTGCTTTGGCAACGTGGTGGCGCGCATCCATCTGAAGGAAATCGACATGGATTGGGAAGAGGACGAATAGATGGTACTGGAGAGACGGGGCGCCGGCGCGATGCTGGTGCTGACAATACTGTTTATACTGTCGGCGTGCGGGCTGCTGGCCTTTAAGGACGGCTCGTTTGATGTGGGCACCGCGGCGTTCGGTATCGGCACAGCGCTGCTGATGCTGCTGGGCTACAATCTGGCGGCCATCATATTCCGCCACATTGACCGCATCACGCTGGTCATCTGCTTTTTTCTGGCGAGCGTGGGGCTGGTGATGCTGACCCGGCTGGACATGGACACGGCCGTCAAGCAGCTGGTCTGGCTGGCTGTATCGCTGCTGCTGATGTTTATCGTGGTGGTGGTGATCAAGCGCGCGAAGGATTTTGGGCGGCTCAACTACCTGATGATGGCGGGCGCGATGGGCCTGCTGGCTTTTGCGTTCCTGTTTGCCGAAACCAAAGGCGGCGCACGCAACTGGGTGAGTCTGGGACCGGTGTCGTTTCAGCCCAGCGAGTTTGCCAAGGTGCTGTTCATCATCGTGTCCGCATATTTCTTCGCGGCAAAGCGTGGCAGATGGGTTACGCTCACCTATATCGGGTTTGCCGGGTTGTGCGTCATCATGCTTGTGCTTTCCAATGACTTGGGTGCGGCATTGCTGTTCGCGGGCACGTTCCTGATCATGTTTTTCGCGGGCACGGGACGAACGATGCTGACGCTGGCAGGCCTCGGCGTGGGCGCGGCGGGCGCAGTGGGGAGCTATTATATGCTTCCGCATGTGAGAACGCGCGTGGAGATATGGCAGAATCCGTGGATGTATCACCGCACGCAGGGCTATCAGATCGTTCAGGGGCTGATGGCCATTGCGGCGGGCGGCATGTTCGGTGCGGGGCTGGGTCTTGGATATCCCGAATCGGTGCCGGTGAACACAAGCGACTTTATATTTGCAGTTATTTGCGAGGAGTTTGGCATCATATTCGGCATCATAGTCATATTGATGTATCTGGTGTTCATTATACGCGGAATGATCATTGCGATGAACGCCACCAACCGGTTCGACGCGCTGCTGGTGTTCGGCGCGACGTGCATGCTGTCGCTGCAGTCGTTCATCATCATCGGCGGTGTGATCAAACTGATACCGCTGACGGGCATCACGCTGCCTTTCATCAGCGCGGGCGGCAGCTCAATGGTGGCATGCATGGCGCTGGTGGGTATCATTGAAGGGGTGGCCGTCAAGAACGGCGAGCGCGATGAACGCGACATCCGCAAGGCGGGAGGCGAAGTGGTATGATGAAGAAAAACGTGCTCCGGCGTAACATACGGGCGTTGCTCGTGGTCTTCACAGTCATGTTCGCCGGTCTGGTCATATATCTGGGATATGCGGTGTTCATGTACGGTGAGCGCTGGTTCGTGACGCCGTACAACCCGCGCATACAGAACATGGAAACGACCGTGAAAGCAGGGGACCTCAAAGACCGCACGGGGCGCATACTGCTGACGATTGACGGCGAGGGTAACCGCAATTATCTGGAGGACGATGATATGCGCGCCTCCGTGGCGCACATCGTGGGAGACAGCTACGGCATGACGTACGGCGCGCAGACGATGTTTGCCAAGTACCTGTTCGGCTTTGACAAGGACACGATCACGCGTATTGTGGACCTCGTATCCGGTGACGAACGCCGGGGCAGCGACGTCACGCTCACGATAGACGCCCGGCTCTCCGAACGCGCGCTGGATGTGATGGGCAAGAACCGCGGCGCGATCGTGGTGATGAATTACAAGACGGGCGAGATACTGACCTCGGTGTCGTCGCCCACGTTCGACCCGACGGACATGGAGAAATTTTTGGAGGGCGGCGGCGAGAGCGAACTGGTGAACCGCGCATTTTCCGGCCTGTATCCGCCCGGCAGCACGTTCAAGCTGGTGACAGCGGCGGCGCTGATCGATAACGGTCTGGACGGTTTTATGACCACTTGCGAGGGCAGCACGGAGATCGGCGGCAAGACGATCAAGTGCACAGGCGAACACGGCAAGGAGGATTTGAAGGAAGCCATCCAGCATTCTTGCAACGTTTACTTCGCGGAAGCGGCGCAGGAGCTGGGCGTTCAGAAACTGGCGGCAGAGGCAAACAAGTTTTTGTTCAACAACGACATGCTGTATGACGATGTGGTGATGGGCAAGAGCGTATTTGAATCCACCGACGACAAGACCAACCAGTCGTGGTCCTCCATCGGCCAGTATCATGACCTGATCACGCCGCTGCATGCGTGCATGATCGCCGGAGCGATCGCCAACGACGGCGTGATGATGCAGCCCAAGCTGCTCTATTCTGTGAGCAACAGCTTAAAGACGACATACAGCGTGACGCCCAAAGCCGCAGCCACGCCCATCGGCACGGATACGGCACAGGAATTGCAGGAATTTATGATCAACGCGGTCAAAAAGGGCACGGGTAAAAAGGCCGCGCTTGAGCACTACACCGTGGGCGGCAAAACGGGCACTGCGGAGATTGCGGCGGAAGAGGGCAACGCGGAGCACGCGTGGTTCGTGGGTTTTGTGGACGACGATGAGCATCCGCTCTGTATCGCCGTGATACTGGAGAAGGCCGGTTCGGGCGGCGGCAATGCGGCACCCGCGGCGGCGAAGGTGCTGGCCAAAGCGATCGATCTCGGGTACTGACATGGACGCGATACGCGATAAGCTGAAAACTCTCCCCAAAACGCCGGGCGTATATCTGATGAAGAACGCGGACGGCAAGGTGATATACGTCGGCAAGGCGGTGGCGCTGAAAAACCGCGTCAGCAGCTATTTCCAGAACACGCGCAAGGATGCCAAGACGCAGGCGCTGGTGCGGGAGATCGTCGATTTCGATTACATACTGGTGGGTACGGAGATCGAGGCGCTGATGCTTGAGTGCAACATGATCAAGCGCTACAGCCCGTACTACAACATACTGCTGCGCGACGACAAGCATTACCCGTATATCCGAATCGATTTCAACGAGACGTTTCCGCGCATATGCGTGACGCGTAAAGTGGAGAATGACGGGGCGAAGTATTACGGGCCATACATCGCGGCGCACGTGCTGCATGACGTGATGGACACGGTGAGCAAGATGTTTCCGGTGCGCACCTGCCGCATGGACCTGCCGGACGGCAAAAAGCACCGTCCGTGCATCAACTATGAGATGGGGCGATGCCTCGCGCCGTGCGCGGGCAAGGTCAGCGAATACGAGTATAAACGCATGCTGGACGAGGTGGCGGACTTCCTGTCCGGCCGGTACAAGGGGTTGCGCCGCCAGTTCGAGGAGGATATGAAGGCCGCCTCGGAGAACATGGAGTATGAGAAGGCTGCGATGATACGCGACCGCATCCGTGCGCTGGAACGGCTTTTTGAAAAGCAGAAAGCCGCGTTTCCGGACCTCAACGACAAGGACGTGTTTGCCGTGTGGATGCAGGATGATGAAGCGGTGGTGCAGGGCATGTTCGTGCGCCGCGGCGAGCTGAACCACACCGAGCGCTTTTTCATCAAATGTGAGGATGAATCTGCGGAAGCCGTTCTGTCCCAGACATTGAAGCAGTATTACTCCAGCGTCACCGGTGTCGCCAAGCAGATATACGTGTCTGCGGAGCCGGAGGAAAAGGAACTGATCGAGCAGTGGCTGACGCAGCTGCGCGGCTCCAGAGTGGTCGTCCACGTACCGGAGAAGGGTGACAACCGACGGCTGGTGGACATGGCGGTGAACAATGCGAAGGAGGCGCTCACCCGGCGTCTCGCGCGCATTCAGCACGAATTTAACCAAACGACGGGCGCGCTCGCGGCGCTCAAAGCGGCGCTGGGCTTGGATACGGATGTGGACCGCATGGAATGCTACGATATATCCAACACGCAGGGGACGGATTCGGTGGCGTCCATGGTTGTGTTCCGCGGCGGCAAGCCGGAGAAGAAGTCGTACCGGCGTTTTAAGATCAAGACGGTGGAGGGCGCGGATGATTTCGCGTCGATGAACGAGGTATTGACCCGTCGCCTGAAGCGCGCGCTGCAGGGGGCGGAAGGCTTCGACGAGTTCCCCACGCTGATCGTGGTGGACGGCGGCAAGGGGCAGCTGCATTCGGCATATGACGCGCTGGCCTCGCTGGGGCTGGAGGATCTGCCGCTGATCAGCCTCGCCAAGCGCGAGGAAGAGGTGTTTGTGGTGGGCCAGAGCGACCCCATCATACTGGACAAAAGCAGCCCGGCTTTAAAGCTGCTGACGCGCATCCGCGACGAGGCGCACCGGTTCGCGATCACCTACCATCGAAACCTGCGTCTTAATAAGGTGGAGGACTCGGCGCTGCTGAAGATACCTTACGTGGGGCAGAGCCGCGCGAAGGCGCTGCTGAAGCACTTCGAGACGGTGGGGGATATCCGTGCAGCCAGTGTGGAGGAGATCGCAGGCGTGCCGGGTATGGATATACGGTCGGCGCAGGCGGTGGTGGACTATTTTGAATCGGAGGCGGACGGGGGATAACGCATACCTTGAGGGCGCTGCGCTCAAATTCCTGCTCATACCCCTCTAGGGGACGCGAGGGACACGTCCCATGAGAATTCCGCCAGAGAAATGCCGCAGACATTTACGCGGCAAAGCGTACAAGGACAGGAAACCGGAGGCAGACGAAGGCTTGCCTCCAAGCTGGAAAGCATTGTGCTTTCAGTCAAGGTGGTGTACACTTCAATCGGGGAGAGGCAATTGGGGAGAGGGCATATGAGAGAATCATTTGACATTTTATCGGATACGATAGAGGACGTCCGGCGGGATGAACCGATGTCGGCGCACACGTCATTCAAGGTGGGCGGTCCGGCAGACGTGATGGCGCTGCCCAAAACGGTGGAAGAAGTGCGCAAGGTGCTCAAAACAGCCAAGTATCTGGAATGTCCGCTATTTGTGATGGGCCGGGGCACCAACCTTCTTGTGACCAGCAAAGGGCTGCGCGGCATCGTGATGAAGCTGGCGGACAATTTCTCCGGATTGACAGTTGACGGTGGCTGCGTGATGGCCAAGAGCGGAACGCAGCTTTCCACGCTGGTGCGGCAGGCCGCGGCGCATTGTCTGGGCGGCGCTGAGTTTTTGGGCGGCATTCCCGGTACGATCGGCGGTGCGGTGTACATGAACGCGGGCGCGTACGGCGGCGAGATCGGCGATTTCGTGGAAGAGGTATCTCTCACGTCGGCGGCGGGTGATCTGGTGCTGCGCCAGAATGAGATGGATTTCGGTTACCGTCACAGCGTGCTGGCGGCGGTGCCGCTGGTGGTGACAGGCGTGCGTCTGAAGCTGTTTACCTGCGACGAGCAGGAGAGCCTTGCCAAGCTGGAAGAACTGAACGCGCGTCGGCGCGATAAACAGCCGCTGGAGTATCCCAGCGCGGGCAGCACGTTCCGGAGGCCCGAGGGCTATTATGCGGGCACACTGATCGAGCAGACGGGGCTAAAGGGTTTGCGTATCGGCGGCGCGGAGGTGTCTGAGAAGCATGCCGGTTTCGTGATCAACCGCGGCGGCGCGACGCCTGAGGAGCTGATTGCACTGATCGAAGAGGTACAGGCGCGCGTGTTTCAGGCGAGCGGCGTCTGGCTGGAGCCGGAAGTGAGAATAGCGGGGGAGAGATGAGGCTCACGGCGGATTTTCACACGCACACGGTGCACAGCCACGGCACAGGCAGCGTGGACGACAACGTGGAGGCGGCGATCAGCCGGGGGCTTGCCACTATCGGCATATCCGACCACTCCGTTGCACATCCGCTTTATGGTATCAGACGGCGGCGTGTTGGGTATTATCTGTCATGTATCGATAAAGCCAAGGAGAAATATGCCGGCCGCATTGAGGTGCGCGCGGGCATCGAGCTGAACCTGACCAGCCTTGACGGCAGCGCAGACCTGCCGGAAGGCGTTTTTGATACGGTAATCATGGGCTTTCACAAAGCCGCGTGGTGCCGGGATTTTAGGACGATGTGGACGTTTGCCACTCCGGGTTTTGCCGGTCGGGCGGACGCGATCACCAAAGCGTATATTGAAGCGATGCGGCGGTACCGCATCAATATCATCTCGCACCCGGGTTACGGGGTGCCGGTGAACTTAAAAACGCTGGCAAAGGCCTGCGCGGACTACGGGGTGCTGTTCGAGATCAATAACAAGCATCACGACCTTAGCCCCGGGGAGGTCGCCGAAGCGGCGGCGGCGGGCGCGCGGTTTGTAATTTCCAGCGATGCACACCATCCCGAGCAAGTGGGACAGGCGCAGAATGCGCTGGCGCTGGCCGAAAAAGCGGGCCTGAGTCCGCATAACATCGTCAATGTAACGGAGGACTGACATGAAGTTTGTGATCATCACCGGATTGTCCGGCGCGGGCCGGTCTCAGGCGCTGAGGCGCTTTGAAGACATGGGCTATTTTTGCGTGGACAACCTGCCGCCCAAGCTGATTCCGGAGTTCGCGAAGATATGCTTCGAGAACGACGCCATCAGCAAAGCCGCGACGGTGGTGGACATGCGGATGGGCGACATGTTCGAGGACGTGTTTGCTGCCATCTTGTGCCTCAAGGAGATGAACGACATCGAGCTGTCGATATTATATCTGGATGCGGACGACGAAGCGCTGGTGCGCCGGTTCAAAGAAACGCGGCGGCGGCATCCGCTGTCTCCCGACGGCAACATCATCAGCGGTATATCGCGTGAGCGCGAGCGGCTCAAGCGCATCAAGGACCTCGCGAACAACGTGATGGATACGTCCACCTACAGCTTAAAGAAGCTGGGTGAATCGATGGACAGGCTGTTCAACGAGGAGAGCGATAAGGGCATACTGATTGCCGTCACCACGTTTGGCTACAAGCGGGGCATCCCCATCGACGCGGACATGGTGTTTGACATGCGGTTTCTGCCCAACCCTTTTTACGAGGAGGCGCTGCGCGAACGGACGGGGCGTGAGCAGAGCGTGAAGGATTATGTGCTGTCGTTCCCGAGGGCGCACATATTTCTCGACAAGATCAATGAGCTGGTCAACTATGTCGCGCCGTATTATCTGGAACAGGATAAAAAGACGCTGGTGATCGCCATCGGCTGCACAGGCGGCATACACCGCAGCGTCGTGATCGCTGAGGAACTGCATCGTATATTCCTGGCTCAGGGGCACCGCGTGACCATTGATCACCGGGACCTCATGTACAGGCACTAGGGGATAAGGCCATGTCGTTTTCTGCGAACGCGAAAGCGGAGGTGTGCCGCGTTATGCCGGACAGCGAGTGCTGCGAGCTGGCCGAGCTGGCCGCAATGCTGCATACCGCCGGTTCCATCAGTATATCGGGCGGGGCTTTCACGCTGCGGCTGGACACAGAGAACGCCGCGGTGGCGCGCCGGGCGTTTGCGCTGATCAAGCGGCTGTATGGCGTGAACGCGGCGACGCAGATGCACTCCAACCAGCTCAAGCACAACCACATCTACTCGCTGACGATCGACAAGTCGGTCGCGCGGATGGTGGCGGTGGACACGCGGCTGATGGGCGACGAGGGTCTGGGGCTGGGCACGGACATGTCGTTCCTTACCAACCGGTGCTGCAGGGTGGCGTTTGTGCGCGGGGCATTCCTCGGAGGCGGGTCCGTCACCAACCCCGAGAAGCGCTATCATATGGAATTTGTATGCGGTCAAAAGGAATTTGCCGAAGGGCTGTTGAATATTATTAATGAACTGGGGATTGCGGCGCGAATGATACCGCGCGGCAAGAACTTTGTGGTCTATTTGAAGGAAGGCGACGCGATTGTGACGCTGCTGACGATGATCGGCGCGCACGCATCGATACTCAACATTGAAAACATCCGTGTGATGAAAAGCGTCCGCAACAGCGTCAACAGGAAAGTCAACTGCGAGACCGGCAACCTGACAAAGACAGTCAACGCTTCATTAAGACAACAGGAGAGTATTGAATACATCCGTGCCCACATGGGGCTGGATAAACTGGCGCCGGGCTTGCGCGAAGTGGCCGAGGCGCGGCTTGACAACCCTGACGCAACGCTTGAAGAACTGGCCGAGGTGCTTGGCGCCGGTTCCAAATCGGGCATCAACCATAAGCTGAGAAAGCTGAATAGCATAGCCGAGCACCTTAAAACCACAAGGGGGTAGAACCATGCAGGCGAAAGAGCTGACCATCACGAATGCTGACGGCCTTCGGGCATCCAAGGCGGCGATGTTCGTTCAGGTTGCCGGCGGCTTCGCGTCGCAGGTGTTCGTGGAGAAGGGCAACAAGAAGATCAACGCCAAGTCCATCATGGGCGTACTGTCTCTCGGCGTGAAGCAGGGAGAAAAGATCTACGTGTTTGCCAACGGCAAGGACGAAAAGGAAGCGATCGAAGCGATTGAGAAGCTTGTAACCACCGCTTTTTAGTCCTTTTACCACTCAAAAATGTATTTAAAGGGTGTTCCGTTGGGACTGCCCTTTTTCAACTGCGGATATTCGGCCATGCAATGATGTGCCCCGCACCTTTCAACACTTCAGCATCCACCGCGCCGGACTTCACCACCTGCACACCGTTCACGAATACCGCTTCTATGCCCGCCGGACGCGCACAATCGTCGCCCTGGGCTGTGATAACCGCCGGATCAAACACCGTGATATCCGCCGCAAAGCCGGGCTTCAGATAGCCGCGGTTCGGTATGCCAAAGCGGTCGGCCACTGCGCCGGTCATCTTGCGCACCGCCGCTTCCGTCGGAATTGCTTGCGTGTCGCGCGCGATCTGCAGGAATTTGGGGAAGCAGCCGTAAGCCGCAGCGTTCTGTATGCCGCACGCCTCCATCCATGCGTCCGTCATGAACAACGACGGCTCGTGGCGCATCAGCTTTTGGATAATATCGTCGTTGTAATAGCGGTACATGTTGACGCGGCCTTTACCGCCGCTGAGTTCCACGATGCGCAAATACGCAGTCAAGGGGCTGACCTTCCACATCGCCGCGATCTCCGTGACGCGCTTACCACACAGTGCTTCATTGCCCTCGCCCGCCCACGCGATCTGTATATCCTCGAAGTCGAAGCCCAGCACGCGCTTGGTGACACCGATCTCCAGCGCGAGCCGTGCATGCACCATGGGGCTTTTTTGTTTTTCCGGCGGCAGTGAGAGATACCAGCTGGGCAGTATCACCGTGATGACGGAGACGCCGAACGTCATCGCGTACATGTCGTAGCTGAAGTCCAGCCTTTCCGCGCGCGCCTTATCGATCAGCATGAGGCTCTCGTCCACCGTGCGCCATGTTGATTTACCCACAAATATATGATGGGAATAGTGCATGCGCACACCGGTGCGGCGCGTCAGCTCGATCATTTCCTTGAGTGCCCGCAAATTGTGGGCCTCGCCGCCGATGGGCGGCTGATACGACGTGGAGGCGGCGGACTGGGCGCGGGAGTGTACCGTTATGATGCCGCCGCGGCGCGCCGTGATGCGGGCGGCTTCGTCGAGTTCGTCCCAAGTTGCGTACCGGTCAGGCTCGTACATCAGGCCATAGGACAGCCCAAACACGCCCTGATCAAAGGCCTCTTCCAGCTTGGCATTGCGCCGACGCAATTCATCCGCGGTCAGCGGACGGTTATCGTAGCCCGAGATGCCGATGCGGATGGAGCCATGACCCTGCAGCGGCACGAGGTTGAGCGGTGTCGTCTGCTCCGCAGCGGTACGCCAGCCCTCAAACGTGGAATAATCCCCGAAGGTTTCGCCCATCTCGAACAGGCCGCTGCCCAGCAGATGGTAATATGGTGTGCCTGCTTCAAAGCCGAAAGGCGAAAAGCCGCAGTTGCCCGACACCTGCGTGGTGATGCCTTGCTCCGCGAACGGCAGAAAATAAGGTACAGGGTCTTGCTTGGCCGCGAACCAGTCGTTGTGCGAGTGCGCGTCGATAAAGCCCGGCGCGATGGCTTTGCCCGCACAGTCGATCACCTCGCCATCAAAGGAGGCAGGCGCATCACCATCCAGCACGCCGGATATCGTTTCACCGTCCAGCATCACTGACCCCAGTCGGGCGGTGGTGCCGGTACCGTCGTATATCATTCCGTTTTTCAGCAATGTTTTCATTCGAAGATCTCCTTGATTATGCAAAGTATAACGCAGGCTCGGTGAGTGGGTTGTGTGGGCTGTCATGTCCATAGGGATATGATTGATTGTATCACGCGGCGGCAGCGGTGCAAAGCTGTCATCATAATTTGCCTTTACAGCTTTCAATTGAAATTGTTGAAGTTGTTGTATCCCAAGGTGTATACTTGACAGAAAAACGGTCAGGAGACATATGTATAATGACATTTTAACGGTTGGACCGGTTACCATACACGGATACGGGCTGATGATCGCCGTTGGCGTTATTTGTGCCATGATTATCGGCATCCGGCGCGCAAAGACGAGGGAGATGAGCGCTGACATCGTGATGAGCATAGGGCTCATCGCAGTGGTGGCAGGTTTTGTCGGCGCGAAGCTGCTGTACTGTATCGTGGAGCTTCCGGCATTTCTGAGAAATCCCCTGTCTATATTGTCGAGCAGCGGGTTTGTGGTATACGGCGGCATCGTAGCGGGCATATTGGGCGCTTATCTGTATTGCCGCAAGAAAAAAGTCAGCTTCATGCAGTACTTTGATCTGATCATACCGTCGGTGGCCGTGGCTCAAGGGTTTGGCCGCATCGGCTGTTTTCTGGCGGGTTGCTGCTACGGGTGTGAGACGAGCTTGCCCATCGGCGTCATTTTTCAGCATTCGGACATCGCGCCCAACGGCATACCGTTGTTTCCCACGCAGCTCTTCTCCAGCGCGGGCGACTTTCTCATCGCTCTGGTATTGATACTCTACGCACGCAAAGCGAGGAACACCGGCAAAGTGGCCGGTCTTTACCTTATGCTGTACAGCGTCGGGCGCTTTATCATCGAGTTTTACCGTACGGACGCGCGCGGCGCCGTCGGTCTGCTGTCCACGTCGCAGTTTATCGCGATATTTATGCTGGCGGGCGGTCTGCTGCTGTTTTTTCGGGACCGGCTGTCCGTTCTGTTCGGAGCGGCGGACAGACTCAACGTCCCGACCGATAAGCCCTGACACAAAGGGTTATCTGCAGTCCATTCTAGACTGTCAAAGAACCCCGTTTTCGCGAGGGCGCTGCCCTCACGCACCCGCTTCTTTTCTTGAAGAAAAGAAGCAAAAGACATAGAAAAAGCCTTCGCGAAGGCTTTTTCCTGATGGAATTCACAAGGGTAAGCCCCTTGTGCGGTGATGTAGAGGCAGAGCCTCTATGATCTTAAACCTTCATCAGCAACTTAAAATGGGCGGCCATTGGCCGCCCATTCGCGTTTGAGTATGTATGGGGATTTACGACAGAGCCTGTTCGACCGCCACGGCCACCGCCACGGAAGCGCCGACCATCGGGTTGTTGCCCATGCCGATGAGACCCATCATTTCCACGTGCGCCGGAACGGAGGAAGAACCCGCGAACTGCGCGTCGCCGTGCATGCGGCCCATCGTGTCCGTCATACCGTAGGAAGCGGGGCCCGCTGCCATGTTATCCGGATGCAGCGTACGGCCTGTGCCGCCGCCCGAAGCCACGGAGAAATATTTCTTGCCGTTCTCGATGGCCCATTTCTTGTAGGTGCCCGCCACGGGGTGCTGGAAACGGGTGGGGTTGGTGGAGTTGCCGGTGATGGACACGTCCACGCCCTCATGCCGCATGATGGCCACGCCTTCGGACACGTCGTCCGAGCCGTAGCACTTGACCGATGCGCGTGTGCCGGTGGAGAACGCCTTCTCCCAGACGATCTTGAGCTCGCCGGAGGCGTAGTCGTATTCCGTCTCCACGTTGGTGAAGCCGTTGATGCGCGAGATGATGTAGGCCGCGTCTTTGCCGAGGCCGTTGAGAATAACGCGCAAGGGAGACTTGCGAACCTTGTTCGCCGTTTTCGCGATGCCGATGGCCCCTTCCGCCGCCGCGAAAGACTCATGGCCGGCGAGGAAGCAGAAGCACTGCGTCTCTTCACGCAGCAGCATCGCCGCCAGGTTGCCGTGGCCGATGCCCACTTCGCGCTGTGCCGCCACGCTGCCCGGGATGCAGAATGCCTGCAGGCCGATGCCGATGGCTTCCGCCGCGTCCGCCGCGACCTTGCAGCCCTTCTTCAGCGCGATGGCCGCGCCCAGCGTGTAGGCCCACACTGCGTTGTCGAACGCGATGGGCTGCACGCCCTTGACGATACCCGCCACATCGAGACCCTTTTCTTTGCAGAATTCTTCGACCTGCTCCAGGCTCTCGAAGCCGTATTCCTTCATGCAGGCTTCAATGCCCGCGATGCGTCTGTTGTAACCTTCGAATGTCACCATTGATTTGACCTCCTATTTCACACGCGGGTCGATGTACTTCGCCGCGCCTTCGAACTGTCCGTATGTATTGGTGTTTTTGGCAAGCGCCGCCGCCGGGTCGGTGCCCTTGCGGATGGCTTCCATCATCTTGCCGAGGTGCACGAACTTGTAGCCGATGACTTCATCCGTATCGGAGAGCGCCAGCTCGGTCACATAGCCTTCGGCCATCTCGAGGTAACGGACGCCCTTGGCCTGCGTGCTGTACATCGTGCCCACCTGCGAGCGGAGGCCCTTGCCGAGGTCTTCGAGCCCTGCGCCGATGGGCAGGCCGCATTCGGAAAACGCCGTCTGTGTGCGGCCGTACACGATCTGCAGGAACAGCTCGCGCATGGCGGTATTGATCGCGTCGCACACGAGGTCGGTGTTGAGCGCTTCAAGTATCGTCTTGCCGGAGAGCACTTCGGCAGCCATCGCGGCGCTGTGCGTCATGCCGCTGCAGCCGATGGTTTCGACCAGCGCTTCTTCAATGATGCCTTCCTTCACGTTGAGCGTCAGCTTGCACGCACCCTGCTGCGGGGCGCACCAGCCCACGCCGTGTGTCAGGCCGGAAATATCGGTGATCTGCTTGGCCTTGACCCATAGGCCTTCTTCGGGAATGGGCGCGGGGCCGTGCTTCGGGCCTTTTGCCACATAGATCATTTCGTCCACTTCTCTGGAACACTGCATGAAACAAAATCCTCCTGTTAATAAATCAAAACTTGTCCCCATAAAGGCTGATAATTATTTAACATTATATCAGCAAAACATGAAGAAGCAAACACTTTTAAATGGATACGGGCTTGGCGCCGCCGTCTGCAGAATACGGCATTATTTGAGCGTGAAAGCAATCGCGTTATTCCGGCACCAATCCTCAGCGAAGGCCAAGAGCGCGGAAGTTTCGAAATCCTTCCATTGTGCGGTCAGCCGATGGTCTTCCAGATACCAGTGGAACAGATGAAAGAACTCAGGCTCAGTCAGCGCTGTTTGTTGTCTTAGCAAGCTTCGGTGATTCCATTTTTGCAGAAAGGCGATTGCGATATCATGTCGGTTGAGCCGGGGCATTAAGAGAAAGTCGCTCTTTGCATATATTTCGGCTGAGATCAGAGCGCGCATATCCTCTTCGGTATAAGCTTGATAGTCGCCGATGTTAAAATAGCTGTCCGCCGCATCAAAGATGCGCTCAAACCCGTATACCACTTCTTTGAGCTTCAGATACACCGATATCCTTCTGCTGTTTTCTTTAACTTATTACTATACGCAAAAACGTCAAAAATTATACACACAAAGCAAAAAAAATTGGGCGGTATCGGCAAATTATCTGTACCGGGACAGCGCGGAACGACAATGTTTATGTTCCGCCTCCTCCTATAATAGGGGTTACCATACAGCGACGGGAGTGATCATATCGATGCCATCCGCAGTGATTCAGGCGCCCGGCCAGGACGCAAAGCCTGCTCCATCCTACCACACTGAAATGCTCAGACGAATAGCTTTCCTTATTATTTATGTTGCGGTAGCTTTTCTGCTGGCTCGCATCCGGCTGCTGACAGCCGTGTCGCCGTTTGGTCCCGCGTTTATTGCCGCGTGCTATGTGCGCAGCCGGTATGAGGTATTGGCCGCGACGGCGGGCGTGTGCATGGGCGCACTGCTGGTGCCGGGCGACACGTTGTATATATTGACCGTGGCGCTGCTGACGTGCGGCGCATTGATGGCGGTGGGCAAAAGCCTTCGGTGGGTGGCTGTCATGGCAACGGCCAGTGCTTATGCGGTGGGTGCCATGGTGTTCAAAACAGAAAACCTGCAGATGCTGATGACGGCGGTGCTGGAATGCTTGATTGCGTTGGTGATGATTTACGTGATCGGGACACTGCTGCAGATATTCCAGGGCGGGCGCAAACGCACGATGTTTTCCACCGAGGAGACGATATGCCTCGCGCTGGGTGCGCTGGCGATGATATGCCTGTTCGGGCCGCTCAACGTAAAAGGCGTCTACGTGGCTGACGTGATTGCGATGCTGCTGGTGATGTTCGTGGCGTATTCGGGCGGGCCGGCACTGGGAGCCGGCGTGGGGCTGACAGCAGGCGTGGCGTTATGCCTGGGTGTGCTGGCGGACGCCTCAATGGTCGCGATGCTGGGCGTCGCCGGGCTGGTGGCGGGCACGCTGCGGCGGCTTAAAAAACCGGGAACGGCAATGGGCTTTATGCTGACGGTACTGATGATGGCAATCGCGCTGGCGGAGATGCCGGTGTGGCATCTGCTGCTGATAGAAGCGGCGGCCGCAACGCTGGTGTTCTGCGTTATGCCCAAAAAGGTGTATGAAGCCGTGGGGCGGTTCATCGACGCCAAAACACGGCGTGAGTTTGAAAACAACATGCACGCGCACCGCTTCAAGGAGCTGACGGTGGGACGGCTGAAGGAAGTATCTCAGGTGTTTTTGCAGACGGGTGATATGTTCGCGCGGGACGCAGAGGAAAAACTGGCGGGCGGCGATATTTCCAGCGTGCTGTCGCTGGTGGCTGAGAGCACCTGCAAGGACTGCGTGTTCAAAAAGAGCTGCTGGGACAAGGATTTCCTGAGCACATACGGGGTGCTGAACCGCCTGTTGGCAACGTACGAGAAAACAGGTCATATCGATGAGAGCTGTATGGATCCGGCTTTCATCAAGAAATGCTATAACGTGAAGGGCATACTCACGGCGGCGGAGAACGTGTTCAGCGCGTATCTGCTGAGCCTCAAGTGGCGCCGGAAAATAGAGGAGTCCCGCGTGATCACCGGGCGGCAGCTTAAAGGTGTGGCCAAGGTGGTGGCGGATATTGGCAAGGAGATGGACACCGGCTTCAAATTCCTTGAGCACATGGAGGAGCGCATCGCAGCCGCGCTGGACGCCGAGAACATAAGGGCTCGCGAGGTATGCGCAGAGAACGTGGGCGGGCAGGTCGCTGTCGGATTGAAGGTGAAGAACTGCGGCGGCGATTCCGACTGCAGCCACAGTATCGAGCATGCGCTGTCCGGCGTGTGCGGCGTCAGGATGCAGCGGACGGCACAATCCGCATGCGGCGGCAGCGCTTACTGCACGCTGCGGTTTGAACAGGCGCGTAAGTTCGGCGTGGAGACGGGCACGGCAGCCCGGGCCAAGGAAAAGGTTTCGGGCGACAGCCAAGTGTTTGCGGCGCTCAAGGACGGGCGGTATCTGCTGATGATATGCGACGGCATGGGCAGCGGTGAAAACGCGCGCCGCGAGAGTGTGGCGGCGGTATCGCTGATTGAGAACTTCTATCAGGCGGGGTTCGACGATGCGATCATATTCGATACCATCAACCGGCTGCTGATATTGAAAAGTGACGAGGATATGTTTACGACGGTGGACCTTTGCCTGCTGAACCTGAAGACAGGGGATGCGACGTTCACCAAGATCGGTGCGGAGCCTTCGTATATACTCAGCCGGGACGGTGTATCGGCAGTCAGACCCGGTTCGCTGCCTATCGGCATACTGGATGAGGTGCGGCCTGTCAGCATACGTCGGACGCTGGAAGTGGGCGACCTGATTGTGATGATGAGCGACGGCGTATCCGAGTCGGTGGGGGACAGCGCAGCACAGTGGTTTGCTGATATCCCGCAGCACGACGCGCAGGAAGCGGCGGACGCGATTATGCAAAAGGCGTATGGCTGCAGCGCTCCGCGGGACGATATGACGGTGATCGTGGGGCGCATCACGGAGGGCTAGAACAAGCGGGTACAGGACGCTGGCCATTGGCCGGAGCTTAATATGACAAGAGGAGCATCAAATGCTCCTCTTGTGTTGCCGTTGCTCTGTTATGCGCAGTAAAAGCTGTGATTGCCGATGCGGGTGTAGTAGTCAAAGTTGCGCCATTTCTTGCTCTTGGACACCCGGAAGTAGTACATGTCGTCCGGATAGGCGTCGCTTTGCTCAATGGCGGCCTCCACCGCCGCCATGCATTCGGCAGAATACTTCTTTGAGACAGCAAACTGGTTGCGTGCGAACACCACTTTTTTAACCGTCTTGCCGAACCGGCCGCTTTCAAAGCGGTTGAGTACCACGGCAGCCACGGCCACCTTACCGTCGAATATTTCTCCGCGGGCTTCGGCGTACACCACGCGGGCGACGTATGCCTTTTCTTCGTCGCTGTAGGCATAGGCGGGGTCATACAGTTCGGTCAGCAGCTTGCTGAAGCTTTCCGGCTTGCGTGCGGCCGCGGCAGTCTCAGCCTCAGCCTGTGAGGATGCCGGCGGTGCAGCTGCCTTTCCGGCAGAGAAAGCTCCAGGCAGCCAGTCGGGGCGCGGCGCCCCTTTGGCGTGTGCGGTAAGCAGCGAACGGGCAGGGCTGGTCAGTTTCAAGGACGTCTCCGAATACGCGATACCGCTTTGCACGGCCGCAGTACTGACCGTGTTGTTCGCGGACCCGGCTGCCGTACAAAATACAATCACGAGTATCCCGATAACAGCCAATATCTTGGTTATTCTGTTTTTCAAACGTTTCCCTTTCTGCTGGTAAAAAATAATATGCAAGCGCCTGCAGGCAGGCGCGGTGCTGATACCGTTGACAGCAGCAGACACAAGATGCGGACGCATAAAGTCGTAACATCTCGTAATAATTTTGCCACATAGTATCCGAATATATAACAGACTTTAGGAATTGTCAAATTTATTGCACAGAATTTACCACAAATATGCTATAAAATTCTATAAATTAGCAAATATAATGCAGTAGAGCCAAATGATATAAATTAACTTGCAAAAAAATCCCCAGCTTAAGTGGCTGGGGATCAAAGACCGATTAAGGAGGCTGTGTTATGGTTGCGGCTGCTGCAATTTCATTATATATATAATCTTTATCACATGCTTTGAAACACATTGTAGGTGACAAAACGGAAATAAAAGCTGTTATCTGGATGATAATAACAGCTGGTCGGTCTGAATTTTATAATCATTCAAATTTAATGTTAAGAATTAAGCACCTCAATACCGATATAACCATTGAGGTGACTTTGGCTTGAATACATATATAACAAGGATGCTGCGCCGCATACTGGTGGTGCTCTCCGTTGCCGCTATGCTGGTTGGAATACTGGGCATGCACTTAAGCGACAGCTCCGCATCCGACAAATCAATCGTACGCGTCAAGCTTTCGGTCGGTTCAACGTCGTCGCTGAGTTTTTCGCTCAGCGGCAATTACGGCATTGAGGCGGACAGCTCCAAGAATCTGTCTTCCGGAGATTATACCGCCAAGATCGAAAACGGTGTGGTAAAGCTCTATAAGAGCGGCAGTTTGGTGTGCTCCGGCAACAGTGTGAAGGTGGTGGAACGGACCCCCTCATCCGATTATAATTATGCCAGCATCAAAACGACCACATACGGAACGAATAAATACCGCGGCAATATAGAATTTCGCATCAGCGGTAGCTCGCTGCTGGTGGTCAATCATATTTATCTGGAATATTATCTGTACGGCGTGGTGCCCCACGAGATGAGCAATTCCTGGCCTCTTGAGGCGCTTAAAGCGCAGGCGGTGGCCGCGCGCACATACGCGGTACGTTATATGGGCAGCGGCACATATGACCTGCTGGACACCTCAGCCAGCCAGGTTTACCGCGGCTATAACCCGTCCTATACAAATGCGATTAAGGCTGTGGATGAGACGGCCAGAAAGGTTCTTGTATCGAACGGCAACCTAGTACAGACATATTATTCGGCTTCCAATGGCGGCTATACCGATATTCCGCAGCATGTCTGGTCATCCAGCGCCACGCTGATGCCGTATCATGTGATTGTGCAGGACCCTTATGACACACAGAACACCTGGAGCAGCCAGGAGGTGCTGATATTCCCCAAAACGATGGCGGCAGAGAGCGACATCGCATACAAGGTGATGAAGGACGGGTCAATGGTGGCCGGGAGTTCAAGCCTCAGCGCCAACGCGACACGTTATTTGAAGACGACGGTGCTGCCCGCGGTTAAAGCAAAGGGATATATTGCCGACGTGACGTCGGACATACAGATCGTGGGCTTCGACAGGATATTGGCACATACGTACGAAGGCAACCACGGTCTGAAGGACTATACCGGAAAATCCAATTGCATCTGCTTCCAAAAGGCAGATGTGACGATGCGAGTAAGCGCCAGCCGTAAAGCGACGGCGGAAGAAAAGGATCAAACAGGGCTGACCTATATTGAAGAGCCGGTGACGGTGACGATCACGATCGACATGCACAAGCTGGACGAGTCGGGCGGGTTATATCAAGCCTTTACAAATACCAGCCTCAGGCTGTTCGTGGTGGAAGAAACGTCGTCCGGCTGGAACCTGTATCACCGCCGTTATGGCCACGGAATCGGCCTGTCCCAGCGGGGCGCCCAGCAGCGGGCGAAGGCCGGACAGACATACGCGCAGATATTGCTGTTCTATTATCCGAACACTTCGTTTGAAACACTGAATATATCACCCCCCGGTTTGCAGACTCCTGCAGTTCAGGGCGAATCAAATGCGACAATCATTAACTGTGTCAACTATGTGAACGTCCGCAGCACGCCGGATACCAAGTACGCGGCTATTGGCAAGGCTATTGCCGGGTCACGCATACTGGTGACTCAGGCGGATGTGGCGACCGGCTGGCATAAAATTGATTTTAGCGGTGTAGAAGCATATATCAGTGCGGATTACGTCAAGATTGACGAGCAGCTTCAGGCCAATGCGACGGTCATTAACTGCATTAATTCCGTGAATGTGCGCAGTACGCCCAGTACGCAGTATGCCGCTGTGGGCAGCGTATCTGCCGGCGCGCGTATCTCGGTGACGCAGGCCAACGCGGCGGAAGGCTGGCATAAGATCAGCTACGGCGGCGGAGCGGCTTATGTTTACGCGTATTATGTGCAGCTGGATGAACAGACCGCCACGCCGACACCCACGCCGACCGCGACAGTGACACCGACGCCCACACCGACAACAACGGTAACACCGACACCGACGCCGACTGCGACGGTAACGCCCACACCCACGCCGACAGCAACGGTAACGCCGACGCCCACGCCCACCGCAACGGCCACGCCGACGCCCACACCCACTGTGACGCCGACACCCACGCCAACGGCTACGGTCACGCCGACGCCCACGGTATGCCCGCCGCCCACGCCGACGGATGGGACGCTGCTGATCAAGCAGACCGGCAGGGTTTCGGTGAATGAGCTTAACATTCGAAGCGGGCCGGGCACAGGGCACAACGTTTTGGGCAGCTTCGGTAAAAACGATATCGTCCTGATCGTACAGGCAGGCAGCAAGGGCGGGTGGCATCAGATACTGTACAGCGGAAAATCAGCCTATGTCTATGCAGATTATGTTGATTTGAGCAATCCCACGACAGGCACCATTACTGCGTCCGTGCTCAATGTCCGAAAAGGGCCGGGCACCACGCATGACATATTGGGCTCGCTGAAAAAGGGCGACAATGTGGAGATCATCCAGCTGGATGCCGCTCAGGATTGGCACAAGATCATCTATAATGGTGTTGAAGGATATGTGCACGCCAGTTACCTGACGGTCAACGGGACTCAAACGCCCACGACCGATCCGGTGACGAATGCCCAGTACGCAACGGTAAACGCGTCCAAGCTCAACTTCAGAAAGGCTGCGGACTTGAAGAGCGCCATTATAAAAACGCTGTCACGCGGGGACATGGTGCAGGTGCTTGAGCAGGGCAAGGACTGGCATAAGGTGAAATACGGCGGCGTGACCGGCTATATGTCGGCGCAATACCTCAAGATGTCGACCGGCACGTATGGACAGGTGAATGCCAGCACACTCAATGTGCGCAGCGGCTCTTCCACCTCCACATCAGTGCTCGGCAAGCTCTCGCGCGGCGATGTGGTGGAGATACTGTCCAAGGGCACGGAATGGCACAAGATTCGGTACAAGTCTTCCACTGCGTATGTTTATGCGTCATATATTAAGATCACGTAAAGTCAGAGTCCAAAAAGGGGCGCAAGTATGTGCTCCTTTTTTATACATAATTGCTTGTCAAGAGATGTTATCCACAAACGCAGCAACGACCAGAGGCAAACCGTTAGGCTGATGAAAAAGGGGAATTTGAGGAGTTATCCACTGTTTTCAGATAGTTATCCACCGATAATGGTGGATAACTCGGTGTGCAAGCACAATGAATACGGAATGTATATATATACATTTTAACGCTCTTCAGGGTGGGAAAACACATAAATAGGCAGCTTTTATTAACCTCAAATCAGGTTATATATGTTCAATTTTTCGTGTGTAAATGGCCGCCAAGAATGTCCGCAACAATCGCTTGCGTGACAGTTGCGGCGGGGACTGATAATATGGCGGTGAGGCTTGCAATGCTATAAAACAAAGGCCGGTGCAGTTTTTGCACCGGCCTTACTCGTGTCTATTCGTTTGCTTCTACAGCTTCTTCACGCTCATCACAGCCTTCTCGCCGTTGATGTCCCATTCCTTCTCGTAGCCTGAGAGCGTGTCGGCGATCTCGTCAGCCAGCACTTCGGAACCGATCTCCTCGGCGTTGCGGGACACCACGCCTGCGAGCTTGTCGTTGCCAGTCAGCGCGAAGCGGATATGATCCATAACCTCGAAGCCGGCTTCCTTGCGCATCGTCTGTATCTTGGAGATCAGCTCACGCACGAAGCCTTCCTCGATCAGCGCATCGGTCAGCGTGGTTTCGAGTATCGCACTGACGCCGCCGTCGCTTTCCACCACATAGCCTTCCTTCTGCTTGGGCTCGATCAGCAGGTCTTCCTCGGCCAAGATGACTTCAGTGCCGTTGGTGTCGAAGCTGTACGTGCCGCCTCCGCGCACCGCGTTTACAATAGCGATGCCGTCGCCCTCGGAGAGGTGTTCGCGGATCACGTTTAAGAGCTTGCCGTATTTGGGCCCCAGCGTCCTCATCTGTGGCTTGATGTTGTACGCAATGTATTGAGTGACGTCCGCGCCGAAGGACACCTTCTTGATGTTCAGCTCGCCCGCGATCAGCTGGGTGAACATGTCGCCCGGGTCGTCCACGCCGCCCACGTACATGTTGGCAATGGGCTGGCGGTTCTTGATGACGGCGGTGTTGCGCGCGCTGCGGCCCAGCACCACCACCTTGAGCACGGTGTCCATGCCCGCTTCCAACGCCTTGTCGATCAACGACTCGTCGGCGACAGGGAAGCTGGTGAGGTGCACGCTGATGGGCGCGTTTTTGTCCACGCTGCGCACGAGGTTCTGGTAGATCGTCTCCGTCATGAACGGGATGAACGGCGCGGCCACGCGGCATAGCGTTTCCAGCACGGTGTACAGCGTCAGGAACGCATCCGCCTTGTCTTCCTCCATGCCGGAGGCCCAGAAGCGGTTGCGGCAGCGGCGCACGTACCAGTTGGACAGATCGTCCACGAACTTATCCAGCTCGCGTGCGGGTTCGGTGATGCGGTAGTTGTCGAGATAGCGGCCAATGTTCTGCACCAGCGTATGCAGGCGTGAGAGTATCCATTTGTCCATCACGTTGCTGAGGGACAGCGTGTGCTTGGTCGGGTCGAAGTCGTCGATATCGGCGTACAGTATGTAGAACGCATACGTGTTCCACAGCGTACCCATGAACTTGCGCTGCGCTTCGGACACCGCGTCGTCGTAGAAGCGGCTCGGCAGCCACGGAGCGCTGCCCACGTAGAAGTACCAGCGCACCGCGTCGGCGCCCTGCTTATCCAGCACGGCCCACGGGTCTACCACGTTGCCCTTGTGCTTGCTCATCTTCTGGCCGTCCTTGTCCTGCACGTGGCCCAGCACGATGCAGTTCTCGAACGGGTTGCGCTCAAACACCGCTGTGCCGATGGCGAGCAGCGTATAGAACCAGCCGCGCGTCTGATCCACAGCTTCGCTGATGAAGTCTGCCGGGAAACGGCGCTCGAACTCTTCCTTGTTCTCAAAGGGGTAATGCCACTGTGCGAACGGCATTGCGCCCGAGTCATACCAGCAGTCGATGACTTCGGAGACGCGCTTCATCTGGCCGCCGCACTTGGGGCAGTCCAGCGTGACCACGTCGATAAACGGCTTGTGCAGCTCGATGTCCGCGGGCACATTGTGTCCCAGCTCCTGCAGTTCGGCGATGGAGCCGATGACGTGTACATGGCCGCAGCCGCACGTCCACACGGGCAGCGGCGTGCCCCAGTAGCGCTCGCGAGAGAGGCCCCAGTCGATCACGTTTTCGAGGAAGTTGCCCATGCGGCCTTCCTTGATGTTGTCCGGCAGCCAGCCCACGGCGCGGTTGTTCTTCATCAGCAGATCGCGGACGGCGGTCATCTTGATGAACCATGTGCTTCGGGCGTAGTACAGCAACGGCGTATCACAGCGCCAGCAGAACGGGTAGCTGTGCGCGTATTTCTGCGTGTTCAGCAGCAGCTCACGCTCCTTGAGGTCGGCAATGATCTTGGGGTCCGCGTCCTTCACGAACACACCGTCCCACGGCGTACCGCCCTTGAACCGGCCCTGCTCGTTGACCATCTGCACAAAGGGCAGGTCGTAGTTGCGGCCCACGCGTGCATCGTCCTCGCCGAATGCGGGCGCGTTGTGCACGATGCCGGTGCCGTCCGTCAGCGTGACGTAATCGTCCACCGTCACATAATAGGCTTTTTTATCCGCTGCTCCGAAGTCGTACAGCGGCTCATATTCCTTGTATTCCAGCTCCTTGCCGGTGTATTGCTCCACAATCTTGGCGTCCGCGCCCAGCACCGTTTCCACCAGCGCGGCGGCCATGATGAAGTATTCGCCGTTTACTTCCGCCTTCACGTACTGCTGGCGCGGGTGTACGCACAGCGCGACGTTGGACGGCAGCGTCCACGGCGTGGTTGTCCAGGCGAGTATATATGTGTTGTCCTCGCCCTTCGCCTTGAATTTGACGAATACCGATTCTTCTTCGACGTCCTTGTAACCTTGAGCCACCTCGTGGGACGACAGCGCTGTTCCGCAGCGCGGGCAGTAAGGCACCACTTTGTGGCCCTTGTAGAGCAGACCCTTTTCGTGAATCTGTTTCAGCGACCACCAGACGGACTCGATGTAGTTGTTTTCGTAGGTGATGTACGGGTGCTCCATGTCCGCCCAGAAGCCGACGCGCTCGCTCATGCGCTCCCACTCACCCTTGTACTTCCAGACGCTCTTCTTGCACTCTGCGATGAACGGCTCCACGCCGTACTGCTCGATCTGCTCCTTGCCATCCAGACCCAGCAGCTTTTCGACCTCCAGCTCCACCGGCAGGCCGTGCGTGTCCCAACCGGCTTTACGCAGCACATCGTAGCCCTGCATCGTGCGGTAACGCGGAATAAGGTCCTTAATGCAGCGCGTCAGTATATGGCCGATATGGGGCTTGCCGTTGGCCGTGGGCGGGCCGTCGTAAAACGTATACGGCTTGTTGCCGCTGTTCTTCTCCGTTGTCTTTTCGAATATACGGTTCTCTCTCCAGAACTCCAGAACTTTGAGCTCTCTGTCCCTGAAATTGAGGTCCTTGTCTACCTGTTTGTACAGCATTTCTCTCTCCTTGCCTAAGCGTTGCATGCCGAATAAATAAAAAAGCGCCTTGCCCGCCTGGGGCAAAAGACGCACGTCTTCCACGGTACCACCCAAAGCATGCCCGCCCAATGAACAGGCATATCTTTTGCGCGCTGTAACGGGCGCGAAGCGTTCCGGCTTACTCGATACAATCTTTAAGCTGGAAGGCTGGCAGGTGATGACGAATCTGCTGCTGTGGTCGGGGCTTGCACCGTCTCCCCGCTCGCTGCGCCGCGCGCTGCAAATCGCCGTGTCCTGCGTCGAAGCCGCAAAATCTACGTTTTCCTATTATAATCGTAAAAAATGCGTTTGTAAAGAACGAGCTTTTGTATCGCTATGTATTGAGGTTTTATAAAAAGTCAGGCTTTGCATGGACGATGCGTGCTGCGATTATCAGCCAGCATCTGGCGTGATGCACACAAACAGCGCGAAGTACAGAGCCTGATGTTTAAGCACAACGCCGTCATGATGGATCAGCAGGCAATAGTTCCCCGCTTTGTCCGGCGGGCTTGAGGAGATGAGCGATTTATAGTCCGACGGACAGCTCCCGTCGTCTGCGTCCAGCGAGACCCAGAAAACCTCATCGTTTTCCATCAACCCCTGTATATCAATGTCGGCGGCATGGCTTACTTCCACGGCCCAGCGGTAACTGTTGTTGTTCCTCCAGACGGCTTCCACCCCAAGCTTTTCGCTGAGCAAAAAGGAGCATAATACCACTTCCTGTCCGTTCGCGCGGACGGCAAGCGGGTATGACCCGATGATTTCTTTTATAGTTTCGGTGTTGTCGTTACTGCGCATCGGTGTATATGAGTAAACCGTCCATATCTCGTTGGGCTGACCCGCCCAGACAAACGGCGTGTCGGAGCCCAGTACGATCCAGCCGAAAAGCTCGGAGCGCCAGTCATCAAAAAGAGTTCCGTCATGGCTGTAAAACCCGATATCCTTGACCCAGGTCTGGCCGTCGGCCACCAGTATGTAGCCGTCTGTGGTCACAATGCCATCCGCCCAGCCTCTTTTTTCTGATATGAAGGGTAAATTCGTAAAGCTCTGGCTGGCGGTCTGCCCGTCGGCAAACTCCGCGGTCACATGGTTGACGCCGTTATCCCAACCGATCGACGTGCCGTAGGCGATGGTGTGGTCTTTGAACAGCGTGAAGTTGAGGCTCCAGCATTCGCTGTATTCGGTGCGATAGGTGATGCGGCCGTTTTCGATATAGTAAAGTTCGGTGTAATCTTCACCGTCAGCCAGCGTATGTCCGCAGATCAGCGCGCCCTGCTCGAAGGGGACGGCGGCGTTCAGCACGAACTGCTCCGGGCCGGACAGAGCGAGGCGTTCGTTCGCGCCCTCCTGCGCAGACAGCTCCGCATCCAGCGCCTTCGCAAACGGCTCCAGAGCCGCCATGCTGGTTTCGTTGTTCGCGTAATCCTGAACAATCACATACTTTCCGGTTTGGGTCCGGGGCAGCACGTTCTTGATGGGTTGTGCCGATGGTATGCCTTGGCTGGAAGATTCGTTGGAGACAGAAGGAACGGGAATAACGGCAGGCACGGGCGCCGGGACGGTTGGGTCGTGCGCACAGCCAGCCATTATACTGCCGGACAAAATAAAAGCCAGTGCGAGGAAAACACATCTCTTCAAGGAAATGACCTCCGAAGTACGCATTCACCACCACTGACCAACAATATATGGAAATATAATGCCCGGCATTCCGCAGTCTGTCAATGAAAAAAGCCCTTCCGAGATGCGGAAAGGGCTTTCATTGTGCTCGAATGTTTAGCCCATCATTCTGTTTCCGTGGGCGTGTACTCAAAGTTTAGCTCCGTACCATCCGATGTCTTTCCGGTGATGGTGGTGCCGTGGACGCTGTACCACTCGGCGCAGGCTTTCGGAAAATCGGGGCCTTCGCTGCCGGTGAGCGCTGCCGGTTTGTCTGTATTCAGGGAAATGCCGACCGTACCATTCTCCCCGTCCACCGCGATCATGTAAACCGAGGTGGTGCCGTCGTCGTTGATGAAATAGTACTGACCGACATAGCCGAACGATGTTTTGTGGTATTCGGAATAGATATTGTCTGCGCCATCGGTGCTGCCTGTGCAGACAAGGGCATCTGCCGCGGCATCATATGTGCCGGAGAACACGAGGCTTTGGACATTACCGTCCTGGTCGGTTGAAGTATACTCCATAGTATAGGAGTTACCGTTTTGGGTGTACTTGACATCGGACCCACCCAGCACGGCAAGACCCATCTGTACTGACTCCTCACTCATGCCAAAGAAGCTGGCAGGCAGAATGGCCAGATCGATCATGGCAACGCCCATGAACGAAAGGACGGCCATACCGGCCTCGGTGCTGTTGGACAGGCCCTCGGTGAGTTTGGTGATAACCACGTTCTTGGCCTCCAGATACGCGGCATAGGATTCCGCGGCTGTACCGCCGGATGCTGCTCCACTGTTGTTTGCGGGGGCATCGTCTGGTTCGTTGCCTGCTTCTTCGGCTGTCTTATCTGAGTTTGCATCAGCAGGAAGCAAATCAGCAGCATTTTTTGGAACGCCGCAGCCAGCAAACATTACCGACAGCATCAGTACAGCCAGTAATAATGATATAATTTTCTTCATTAGTAACCCTCCAAATAAATATACGCTGTAGGATTTACTCGATTTGTAAAAACCTACAATACGATTTATAAATATTAACATATCAGACTGGGAAAATACAATAAATAACGTTTATATTTGAAGAGAATTGCGCAAATAAATATGAATAAAAGGTTGATATCCCAATAACTTTGTGATATTATTCACACGTGATGCGGTGCAAGATGCGTTCTGTGCCCTGTCGCTCAACCAAATAGACCTGATCTGACGATACAGACTCAAACAGAGTCTTAGTCGAAAGGCAAGTTGTATACATAATTGGCTGTTTGCTGATGGTGTTAATGTCGACCTGCCTTGATGAGGCAGGTTTTTTGATTGCAAAAGGACGGAGGTTTAAAGGAAAATGAAACGAATTGCGGTGATCAGCGCGATACTGGAGAACCCGGACCAGGCGCAGGGGCCGTTCAACGCCATTGTGGCGGGCTTCAAGGGCATCGTTAAGGGACGCATGGGGCTGCCGCTGCCGGAGCACGGCGTATCGGTGATCACCATTGCACTGGCAGGGGAACTGGACGAGATCAACAGCCTAACGGGCAAGCTGGGAGCATTACCGGAAGTCCAGGTGAAAACGTCCATCTCCAAAAAAGAGTTATAAACCTGCACGATATGTGCGGGAGTAATATGGATTCTTAAGAGCCATTTGGCTCAGAAAGGGATTTGACATGAAGAGACTATTGTTGTTGGCGCTGGCGCTGGTGATGGTACTGGCGATGATGACCGCTTGCGGCACGAAAGAAGCACCGGCTGCCACCGAAAAACCGGCTGACACAGCTATGGCGGCAGTTGAACCGACGGAAGCATCGGCTGAAGCCGCGCCCGAAGCGACACCAGAGCAGGCGGCGACCTTCGGAGAGAGCAGCCCGCTGGCGGCAGCGACGCTGGCTGGCCCCACCGGCATGGGTATGATACAGATGTTTGGCAATCCGGCGTACGACATCGCGCTGCAGTCGAGCCCGGACGAGATCACACCCAAGATCATCAGCGGCGAGGTGTCCGTCGCGACGATACCGTCCAATCTGGCGGCGGTGCTGTATAACAAGATGAAGGGCGGCATCTCCATCGTATCGGTGAACACGATGGGCGTGCTGTACATCCTCGAAAACGGCGATACGGTCAGCAGCGTTGAAGACCTTGCAGGCAAGACGATATACGCCACAGGACAGGGCTCCACACCGGAATACGCACTAAACAAGATACTGTCCGCCAACGGCCTTGAGGGTGTGACGGTGGAATACATGGGTGCACACGCTGATCTGGCGAATGCGATGGCGGCGGGCGAGGTAAAGCTGGCGCTGCTGCCCGAACCGTTTGTATCCACCGTGCTCGCGAAAAACCCGGACGTGAAGGTGAAGATCGATATTAATACGGAGTGGCAGAAGATCTTCGGTGAGGATGCCGGTATGCCGATGGGCGTGACGGTGGTTTCCAATAAGTTCGCGGCAAACAAAGCGGACATGGATAAGCTGATTGCGGATTACAGCGCATCAGTTGAGTATGTGACGATGGATACGGACGCGGCGGCTGCGGACATCGTCGCGCAGGGAATTGTGGGGGCGGAGCCCATCGCAAAAGCGGCCATACCGCGCTGCGGCATCTCCTTTATCACGGGAGAGCAGTGCAAAGCGATATTGGCGGACTATTTCGCGGTGATGTTCGAGAGCAACCCTGATTCGCTGGGCGGCGCGATACCCGACGACGCGATATATTATATGCCGTAAAAAGGGAGATGTAGGTGGGGGAAGCCGGATGCAAAAACTCCGGCTTTTTTCATGCGCTGCGGCGGCGGATGAAATGGAAATATATATAATAATGCCGGTTGCTTGCCAGCTGCCGCGCGGTTTGACTTTTCCATCCTGTTGCTTTAAAATGTACGTTAATATGATATTGATAATATGCGTTTTATGACAAGGAGGAAAAACGTTTTGAAAAAGCATATATCGGCAGTTCTGGTGCTGACGCTGGTGCTGACCACACTGCTGGCGGGCTTCAGTATGCCGGCGCTGGCGGCGGCCAATGTGGATTTCACCGTGACGCCGGGCGTTTCGGAAATGCTCAAGGGCGGAGATGTCAAGTTCAGCTTTGGTATTAAAAATAATGAAGCAACCGACCTGTCTGACTGTGCTATTTTTTATAATGGTACAGAACAAGAGGATATAGGAAACATTCCTGCCGGGCAAAATGCTAACGGCGAATTTACAATGAACGTCAGCGACAGCATGCTGGGGCAGACTTTGACGTTTAAGCTGATGTCCGGCGGTGCCAGCGGAACAGAGCTAAAGTCGGCCACGGCCAAGGTTAATAAAAAGACAGCCTCGATTCAGCTGGATGTCAGCGTGAAGGCGGACAAGGAAATTGCGGCGTCGGGCGAGACGGTGAAGTTCACTTTCAAGCTGGAGAACAACGGAGAAGCCACCGCGTCGGATATTGTGGTTAAGGCTCCCGACCTCAACGGCGGCAAGGCGCTTAAGGACAAGTTTACGCTGGAACCCGGTAAGGATTTTACTTTCTCCTATACGCACCAGATGACGTCCAGCGATCTGACAGTGAAACCGGAGATTACCTTCACGGCCAACGGAGCCTCGCAGAAGGTGACAAAGGACGCCATTACGGTGACGCTGGCCAAGCTGGACGTAAAGGTGGAGCTGTCGGTAAACAACAGCAAGCCTCAGCCGGGTGAGGAGGTCACGTTTACACTTAAGATCACCAACAACGGCAACATGTCCTACTCTCATATGAAGGTGTCGATGAACGGCGAGGAGGTGGAGTTTCCCACCAGCCGCTTGAAGCCGGGCGAATCGCCCTCGCAGACATACACGCGCTCCTTTGAAACCTCCACGGATGTTTCGTTCTCCATCACGATGGACAACCAAAACGATGAGCAAAAGAGCGTGACGTCCAATACCGTTTCCATTGAGTTACCGGTGGATTCCTCCGTCGTCAATGAAAAGGTCAGGCTCACCATGGAGGTGGACAGGCCGCAGCTGACATCTGCCGGCACCGTCAACTTCTCGGGCTATGTGACCAACGCCACCGAGTACGAGCTGCAGAACGTGCAGGTGAACGAAGCGACCCTCGGCAACGTTTACAGCGTATCCGCGCTGGAGGCGGGCGGGCAGGACCCGATCGAATGGTCCGCTGATATCAACGAGACGACGACTTATAACTTCGTGCTGACGGCTACCGATAAGGATGGCAACAATTATACCATCAACGCGGAGCCCATCACGGTCTCCGTGCAGTCGGTGGAGCCCACTCCCACAAACATCATCGACGACGCTGCCGATGTCACGGAAGGGCAGGTGCTGGACGGCGGCAAAGCGCCGTTTGACTGGAGCAAGTTTTTCTTGATACTCGCCATCGTACTGGTGGTGCTGATCATTGGTGTGGGCGCGGCGCTTATCGTGCTGTGGAAGCGGGGCAAGACAGGCGGCGGCAGACCGACAGGCTCAAGACCGTCTTCCGGCAGGCCATCCTCCGGCAGACCGACTTCCGGCAGACCGGCGCCGCGTGGACCCTCGTCGTCCTCTGCACCGCGCAAAAAGCCTTCGTCCGGCTCATATGGGCGCGGCGGCGGCCCGCGCAAGCCGTCCGGCGGCAGCGGCTACCGCGACCGGAACAACTTCTGAAGCTGAACTGATAAGTGTAAATAAGCCGGCGCTTAATATGGGCGTCGGCTTATTATATTCGGGAGGCCTGCAGGCAGACGAAATGTATCAAGGGGCTATTGAATAATCGGAGGCGTTTGGTTACAATATGTGCATGAATAATAAGCAGATTGTACTCGTGACTGGAGCGAGTTCGGGTATCGGTAAAGCGGCGGCGCAGCAGCTGGCCAAAGAAGGTTTTACAGTATACGGCACGTCTCGGCGGGGCCGGTATGAAGCGGTGGGGCTTGAAGGAGCTTCGTATGTGCTGCTGCCGATGACGCTGGAGAATGAGGAAACGATACGGGACGCGGTGCAATATATACTGGAGCGCCACGGACGCATCGACGTGCTCGTCAACGCCGCAGGCAGCGGTATTGCCGGGGCTATTGAAGAAACGTCCGCAGAGGAAGCGCGCGGGCAGTTTGATGTCTGCTTTTTAGGCATCGTGCGCACGCTGAATCATGTTCTCCCCGCTATGCGGGCAGCAAAGAACGGGCTTGTCATCAATATCGGCTCTGTGGCCGCTTTTTTCCCGCTGCCATTTCAGGCGATGTACAGCGCATCGAAGGCGGCGCTGTATTCGATGACCTGCGCACTGCGCATGGAGCTTAAGGAATTCGGCGTTCACGTATGCCAGATTGAACCGGGTGACGTCAAAACGAGCTTTACGCAGCAGCGTGTGATCACGGAGAAAGCCAAACACACCGCTTATCCCGTCATGTTCAAACGGGCTTATTATGAGATGGTGCGCTCGGAGATGGCGGGATACGCGCCTGAGCGCTGCGCGCGAACGGTGCTCAAAGCGGTGCGCATGAAGAAGCCGCCGGCGCGTTTGTGCGTGGATGTATCGTACAGATTACTGGGCATAGTGGCTGGCATACTGCCGTGGGGCGTGGCGGAAAAGCTTATTATGTCAATGTATATGAAAAACGACCCGCCGCCGGGCTGGGACGCAGATCAACGTTTGGGAGGGCAGGAGTAGTATGGACGCTTTAAACACGATAATGGAAAGGCGCAGCTGCCGGGTTTATCAAGACAGGCCTGTTTCGGAGGAGACCATCGAGGCGCTGCTCAAAGCGGGCATGGTGGCGCCGTCAGCGATGAACTCGCAGCCATGGGAGTTTCTGGTGATGCAGGATGCGGAAAAAAAAGCAGCTGCAGCAGAGCTGGTATCATACTGGAGCATGCTCAAAAAAACGCCGCTTGCCATACTGGTGATGGCCAATACCAACGGTTACAGAGCGTCCACGCCGGAATTCTTTGTGCAGGACTGTGCCCTGAGTGCGGGGAATATACTGATGGCTGCCTACGCGATGGGTCTCGGTGGCGTATACCTCGGGCTGTACCCCAAGCAGGCTGTCATGAGCAAGATGCGGGCGATATACGGCATCCCGGAGCACATAATGCCTTTCGCAGTGCTGTCCATCGGGTATCCGGAAAAGCCAATGCAGCCGCACACCACGTTCCCCAAACACAAAGTGCATCATGATCAGTACTAACTGACCGATTAAGTATCAAATAACAAAGGATGGTTATCTCTGAGACCATCCTTTGTTGCATTCATTTTTATCTATATCCCCAAAACGCCGAACAACACGACGCCGAGAACGCCCGCCGCAAGTATGACGAGTATGGGCGACACCTTGAGCTTGATGATGATGAAGCCGGACACCAGCGCGATGATGATGGACGGAATGTCGATGCCGGACAGCAGCGAAGGCCACCGGATGTCGGCAACGCCTTGCACGCCGAGCAGTGCGGGCAGCGCCATGGCGGCGGCTGCGGACGCGATGAGACCGGTAACCACGGGCCGAAGACCCCACATCGCACGCCGGACGATGATGTTGTCCTCGAATTTGAAAAAGTAGCGCGCGAGCAGTGTGGCGATGATGAGCGACGGCAGCACCACGGCAAAGGTGGCCACCATACCGCCGAATATGCCGCCCACCTTGACGCCTGCGAACGTGGCGGCGTTGGTAGCGAAGGGGCCGGGGGTAATCTGTGATATAGCCACGATATCCGCCACCTCGGCTTGTGTCATCAGGCTGAAGGCCACCAGCTCGCTGTTGATCAGCGGCAGCATGGCGTAGCCGCCGCCAATGGAGAACAGCCCGATTTTAAAGAATATCCACAGCAGCTCAAGGTATATCATGACGATGCGCCTCCGCCCGATGTGGATTTTTTAATGCGGAAGACACCCAGTGCAATGCCGAAGACGATGCCCCCGAGTATCAGATAGATGCTGCTCAAGTCCAATATGAAGGACAGCAGGAAGGCGACCGCGAATGCTGTGACGGCCAGCGCATCCTTATAGAACGGTTTCATGAAGCCGAGGAATGCGGACACCAGCAGTGCCACCACCGCCGCGCGGATCCCGCGCAGCGCTCCGGCGACATAAGCATTGTCGCGCACGGCCTGATACACGAAGGTGACCACGGTCAGCGTGATGAGAGAAGGAAGGACGCTGCCCGCCACAGCGGCGAGAGCGCCCTTAATCTTTCGAAGCCTATATCCGACCAACACGCTGCAGTTAACGGCAATTGCGCCGGGTACCGACTGGGACAGCGCGATCATGTTGAGCATATCCTCATCGGTGATCCAGCCGTAACGTTCCACATATTCCGCCCGGAACAGCGGCACCATCGCGTAGCCGCCGCCGAAGGTGAGCGCGCCGACCTTGAACATGGTGAGGAATATGCGCCACAGGCTGACCTTGTTTGACATCAGTTACCCTTCTTTGTGTGATTAAGCAGGCCGCCATCCTTCAGCACCTCTTTGAGACGGCCGGACACCTCCAGCCGCACCGGGAAGGCAAAGCCTTTTGTGGCGTCGGCAATCGTGAATTCCATCGTGCCGTCCACCTTGCTGCGCACATCGGCGATCTCCAGCGCGTCGCCCTGGTCGATGCGATCGTAGTCCGCCTCGTTGACGAACACCAGCGGCAGTATACCGGAGTTGACCAGATTCGCCATATGGATGCGCGCGAACGACTTGGTGATAACGCCGCGGATGCCAAGGTAAAGCGGAACCAGCGCCGCATGCTCGCGCGAGGAGCCCTGCCCGTAGTTGTGACCCGCCACGAGGAAGCCGCCCTTCTTTTCCTTGGCACGTGCGGGGAAGGTGGCATCCACAGGGGCAAGGCAGTAGTCGGACAGATACGGTATGTTGGAGCGGTAGGGGAGCAGCTTCGCGCCGGACGGCATAATGTGGTCCGTCGTGATGTTGTCCTCCATCTTCAGCAGCACATCGCCTGTGACGGTGTCCTCCAGTGCACGGCCCAGCGGGAAAGGGCGTATGTTGGGGCCGCGCACCACGTCGGTCTCACCGTTTGCATCCGGCGCTGCGACAAGATTGTCATTGATCAGGAACTGTTCCGGCAGAGCAACAGTCAGCGCGTCTGCGGCGAGGCCGATATCCCGGGGATCGGTCAGTACGCCGGTGAGCGCGGTGGCGGCGGCCGTTTCCGGGCTGACGAGATACACGCCGGCACTGGCCGTTCCCGAACGGTTGTAGAAGTTGCGGTTAAAAGTGCGCACCGACACGGCATCCGTGCGTGGAGCCTGTCCCATGCCGATACACGGGCCGCAGCCGCATTCCAGAATGCGCGCGCCCGCATCGATGATGGCCGCCAGCGCGCCGTTTTCCGCCAGCATCGTCATCACCTGCTTGGAGCCGGGCGACAGTGTGAGGCTGACTTCGGGGGCAATGCTCTTGCCCTTCAGTATGGCTGCGACGCGCATCAGGTCGAGGTAGGAAGCGTTGGTACAGCTGCCGATGCAGACCTGATCCACCTTGATGGGGCCGATCTCGCGTATTGTTTTCACGCTGTCCGGGCTGTGCGGCATCGCCGCCATCGGCTCCAGCTTGGACAGGTCGATGGTAATCGTTTCGTCGTAGACGGCGTTGGGGTCTGCGGCGAGGGGCGTGAAATCCGCTTCGCGGCCCTGCGCCTTGAGGAAGGCGCGCGTTACGTCGTCGCTGGGGAATATCGACGTGGTAGCTCCCAGCTCCGCACCCATGTTGGTAATTGTGGCACGCTCGGGTACCGACAGTGTGGCCACGCCGGGGCCGAAGTATTCCACGATCCGGCCCACGCCGCCCTTCACGCTGAGACGGCGCAGCACCTCGAGTATGATGTCCTTTGCGGACACGCCGAACGGGAGCTTACCCTTGAGCTCCACGCCGAGTATTTTGGGCATGGGGATGTAGTACGCGCCGCCGCCCATCGCCACGGCCACGTCTAGCCCGCCCGCGCCGATGGCAATCATCCCGATGCCGCCGCCCGTGGGGGTATGGCTGTCGGAACCCAGCAGCGTCGCCCCCGGTACGCCAAAGCGCTCGAGGTTGACCTGATGACAGATGCCGTTACCCGGCCGGCTGCAGTAAACACCGTGCTTTTTGGCGACGGTTTCGATGTACTTATGGTCGTCCGCGTTCTCGAAGCCGGACTGCAGCATGTTATGGTCGATATAAGCGACGCTTCTTTTTGTCTTCACGCGCGGTACGCCCATCGCTTCAAACTGTAGATAAGCCATCGTGCCCGTGGAATCCTGCGTCAGCGTGTAGTCTATTTTGATGGAGATCTCTTCTCCGGCCTTCATCGACCCGGAGACAAGGTGGTCTTTTAATATCTTCTCAGCCAGTGTATTGCTCACAAACGCCCCTCCGATTTATAAAGTTACTCTTAAGATTCTACCTTTTGGGATAAAAAAAATCAACTTGATTGCACAAAAAGCTGTGCAGTCAAGCTGATTTGGGGCGTTCATACGTTATTGGGCCATCTGGCGTCCCAGAAATGCCGCGGCAGACTCCGCTGCTTTCTGCTCAGCGTCGCCGATGGTACCCGCGCCGCGTGAGACGATGGCCACCGCACCGATCGGCTGACCCTCCATCGATATGGGCGCGATCACCTGCGAGGTGGTAAGGCCGGTATCTTCACCGCTGACCAGCGGGATGGTGTTGGCGCCATCCTTTCTCTGAACAGTGCGCGCGTTGATAATTTCCTCCAACGCGCTGCTGACGGGGCGCTCATAATAGTCACGCTTCTGCTCACCGCTGGCAGCCAGCACGGTATCCCGGTCGGAAACAACTGCAGTCATACCCAGCGTCTGCGACAACGCTTCCGCAAAGTCCTGCGCGAAGGCGGCGAGTTCACCGATGGGGGAATATTTCTTCAGTATAATACCGCCCTCGCGATCCGTATATATCTCGAGCGGGTCGCCTTCCCGGATTCGGAGTGTTCGCCTGATTTCCTTTGGTATCACAATTCTGCCAAGCTCGTCGATGCGTCTGACGATACCTGTTGCTTTCATATGTCGTCCTCCTTCAATGTTATGACTGGTTTTGCTGTTATTGTTTGTTAGAACGGTCAAATTATGCGCGCATCCCAAAAAATGAGATGCAATCAAAATGGCGGGTTCGCTGCCGAAACCCGCCATAATCAGCTCTGGTTTCTATTATTGCTTTTTGAAACAGAGGAACCAGTCAAGACAGTACATGTCGTCCGACTTGGAGTCCATACGCTGCTGAGCGACACCGCAGGAGCCCGGCGGCGGTACAATCACATCGTCACCTGGCTGCCAGTTAGCTGGCGTCGCAATGGCTTCGGCGTCCGCTTTCTGCAGCGCCAATATGATGCGCTTGATCTCCTGAAAATTGCGGCCGGTGGAGGACGGATAATAGAGTATGCAGCGCACGACGGATTTGGGATCGATGACGAACACGGCGCGCACGGCCTGCGTGTCGGACGAGCCGGGCTGTATCATGCCATATTTCTTGGCCACATCCATCTTGATGTCCTCGATCAGCGGGAATTTAACTTCGACGTTCTTCATTCCCTTGTATTCAATTCTGTCCTTAATGGTGCGCAGCCATGCGATGTGGGCGAAAAGGCTGTCGACAGAAAGGCCGATGAGCTCGGTGTTCAGTGCTTTGAACTCATCCGCCATTGTGGCGAATGTCATGAACTCGGTGGTGCAGACGGGGGTGAAGTCGGCCGGATGACTGAACAGTATGACCCATTTTTCCTCATAATCTTGCGGGAAGTTGATCTCTCCTTGAGTGGTTTTGGCGGTGAAGGCGGGAGCTTTGTCTCCGATGAGCGGCAGGTTGACGCAATTGCTGGTCTCTTCCATGTTAATAATACTCCTTTCAAATTTCTGATTTTTGATTTGAATCTTTAACGCTGATACCAATATAAAGCAAAAGTAGCGGCACTTTGCGTGAGAAAGTCACTAAAAATCAAAATTATTAGGAATAATTATTAATAAGTGGTTCTTCTATTCTGCTTTCCCGGAGGGCCTGTTCTTTTTAGCTTTCTTCTCTGCAAAAAACGAAGTCACGAAAGCGATGAGAAGAAGGACGAGAGCGGGAATGATAAAAGGCAGATTGTTGTTGACCGGACATACACCGGCGGGCAGGTTTGCACGGGCGCTGAAGATGAAGTAAAACGCGACAGCAGCCAGAGCGGCACCCAAACCAAAGGATATGTTGGATATGTACTTGAATAACTTTCCCTTATTCATGCAGTCTCCCTTGAAGAAACATAAGTATATTTAAATGGTATTATATCAACAAAAGTCAATTATCACAAGATTTCATCAGGTAAGCATTTTCATGCGCTGTGAAAATAAATTCTGTGGCTGAAGGTGTGGTCAACTGCTATGGAATGGTGATAGAATATAAAAAACAGCTTTGGAGGTATATTATGTGTAACTGTTGTTCGGGTAAAATTACCGGTCTTGGACATATCGGCGTATTTGTAAAGGATATTGAAAAATCAGTTAAGTTCTATACGGATGTGCTGTGCTTCGAATGCTACCATCGGACGGAAGTATCGGCAGATGACGGAACGATTTATATTGCATTCGTAAAAAGCGGCACATGCGATATTGAACTAGTGCAGTTTCCGGTAACGCCCGAGAAGAAGGATGGCCCGGTGGACCACATCGCTTTGGCCGTGGACGATATTGACGCCGTGCAGGCGCGTCTGACGGAAAAAGGCATCGCGTTCGAGACGGAAAGTCCCATCCATCTGCCGGAGGTGTTTGACGGTTGCCGGTACATATTCTTCCGCGGTCCGGACGGCGAGCATCTTGAGCTCAACCAGTTGCTTTAATTCAGGAAAGCAACCTCATAATTTAAGTACAGCGCAAAGCAAAGCCATAGCAGATACGGCACCAGCAGGTATGCCGCGGCTTTGCTGATGCTGAAAACTTCCGCAAGCAGCAGCGCAGCCACGATGATGGTGACGATCAGTACGAACAGCGCGCCGGCGGGGTGTTCCAGCCTGAAAAATGCATAGCTCCATAAAACATTCAGCACGCCGCTGGCCAGGTAGAGCAGCAGCGTGTTTTTATTTGCTTCGTTCCACAGCGGCAGCAAGCTCTTTTTGGCGCCATCAGGCTGCGCCTGAGGCGGCGCTTTGGGACTTCCGGCAGACTTAATGAGCACGATGGACAGAGATGCCGCAAACAACAGATACAGCACGGACCACGCAATGCTGAACGCGATGGGCGGCGGCTGCAGTGCAGGCAGCGTTAAGCTCTGGTACCATTTGGAGGCGGTGTCGGTGAACGCCCTGCCCAGCGTCGCCACGATGGCGACAAACAGCACGGACAGCACGATTCGCAGTGTTTTTTCCCACGCGGTCATGATAATTCCCTCCTCAGAAGAGTATATTCCAGTAGGGAAACTGATATGTACGGGAGGCGGCGTATGGCGGTGCGGCGGAGGCTCTGGCTCATGGCGGCAATGGTGGCCGTATTGGTCTGTTTTGCCGCGGGCGGAAGCCTGCCGGGTCGGATGGGCCGGACACAGCCGCAGCCGGAGGCACGCGTCAGCGAAGAGGCGTTGTATCGCGGCAGTGAACAGATCGTGCTGGACATAAGGATACCCGTGGTGTCGGGTTTGGGAGACAGGAAACTGGAGCGCATGCTGAATGGACGGGTGCGCGCGCAGGTGGACGCGGCGCGCGCGGCGGCGGAGGCCGAGGCGACCGCGTTGTGGCAAGAGGCGAAGTGGGATGGCTTTCTCCCATGGCTGTACGTTTTCCACGCGGACTATGAGGCGTACAGCGTGCGCGGCGTGCTGTCGATGCGGGTGACGGCGGCGCTGGACAACGGCGGCACAGGGCTGCCGCACACGGTTTATTATAATGTGGATGTCGCAAAACACAGGTGGCTTTGTCTGGATGATCTGTTTGTGTCGGAGGCGTACAAGGACGTGATCAGCGCGTATATAAACTGCCAGATTTCTGATGATGAGCGGTTTTTGCCTGAGGCGTTCCATGGCGTGTCCCGGGATACCTCGTTCTTCGTCCGTGACGGACGGCTGCACATTGCTTTTGCGAAGTATGAAATTGCGGACGGCATGACGGGCGAGCCCGTATTCGACATTCCGCCCGGACTGCTGCGCGGGCTGGTAAAGCCGGAATACGCACGGCAGCTGCTGTGATCAGCTGCATACCGGTATACAAAAAAGCCCCGGCAAACCGGGGCCAATCTGAACAGTAACGGGTCAGCCTTGAGAGATGATGTCTTCCGCGATTTCCACCGCGCTGGTGATAGCCGGCGGGCAGACGCTGTCATGCAGGCCGAGTTCGTTGATTTTCTGGGCATCCTCCGGTATACCGGGGTTGTAACCCAGCAGCTCTTTGCACATCAGTGTGCCATGGGCTTGCTGAAAGCGGGTGATGAATTCCATCGCTTTGGCGTTGCCGCGCTGTTTACCCTCCGTGTCGCACGGGGTGGATGAACCGAAGCGAAGGCCCAGCGCCATCAGTGCGCCTGTGACCGCGCCGCACACCTCGCCGCAACGCATGCCGCCGCCGAAACCTGCCGCGCACTTGAGCGCCGTATCTTGATCGATTCCGAGTTCATCCGTGAAAGCGCCGAAAACGCTTTGCGCGCAGTTGAACTTATCCTGCGAGAACAGCTTGATCGCAACTTCCTTTTTGTTCATGATGACCCTCCAAAATATATTTTTCAGCCGCTTGGCTAAACCAGATTTTCCTCATTGAGTACGGCCAGCTCGCCTAAGAAACGCCCGTCCTTGCGGATCAGCTCGCCGTCGAAGTATATCTCGCCGCCGCCGTATTCAGGACGCTGTATGCAGACGAGGTCCCAATGAACCGCACTGCGGTTGCCGTTGTCGGCATCGTCGTAGGCGTTGCCCGGCGTAAAGTGGAAAGAACCGGCGATTTTTTCGTCAAACAGCGTATCACACATCGGGTTAAGTATATACGGATTAACGCCCAGCGCGAATTCTCCGATGTATCGCGCACCGGCGTCCGTATCAAGAATTTCGTTAACGCGCTTTGTATCGTTCGCGGAAGCGTTGACGATTTTGCCATCTTTAAACTCGAAAGATATATTTTCGAACTTAAAGCCGCGTTCAATGGACGGGGTGTTATAGGTGAGGCGGCCATTCACGCTGTCTTTCACGGGTGCGGTATATATTTCTCCGTCTGGTAAATTCATATGACCGGAGCATTTTTTGATATTTATGCCTTTGACCGAGAACTGAAGGTCGGTGCCGGGGCCTTTGATGTGTACGTTGTCTGTCTTGGCAAGGCGCGTCTGCATGACATCCATTGCGCGGTCCATCTTGGCATAATCCAGCGTACAGACGTTGAAGTAAAGATCCTCGAAAGCTTCTGTGCTCATGTTGGCCATTTGGGCAAACGAAGGGTTGGGATAACGGAGGACAACCCAGCGCGTGTTGGGAATCCGGTGCCCGAAGTGGACCCGTTTATAGTAGATGGACTCATACAGATTCATTTTATCATGCGGGACATCGCATAACTCCAGACTGTTATCACTGCCCCTGACGGATACATATGCCTGCATATCCTTCATCTTGTCTTCATCGTAACGCGTCATGGCTTCGATGTGCGCCTCGCTGGTGCCCAAAATGAGCGCACGGCGCATGGAGAGGAAATATGTGTTGATGAGCGGAATGCCGCCTGCTTCGTATGCTTTTTGGACGAGAAGCTTGCCTATTTCGGCCCCTGTATCGGTGGTTTCGATGAGTATTTTTTCACCCGGCTGCAGCTTTATCGAATAGTTAATGATGATATCAGCCAGCTTTTCAAGTCTTTTGTCTGTCATGAGTTCCTCCTGCAATATAATTAGAAATTGATCTTTTCGTCTATGATATAGATAGGCCGCCCTTTGGCCTCGTCATATATTCTGCCCAGGTAAAGCCCGAAAATGCCGAGGCAGACAAACAACATGCCGATCAGCAAAAAGACAAGCGCGAACAGCACATGCATCAGCGGCCATATGAAGAGCGCCGTCAGCACGATGGAAATCACAAGATAGCACAGCGATAATAAAGTCAGCGCGATGCCGAGCGCCATGGGGGCTTTGAGCGGTTTGTTGGAGAAGGACGTGACGCCGTCGCCTGCGAGCTTGAGCATCTTTTTCAGCGAATATTTGGTCTGGCCCGCGGCGCGCTCATCGCGCACGAATTCGACGGGCTCCGCACGGAAGCCGGACCATGCCGCCATGCCGCGCAGAAATCGGTTTTTTTCGGGCATGGCGTTTAGTGTATCGCATACCTTGCGGTCGATCAGCCGGAAGTCGCCCGTGTTGGCGGGTATGTACTGTCCGCCCAGCGCCCGGAGTATGCGGTAGTAGCCCCAGGCTGTCAGCTTCTTGAACGCGGTCTCACCCTGACGCTTTACGCGCTGACCGTAGACGATGTCCGCGCCCGCTTCCCATTTCTTGACCATTTCAAGGATCACTTCCGGCGGGTCCTGCAGATCACAGTCGATGATGACGACGGCCTGTCCGGACGCGTTCGCCATACCGGCGGAAACCGCCTCCTGATGGCCGAAGTTGCGCGAGAAGCTGATCACGCGTACATGCTCGTCCTGCTCGGCGAGCTCTTTGAGCTGCTTGAGCGTATTATCCCGCGAGCCGTCGTTGACGAATATCAGCTCGTAATCTCCCAGCTTGTCCATGACGGCTTTGAGCCGCGGGTAGGACAGAGGCAGGACCTCCTGCTCGTTGAAGGCCGGTACGATGACGGAATATCTCATAAAGCACTCCCTTGCGTAATAATCCAAATGCATTATATACCAGCGCGTCGGAATTTACAAAACGGAAAACCGCCAGTTATGTGAATTTTTTGTTGCATTTTGCCGGCATCATGCCTTGCGGAGCCCGCCGCAGACAGGTAAAATTGTGTCATATAATGTGTGTATTGGGGGGACTTATTATGCTGGCTGTGATCGCCGTGTTCGACAGGAAGGATCTGAAGAAGACGTATACGCTCAAAGGCAAGCCGCTTGCGCAGACCGCGAAGGCGTTTGCGGATTATGAGACACGCGCGAAGGAGGTGACGGCGGCGGTCGTTTATCTCGTCGGGCGCACCAATGCCGCGGAACCGGCGGGCATGCTGACGGTGAAGGGCGTGTCGGCGGACGCGGACGGCATCACGCTGAGGTTCGAGGCATCCACCCGTTTGGAGCTGCTGTCGGGCGCGGTGTCGGACGAGGTGTACCGGCAGTCACGGGACAACGGCTGGCTGTCCGAGGAGGGATTCGCGCCGCACCTGGTGTTTATGGAGGCGGCGGCGTTTGATGTTTTTCAGCAGCGCGCGGTGCTGTGCGCCAAAATGGACGCGCTGACGGACGCGGGCGATCACAAGGCGGCGGTGATGCTGTGCGCGCCGCTTAAGGTGGTGAAGGATGATCCGGTGCTGTGGGACTGCGCGGAAGTGCTTTATCGGCTGGGAAGGGCATGCAGCAAACTGGCGACCACGCTGCTGATCAAGGCGGCGGAGACCAAGAAGCTGGACCGATGCCGCCAGTACCGCGAGATGTGCGAGGTGTTCTTCAAGCGCGGTGCGGAGCTGGAACCGGACAACGCCCGATTCGCGACGGCGCTGGCATACCGGTATTACTCCAATGTGCACGAGCTGATGCGGCCCGGTGAGCGGCGGGATCAGGACCTTGAGGCAGAGATTGAGAAGGCTAACGAGTGGCTGAGCCGCGCGCTGGAGATATATCCGCAGAGCGTGCGCAACAACTACCGCAAGGGCAAGCTGATCATCGAGAAACAGGCGCCGTATTTGCTGTTCGGAAAGCGGGCGTTCGGCGCGCGTGAGGCGGAGCTGCTGCGCGAGATACGCGAGGTGGGTGAGGAGCATCTGGCGACGGCGGTTGCGCTGTATGAGGCGCTGGAGGACGAAGGCGACAAGGCACGGGATCGGCGGGAATATGCCAAGGCGCTGTTTGTGCTGGGCAACTACTATCTGGACGACTCGTATCTGCCGGTGCACGAATACTATCTGCGCCGTATTGCAGGTCGGGAGGATATCCGTCCCATTGCACCCATATCCAAGCTGGATATCAAAGCGGCGGTGGAACTGCTGGAGAAGGCGTTCGCCGCCGAGACGGATATGGCATTGGACAAGCTGGACATTGAAATGTTGACGGAGCTGCACAAGACATGGACGCGGTCACCTGTGGAAAAGCTGTATACGCTGGGCTGCGCTCACAGCGCGATGGCATTCATCGCGCTGACGGAGGGAGACGAGGAGAAGCGCAAGGCTTACGCAGGCGCGGCATTGAAGTATCTACAGGCGGCCAAGGACGTGGCGGACCGGAGCAAGGACCGCAAGCGCAACACGTGGCACATCAGTGAGAAGCTGGCGTGGACGTATATCCACATGGGGCAGTATGACCGTGCTGCGCGGCTGATATCACGGGCGAAATCGGGTTACATCGTGAACACTTACGCGCTTGCGCTGCTGCTGATGGGTACGACGCAGGCGGTGAAGAAGGCGGAGGAGTCGCTCGCCACCGCGGCGGCAGACAGGCGCAATCTGGCGTCCGGTCTCTCCAAGGTGCTGCTGGCGTACGTGCGTGCCCGCCGGGGGGACACTTATCAGGCGGCGGACAAGACGCTGTCCGCAAAGAACCGGCGGCTTGCCGCTCTGTTGGGCGTGGCGGATGAATAATGTGTAAATTAATAGAAAAGATTTTCGATAAATCATAGTGGCTTGTTGACTATAAAACTCAGTTATGTTATATTCAAGATGACGTAAGAGATTGCGTAATAAGCGGAAAAAGGAGGCGTATATTATGAAGATCAAAAACATTAATGAACCGCAAAAGTTCTTCGAAGTGCTCAAGAATTGCAAAGGCAAGATCGAACTGGTCACTTCCGAAGGCGACAGGCTCAACCTGAAATCCACGCTTTGCCAGTACATCATGCTGACGCAGATGTTCTCCGAAGCCAAGATCGACGAACTCGAACTGCTGGTTTCTGAGCCTGAAGATTTGAACCTCCTTCTCAACTATCTGGTTAGAGGATAACCAAATCTTGACTACATAAGGCCGCTGCATAAGCGGCTTTTTTAATTGGTCGGGGGCGCTGCTTAATTCGATATACTGTCTTTGCGGCTGAGTTTTGTGGCCTGCCGCGTCATGAAGCCTTGAAATAGCGGTGCTATTCCTGCGGCTTCATTCCTTGCATACCGCAAAATCAGCTCGCCAATCCAGCACATCTCATTTAAGCAGTGCCCCCGGTTTTATACTTGT
>JAEWTW010000031.1 GCA_023397655.1 Bacillota bacterium
TCGGCTCTCCAGCTCCTTCGCTGGCACGGAATTGCATCTTACCAGATTCAATGCCGCTTTGTCAACATGTTTTTCTCTGTATTTCTCTGGCAGCCTTGCGCCTCTTTCGATGCGCCTTTTCTGCCGTCTTTAAGGCTTTTTCAAGCCCTCTCAAGGTTCTGTTTCGCGCCCCCTGTTCCGGCGACGCTCAAATATATTACCAAAACACCTTTCACTTGTCAACGCCTTTTATGAGTCAATTTGTGATTTTTCGAGGAAATAATTCAGGGCACTTTTCAATGCGCTCCACCTGTGTTTTTATTGGCACAGCCAGCTTCCGGTTCTCCTTATCTGTTGACAATGTTATTTGCATGACATTAATATATCCCGAGTGTCCGGATTGTATATATTATATATATAGAAAGGCTGTCTTGTGAGTAAACGCCGCATTTCAAATAAACATCGGTTTATTACGCTCGTATTTATGCTGGCTTTCCTGATGGCTGCTGCTTATTTAGTCGTAACCTTTCAAAGCGGTAGGCCTGACGCTTTGCCTGCTGCTCCGGCCAGCGGCGATTTGCTTTATGTCCAGTTCATCGATGTCGGACAGGGCGACAGCACGCTTATCACAACAAGCACCGGCGAAACAATGCTGATAGACGCCGGGGAATCCTCCTCTGCCGACGCTGTATTTGAGGAGCTGGACGAACGCGGTATCAACGACATAGACGTACTTGTTGCTACACATCCTCATTCAGATCATATCGGAGGCATTCAAAGCGTTATATCGCGTTACGATATCGGGCGTGTGCTGATGCCGGATATGACGTCTGATTCAAAAACGTATACGGAACTTATGGAAACAATCAATAACGAGTCAATACCACTGACCGAGGGTTATGCCGGCTACCGTTTCTCGCTCGGCAGCGCTTTGTGTACTGTGGTGTCTCCCAATGCCAGCGACGACAAGGATGCCAATAATGAAAGCATTGTGATCTATCTGGACTTCGGCGATACTGATTTCCTTTTTACCGGCGATATGGAGGAATGGGCGGAAGAGAGAGTATTGGAAGCGCACTATTATATTGATGCCGATGTGCTCAAAGTGGCGCATCATGGTTCATCAACCAGCACCTCTGACGCATTTCTGTCTGCGATAACACCCGAATATGCCGTCATTAGCTGCGGCCTTGGCAACTCTTACGGCCATCCTCATGACGAGGCGCTTGACAGACTCGGCAAAGCCGGTGCTGAAATTTACCGCACAGACGTTCAGAGTGATATACTTTTCACCTCTGATGGTAAAACGTTGATTGTCAAGACAGGTGACTAAACCAAATGACAATAAACAAAAAGCGCATTCGCGCTTTTAGTGTTCGGACTGTTCTGTCTTTTCTTCAAGGCTTTGCTTAACACGAGCCTGCACCCGCATGATGACGGACAGATCCATCTGATTGCCCAGCCAAATCTCAAGTGAGCGAATGGCCTGGAAGAAAAGCATATCAAAACCATTCTTTGTTTTGGCTCCGGAGGATGCGGCCTTTTTTAAGAACCGTGTGCTTTTGTACGAGGTATCATACGCATAACGAAAGCTCTGGTATGTGTGCGGGTGAATGGATACCTGTGAGTCGGAGCTTTCCAGATCGACTGACGATGTACTGAATACAGAATCAAACTGGTCGGCTTGAGTCAATGAACGGACAACGCGAATACGGTTTTTATTGTATGTCTTCTGAAGCTTTTCCTTGAGGTCATGCGCATGCGCTGCGTTCCTTGAAACGATCGTTAAAAAAGCGCTTTTTTCCAGCAGCACATTGGCGACAGAACGCGCAACATCTCCCGCCCCTACCAGCAGAACATCCTTATCATATAAGTTGCCGGCAAAGCCGATCAGGCTGCGCTCAAAACCGACCATTTCCGTATTGTGACCGATGAGCTTCCCGTCCTCCACGCGAATGGTGTTGGCCGTGCCTGCGCGTCTGGCCGATTCGTCGATGCTGTCGAGCTGAGACAATATATCGTGCCGGAATGGCGCTGTGACATTGAATCCGGAGAAGTCAGATCGTAGCACGGGAAGCGCTGCCACCAGTTGCCCCTTCGCGATGGAAAAGGGCATGTACACAGCAGATAGCCCGAGTTCTTCGAAAACAGCGTTGTAGACTCTGGGAGCAAATGACCTGTTAATATCAGCACCGATGAGTCCGTATGTTGCAAAGTCTATCATTTCTATATCCCGCTTTACCCGTTTAAACGAAAATTTGTAATATCATATCACACGCGCCATGTTAAATTAAACGCCGATATTCGGCAGAATAGCCGCTGAAATCGGATTGTCAGTGATTATAGGCACTTTGCTGTTTTTATTCTAACCCATAATTGATATTATAAGCAAGCATGGGCAAAATAGATTCGGAGGTGTGATAATGAAGCGCAAAAAGAATAAACACAGCCAAACTGTTCCGGCCTTTGATTACAGCCCAACAGACCCGTTTGGCAGTTATACCGGGCGCCCCAAAGATAACGACAAGCCCGTACAGGATGCTGACGATCTCTGATTTTAAAGCTGAAAACCCCGCTCATATGAACGGGGTTTTGTACAAACGCCTTCTTTAATTCATCTTGTTCAGATCGCCGACCGTAACGGTCGCCGTATATTCCTGTCCGTTTCGCCATACCTTGAGTGAAATCTTATCCCCCACGGCATGCTCCCGAATTTTCCCCGTCAGTATATCAACCGTCGCCGTTTTCATGCCTTCAATTTCCAGAATGACATCACCGGCTTTCAGGCCTGCTTTCTCCGCCGGGCCGTCTTCTGTGACTTCGACAACAGTGACACCTTCAGGCGAATCCGATGGCAGGCAGGATATACCGATGCCCGGCCTCACCACGCTGCCCGATGTCATCAGCTGCTGAATGATGGGCTTGGCGGTATTGACCGGAATCGCAAAGCCGATGCCCTCCGTACCGATGGGCACGCCGTAATCGTCATAACCGGCCAGATAGCTTTTGAGTGTATTGATGCCGATAACCTCGCCTTTGATATTGACTAACGCGCCGCCGCTGTTGCCGGGGTTGATCGCGGCATCCGTCTGTATGTACTTCTGACTGTAACCGTTGGTGGAAATTTCACGCCCCAGCGCACTAACGATGCCTGACGTGACGCTGCCCGCCAGATCGCTTCCAAGCGGGTTTCCGATCGCTACCACCGTTTCACCCACCTGCAACGCGTCAGAGTCGCCAAGAGCTGCCGCAGTCAGGCCAGTTGCGTCGATCTTCAGTACCGCCAGGTCCGTCGTGGCATCCGTCCCCAGAACGGTCGCCGGGTATTCCTCACCGTCGAACAGCGTGACCTTAACGGAATCGCTTCCGGCAACCACATGGTTGTTTGTGACGATGTAGCCGTCCTGACGGATAATGATGCCTGTTCCGTAACCGCTCTCCTGCGGCACCAACTCTTCCTCGCCCATAATCTGCTGATCGATGCTGATGGTAACACCCACCACAGCCGGGCTCACATCCTTGGCAATTTCCACGATGGGGTTGGAAGACGGATCAATGGAAGGCGCTTCTCCGCCGATCTCCGGATTTTCACCGGCATACTGCTGTGCCGGTACGCTGGTCTCCGGCTTTTGCGGCAATTCCGACGGAACCGGTTCGAGCGTGTTGTCGTCGTCACCGGGCATATTCTGTGAATCGTTCATCGCGACGGACTGCCACTGGGAAATCAACGGAGCGAGGAAAAATGTTCCCGCTGCAACGCCGGCAATCAGGCATATAACCATCAACACCACGGCCAGCACACGCAGGCCGGAGCCTTTACGCGGGGTCTCGGGCACCCGGTGCGGCTGCGCATTATACGCGTTCCAGCTGCCCTGCGGCTGCGGCGGCCACGGCTGCCCGTAATAGTTTTGATAATAGCTGTTGGGCTGGCCGTATCCGGTATAGCCGCCCGCTGGTTGCCCGTTTTCCGGCTTGTCGTTTTCAGGCGGGTTGTTTTCCGGTATCTCACCCTTGTATTCGTTATCCATTTATGTATAACCTCCCGAGATGATTATTGCTTATAAGTGATATTATATACCATTGTATTTGAACAAAATGGAAACATCACGTGAATTTTGCGTTACTTGGCGCGTGTTTTGTGTTCCGGCGTCACCAGCGACCGCGTCAGCGTAAACGAGAACGTCGTGCCTTTGCCTTCCTCCGACTGCAGACCGATTGTCTCTCCGTGCTGCGCGATGATTCGCTTGACGATGGACAGCCCGATACCTGTGCCGGGCGTTCCCGGGCTGTGCGCTTTATCCACTTTGAAAAACCTCTCGAACACAAAAGGCTGATCTTCCTGTGGTATACCGGCGCCTGTATCGGAAATGTTGACATGCACCTTGTTTTCCGTACAGAAGGTCCACACCTTGATCTCCCCGCCCTCGCCGGTAAATTTCACTGCGTTGTCGATCAGATTGGTGATCACCTGCGATATACGGTCCTCATCTGCCCATACGTTGAGTTTCTCTTCCGATAGCCCGACGACCACGCCGATGTTTTTCTCCTCAATACGCTGTTCAAATGTCAGCAGGCAGCGCCGCAGCAGTTCGTTGATGTCAAACTCACTGTATTCAATAGGGAACTTGCCGGACTCTATTTTCGCCAGATTCAGCAGATCATTGATCAGCGTGCCCATACGCTTTGTTTCACCCAATACGATCTGAAGATACTTATCGCGGTCCGCATCCTCTATCGCGCCGTCCAGCATACCCTGAATGAATCCCTGCACGGAGGCGAGCGGTGAGCGCAGCTCGTGCGAAACATTGGCTATAAACGTGTTTCTCAGTCCGTCCTGCAGCTTGAGCTCTTCCGCCATCCGGTTAAACGCGATCGCCAGCTCGCCAATTTCGTCATGCGTCGTCCGTTTCACGCGCCAATCGTAGTTGCCGCGCGCCAGCTCCATCGCGCCGAACGATATTTTACGAATGGGCTTTACAATATACCGGGACAGTACGAACACAAGCACTGCGGCAAAAGCAACGGATATCACCAGCGGCGTAAACACCTGCCGGAATATCGCGCTGATGCCCACGCTGAAGTCCTCGACCTCCTTGTGTACCACGATGGACCCGACGAAGGTCCCGTCCACCAGCAGCGGAATAGCCACGGACATCATTGCACCCTTGAATGGCTTCGGATTGGACGCCACCTGTTTAACGGCATTGCCCTGTTCCGTAAGTGCCAGTATCTCCAATGTATTGTCACTCATGAAATCCGTGTCCGCATTGCCCTTATTTTCCGGGTCCACGATCATGTAAATCTGCTTTAATGTGCTGCTGACCAGCCAGATGACCGTTCCTTCCTTCATTGCCTTGTCGTAAAGTTGCTGCCGGAATTCACTATCGCTCATTTCGCCGTAATAGTTATCCGTCGCCCATGTGTTGATTTCCTGTGCACTGGCAATCATCAGATCCATCTGCGTATAAAGGTACTGATTTTTGAGCATTTCGAAAAAAATGCCCCCCACCAACGCGAACGCCATGATAATGATCAGTATGTATACAAAAAGCATCCGGGCAAACAGAGACTTCCCCATTATCTATCTGACCTCAAACTTATATCCCACGCCCCAAACGGTCTTGATCTCCCAGCCGTTACCCTGGTCGAACAGCTTCTTGCGCAGCCGTTTGATGTGTACGTCTACCGTACGCGAATCGCCGAAAAACTCAAAATCCCACACCTGCTGCAGCAGCTGCTCGCGCGTATACACCTTGTTGGGGTGCGACGCAAGGAAAAAAAGCAATTCGATCTCCTTGGGCGGCATCTCTACGATCTCACCCCTGTATGTGACGGTATAATTGGAAATGTCGATGACCAAATCTTCATAAATGATCTGCCGGTTCTCCTCTTCGTGCATGTTGGCGCGGCGCATCACGGCCTTCACGCGCGCAATGAACTCCTTGGGATCAAATGGCTTGACGATATAGTCGTCCGCGCCCAGTTCCAGACCCAGCACCTTGTCAAACGTCTCGCCCTTGGCTGTCAGCATGATAACGGGCACGGCGCTCGATTTGCGAATCTGCTTTAAGACCTCCCAACCGTCCTTGCGCGGCATCATGATGTCCAGCACCACCAGCGCCGGAGCTGAGCGCTCAAACGATTCAATTCCCGCCTGGCCGTCGTAAGCCAGCGTGACCTTGTAGCCCTCCTTCTGCAGATAGAGCTTGATAACCTCACAGATATTCTTGTCGTCGTCTACGATCAGTATGTCCTTGGACATGATGTTCACCTCATCATTCGTAATATGGGTGTTTTTGTTTTATCAGCATTATATCCCACACGGGGCTTTCATACAAATATATGTCCGCATGTATTCACCGATTATTCATAGAATGTTTGATGATTGGCAATACATTTTGAACAAATCCAGTAAAACGACCTTTCGATACAATTATTCTTCAAACTTCAATCACGTCGATGCCGTTCCTTTTCAGCAGCGCTGCGGTCACGCCGTCTCCCTTGCGCAGCGTCCCGGAAAACGTTCCGTCGTATATGCGCCCTGAACCGCAGGAGGGACTTTTGGATTTCAGCCACGCGCGCTGCGCCCCCAGCTTTCTCGCCGTCTCAAGAGTCTTTTGTGCTCCCAGTACAAATTCCGCAGTCACGTCTCCCCCGTCCTCCGCCATCACGCGAGACTGCCCGTTAAGCACTTCATCGCCGTCGCCGCCGACGATCTCGGACGGGCAGCGCGGCGCTTTGAGCCCCGCCAGACATTCCGGGCAGACCAGCTTCACCAGCCCCTGCTTATACATTTCCGTGATTTTAGCATCCGGCCGGGCTTCTCCGTCGTAACGACATTTAACACCTGCCAAGCACGCGCTTGCTATATCCATAATTCGCTCCGCTCATTGGCGGCAAACCTGCGTTTCCCGCCAGTTTTCCGCACTTGCTCGTTCCTCACGCTGAGCGCTATGAAACTTCGCAAATCCGCAAGGTGTGGGCTGCGCGGGCCAAGCCCGTCTTGCCCACTTTTAAAATAAGTAATAACTTACTTTAACGTGATCACTGTTACTCCGTCTTCACCTTCGCCGTACTGCCCGGGCCGGAACGTTTTTACATGCGAATGTCTTCTGAAATAATCCCGCAGCCCTGCACGCAGCACACCGGTGCCCTTGCCGTGGATCACCATCACCTCGGTGAGCCCTGCCAGAAAAGCCGCATCCAGATAAGTATCCGTCTCCAGCACCGCTTCGTCCAGCGTATGTCCGCGTACATCCAGCGACAGTCCGGGAGAAACAGCGGCACGCTTAACGCTGCCCAGCCGCTTCGCCTTTTTCTCCTCATCCGCAGGTTCCACTTCGGTGAGCGGCATGTTCAGTTTCACTGCTCCCGCCTGCACATATACGCTTCCGTCCTTGGGCGCTTTGATCACAGTGGCCGTGATGCCGTTGGACAGTAGCTTGACAGTATCGCCCACGCTGAGGTCCTCCGGACGCGTATCGCTCTTCTGCGCGGGCTTTGAACGCAGCCCCGCAGCCGCCTTGTCTATCCTGTCGTTCAGAGACCGCCTCGCCGCGTTGATATCCTCCTGCCGCCCCTGCGCGGCTTTGAGTTCCGCAATCACGCGCTCCGCTTCCTCACGCGCCTCCTTCAGTATCTCCAGCGCCTTCTCGTGAGCGCGGTCCACCGTCTTTTGCGCCTTGTCCTGCGCCTTCTTCATCTCGGTATCTATCTTGTCGCGGGCGGACTGAGCTGTCCTGCGGTCGTTCTCTGCCTGCTGCGCTTTCTTTTCAGCCAACTCGTGACGCCGCTGCGCCTCGCCGATCAGCTCGTCGAACTTGACCGCTTCCTCAGACATGTGCTCCCGTGCGCGATTGATAACCGCCTCATCCAGCCCCAGCTTTTTGGATATCTCGAATGCGTTGGACACGCCCGGCACGCCCATGATCAGCTCGTAAGTCGGGCTGAGCGTCTTCAGCGAGAAAGCCATGCACGCGTTCTGATAATACTGGCTTGCCATCGCGAACGCCTTGATCTCGCTGTAATGTGTGGTCGCCAGCACGGTGCTGTGCCGCTGCTCCAACGTCTCCAGTATCGCCATTGCCAGCGCCGCGCCTTCCGCCGGGTCTGTACCCGCACCCAGCTCGTCGAGCAGTACCAAAGCCTTCTCGTCCGCCGCTTTCACGATGCGTGTGATGTTTGTCATATGCGAGGAGAACGTGGACAAGCTCTGCTCGATGCTCTGTTCGTCGCCGATGTCCGCGTAAACCGCTGAAAATACAGGCAATGCGGTGCCGCCCGATGCGGGCACGAACAGCCCGCTCTGCGCCATCAGCACCAGCAGTCCCGCCAGCTTCAGCGTCACCGTTTTGCCGCCGGTGTTGGGGCCGGTGATAATGAGACCGGTGAATCCGTCGTCGATCGCCAACGACACCGGCACCACCTTTTTGGGGTCGATCAGCGGATGCCGCCCGTTTTTGATAACCAGTTCCCGCCCCTCAGATATATTGGGCGGTGAAGCCTTCATTGCGGATGCCAGCGACGCCTTGGCGAATATCAGATCCAGCGCGGTCAGCGCAGCAAGGTCATCCCCCAGCTCCTCCCGCATGTCGCGGCACCGGCTCGAGAACTCGCGCAGTATGCGCTCCACCTCCGCCGCCTCGTTCAGTTCCAGTTCACGCAGACGGTTGTTGGCTTCCACCACCTCCATGGGCTCCACGAACACCGTCTGTCCACTGGCCGACTGATCGTGCACCAGCCCGCGGATGTGCCGTTTGTGCTCCTGTTTGACAGGCACGACATAGCGGCCTCCGCGCATCGTCACGATGGCGTCCTGCAGATAATCCTTATGGTGAGGCGAGCGTATGATGGCGTTCAGCTTTTCGCGAACACCTTCGTTCTCTCGCAATATGCTGCGGCGAATGCGTGCCAACTCGGGTGATGCATTATCCGCCAGCATATTTTCGCCCATTATCGCACTGTCCATATCGGCCATCAACCGTTCATCAAACTGCAGCCGCTGGGCATAGCCCCAGAGCAGTGCGGCTCCCATTTCCTTCAACCCGGCTCGGGCGCGCTTTGCCGCTTTCATGACGCCGAGTATGCGCAGGAGCTCACCGCAGCCGAGGTCCGCGCCGGTTTTCAGACGGGCCACCTCGCCCGATATGTCCGAAAAGCCGCTCATCGGCGACGACGCGGCGCGCATCATCACATTCTCAGCTTCCAGCGTCTCTGATTGTAACCGCTTCACGGCAGCTGTATTCGTTTTGGGCGAAAGGGCAAGCGCCGCACTTTGTCCGGGTACAGAGAGCGCCCGCTCCGCCAATCTTTCACGTATCTTATCAAATTCCAGTTTCCTGAGTACTTTTTGGTCCATTCCGTCTTCCTTTGCTGTATTCTTCCTTATGATACCACTTTGAAGCGCGCAATAAAAGTACAGTTGTTGCGTCGCTGGCAACAAAGTTTGATAATCACTGGTATCACTTAACCGATTCCTATATAATGACGATAAATATGATAAGGATAAGCCGTCATGGCATCATCACTAAGGGGTCAGAAATGAGCGAACCGAACAAGGACTTCCTGGATTACTATATGATACTGCAGGTACACCATAGCGCGGAACCGGAGATCATCAAAAGCGCCTACAAACGGCTGGCACAGTTGTATCATCCGGACGTCAGCAAGGACCCTCAGTCACCAAAAAAGATGCAGCTTATTAATCAGGCATACGCCGTCGTGTCTGACCCGGCTCAGCGGCGCACATACCACCGCGCCTGGCTGATGCGTCAGAAGCCCGGTGCTTCACAAAGCCCTGCCGCCGAGAAGCCGGAAAACGAATCCCGCCAGGTGCTGGACGACTATTTCCGTTGCCTGCTGCAGGAGGATTGGGCGATGGCTTACCACAAGCTGTCCGTCAAGGACCGCAGCATGGTGCCATTGACAGATTTCTGTGAATGGAAGGAAGCCGTCAAAACGCTTTATCAGATGGGCGCATATGTGATCAAGTTCTTTCGTACCTATCACCACAGCGTGGTGGGCGGTGATGAATACGACCGCGTGGATGTGTTCTCCGTGATATTGACGGACCGAGATAACCGCACGGGCCGCGTCAGCGAAGAGACATATACCAAATATGTCGTCAGGGAGCAGGGTGTCTGGCGTGTGCGCCTCGGATACGCGCAGCTGAGACCCATCATATATAAGCTCAAATATCTGGCAACGCAAGCCCCTGAGATGAACCCCGACCGGCTCTATACCGATACGCTGCTCAAATATGATAAGCTGACCGGCTTTTACAGCCGCAGCGGTCTGCTGGCCTGCATGGAGCAGGAGATCGCCCGGGCGCGGCGCTTCAGGAACGTGTTCACACTGGCTGTGCTTGATGTTCAGCCTGTCGGTGAGCTTGCCGGGGTGTCTGCCGCGGATTATCTGCACATGTGCATATCCGACGCCGCTGTCAAACTGAAGAATACTATGCGTTCCATTGACACGGCGGCGCGTTTCTCCGAGCATAGACTGGCTGTGATGATGATTCAGACGGGCAGCCACGCCGCCAACCGGGCTCTGGTACGGTTTCTGCTGGAACTGAAGCCAGGCGAAGGCCTGCAATACCGTGTCAGCGGCAGCCTCACCGCATTTCAGGGTGAGTCCGCCGAGGATACACTGCTGCGTGCCGAGCACGACGCGCATATGCAGGTGGTCATCGGACGGGACAACGTCCGTAAATACCACTTCACATTGGACGACCAGCAGGTGTAGACAACCTGCGGCAAACAAAAAGCACCATGTCCGCGAAGATCATGGTGCTTTATATTTACTCTAATCCGTTATATCCCGAACAACGACCAAATAGCTGACGGGAATATCAGGTGCACCAACACAAACAGCGCAAAAACAAGAGCTACTGTTCGGTGTGCGATGTAGAGCGGCTTCTTTTTCAGACGGTAGAACGAGCCGCCCAGCACAGCGGTAATGATCAGCATGATGCCCGCGATCGTGCCGGTGTGCAGACGAAGCGCGCCCAGCGCCAGTATGCCGTGAACGACAGCCAGTACGACTATCGCAATGCCTAAAGGCTTGTGCACGGTCCGCAGCGTTTTGGTCAGTTTGGCCAGAGCTTTGTTTTTATTGTGAAAAGCGTGTTTGTTGATCAACCGTAGCCACAAAGGCGCTGTCATAATGATGACAAATGCCACGTTGAACCAACCGATAACAGCGTACATATTCGTCCTCCTTTTATGGCTTGAGCGCTCCCACCACTGGCAGGCCTTTCAGCTTGGAAACGCCGTGCGGAGAGATCGTCTTGATCTCCTCCGTCAGGTCGTTGCCTGCGGAAAAACCGTTGTGTTCGCCGTCCTTCCACTGCGGCACGTCCGACACATCGTAGATCACGCCGTCCACCGCAATATAAGCCGGGTTGCCGTCCTTACCGTTATATTGAGCCAGCTCTTCAACAGTCAGCTCCAGTTTGGAAACCGTTTCGTCGGTGGTTGACGAGGGTTTCGTTGTGCTTCCCTCTCCACAAGCAGCCAGAATAATCAACATCGCTACAAGCACGATAACTTGCGCTATACTCAGTATCTTTTTAATATCCTTCATTGTACTCGCCTCCTTTTATTAGAAGTCATTGGCATTTATACTTTCATTTTAATTTGTATCATCCCGGCTGTCAAAACAATTATTATAAACAAAAAGCCGGGCTTACAACGACGGTACGCCTGGCTCATCATTCAAAACGCGTTATCTGTGTATATGTCTATATTCTCTGACTGGCTTGTCTATCCGGCAACGGCTTCTGTCACCTGTTTTGCCACGCTGCTCATTGTTTCAGCCACATCTCCGTCCATATCGCCCAGCCCCGCATCAGACAGCGCGCCAAGGCCCGGTTTCATCGGGAGCGACCCCAGCAGTTTGATACCCATGGGTTCATAGAAATCTTCCTGCACTTCACCATACAGGTTTATGACCTCTCCGCAGTGCGGGCACTTGAGATGGCTCATGTTCTGCACCGCGCCGATGAGATTAATATTCAGCTGCTTCACCATATTGACCGCCTTGGCGACGATCATCGAAACCATGTCCTGCGGCACCGTGACAATCACCATGCCGGACAACGGTATGGACTGCATCACCGTGAGTGCGACATCGCCGGTGCCCGGCGGCATATCAATAATCAGGTAATCGAGCTCACCCCAGAACACTTCCTCCCAGAACTGCTTGACTGTGCCGGAAATGATGGGTCCCCGCCAAATCACCGGCTGGCGTTCGTCAGACAGCAATAGATTCAATGACATGACGCTGATACCATCCGCTTCTGCGGGGATGATGCCCATCTCGTTCTGCATCAGTTTCGCGTCCCGTATGCCCAGCAGCCGCGGAATGCTGGGGCCCGTGATGTCCGCGTCCAGTATGCCGACGCTGTGCCCCAGGGCTTTGAGCGCCTTTGCCAGCAGAACGGAAACGGTGGATTTGCCCACGCCGCCTTTGCCGCTCATCACGCCGATGACGTGCTTCACGTTGCTGTACGGGTTGTTTTTTATAGCGCAGCTTTCTTTGCTATTGCATGTGCCTTTGGATGGGCAGTTTTCGCAATCAGCCATTTTGCTTCTCCTTACTGTCAATTATAGGATTTCTTTTTGGACATATGCCTATTGGATTCTATGCTTCTGCAGGTGATTTGTCAATAAATCAGACCAAATTAATCCCTTTCGGGATTTCTTCTGATGTGATAAAATATTTATTGTCAGTCCTCACCGGATATACATGCGGACAGTCAAAAAGATTTAGCAAGGAGTTGCGGGGCTATGCCGAGGCCAAGGAAACAAAAGCTGATATGTGGTATGCCATCGTGCAATGCGTTCGGTCCCTGTGATTGCCCCTGTAGAGAAGAGCCTGTATCCATGAGCCTTGAGGAGTATGAATCCATCCGTCTGATCGATTACGAAAATATGGATCAGGCGCAGTGCGCCGACGTGATGGGTGTCGCGCGTTCCACCGTACAGCGTTTATATACTGATGCGCGCCGCAAGCTGGCCGACTGTATCGTGACAGGACGTATGCTCCATATCGGCGGTGGCGATTATGCGTTGTGCGATCGTCGTTCCAACCCTGAAAACTGCGAGGGGTGCAGAAGGCGCGGACGGTACGACACTCATTTAAGTTGCAAAGCTGATACTTGATGCAGTTTAATAGCGTTCTATATTTTATATGTCGCAAAAATTCTAATTAGCAAGTTGCTTGTTTTTAGCTCACGGAAAATTCACACTTAAATAAAACTTGATGATATAATATTAAATTCAATATAGAATGAAAGACGAAGGAGATTTGAAGCGGGAACCAAACCACCATACAATAACGTCCTGCAACGAACACAAATAATATGAAGATAGCACCCGGTTTATGCTCCAAACTTTTTATCGCAGTAAAGGGCTTTGTTATTGGAATCGCCAACATCATCCCCGGCGTTTCCGGCGGCACCATCGCTCTCGTTTTAAACGTCTATGAACGCATGATCAACTCCATCAACAACTTTTCACTCCACACGCTAGCCGCGCTGGGAAAGGTGCTGACGTTCAGCCGCAAAAACAGAGACGCTTTCAAGAAAGAAATGCGGAAGGTAGATATGCTCTTCTTGCTCCTGTTACTGCTGGGCATCGCGGCCGCTTTTATCGCTTTTTCCAAGCTGATGACAGCGCTTCTTGAAAACAGTCACGACATCGCATATGGTTTCTTTTTTGGTTTGATACTGGCCTCCATCATCGTCCCCATGCGTGAAATAAAGAAATATAACTTCATTGTAGTACTGTTTCTGGCCGTTGGTATCGCAGCCGTCGTGGTGATGAGCGTATCGGTATCAGACGACCAGAGGATTGCCAATGCACTCGCAGAGCAGCAGATATCCGCCTCGTCTGGGGGAACCGGCGGGTTGACGTGGACGCACGGTTTCATGGTGTTCCTCACCGGCATACTGTCCACTTCTGCAATGATATTGCCCGGCATCAGCGGTTCGTTTGTCTCACTGCTGCTCGGTGAGTATTTTTACCTGCTGCAGGCCGTGGCAGAATTCAATTTGCTCGTGCTCGGCCTATATGTGGCAGGTGCTATAATCGGTCTGAAGCTGCTGGCCAAGGTCATGAATTACCTCTTCAGACGTTTTCACGACATGCTGATGGCTTTCCTGACCGGACTTGTGATCGGCTCACTTTATGTGACATGGCCGTTTCACAATACATACATCGTCGGGGATGAAACATTATTTCTCAGCAATACGCTGCCCAGTGCATTCGGGACCAACGAATGGTTGACCACAGCTGCCGCTCTTGTCGGCATACTCATTGTGCTTGGCATACTGATGTTGAACAAGGCTGCCCAAAAAAGAAAGCCCGCGGAGTTGTAGCCGCCGTTTACAGCCCGAGGCTTTCGATCAGTTCTTCAACGGCAAACACGGGCGGTTTGCAAGTAAGGTTTTCACAGACATATCCGGCAAAGGGCTTATCCGTCTTGTAATCAGCCAACACCGGCAGCACGGCATCCATCTCACGGCTGCCGTCATACCAGAGCACCGTGGTGAACGGATCAAACAGAAGGTTGATGTATTGATACACTTCCGCCGCATCTGCGCTGTCCGCTGGCGCCGCGATGATGACCTGTCGGTGCGGCGTGCTTTCTCCTATCAATGCCGTCAGCAGATGAATATGGGACGGTGGTGAGTTTTCCGCTGATGGCAGCAGCGCGTTCAGCGCTTGCTCCAACACTTCGTGCCAGCTATCCTCTGCCGTCAGCCGATAGAGCCGTTGCAGCGCCCACACAGCGCAGGAGTTGCCGGAAGGCATCGCCCCGTCATAAGTATCGCGCGGGGACATCAGCAGCGTTTCTGCCCCCTTGGGCGTCATGGAGAATCCTCCTTCGTCCGCAAACAACCGCAGCATGCCTTCCGCCAGCGTTTTGGCCTTCTCCAGCCAGCTCAGGCTTCGTGTAGCGATAAACAGAGCCAGCAGTCCGTTAATCATGTTGGCCCAGTCGGCTAAGAAAGCAGGGCCGCCGGGGTCGTTCAAATACGTACCGCAGACAAGGCCGTTCTCGTCCGCCATGCGCCCCAGCACAAAACGTGCAGCCGCTTCCGCGCTTCGGATCAGAGCCATATCACCCAGCACAATACCTGTCCGTGCCATCCCCTCGATCATCAGCCCATTCCACGACGCGGAAACCTTCTTATCTTTGAACGGCGGCACACGCTTTTTGCGTAAACCGAACAATTTGCTCATCAGCGCTGCATCCTGTTCATCCGGTTCGTCTTTCGCACCGATACGGTTGAGTATCGTTTTCCCCTCGAAATTTCCCGCGGGAGTCAAGCCCCAGCGTTCACGCAGGCGCTCAAGCTCTTTTTCCGACAGCGCATTCATCAGTTCCGTTTCGTCCCAGACGTAGAACCTGCCCTCCTCGCCTTCCGAGTCGGCATCCTCTGCGGAATAGTATCCGCCCTCCGGAGACTGCATATCCCGCATGATGTATTCTGCCGTATGTGCCGCGATGCGCTTGTACGCCGCGTCTCCGGTCACCGCGTACATATCGGAAAAAGAACGCAGCAGCAGCGCGTTGTCGTACAGCATCTTTTCGAAGTGCGGTACCAGCCATCGACCGTCCGTTGAATAGCGTGAGAACCCGCCGCCCACATGGTCGTATATACCCCCGCGAGCCATACATTTAAGGGTATACGCCGCCATGTCCAGCGCATCCTGGCTCCCATACGCCTTCCACTCTTGCATCAGGAACGCCATGCAGTGCGGCATAGGGAACTTGGGAGCAGTGGAGAAACCGCCATACTTTGGCTCGTACATGGAGCGCAGCGCGCGCGACGCACCTTTCAACGCCTTTTCAACATTGCCGCCTCCTTCAACTTGACTGGCTTCCGATATTACACTCACGACCTTCTCACTGTGTTCCAGCAGTGCAGCACGGTCCTTCTGCCACAGCCGCATCACTCTTGCCAGCAGGCTGTCCAGTCCTGTCCGCTCGTACATATTGTGCGGCGGCAGATATGTTCCCGCGAAAAACGGCTTCTTGTCCGGCGTCATGATGATGGTGAGCGGCCAGCCGCCGCTGCCCGTCATAGCCTGACACACGTTCATATATACCTCGTCGATGTCGGGGCGCTCTTCCCTGTCCACCTTTATGGATACGAAGCCGGTATTCAGCAGCGCTGCGATGTCCTCGCTTTCAAAACTCTCCCTTTCCATAACGTGACACCAATGACATGTTCTTAAATGGATCCACGTTAGCTATACCCAATAGATAGGAAGATCGGTTTATCTTCCATCTTTGCTTTGTCGAAAGCTTCATTACCCCAAGGGAACCAGTCAACAGGGTTATATACGTGTTGCTGTAAGTATGGAGAACTTTCATTTAGCAATCTATTGGGTATTCCTTTTGTGTTCACGGCATCACCTCCTTTATTTAAACTTTACTTCAATATTAATAATATTGTCTTTACGTGTCCAAATGATGCAGTCAATTATAGACTTATAAAGATCGTTCTTTTGCTTGTCTGACAGTAAGCCGCCGCCGTTCATCTCGCTTTCAAAATCCTCTATCAGTTCATAACAGTTTTTAATTGAATCTACGCTGTAGTGTCTTTGCTCAATTTTCAGAATCTCGATCTGATCATTAATTGCTGCAATTTCAGATTCAGCTTTTTCTTTTCTTATTTTGAATTGGTTTAATGTATATGCTCCCCCTTCAAATGCATCGAGTATTCTGCTTAGTGCTCTTTCTTTATGTGATCTTTGGATTTCAAGCTGCTCAAGCTTACTATCAATATCATTTTTCTTTGCATCAACATTTAGGCTTTTTATCTTCGTTGCTAATTCCTCTTTATATTGCATGATTTCTCTATTAACAGTATCGTAAATGATGCCTGTTAACATGCCGTTGTTTGGGCATTTTTCTCCAATTGGATTTCTAAACCAACAAGGCTTGAGGCTCTCAGGGTTTTTCCTTTCAGGTCTGTAGTAGAATGTCATCGTATGACCGCATATCCCACACTTCACCAATCCGCTCAATGGTCTTACCTGAGCAGGTTTTCTTTTTGGTACTTTGGTTAAGCGCGAAGCAAATAGAAGTAGTTTCTCATGCTCTTCAATTGTTTTTACAGCTTCATGACAATTCTCTACAACAACCCATTGATCCTTCGATAGTCTTTTAAACTCCTTTGCATCTGGATTTCGTTTTGCGTGCCCATCTCCAACTGTTTTATTGGTAATGATCCTTCCTAAATGCGTCTCATCGACAATCAATCGACCAATTGTAACATTACCCCAATCACCATACCTTGGAGATGGTATGCCTTGTCTATTCAACTCCCATGCTATTTCCGAAGGTGTTTTTCCGTCTTTTATAACTGATTCAATTATATACCTATATGTCTTTAGCTTATCATCATTTACGACAAGTCCCTTATTATTAAACTTGTCACCCCATCTTTGGTACTCATAGGGATATGGCGGTCTTCCATTTGTCCACATACCCATTCTTGCTCCTACCTTTTTCCCTTGAGATAGTCGTTTTGTTATTTTCTTGTATTCTTGGCGTGCGATAAATCCATGAAAGTCAACTGAGAATTCATCATTTTCATTATTCAAATTATAGGTTTGGGATGGGGTGACAACCCATGTGTCAGTTTTAGAAAACGCTTTTTTAATCGTTGCTTGATCACCTTCATCACCCCTTCCAAGCCTATCGAAGTCTACTACGCAAACAGCATCGAAGACTTCATTTTTCACATCATATAGTAGTCTCTGAAAAACAGGTCTTGCATGGATACTATCACCGGAACCAATTTCGCAAAATTCAACATACTTCCATCGCTTTTCTAAGCAAAGGTCTATCAGGATTTTTTTATGCTTTTCAAGGTCTGAGTCAATATCTCCCCTTGATTTTCGTAGATATAAAGCTACATAATTTATTTCTTTCTGATAGGTTTGCTCCATACTGTGCGATGTATCCTTTCATGTTATGTATCCATAATACCAGAAAGTTGTTTTTTATTCTACTTGATATTTTTTATGATCTGCGTAGCAAGAGCTTCCAAAGCCGTATCACTGGGTTTATTGCTCTTACACGTTACCATATAAGTCTTACCATTCTGTTTAACTATCGTACTGGTTGATGCATGTTCGAATATTTTTCCGTGGCTCTTTCCATATTCGTCGTGCTGCACGTTATACGAATTAGTTAATACATTCAAACCATTTATAGCATTGTTCTCCTTGTAGTTTATTTGTTAACCAAAGAGGTGCACCCAACTGTCCCGCTAATTGATGCTAAAGAATCAATGCTTGTATATTTTTTTATTTTGGTTTAACGTAAATACTGTCTCTTTATCATTTGACAGAGAATCATAAAAAGAACAGTATTTATCGATGTTGTAGCCGTTTGGCTTTTTTTAATAGTCGCTCTTTTAGTTACTTACATATACTTTCAATCCTTTCCTTATTAATTTCAGATACAACAGAATATCGGATTGAGAATACAACGTCAGGTTAAACCCACGCTTTCTAAACCGATAAAGCCAATCTTTGCAATTGCCGTTACAATTTAATTGATATAGTCCCTTTAAAATAGGCAAGCTAAAAATTTCATAAACCCACTTGTTAACAAATATAGGTAGGTTTAATGAATTTGATTCGTAGCCTTTTGATTGTTCGACTTGATATTGCTTCTGTAATAAAGCAATCTTCTTTTCGTGAAGCTCATTGAAGTAATCTGGTAGTTGAGCTAATACAGCGCATATATCGTGTACCAGTTCCATTACTGTAATGTCTTTTCGAACTCTCAAATATCGGAATTCTATCCTTGTACTTGCCGGATCGAGTCCGTTACTCTCTAATTTCTTGTTATATATAGCAAGAGCTTTAGAGCGTGTGTAACTATAGATACTCCGCTTTTTACAATCATCGCCGATGTTTTTGCAGTTATTTTTGCTATTGTTATAGCAAGCCCATAATGCTGATAAATAAGCATTGATCTTGAAACATTGTTCAAATGGTATTGTAGTATCTACAGCAATATCAACCCTACCAAGTTGGTATTTTCTAATGTGTAAATCTTCCAGTATCCACTCAAAGACTTGTTCAAAATCAGATAAGGTATATAAGCGTTGATCCAAAAATTTGTTTGGATTGATCGCAAATATCGTAGCTCCGTTAACTGTCTTCACAGACTTAATATACGGTCTTTCACTTATCTCAGCGTCACGCAAATAAACATCATCTCGACTGATGATTTCAAAAGTATGTACCATAACTTTGAATTGCATGTCACGGATTCCATTGTTATTCAGTTGTTTGTATTCTTGGGATTGCAGATTTTCTAACACGTTATTAACCTCTTTCTTATAACGCATTGAAAACCTTAGCTAATGAAGTTCAAAATTTATTGCGATCTATACTTGACATATTCATCATATCATGGTATAATCACGCTCGTTAAATAGATAAATCCCAAACCTCATATTCAATTAGCGAGCTACCTAAATGGTAGCTTTGGGTGCATATTCCCTCAAGAATAACCAAACTATACTTTATCATAGACAATTGCACCGTGTCAACATATATCCTGAAATATTTTATACTTTTTTTCGCAGTGGTTTTTTCGGTGTTGTGTTTTGGTCTGAATAGATACAAATATGTACTGAGCGGTTCCAGACTTCTAACATGGTCTCAAGAAATGTAAATACACCCCCATATACGGAAAGCGCATACAAAGCCGTGTACGCAATTCTAAGAGGCTTATTGCATTAGCTCTATCTCGGCTCTATTCAGGTCTCGTCAACGCTTATACATGGTTTAACGCCCTTCTATTAGCTTCTCATTCATTCCCTTATTGCTCATACTCTTTTTCATATGCATCGTTTATTTTTAAGAGTATCTATATAAATTTTGGTGTTTCAATTTAAGTCAGTTTGGGAACAATTATGAAAATAAAATTTGGAGAATTGATGATAGAAACATTACTACTGACATCCGCTTGGATAATATTTACAGTTGCCTTGATTATCTTTGTTCCAAGAAACAGAATTCGCGAGGCTTGGGTTATCTATTTATTCAAACAGATTATAACTTGGCTATTAGGTTTAGCAGTTGTAGAACTCCGCCTTATAGAATACCCTATTAGGTTATTCGCTTATGCCAATAAAACCAGCTTTTCTTTTGAGTATTTCATATATCCTGCTATTTGTGTGATCTTCAATCTTCATTATCCTGTTGGTAAAAGCAGTATTAAACAGTTATTGTATTATATTGTGTACTGCTCAGCGATTACGATAATTGAGGTTTTTTGCGAAAAATATACAGACATCATTAATTACACAGGTTGGACGTGGTATTATACGTGGCTCTCCCTCTTTGCAACGTTTTATTTAACAAGGATGTTTTACCTATGGTTTTTCAAGACTAAAAACAAGGGGTAAGAACTGTGTTCCTATCCCTTACTCGTCTTTACAATCCCATTTTCTTTACTCGCCGATAGAATGTATTCGCTTCTAAACTCACCCGTTTCATGGCTTCTCTCGCTGTGATTTCGCCGCCGCGCCATTGAGCACATACTTTCCGCATTAAAGTCTCGTCAACCACCAAGGGCTTTCTTCCCGTGTATATACCACGCTTCTTTGCTAATTCAATACCTTCTCGTTGCCTACCCTTTATTTTTATTCTTTCTTTTTCAGCCAGATATGCAAGCAGTTCAAAGACTATGTTTGCAATAAGAGACTTTTCAAGATCGGTTTTATTGGTTGTGTTAAGTATTGGCGTATCAAGAACAACGATATCTACTCCCATGTTTTGAATATCACGCCATTCTTTTTTGATTTGCTCCATATCACGCCCTAATCGATCAAGCTCTTTTACGATTAATGTATCTCCTGTGCGCAGTGTCATTTTCAATGCTTGGTATTGTTCTCTATTGAAAGTCTTACCGCTGGTTTTATCTTCGTAAACACGCTCGATTTTAACGTTATTAACTCGTTCATATTCTGCAAATGCTTCATACTGTCTTTCAGTATTTTGATCTTTACTTGAAACACGAACATAGCCTATTAACATTGTGATATCCTCCAAAGATTTTATGCTTTTAATATATCACTATGTCATATGGGTGTCAATGTATTTTGACATGTTTCATTATATGATTTTCAACCCTATAGACACTCTTAATTGAACCTTCGCATATGTGTCATTAGGGTTTGCCCTATTGACATAGTGCAGACAATATTGAATAATATATATTGCGATTATTGTATATATATGTTATATTGTGTCAATGGACAATCAAAGGGGGCTGCTATGTCAAATAGACTGATACCCGTTGAACTTTTTTCTCAACCATTAGAGGTTAATATAAAATGGCGTGATAGTTATATACAGTGGCTCCGTGATAATGGAGCTGTAATAAAAACTTTGAATCAAAAAAATCAAATCTTAACCGACCTCTTCTCTTTAACACTTAACGATTCAAAGAAACCATTCAATGATTTTACCATTGAGGATTTGAAGGTTTATGTAACAATTCTTGAAAAATTCAATGGAAAACCAAAAACCATTCAAAGACACCTTTCATGGATTTCAAGTTTTAAAGACTTTTTGGTATCTAATTACAAAGAATTTTTTCCTCCTGATTTTCTTTCAGATTATGAAACATTAAAAAAGACATACAAGTCGGAACCTAAAGGACAACCCTTTAACTTATTACAACTTGATCATATTAGAAAATATAGAGAGCAAAATCCAAAGTCCGGATATTGCTTTGAACTCTTTTTTCAATTAGGTATCGACAAAAATGACATTAGGTATTGTTTACCACAGAATCTGGATAGACAACGTTGGGAATTTAAAAGACCAGACGGTACAGTAATTCCCTTAAATAACGGTCTAATTGAGTTGATAAAAGATACTGAAAATATTGATATCCTAACCATTTCATATGATATGGTAAATAATCATTTAAGAAATATAACTGATTATCTGGAATCGATTAACCAATATACAAGAGGTAGGAATATAAACCTTTATGATATTGAAGAGACAAGGAAGATGTTTTTCCTTAATTGTCCCAATTGCAATAGAGTATTTGAGAGTTTTTCTGATAATTGGGTTTTAGCTAAAACAGATATTGGTGGGCATTACCATTTGGTTTGTAATGTTTGTAAAGGAAAACCTCAAAATGAAAATTGATATAATAACCAATATAGAAAGCTCATTGCCTAAATACGTTATTAGCGATAACGAACCATCACAAACTGATTCACAGGAAAAGTCTGTAGCAGAAAATATAGTTTTAACTTTATTTGAAGAACAGCCTAACCAAGAGTCTTTTATTGAAAAGGGTGAATATCCTGAAGGCGAATCCTATATTGAAGGTTCTCAAAAAACAATTGTGGTAAATGCATACGAAAGGAATCCTGCATTGCGTAGAGATTGTCTTCGGAAATACGGGACAATCTGCTCTGTATGTAAATTGAACTTTGAAGAAAAATATGGTGTGTTAGGTAAGGACTTTATTGAAGTTCATCATCTCATCCCCCTAAAGGATATTCGACATAGTTATGAAGCAACAGCAGACGATTTACGACCTGTATGTTCAAACTGTCATTCAATGTTACACAGAAATAAAAATCACAATTTAACTATCGAAGAATTAAAAATTATATATGATCTTCGGCGTGATGTTCGGTAGACCTCATTTTATAAAATAAAAGACTTTATATAAGAATTCGATTATTTGCTGTGAAATATTGATAATACTGCGTTTAGCGGCGGTTTTTAGGAGTAGCGATTACAAAGCAAATCGTTAAAATATCCGTTTTTTTCTTCGGTTCGGTGTTCAAAATCATTCAGAATATCGAGAAATAATAGTTATAAGGAGTATAATTATGACACAGCAAGACGTTAATAAACAGGCAATAGATTTAATAGGTCAATTGCTTGAACGAGTTGAGAGCCACGAAGAAACACTTAATGTTTTGAAAAAGTTTATGGATGTTATTAGTGCTGAAGTTCAAAGGCAAGGCGAAGAGATGGTAAAGTTGGGTGAAATATTAGCGCAGATATTTGAGTAGACAAATGATTGAACATATAAAAGCTATTGGTTCTATTTCGTAACATGGCACCAATGGCAGGTGGAATACCCGATGGACAGGAACACGGGTTTATCCTCCATGCGCACTTTTTCAAAGGCTTCTTCACCCCACGGAAACCAGTCCACGGGATTATAGGCATGTTGCAATAGGTAGGGAGATTTTTCATTGATTAATCTATTGGGTATTTTCGTTGAAGATGAAATATGGCATCACCACCTTTCTAAAAGAGATTGCAATCCAATTCTATAAGAAGTTTATTTTCATTTCAATATTTTTCCCCTCTCTGAACCATATTATGCTTTCAATGATAGTCTTATAAAGAGTGTTTTGCTCTAAATTGCTTATGGATGTAGAAAAAAATCAACAAAGGCTTCAAGTATCTCTAATCGTTCATCGTCAGTAGTTTCTTGTTTTTCGGTATCCTTCTTTTTCAACTTATATATTCTCTTATTTAAATTATAGATTTCTGCTTCACGTCTCTTTTTTCTCTCAAGCCATTCATCACGATTGTAATCGCCCATCTCATAGGCATCATTAAGCCGCCCTAATGCTCTTTTGATTTTATTAAGCATCATTTCTGATTCGAGGATTTCTTCTTTTAGCAGATTTGCAGAAGAAACATCTTCGGGAATGGTGGTTGCAGATAATATTTTTTCTCTATAAAGACCGATTTCTTTTAATACCATTTCTTCAATGACACTCAATTTGATACCAGCGTTTTTGCATTTATTTCCGTGCTTATCAATATACCAGCATGGTTTAACTGATATAATGCCATCACTTCGTTTTGAAAAGTTTGAGTGCGACCATAAATTGCACATTTGATAATTTTTATGATCCGGTTTGATATGATATAGCCTATTCTTGTTTTTCTACCAGAGAAGCTCTATACTTCTCGCTTTCCCAATTACGGATAAAATTAACACCCTCGTCACACAGAAGTTTTAACATTATCCCTGCGTGATCAATCTCAGTAATGATGTATGCAATACCCAGCATCACCTCTTCAATGACGCGCGCCTGCTTTTCACTTGTTTTGTACACAATCTTTGCTTCATTGTCGTTAATCAGTATCGTCTTGCCAAGGTTGCCGCCAAGGTATACAAGCTGGTCGGGATAGAGTATCGTCGTATTAAAATACTTCTCGTCCGCGCAAAAACGTTTGACAAAGGCTTTCAGGTACAGCGTTTCGCTGACGAACGCATCGCCCTGCGCCGCAATTATCGGCTGCGGAAACGGCGCACAGGAAAAGTACTTTGCGATCAAATCGTTCGCTTTGTCGTGAATTTCAATCGCTTCAACTGCGTCATCGCTGGACGCGATAATCCCATGGTTCTCCATAAAAATGAGATCCGGATATTTCCCGTTGGCGGCCTCATGTTCCTCCACCTTGTCCTTAACATACATCGACAGGCGGAAACCGGGATTGATAAACGGTATAAAAATGTAATTCAGCCCGCTGCCGTCAAATATCTCCTCCGCAATCCGCTCACCCTCTTCTGAGCAGCAAAGGATGTTGGAGTACACCGAATGCGTGTGCACCACCGCGCGCTTTAAGTATGAGTGAAATCCGACCTCGACGGACGGGCGCCGGTCTTCCATGCCGAGCTGCAGCCGGATGCATTCCATGTTGATCGCCAGCGTCTCCTTCTCGACATCCACATCCGTCTTTTGAGCAAGCTTTGCATACCGGTCTTTGATCGCGGCGTAGTCCACGGTCACATATCCTTTTTCCTCTTCGACATCCAGCATCGAATAACCCGACGCCTTAATCGCCATGATGTTGCCGTCAAATTTATACGACGTATTGCCGCCTCCGCCCTGTACGAAGTCCAGCCGTCCGCCCGCATACTGCGATATGTCTTTCATGCACTTTTTCTCTTGCTCGTACATGATGCCTCCTATCTTTTCGACTGAACGTCCGCTTCGTATTTCTTCACGTCATCCAGCCAGTCGAACCCGGCTGGAACGCCGTGCTTCACGCAAAACATATCCCAAACCGCGCCCCAGTTCAGTTGCTTGACCTCTTCCATCAGCGCGAGCCGCGTGGTGAAATCGAAGTTTTCTTCCGCTTCAACGATAGCCCTTGGTTCAAGCAGCGCAATCAGCAGCGCTTTCTGGAACGCGCGCGTGCCGATCACCCAAGCTGCCACGCGGTTGATGCTGCCGTCGAAGAAATCCAGCCCGAAGTGGATGCGATCGCTTCCGTTTTGAATGCACTCCCTCGCAATCGCTTTGGTATCGTCCGACAGGCTCACGATATGGTCGCTGTCCCATCTGACACCGCGGGAAACGTGCAGCAGTATCTCGTCAATATACAGCAGCACCGAGCTGATCTTGTCTGATATCGTTTCCGTCGGGTGGAAGTGGCCGGAATCCAGTGTGAGGGCAATGCCCTTCTCCATCGCGTAACCCATATAGAACTCGTGGGACCCGGGCACAAAGCTTTCGCTGCCGATGCCAAACAGCTTGCACTCAACAGCGTCGAGCAGATGTGCTTTGTCAAACTGCTTCTCAAAGCATGCATCCAGCGCATCCTTGAGGCGCAGACGGAAGCTTTTTCGGTCTGCCGGCGTATCCTTCATGCCGTCGGCTATCCAGACGTTGTTGACGCACTTGACGCCAAGCTGCCTGCCCATTTCCGCCGCGATTTCACGCGTCGCAACCGTATGGTCGATCCAGAACCTACGCACCTTTTCATCCGGATGCGACAGGGACATGTTGTCTTTAAACATATCGTGCGAGAAAATCGTCGGGTTGAAATCCAGTCCCATCTTCCGCTCTTTTGCCCAATCAATCCATCCTTGAAAATGCTCGACTGTCAGCTTATCCCGGTCCACCGCCTTGCCCATAAACTCCGGATACATCGCGTGAAGATTCAGCTTCTGCCTGCCCGGCAGCAGTGACAGCGTTTTGTCGATGTCCTGGCGCAGCTGCGCAATATTGCTTGCCTTTCCCGGATAGTTGCCGGTGGACATGATGCCGCCGGTCAGCTCGCCTTCGCCTTCAAAGCCGCTGACGTCGTCACCCTGCCAGCAGTGCAGCGATACCGCAATACTGTCCAGCGCCGTCATGGCCTGCAGGGTATCGATGCCGAAAGCTGCGTATTCCTTCACTGCGATGTCATAGCTTTTTTGTATTGAATCCAAATCCCTCATTCTGTCACCTCTCGCCCGATATATTTCAACTGCTCCAAACTCCCAGGCATTCCCGGTATTTGTCGTCCCAAAGCGCACTATCCTCGGGCAAAAAGGTTTCCGGCTCAAACGTATCCATCACAACTTGTCGCAGCTGCCGGATCGACTCCAGCTCGCCGGAGCCGTAAGCCTGCATCAGTATGTTCCCTGTCGCCGTGGCTTCGACAGGACCCGCAACCACCCTCATCCCCGTCGCGTTGGCGGTAAACTGCGTCAGCATTTTGTTCTGGATGCCGCCGCCGATGATGTTGATCTGCTCTATAGCCTTGCCGGTCGCTCCGGCCAGCATCTCAAATACCGACCGGTACCTGAACGCAAGGCTTTCAAATATGATCCGCGCCACCTGCCCGATCTCAGCCGGGTTGAGCGTGCGCTGCCCGGTCCGTTCCAGATACGCGCATATTTCATGCGGCATATCCGCCGGGTTCAAAAACACGTCGTCGTTCGGGTCAATAAATCCGAAAAACGGTTCCGCCTGCTGCGCCAGCTCGACGATCTCACCGTATGTCAAATCCGGCTGCGCTTTCAGCCACTGCGCCCGCGCCTGCTGCACCAGCCACAGCCCCATCACATTTCTCAAAAACAGTATTTTGCCGAACGAACTGCCGTAGTTGGCAATATTAAATTTCTTCGATTTTTCGTTCACAACCGCGCGGTCGAGCTCCAACCCCACCAAAGACCACGTGCCCGAGCTGATATACGCGGCGGTATCCGCAAGCGAAGGCACCGCCGTCGCCGCGCTGGCCGTGTCATGCACCGGCGGCGCGATGACCTTGCACGCCTTTGAAATCCCGGTTTCTTCCGCAATGTCTTCTCTGACTGTACCAAGCACGCTGCCCGACGGGACAACCTCGGGCATCTTTTTGCGGTCGATGTCAAATGCCTCAAGCACCTCGTTTTGCCAGCCTCCGGTTACCGTGCTGTACATGTTGGATGTCGTCGCGATGGAGAATTCCGCTTTCACAGACCCGCAAAGAAAATTATGCAGTAAGTCGCCTATGAAAAGCAGATACTCACCCACCTCCAGTACAGAGTCGTCCCCCCTTTTGGCTGCGATCAGTTGGTTCAGCGTGTTGATCTCCATGTGTTGTATGCCCGTCAACTCGTACAACTTATCCAGCCCCAGCTTTTCATCGATGATCTTCGACGTCCCGGCAGTCCGCTTGTCGCGGTAATGATACGGGATCGAGCAAAGCTCTCCGTTCCTGTCTAAAAAACCGCAGTCGATACCCCACGTATCCACGCCCATCGTACATGGCTCATCCCCATACTGCGCCGCGTACTTTTTCAGTCCGTTTTTGATCTCCCGGAACAGCCGGTAGATATCCCAGCGCAGACTGCCGTTTACGAGCAAACCTTGTGTCGGGAATCGATGCAGTTCTTCCATGTGCAGCTTGCCGCGAACGATTTCACCGACGATCGCCCGGCCGCTCTCTGCACCAAGGTCAAATGCAATGTGCTTCATTGCCCGCCCACCACTTTTCTCAAACTTTGTTCATCTATCGGGTATTGCCCGAACTCCCTCACCGCATCCAGAAAAGCCTGGTAGTTTATCGGGCTGATGCCTTTGTGTATCGAGTTGCTCGACGAAATGATATGCCCGCCGCCGGCTGACCCGTCAAGTATGCACTGGGCTGTTTCTTTGCGTACGTCCTCCATACTCTTGTCAACCAACGTTTTAACGCAATCCACATTGCCCTTAAGCGCGATCCTGCCGCCGTAGGTTTTCTTCATATACGCCATGTCCATGTTACCGAGTGGGTCGATCGGATCGAGACAATCGATGCCCGAATCCACCAATTCGGGGAGTATGGCGCGCAGGTCGCCGTCCGAATGCTTGATCACAAGCAGCCCCAGATCTTTGAAATTGCCGACCAGTTCCTTGAAATACGGATATACCTGCTCCATATACATCTCCGGCTTCATCAGCAGCCCGGTGTTGTTCGCGATGTCGTCGCCGATCACAATGGCTTCCACGCCAATCTCCGCGAGGTTTTTGGCAATCTTCGTGCTGTGTTCCACACACATTTTCATCAGCGCTTCAATCAGTTCCGGGTCAAGGTAGAACGCCATCAGGAAGTCCTCGAACCCCATCAGGTCGCGCGGCTGTGAGATCACGTCCTTGACGCGCGCCACCACCGCAATCTCATCGCCGACTGCCGAGAGCGCCTTTTTAATCTTGTTGAACCGATAGTCCGCATCCGGATCGGGTATAACGAGCTTTTTAAAATCCGCCATGTCCTTAACCGGATACCCGACCGGATTCGGGTAGTCGTCGTATGATACGCGCACCACGCCCCACTCGTCCTTAAAATGCTTGTCGTCTATCGTTTCCTTCGTATAGTCAATCGACACCGCGATGCCGTCGAGACCCACTCTTTGCGCAAACTCAATATCGCCCTCGGCCCCGTTCATATCCTTCATCACCTGCGGATGAAGAACCCATTCCATCGTAGGCACGCGGTCCGGCTGCTGACGACGAAGCGCCGCGAGTATTCTCTCCCTGCCTGTCATGTCAACCTCCCAGGGTGTTGATACCGTTATCTTCGCGCTCCGCCGCAATCATTTGCGCCCAACCGCTGCTCCTGTAGTTCTTAAGCGGATCAACATCATCAAGGCCCATTTCCAGACGCACCTGCGCAATCAACGGTTCTACATCCGTGTTGAACGCATCCATGACCGTCTTGTTGGCCATGATGACGTCGTTGTTCGCCTGCGCTGCCGCCAGTGCTTTGCGGTCAATCGTCAGCGCCTTGGTGTGCGCCGTCTGTATGTTCATCACCGAATAGATGATTCCTTCGATGCTTGGTTCGATGTTGTGCGACTGGTCAAGCATATACGTGATATCCGTGTTCAAGCCGCCCATACCTGCGTCAACAATTTCCTTAAAGATCAAATACATCTCAAGCGGCTTGACCGTACCCGAGATCAGATCGTCGTCCGCGTATCTCCTGTTGTTGAAATGGAAACCGCCCAGTATGCCTTCGTCGAGCAATATTGAAATGATGTGCTCGATGTTGACGCCCGCCAGGTGGTGGCCCAGGTCGACGAGCACCTTGGCTTTGCTGCCCAGCTTATCACACATCAGCTTCGACATGCCCCAGTCCTGTACGTCCGACGTGTAGAAGAACGGCTCAAACGGCTTGTATTCAAGCACCATCCGCATGTCGTCGTCCAGCGCGTCATACAACACCTTCAAACCTTCATACAAACGATGCTTGCGCTCGCGCAGGTCGTCCTGCCCGGGATAGCTCGTGCCGTCCGCCACCCACATGCCGATAACCTTCGAGCCCATTTCACGCGCAATGCGTACACAGTCAACAAAGTGCGCCTTCGACTGCTCGCGAACAGCTTCGATGGGGCTGCACAGGCTGCCGAACCTGAATTCCTGCCCGGAAAAAGTATTCGGATGCACGGTGCCGATTTTCATGCCCTTGCTCTCGGCATATTCGCGCACCGGCGTGTATTTGCCGTCGTCCGTCACATCCCACAGCACATGGCTGGCCATTACGGGGCAGATGCCGAGCACCCGCTGGATCTGCACGCAGTCGTCGATTTTGTCCCAGATGTTGCGGGCCGAACCCTTGTCGCGGAATGTGCCGTAACGCGTGCCCGAGTTGCCCACTGCCCAGGACGGCAGCTCGATTACAATGTCTTTCATCGCCTGTTTCGTCGCTTCAATATCAATACCGCGCTTTTGCAGGTCTTCTTCAAGCAGCTTCAGTTTTTCCTTGTGGTTGTTCATAGTTGTCCTCCCTGGTTCGTATGCCTGTTTTATTTCTCATATAACGCATTGCGTGCCGCTTCCACAAACGCTACCACGTTCGCCCACGGCACCTCAGGTTCCAATATGTGCGAAGGCGCAATCAGCAGACCACCATTCACCCCCAGAATCTTTTGCACCTTTTTGACCTCGGCACTCACGTCCTCTGGTTTTCCGAAAGGCATGGTCGTCTGTGTGCCAATGCCGCCCCAAAAAGCGATTTTATCGGCATAGGTGTCCGCGATTTTCTGCATGTCGTTGCATTCGGGCTGGATCGGGTTGAGTATATCAATGCCTTCATCCACAAAATTGTGGATCAGCCCCTCCACCCTGCCGCAGCTGTGCATAAAATAAAGCACATCCGGGTTAATCGCCTTGCCGGCCTTGACGATGCGGATCACTCTTTGTTTGATAAATTTTTCATATAGCTCTTGGCTCATGATCGGCGCGAGCTGAGTCGCTATATCGTCACCGAGGCGGATCACATCAACGCCGAGGCTTGCGTATTTTTCCGCCTGCCTGATCCGAAGCTCGGTCAGTTTTTCGAAAATCGCATCCGCGACTTCTTCATTAATATAAAGGTCCACCAACAGCTGTTCCATGCCGCGCATCATCCATGCCGTTTCAAACAGCGTTTGATACAGCTCACCCATTACCACGTAGCCGCGCTGCTTATAGACGCGAATCTTCTCTTCCAATCCTTCAAACCGGTAATCCGCGTCAACATCCGGCCATTCGAAATCATATACGTCCTGTGCCGTTTCGCAGCCAGCGAGCGGATGGAATTTGTATTCCAGAAAATGCTCGCTCGACCCGGGCGTCGCGCCCACTCCGAACTCATCAAATATCACGTTGTCCGGCAGCTTCTCATTAAAATACTTCGAAAAATCCGTCTTTTTTTCCGTCCGGTTCAAATTGACCGACCGCGTATCAAAATCGAAATACTCATCCGGTGTCAGATCCGTTCCGGTTTGCCGCTTATACTCTGCCATCAGGCTTGGCGTAAAAGCACCCCAGCTGATTTCAAAGGGCGCCCTGTCCGGCTTGCCCTGGCGGCGCATCGCCATCAATACTCTTTCTCTTGAATTCACTTTCTCTTCCTTCCTTGTTTTTAGATGCCAAATACTTTCTTCGCAAGCGCAACCCACTCGGGCAGGCGCTTCATGTCTCCCCCAACGTTGTAGACATCGCGCACAACCAGTTCAACCGGGCATCCAAATCGCCTGGTCGCATTGTATGTGGCGCTCAGATCCTTCTTCATCAGCGCCCAGTCACCGTTGTTGCTGATGTGGGAAGGTGTCGGCTTCCTGCAATACACATAATCACCGCGCATCTGATCCGCGATCTTTTCGAAATTGTTCCAGCCGGATACCGACACGGTTCTCAGATTCGGAATCGCCTTTCTGATCTGCTCGAACCGGTCGTCCACCGCTTCGCAGCAGCCGTAATACGACATGCCGAACATGTTTGATATCTCTGCAATATATTTCAGATAGAATTCGTCAAACATCGGCGGCGATACCATCGTCGTCTCCTGCGATTCCGCCCACACCCACAGATCCTTTAACTCCGGCTTCCTAGCGGTATCCACATCTGGCAGACCCGACACATAGCCGTATCCGGACGGCCCTGCGAACTGGTTGTCGCTGTTGAATTCGAGCAGGCCTTCATCCATCATCCAGTTGAAGAACCGTACGCGGTCGTCCGTCAAGAAACGCATAAGCTCATGCAGCGCTTCAGGATAGTCGTACGGCCACATCATCAGGTTGTCGTTGCCCATCAGTTTGAACACATCCATCGTGATCCCGATAAAGTTGTTGCCGGTAAAAGGGTTGAAACCTGTGTCTGTCAGGAAATTGTCGTAGTTGCCGACGCGAACCGGGAGAATATCCCCAAAAATCTCTTCAAGAGCATTCTTCATTCCGAGCGTTTCTTCGCGGTCGACCTCAAAGCTGCGCTCTTTCAATTTGTGCAGATCGTCCGGGGTATGGATCGGAAAGTTAGACAGATAACCAAGCGAGTTTTCCGCGTGGTGTTCAACGATCGGAACGCCATAGTCGCTGGGGTACACCTTCCACGGCACACGAAAATACTTTTCAAGCACGATATCGTCACCAAGGTCGTGATACTGCTTGATGCCGTAGACTAGCGTCCGTTCGGCGTTTCTCAGAAACTCATCTTCGCACTGCAGCATATCGTCCGTCATGAAGCCTGCTACTGAGAAGGTCTCGAAGAGTATCATCGGACGCTCGGGCTTCAGATCGCCCAGCGCTTTCCACTGGCGCTTCTTCGTCGCAATATCGTCGCTGTGCGCGATCTCAGCCCATTGCTTCGCGAGCTCGCGCAGTCGCGCTTTATCCTTCGGAGTGACTTTGACAAGCCCCGTTTTTTTGACTTCCCCCTCATGGGCATTGCTCATTACCGTGTAATCCATCAGCTTCCTCTCCCAATGAATCAGTGAGTACCGTAGACGCCATATTTATACATTGCCGAGAGCATCGCATCGTAGTTGCGCAGCGGAATGTCGTTCATGATGCTGTGGTTCGTCGAGAGGATGTATCTGCCGCCCACCATCAGCTTTTCGAGGTGCTCTTTGACTTCGGCGTCCACCTGCTCAGGCGTCCCGAACGCAAGCGGTCCCGCGATGTCTATGTTGCCGCTGATCGTGATCCTGTCGCCATATTTTTTCTTGATCTCATAGATATCATTGCTGTACGGCTCTATCGGGTTGATGCAGTCCGCGCCAATTTCCATGATGATATCATCAAAAATATCCGTCACTCTGCCGCACGAATGAAACATCACCGGAACGCCCGCTTCTTTCGCAGGCTTGACGAGCTTCTGCATACGCGGTAGCCACAGGTCCTTGAACAGCTTCGGCTCAAGGAATGTGCCCTGCTTGAACGCGATGTCGTCCGCAAGGAACAGGAACGTTATGCCGGCATCCAGCGCGATATCGATGGCATGCAGATAAAAATCCACACAGATATCGAGCAGCTTTTCTGTGAACTCCCTGTTAGTGTAAACGCTGACGAAAAAGTCGTTAAAGCCGCCGAGGAACTGATAGGATGACTGGAACAAAGCGCCCGTCAAATAGAACATGCCAATACCTGTACCCTCGGTCGCCTTTTTATAAAGGTCAAAGTATTCCTTTCTGGGCGCGAGGTCGAGCTCCCAATTGGGCAAAATCGCCTTTTCAAGGTCGTCAAAATCCTTTATGCGTCCGTCGTTGACAATATGCAGATTCCCCTTGTCATCCTGATATTTAACCGGTGTCCATAGAGACTCAAATCCGATCACATCCTGTCCGGTGTAGTTGACAATCTCGATATAATCGCGCGGGTCCATCGGCGGAACGAAAAAAGTATCATCTGAGGCGCCGCGCGATGCTGCCAGCGTGGACCCGACATTGCGTCCGAGAATCGCCTCGACAACCTTGTCTTCAATCGCCACTTCAAAATGAGGCACTCTGTCAGTTTTCTCACCGGTCAGCGCTGCTACAATCCGCTCTTTATCAGGTTTTTTCAGCTTATCGATGCTCACAAACTTACCTCCTTCATATCACAACATAATACAAATCGCCGCACGGTTATAGATCTAAACAAAACGTTCCATCCAAACGGTGATATTCCGCTCAATGTTATTCATCTTATTATGTTTTGCGTACCAGAGATTCGCCGGAGATTGCCAGCTAGTTTCCATGCTTCACAGGCCCCTGCTTCACAGCCATATTCATTAAAATCTCGCAAGTTAACGTTGGCTTCCGCTGTCAACTTGTATCAACACCATTGCTACATAATACAAGCGGCTTCCGCCCTGCGCCTAACACAGAGCGGAAGCGGCGCCCGTTGTTACTGTTTTCTGAGCGCCCCGCTTCTGACGATGTCGATGAACACCGCGACCAGAAGGATACCGCCCGTGACGACCCACTGCACATACTGCAGTATACCCTGCAGCTGAAGACCATTGGTGATAATCTGCAGTATTAAAACAGCAAGAATCGTGCCCGATATTTTGCCTTTACCGCCGGCGAGGCTGACGCCGCCGAGAATGACCGCCGCGATCGGCACCATCTCTGTACCCTGACTTGCCTGCGGAAGTGCCGCACCCACCTGACCTGCCAGAAGGAAGCCGGCGATTGCGCCCATAAGACCACTGTATACAAACGCGATGAATGTGACCTGGTTGCTGTTGATACCCGATAGATAGCTCGCCTGCTTGTTTCCGCCGACCATGTAAATCTTCCGCCCGAAGGTCGTGTAGTTCAGTATAAAATACGTAACCGCCAGAATCACTATCGCTATGATCGCAAGGTACGGAAACGCCCAGTCACCAGCCCCTAATCGGTCTCTGCCAAGGCTGACTATATTATTATCCGTGATCATGATCGTTTTGTCCGAGAAAAGCCAGGCGACTCCTCTGTATATCTGCATTGTTGCCAGCGTGACAATAAACGCCGGTATCTTTGCAAACGTCACAAGCGATGCATTGATGCCGCCCAGCACTAATCCGCACGCGATCACCATGAAAAGCACAATCCACCATGCCACACCCGCCCCCAGCGCCAGCGCGCACAGTATCGCCGTCAGTGCACCGTTTGCGTTCTGAGAAAGGTCGAGCCCCCCCATGATCATCGCAACGGTTAGACCGGACGACCGAATCGCCATCGCCCCTGCGAACATCATCACGTTCATAACGTTTTTTGCGGTCAGGAAGTGCGGGGTCATGATTGACCACACGATGCACAGCACAATCAACGCGATAAACAGGCTCAAAGTATTGCCCATGCCCGATAGCCTTTGCCCAAACGTACGCCTTTCATCCGTTCTGCATACTTCACTACTCATTATTCATGTCCTCCCACTGCCAAGTGCAAAATATCTTTTTGGTTATATTCCTCGCGGCTCACTTCGCCCACAATTCTGCCATCCGCGAATATCATCATCCTGTCAGTAATGCCCATTGTTTCAGGCAGCTCCGAAGATACCATAATCACGGAGATGCCCTGTTTACAGAGTTCTTCCATAACCTTGTAGATCTCGACTTTCGCGCCTACGTCGATACCTCTTGTCGGGTCGTTCATAATGAGTACTTTCGGGTTGGTAGCCAGCCATTTTGCGATGACCACCTTCTGCTGGTTGCCGCCGCTGAGTGCGTCTACTTCGGTATGGATCGACGCCGTCTTGATACCGAGCTTGCCAATCCATTCGTCGCAAACCGCCGCTTCCTTCCGTAAGCTCAATACACCGGAGCTGCTGACCTTGTCCAGCACGGTGACCGTCAGGTTGTTTTTCAACGTATTCACCAGTACAAGGCCTTCCTGCTTCCTGTCGCTCGGTATGTATCCAATGCCGAGTTTTTTAGCTTCAAGCGGGTTGTCAATCCTGATTTCCTGCCCATCCAGCGTGATCCTGCCGCTTCTTAGCGTCTTAATGCCGAGCAGCCCTTCAACCGCCTCGGTGCGTCCCGAGCCGACCAATCCGAACAGGCCGAGCACTTCACCCCTCTTTACCTCAAACGAAACATCGCACGCGATATCACAGCTTAGGTTTTCGACCTTCAATACCGTTTCGCCAACCACGTGGTCCTCTTTTGGGTACATGTCTGTAATTTCCCTGCCGACCATTAGTGTCACCAGCTCAGAGGTTGTAGTGTCTTTAATATCTCTCACGCCCACGTTCTGTCCGTCGCGCATCACCTGTACTCTGTCTGCCAGCTCAAAAACCTCTTCAAGCTTGTGTGAAATATATAATATTGAGACTCCCTTCGTTTTCAAATCTGCGATGATTTCAAAGAGTCTTCTCGTTTCCAACTCATTCAGCGACGACGTCGGCTCGTCCATAATGAGCACCTTGACGTCTCGCGATACCGCACGCAGAATTTCGATCATCTGCTTTTCAGCAACAGTCAGGTCTTTCATCAGCGTTCTTGCACTGTGGTTCATGCCAAACGAGCGCATAAGCTGCTCGGCTTCCCTGTACATCCTTTTATAATCCACAATTTTCAGCGGACCTTTTACCAGTGTCCTGCCCAAAAACAGGTTTTCGGAGATCGTCATTTCGTTCAGGTAGTTGAGCTCCTGATAGATGATCGCAATGCCGATTTCCATTCTGTCTTTGGGTTTCATACTGGGCGGGATCACTTTCCCGTCTAAAACAACCTCTCCGCAGTTGGCTGTCAGGGCTCCGGATATTATTTTCATCAATGTCGATTTACCGGCGCCGTTTTCCCCGATAATCGCAATGACTTCACCCGGCTTCACATCCAGATTCACCTGATCCAGCGCCAGCACTCCGGGGAATTGTTTCACTATTTCCTTCAGTTGAAGAATATACTCGTTACTCATATTCCCTCCAGAATCATCACTCTAAATAATTGTATTATTTGCTATAAGTTTGTCCGCGGATCGCCTTTGCGGCGATCCGCGGAACAGTTTTTCTAAAGCTTACTGTCTTTTTTCAATATGTATTACTGTACGCCCATCTCTGCCTTAACTGCATCAATGTCTGCAATCGTCAGGAATGCATGATCCATCGTTGAAACTTTGGGCGGATTTTCGCCGGAAAGGATGGAGATTGCGAGCGGAACGATGTACTCACCATATTTGCCCGGATAATACGCACTGCCTCCGAGCCACACCTTCGCATCCGAAGATTCCCAGGCCGCCAGTGTCTGATTGCCGTTGTTGTTTGTAGCCAGCATGATATTATCCTGTCTGCCACTTGTTACCGTCGCGGAGAAAACGCCCTGTCCTGTTTCTGTATTCACCGTACCGACGCAGACATGCTTTGCGTCCGGATGCGCTGCAAGCCAGTCAGTAAACTTCTCGTTCGCCGCAACCGTTGTATCGGAGCCGCCGCCGCCCATTTCAATCCATGTAACCTGATCTTCGGTGATGCTGATGCCGGCTTTTACCATGCCGTCATACATACCCGAAAGTCTTTTCTTGACAAGATCGCCGTTTTCAGAGTTGAAGAAGAGTACGAGGTTGTCAACATCTCCGCCCCATCTTTCGGTAGCCGCTTTCGCAAGACCTTCACCGCAGACTTCGCCAGCCATCTGATTGTTCGCACCGAAGAACCATGATACTTCGCCGCTCGGAGCCGGGTACACAACGTCAATGCCGATAACAGGAACACCTTTTTCTGCGCAGTAGTCCACAAGCTGTCCGCCGACTTCTGCGTTCACGTTGAAGTCAACAATAATGTTCGCGCCCTGGTTAAGCAGGTTGTCTACGTTCGGAAGAATCTGTTCGACGTCGAAGTTGGATTCGGTCGATATGAACTTGATGCCTTCTCTTTCGCATACTGCTTTGAGGTTTTCACCAACCATACGCAGGAAGTCAACTGTCGACGAACCCTGATTAAAGCCGATGACGATCTCATCTTTGGGAACGATGTTGTACACCGTTCCGGCTTCCGTTGTAAACGTGGTCGCCGATCCCTCTGAAGCCGGTGCTTCAGTTGCCGGAGCTTCAGACGTCGGTGCTTCAGTTGCCGGAGCTTCAGACGCCGGTGCTTCCTTTGCCGGTGCACACCCTACGAGCGAGAACACCATGACCATTGCCAGCAATGCTACAAGTATCGCCGTTACTTTTTTGCCCATTAACATTTCATTTCCTCCTTGATTTTTTATGGGGAACCAGAAATTAATATTCAAGCAGCTGACCGGCTAACTGCTGATTTAAATCGAATATCTTCTCGGGGAACGCAATGCTCACTTCTTCAAACCATGGAACAAGCTTTTCGTCCCATTTCTTACAGACTTCCGTCGCCCTGAGCTTTGCATTGCAGTATTCAAAATCGTCGCATTCCATGAATATGATAGATTGTTTATTGTGAAAATAGATTATCTCGTCCTTTATGCCGGACTCGTGGATCGCTTCGAGCATCTCTCTCCAGGGTTCTTTATGTATCTGGATATATTCTTCAATGTGTTCCGCCTTGACTTCAATGATCAAACAATATCTCTTGCTCATTTGCCCGCTCCTTTTATTGTTTTGTTTTCTTCTTTATCAGGTGCTCTGCCTGATAATAAACTCCGGGTCGAACACAATCTTGTCTTTGATGTTTTTATTGCCTTCGATTTTCGCAATGAGTATTTTCGCCGCTTCTTTGCCAAGCTGACATATCGGTTGGGCAATCGTTGTCAGCTTCGGCTCAACAACCCTTGACAGAACGATGTCGTCAAAACCTATTACGCTCACGTCTGCTGGTATCTTATAACCAGCCTGTTTCAGGTAATCGATCGCGCCTACCGCCATGGTATCAACTGAGGTCATGATCGCATCCGGCGGATTGGTTTTTCCCATCAAAGCCTGTGCCCCTTCAAAGCCAATTTCGAGATGCGTTTTCCCCTGCTCTCCAAACGGGCACTGATAAACGATGCTGTCGTCCGGATCTATCCCTGCTTCGATTAGTCCCTGTTTATATCCGTCAAAACGGTGCTGCAGAACACTGATATCAGCTGGTACGCGGATATATCCAATTCTCTTTTTCCCCTTGCCGATCAGATATTGCACTGCCTTCTTGCTGCTCTCATAGCCTTCCGTCAGCACATACGATATGTCTTCGTCTCCAAATGGCAAATGATCCATAAACACCACCGGCATTTTTTTGGAGAGCTTTATAAAGTAATCAAGATTCTCGTTGTTTCTCTTGTATGTGTTGTAAACAATGCCGTCAACGTTTCTTTTCAGTAAATCTTCCGTATAATTTCTCTCTCGGGTAGAGCTTTTATCAGTGTTGCATATCATCACCATGTAGCCATGCTGCAGGCTGATCTCTTCGATTCCCCGGAACATCTCACCATAGAACACATTGGAATAGTCCGGCACCAGCATAGCGATCGTCCTGGTTTTTCCTGTTTTAATACCCTGGGCAAAATAACTTGGTGAATAGTGTAGCTCTTCGATAGCCCGTTCTACCGCGATCCGTGTTTTTTCATTAACCACGCCGTTTCCGCTTATGACCCTGGATACCGTAGATCTTGATACACCCGCCAGTTTCGCAACATCCAATATAGTAGACATCCCGCAAACTCCTTACTGTCAGTGATTGGGATTGATCCCAATCCGACGCCTTATAAAGTTGGGATTGATCCCAACTGTTGTTGGGGATTATTGTACTACTATAGATTTGTTATGTCAATGATAATAAATTGTTATACAATCAATTGCGAAAACCGAGCACGGAAGATCAATACTCCCCATATTTCTTGCACAGCTCGATAAACTTCAATACACGCTCGGGTGAAATATCAGACTGCATAATATGTGCCGGCGCGATCATATATCCGCCTCCCATTCCGATCACTTCGCACTTTTCCTTGATGTCCGCTTCCAGCTCTTCGTCGCTGCCCATCGGCAGCAGGTATTGCTGATCAATTGCACCCCAGAACGCAAATTTGTCTCCAAAGCCTTCCTTTATTTCCTTTGCAGAGTGACCTGGAACGCCCGGCTGAACTGGATTGAATACCGTAAAGCCAATTTCATTAATGTCATCCAGCAGTGCGCTGACGGCCCCGTCGCAATGCAAAATGCATATGATATCCGGGTTCGCTTCCTTAAACGTATCGAGCATCTTCTTATAATACGGCTTGAGCATATCCCGGAACATTTTTGGCGAGAACAGCAAGCTTGTTTGCGAGCCGAAGTCGTCGCCGACCCAGATGGCGTCTACCCCGCGCCTGATCAGTTCGAGGCCGAGCTTCGTTTGAAACTCACCGCATTTTTCAAACAGATACTCTATGTATTCCTCCTGCATCGCCATATCAAGCAGCAGCTTTTCCATTCCAACCAGCTGCTGGGCTAGTGAGAGAATGGTCACCTCGATATCGCCGATCACCACATAGTCTTCCTTGTATTTCTTTACATACTTTTCAACGTCCTTATACCGCGACGGGTCTGTCGGGTTCATCCATTTAAAAGCATCAATGTCTTCCTTTGCGGAAGCCTTCCCAAGCGGGCACTCAGTGACTTCTACATAGATGTCTCCCTGCTTCATGCGCATATGATATTCGTTAAGCCAAGTGCCGTCGGCGAACTTTTCGGATACAAAGTCTTCACTCTCGCTGGGGCCGACGATCACAACATCGCTGCCAAGCGCCAGCCTGATCTCGTTGCCACTGATGCGGTACGTGACATCCTCGAAAATGCTCTGTGTATAATTGGAATCTATACCCAGCGCTTTAGCAAAGTGATCCTGCAGTGTTCTGCAAAGATCGAACTGGACCGGTATCCGGTCAGGCATCCCTTCTTTCACCTTCAGCGCTCTGAGTACCCGTTCTCTTGAATTCATTCTCTCCTGCTCCCTCTTTTGTTTCTTCAAGCCCGGCAGCCGTGTCTGTAAACGCAGCCGTCATCAAACGATGACCGGCTCCACCTTCAGCAAATCTGCCGTTTTCGCAAACAAATCTTTATTGTGTCCCACGGACATTGCGCAATGGTGTGTGGGGGCACAAGCAAACCACTTGTTCATATATTCCGCCGGGTTAAGCGGAAACTTCACATGCGTCGAGGTGTTCCCGATCATCAGCGTTTGTTTCTTCACCGCTTCCCCTTCGCTGATTATCATTCTCAGCCTCCCGTCTCTCATCTGCGCCACGCCAAGCGTCGTCACCGCACCCTCTTTGACGTTTGCTTCAACCGAAACACCGCTGCCCTTCTTTCCGTGATATACCCCCATCCCGCGCAGAACCGGCTTACCGTCCGAAATCCTGATATGGAACGGCCCATCATGACCTAAAATCATCGTGTTGAAATTGTAATCCGCCGCCACGATCTCCGTATAGCTTCCGCCTGTTTCCAGCGTGTCGCAAATCTTCATGGCCACCGCTGTTTTAATGTCCCCTTCGCCGGCACACGGGATTCCGGCAGCCGTCAAAAACGAGTGCCCTACGATGAATCCGCCTTGAATTCTTTCGTAATAATTGTCGTTATTGCCATGATAGTAATATGTCAATGCATCCAGATCGTATTCCTGCACCATCTTTTCCTGTGCAACCGCTACTTTTGCCGACCATTCCAGCTGCTCCTCAGTGGGTTTTCTTGCAATCGGATCGGACGGAGAATCCTCTGAAATAATGAAGAACTCTCTGATCTCATCGACCTTCTCCCTGATTGCATTTTCACTGATTGCTTTAAAGTGTTTTTCCAGGTCGCACATCTCCAAAATCTCAATATGCAGCCCCAATTGTGCTGACAGCATCGTGTAATCACTGTACATATCGAGCATGCCGCTGTAGTTGTTGCCCAGGAATCCAAAGCGGGCGCTCAGCAGTGTTCGTTTCACTTTTGCCGCTTTTACCCACTCCACTATCTCGTTCCAAGCGGAAACCGCTTCCGGCCTATCCGCGGTTTTTTCATCAGTTTCAGAATATTGCGGCGTTTCAGACAATCCAAGCAATCCGTTCACAACGCGGTAATCAATCCCCGCCCTCTCAAACACATTCGTAAACTCGGGTACGGGGCAGGCCCCGCAGTGCGCCAGCCACTGCCCTGTTGTTGTGTGCAGGTAGTTCATCTGGGCGGTCGGCTGGAGGTTTAATATAATTACGGGCGCGCTGCACCGCTGATGCACAGGCAACACACACGAACTAGTACAATAGGTGGCGGAGTAAAGAAAAACCAGATCAACGTTATTTGCATTGAAGTATTCCCCCGCTTTGGCTCCGGCGGTCTCATCATCGACCAAGCCAAAATTGAATACTTCTCCGTACAGTTTCAGTTTATCGCCAATAAAAGCGGTATACTCCTTCAATCTGTCTTCCAAGCCTTCAAATTGCGTCCAGTATGCTTTCAGCCCAACCCCATACAATCCTATCCTTGGTTTCTTTTCCTTTTTGAAAATCATTGGTTGCCTCGATTTTTAACTAGAATTCTTTTTTAACACGCGCATCCGGTGAATTATTAACGGTTGCCTATACAGATGTAACTTGCTATACTGAATTTATATCAGTTTATTATCCTTGCATAAAATATATATCGCCCAATATATAAATACAATTGCCTTCATTGCTCAAAAATAATAGTATCTTGCTGCAAGGGTTCTATGATGAAACACTTATTAGAGAAGTATAACTGTGATCTTGAGAAGGACTCTATATGGCTTCACGCAAACGCCAGCATGACTGCGAAGTCAACTTTTTTCTATGTTCAGGAGGCTGGCTATTTCATCTGCCATCCTGACTATTACACCGAAAGGGAAAACTTAAGTTCTTATCTCATCCTCTATACGATATCGGGTTCAGGGTTATTGAAGTATGACGGTAAGACATATACGATATCCCCGGGCCAGGCTTTTTTTATCGATTGCATGAAGTATAATTACTATAAAACGACTTCTGATGAACACTGGAAAACTTGCTGGGTGCATTTTAAAGGCGCAAATTCAGACAATTATTATGCCTTGTTTGAAAAAAACTGTCCCCCTGTTGTGAATATTACGGATAGGGACAGCTTTATTAACACAGTATTTAAGATTATCAATTTTCATCAAAGAGTCGCTCAAAAAGCTGAGCTAAACTGTTCCATGCTTATTGTCTCATTGCTGACGGATATATTTGAGAGTTCTTCGTCCTCGTTGGCGCCAATGTCAACCATTCCAGATTATCTGAGAAACATCTCCACATATATAGAAAAAAACTATTTAGATAACTTCTCACTTGAAAATTTAGCCGATATGTTTTCGATAAGCAAATATCACCTTTCCAGAGAGTACACAAAATATTTCGGCACTTCGATTAACGAATATCGTATTCAGCTCAGAATTGAATTGGCTAAAAAAATGCTGACCTGTTCATCCATGTCGATTAATAAAATATCAGAAATGGTCGGGATCGATAATGTCAGCCATTTCATTAATCTGTTTAAGAAAAGGGTGCATGTCACGCCCTTAACCTACAGGAAAAGGTGGCAGCATCTGGAGTAGGCATTAAGCAACGCGGGTAAAAGTGTCAGTCAGTTTTGCCGCCATATGCTAACATTCGAAAACATTTAACCGCCTTGAATATACGGTTTCAATGTTCTGTCTCAAATCTTCATCCTTAAAAAATAAAAAGGCTTATATGCAGTATACATGGAACAACCGTTTACGGTATACGCATATTAATATCCAACTGAAATATTGTATATTTTGTTAATTGCTTTAATATTAACGATTATGTGCTCGTTGTCTACATTTTATCCGCGAAAAAAAGCCTCGTTCACCGCCATCAAGTTTTCCACCGGAGTGAATTTGGGCACTTCGCAACCCGCGCTGATGATGAGCTGCTCTTTGCCCACGCTCAGACATTGGGTCACAGCCTCACAAACATCTACAGGCGTTCCTCGTAACAGAACAGAGACGGGGTCAAAGTTGCCGCAGACAAACTGATTGGTGCCAACGGACTCGATAGCCTGTGCGAGATCAACAACATGATCAATATCGATAATGTCAGCGCCCGTCTCCGAAAAAAAAGGCAATAAAGCGGTAGTATTGCCGCAAATATGGAGCTTCACGCGTGCACCCAACCTGTGAATACCTGCAATCAGCTTCTGTTCCGCAGGCAGAACATATTGACAAAATAACTCAGGTCCAACCAGTGAAGCCACAGCGTCTCCAATACCTATAAACTGTGCACCAGCCGAAACCTGGGCGTCTGCAAAGCACAGCGCCTGTTCCAGACATATTTCAACCAACTCACCGACAAACTCAGGCTCATCAAAAATATCGCACATCAGATTGCTGATGCCCCGCAGGTCGTTCGCCTCGGCAAAAGCCCCTTCCACCCATCCCATAATGGGATATTCGTCGCCGCACATCTGTTTGTATCGCTCAATTGCTGCGATGCGATCCGCCATACGGGTTTCTTTACACGGGTCTTTTACACTAAGCTTTTTGATGTCTCCATAGTTTTGTATGAGATGCTCTTGACACGACGGTACATCGTCTTCATTGATGACAACGTTCGCGCCAAACCCGGCTGTCTCGCGGAACGGATCGGAAATAGCGCTCACCATATCGATGCCAAAGTCACGGCAGCACTTAATGTTGGCATCTACCAGATAGCGATGGTCTGTACAATACACACCGTACGGCACGCCGGCATGCTTTGCCGCAAACTGCATGACGATGTTAAGATTCGGCGTTCGATCCACCGGCTTGCCTTCAAGGTAATTATTCAACCGTTCTGTCGCATTCAAAAGCGTATCTCCCGCTCTCCGATGGGATATTGGCCGTATTTCAGTGCTGCGTCCACCATCGCAAGCACATTCTCCGGCGGAACGTCAGCTTGGATGTTATGGCCGCCCGATACTATATAGCCGCCGCCCTTGGCAAGCGCACTCATCTTGCGTTTCACATCCTCATCGACTTCGGCAGGCGTCCCGTGCGGCAGCGTTGACTGGTTGCGCAGGTTCGAATAGAACACCAGTCTGTCGCCGAACTCCTCTTTGATTCTCCTGGAATCGGCCATATCGACGGCGTCTCCCTGCAGCGGATGCACCACGTCGATGCCCATATCGGCAAAATCGCCCAGCGCCCACGCCACCGAGCCGCAGGAATGCAGCGCGATTTTAACATCCGCTTTGGACTTGATATGCCTAGTCAGCTCTTTATACCGGGGCACAAATATTTCCCTGAACAGGCGCGGGTTGATCATCGGCCCGTTCTGTGTCCCCCAGTCGTCGCCGATCCATACCATTTCGATATATTCGCCCACCTCGTAGAGATACGCATCAAAGAACTCAAACTCCCATTCCATCAGGCGGTCCACAAGCGTAACGATCACTTCCTGCTCGGAAAGCAGTTTTTCCATGTACTCCTGAAAGCCCACAAACTCGCCGCTCAGGTAAAACAGCGAACCGCAGCTCCCGCCGATCAGTGCGTAATCGGTGGAATGGTAGAGCTGTTTTGCCCTGTCCTTCAAGCCCACGAAACGGGCGGCGTCGCGGGGATCGGGCATGTTGAAATTCTTCACTGCTTCGAGACCACAACCCGCCAGCGGAAACGCGAACGATTCGTCGTAAAGCCCCACCGTTTTGCGGCGTACGCCCCATTCGTCCAGCCATGAACCGTCAGCCTCGCGCTTGAACTCATATGTGGAGGAAGCGTTCGCGAAAATATAGTGTGTGTCGGCGTGCAGGCGGTCTTTGACCTCCTGTTTCACGACGGCCAGATGCTGGATGTTGTCGTACAGCGTGATATCGTCGGTCATACCCAGATGGGCAAGCAAGCGCCTGTATGCCCTTTCATGGATACCGTTGTGCACGTCGGAGCCGAGGTCGATCGGGACTCTATCTCCTTCTTTGTGGCTCAGCGCACACCGGAATCTTTCTCTCGACGTCATATCATCTTCCTCCATTCGTCAATGTATGGTGTTATCCCCGGTTAAAATCCCGGACGGCTTTGAACAGTGCAATCACATTTTCGGGCGGAACCTTGGCCTGGATGTTGTGAACGGCACTGAACACAAACCCTCCCTGCTCGCCGAATATCCGGCAGCACTCTAAAGCCTCTTTGTAAACGTCCTCCGCTGTGCCGAACGGAAGTGTTTTTTGCGTGTCGACGCCGCCACCCCAGAAAACGATATGGTCGCCGTACTTCTTCTTGATGGTCTTTTTGTCCATCCCCGCCGCGGTCCACTGAACAGGGTTGAGTACGTCAAACCCCGCATCAATCAGCTCAGGGATAAAAGTTTCGATCGCACCGCAGCTGTGCTTGAACACCTTCCAGCTTGTGTGGGTATGAATCCAGTCGTTTACAGCTGTGTAGTAGGGCTTATACAGGTTCCGGAACGTGTCGATGGAACAAAAAGCGCCGATCTGCGTACCAAAATCCGTACCGCAGGTATATAGTACGTCCGCAGCGTCGCCCACCACAGCGGCGATCTTCTTCAGATTTGCCAGCACAAACTCCAGCTGTACATCGAATATTGCCCGTACAAAATCTGGATCGCTCGCCACCAGCATATACCAGTCGGAAATTCCCCGAATGCCCTTGGGATTTTTCATCCCCACCGCGGGAATCATCGCGATGTCGCCGAATGCCGCGCCGCCGAAAGAACCCGCCACGCCTTTGCCCGTCCGCCCTACCTCCGCAGCCCGATTCGCCAGCGCATTCAGCGTCATATCGTCAATCGGTCCAAACTCCTCGATGTTGTCTTCCAGACGCAGGTTTTCCTCATCATATGGTTTTTGCCTGTCCATCGCGTCGAAGAACCGTCCGGAGGCAGGCATATGCAGCGATGGTTCCACCGACATATCGCCCTGAGGATAAAGGAACACGTCGCCCTTGTCGCTCATCGTATAGTTAAAATCACCGGGGACGAATACACGCTGTCCCCACGGCGTCATCCACTCCTTGAAGTCGCGCAGCCTCGCGCCTGGCATTGTGCGCTCATCCCACAGCGGCAAAACATCGACGCCCAGCGCGTCAGAGAGCTCCTCATCTATCTCTCCCAGCATCTGATACGGCTCGATTACCTTAACCGGCTTTTCCTGAAGCCCCAGCATCGCCCGAACCGCCGCCACCGTTTCACAGTGCATCCCCGTCACCGCCGTACCGCCGACATCAACAGGTATCGGGCCACTTTGGTGCCCAAGCGCCTTTTTCAGCTTTTCCTTTGAGTTCATTATCATACCCCTGCTGCCTTTACTCTAATCCGACGACCAAACGGTTCACCTGGAGTTCGTCGATTTCATCTCTTTTCAAATCCGCTACGGCATTTCCCTTTGCCAGCACCACAAACCTGTCACACAAATTCATAAGCTCTTCCCATTCGGAGGATATCAGCAAAACGGACATACCTTCATAGGCTAGGTTTTCTATGAGCTTATAGATTTCGTATTTGGCGCCCACGTCGATGCCCCGGGTCGGCTCGTCGAGGAACAGCACCTTGGGCTGCGACATGAGCCATTTGCCGAGTACCACCTTCTGCTGATTGCCGCCGCTGAGTGTCATCAAGTTGGTGCGAATGCTGTTAGCTTTGATGGACAGTGAATCCTTGTATTGCTGCGCCTGACTGCGCTCGTCCGATTTGTTGATGACGCCGCCTTTGCTGACCATTTTCAGATTGGGAAGCGTAATATTCTCTTTTACGTCCATCAGTCCTACAAAACCGTTGATCTTTCTGTCCTCTGTGAGCAGACCCAGCCCGTATTTTTTAGCATCCAGAGGGCTGCTGATGGTCACCTTTTTACCGTCAATAAACACCTCGCCCGCGCAGGCTTTGTTTTTATAGCCGAATATACTGGTCACCAGCTCGCTTCGGCCGGAACCGACCAGCCCTATCAGTCCCAATATCTCGCCCTTTTTGATACTGAAATTTATGTTGTTCAGTATGTTGGCCCCCGGCACATATGGGTGCCGAACGCAATAGTTTTTGATCTCAAAAACCTTTTCGGATTCGTAGATGTTTGACTTGGAGCGTTTGAATTCCGTATACTGCTGGCCGATCATCATATTGATGATCTTGTTGGGATTCACGTCCTTTTTATCTATGACGCCCTGCACCTTGCCGTCGCGCATTACCATAATGTGATCCGACAGCGCGAACACCTCGTCCAGCTTATGAGAGATATATATACACGAAACCCCAGTGCTTTTCAGTTTTTCGATCGAAGCAAAGAGATATTTGACTTCCGTTTCGGTCAGTGTCGATGTGGGTTCGTCCAGAACCAGTATGCTGGGTTTTTGCGCCATCGCCTTAGCAATGCAGAGCATCTGTTGCTGGCTGGTGCTCAAGGTTCTCACCATGGCCTTCGGATTGAGTTCAAGCCCCACCTGTTCCAGCAGATCGCCCGCCTGCCGATACATTTTTTTGGAGTCAACAATGCCGGTTTTTTTCTTGGGGAGATTCCCCATGAATATATTTTCCGCAATGGACATATCCAGCATCAGCGATATCTCCTGATAGATCATCGCAATTCCGGCGTTCTCTGCGTCCGCCGGCGTTGAAAATTTGACCTCTTTACCGCAGATTAAGATTTTCCCAGTATAGCTGCCCGTCTGATACGCGCCGCTCAGCACTTTCATCAGCGTGGATTTTCCGGCGCCATTGCTGCCTATGATGGAGAAAACTTCTCCGGCGCTGACCGAGAAACTGACGTTGTCGAGCGCCAGCACGCCGGGGAACTGCTTGGTGATATTCTGCATATCCAGAACACAGCTCATAGAGTTCATAGATGGCTCTTCCTCTATATCAGATTTGTTATGAGAGGGGGCATGTTATGCCCCCTCATCAGCAATATTTTCCAGAACACAGCGCCTTACGGCATCACGAAAAGTTCATCTGCGTAAGTCTCGGCATTGTCCTTCGTAATCATGACCACGCCCGAGTCAATCACAGTGGATTCCATCTCGTCCAGACGGCCTACCGCTGCGAGGAACGCCATTTTGGTGGAATAGTAGCCCCACTTGTAGCAATTCTGCGCCATCGAGGCATATTCCGTGCCATTCTTGATAGCCGTTAGCGTTAGCTCAGAGTCGTCCATGCCGATGATGCACACGTCTCGGCTCACTTCGGCAGCCGACTGTGCAGCGCTCGCGCCACCCTCACCGGTGAAGCTCAGAATGACATTGATTTCAGGATATGCTGCCAGCATCGCGCTGGATACATCCAACGCCTTATTAGCGTCTCCAAGCGTTTCGCGCACGTCCACGATGCCACCAGTCAAACCTTTTTCATTTATGTAATCTTCCACGGCCTGTTTCTGGATCAGCTGGTTAGCGGTGTCGAGGTTGGACATCAGAATGCCCACATGCACTTCGTTACCCACTTTCTTGGAAGCCTCTTCGATCATCTTGGTGCCTGTAGCGTAGTTGTCGGTACCCACAAAGCCCACTCTTAAGTTTTCGGACACTTCGCACGCGGCAGCCGCCACGGGAATACCCTCGTCTACGCATCTCTGGAGAATCGGCGCCCATGCGCTTTCGGACAATGGTACAGTACCGATTGCGTCAACACCGTCAGCGATGACAGCTTCCATCGCCTCAATCATTTTCTCGCTTGTATGATCGTCGGCACCTGTCCAGTAAGCCTTAAATCCATACTCTTTCGCACAATCTTCCATACCCTGTTTTGCATATGCATAGAATTCGTGCGCAATCAGCGGAGACACCCAAGCCACTGTTATGTCCGAATAATCCTCTTCTCCTTCCGCAGCGGGAGCACTGGCTTCTTCAGCGGGTTCGTTGGCTTGCTGTGCAGGTTCTTCAGCAGGGGCCTGAGAAGGTTCTTCCGCTGTAGGCGCCGTTGGCTGACAAGCGCCCAACAAAGAAACCAGCATAGCCAAAACCAAGGTGACAATGATCGCTTTTTTCATTTTTCTACCTTCCTTATTTCATATTTCCAAGCTACTGCCTGAAAATTGTTAAGACACAACCGTTTAGCTTTTCGCCTGCTTGCGGCGCTGATACTGGTCCACACCCACTGTAACAATCAAGATGATGCCAATGACGACGTTCTGCCAGTAAGCAGACAATCTGGCAGACACGATGCCCGCTTTAAGGAATGTCATGAAAAGTGCGCCAAAGAAGCTGCCCACGGCGCTGCCCACGCCGCCGAACAGGCTGGTGCCGCCGATGATCGTTGCGGCTATGACGTCCATTTCATAGCTGGTACCCGTCGTCACCTGTGCAGACGTGATGCGTGATGTAATAAATATGCCTGCGATAGCCGAGCACAGCCCGGAAATCATATATACGCTCATACTGATTCTGTCTACCATGATACCCGACAGGCGCGCCGTTTCCGGATTGCCGCCGATCGCATAGATGGAACGCCCATATGTGGTTTTCCTCAGTATGTATTCGACCACTATTGTGGCCACGATCAAAAAATACACAGATATATTCACTTCATAAACGTTCAGTATCGAAATTTGGTTGAACGCGTCGGGCAGCGGATAGACCGGCTTGCCTTCCGTGATCACGTTGATAAAACCGCGTGCAATGAACAGCATACCCAGCGTAACGATCATCGCGGGGATTCTCAGCTTTACGACGCAGAAGCCGTTGAAATAGCCGATTGCCATACCGACCAACAGCCCAAGCAGAATGCTCAGCACCACCGGTATGCCCTGTACCAGCGCCAGCGCTGTAACAAGAGAGCTCAAGCCTAGCACTGAGCCGACCGAGAGGTCAAGCCCGCCCGCGATAAACACCAGCGTCATGCCCATGCACATGATACCGTAATATGACGCGGAACGCAGGTTGTTAAATATATTGGAGGCGGAAAGAAAGCTTGGACTGATCAGTCCAACGGCGATACAGAGAATGATGAAGTAAAAAATGATGATATAACCCCGGCTCGCATGCAGCAACTTCGAACAATAGCTGAGAAAAACGCCCTTTTCTTTCTGACTGTTCAACTTCTTATTCTCCTGTCGTTCTGATTATTTTGTAATAGGATGTCAAAATTTTTATATGTTTCGTGCTCGTGCACGACATTTGATATTGCTATGGTATCACTCCGTTACCTGTGTGTCAATTCTTTTTTTGCATTCCACTGCTATTTTATGAAGGGATAATTGGATACTAGATTGGCAGTTTCCATATATCGGGGAAATTAAAACTATTAGTGTGCTGCTTCATGTTTATAAAAATATTGTCTTCATAATATTCCAAATGCATATTACCATTCTGCTGGGCAATCAAATAATCTTCTTACCCGCTATAGCTCATAACAAACTGTCAAAATTCCTGTAATCAATGTTCTCTTTAACCCGGATATCAATATCCGTGTATATCTTCTTCCTGGGCGGAAGCGTACCAAACGTTAAATACTCATACATGAGCTTCACTGGCAGATAGCCCTGAATATACTCTTTCTGGCCGATGGTGATATCGATTATGTCCCGCTTGACAGCCTCCACAATGCCGTCCAGCATATCATAGCAGATCATCTTGATGTGGGGCCGTCGTCCCGATTCTTTCAACGCCTGCGCCACACCGATGGAACCTTCTCCCGTGACGTACAATGCGGTGATGTTGGGATTTTTTAGCGCTTCCGTTGCCGCGATATATCCGCCTGCATCCGTTTCAATATGGTCGATCGGATCGATCACCACTGAAATCGGCCTGAGTTTGTTCATCGATTCCTTGAACCCGTTGAAACGCTCCACATGGGCCAGCGTTTTCTTAGTACCGACAAATGACGCAATTTCCCCATCATACTGCAACAGCAACGACATCAACCGTCCGGCTACATGCCCCGCCTCCAGATGGTTCTGTCCGACAAAGCACAGCCGTTTGCTGCCGTTGATGTCCGTATTGAATGTAATAACGGGCAGCGATTCCGGAAGACTGTTGATGTAATCGGTTATGAGCGGGCTGTTAATCCCTGCGATAAACACACCGTTGATTTCCCTGCCGTTGTCAAGTAATTTGTCCAGGCAGCGGATCTGCTCCGCTGGAGTGATCTCTTGCATGTCGATCTGCGTGAGGTTAACACCATGGGATTCGTATTCCCTTTCCGCGTCACGAAACCCGTTGACAATACCGTACCAAAAAGGGTTCCTGATGTCAGTGATGATAAAACCCAGATTCATTGATTTCTCTGAACGTTTTAACGCCTGCGCCACGACATTGGGCTTATAATCGATATCGGATAACAATTTTTCGACACGCTCCCTGACATCCGGATCCACCCCGTATCGATTATGGATAACCCTGTCGACCGTCCCTCTTGACACTCCTGCCAAATCAGCGATCTGTTTTATAGTATATTTCATAATCAAATGCTTTCTGTAGTAATTAAATAGTTAATTAAGCGGAGGTAATTATCTCCAAATGGATGCTATCAGCTATTTATACATGCTATCAACCTTCAGTCTCTCCGTCAAGCATATCTTATTATGCATTAATGTGGTTGCATCATCGTGTTCCGTCCTTCAGTTAATGGTTGAAGCTGAAAGTTGGCGTTAATCCTGAAAGGTTCTTCGCCAACAATAAAAAAGGGGCAGTTCACTACTCCTCACCATGCCTGTTCAATTTCTTGGGTTGGAACTTATCCTTCGCCTTCCGTCACGCTGGTCTTATTGCGCAGTAAGTTGTAAACTCACTGTGTATGTATATTCACACCAGCTGGGTCAATAATTGTTTCAACCTGTTGTCCCAGCGCATTATACTCAGCTTCCGAACCCAATCCGCGTTATCCGTCACCTGTATGCAATTGCCGATGGCGTCATCCTAGTATTGTGTTGTGGGAATCTCGCTTGTTCCGTTAGACACGCTTGTTTTCACAAGCCGCCGAGTTTTATCGTAATACTCAATGGTTTGAACGCCTGCCCCATCAGTTTGGCCACTTTCTTCGCATCGTTTCCACCGCTGCTGTCGCTGTTCCATTTCAGATATTGTATGCTACCGGTGTTATCCGGATATGATGCGCCGGCCATGCGGTTAAGGTCATCAATATATGTACCCACTTTAAATCCCACCTGGTCTGTTATTCTCTCCACATTGCCCACAAGGTCATATTTTTTACCGCTCGTTGCTTCCGTCAGGTAAATCAGCTCCGCTTTCCGGTCCAGTCTATCTTAAAATGTGGTAGCGCTGTTGTTCATGGCGTCTGTGACTATAACGCGCATGAAGTATCCGACTTCGTCAAAGTCATAGTTCAAGGCATAGATGGCGTTGTCATTGAGCAGGCACTGCCATGCGCCCTTCGTTGGCGACTAATGGACCCTTATGATGCAAATGCCACATTGCTCTATGGTGGGCCGCTCGTCAAACATGACACTTCAGCTTAGTTCTTCTCTTCTCTGCAAGCTCATTTGCATCGCTGATTATCTTCAAGCCCATTATCATTGCCTTTTCTACCAGTAGTTTATTCTTTGCATTGATCTCGCCGTAGCTTGACAAGCAGTTGATCACCGTAACACATGACGCCATACGCGCTATCGCGGTCTCCAGCGTCTCGTCGCTGATGGTCATAAAGCTGCGCTCGCTGACGACTTCGGCGGCAAGGTCTTTAGCCAGCTGATAGTCGATGTCGTTTTCATGTAGTACGCCGGTTATAAACGGCAGGCTTTTCTTTTGCAGTGCGCGGAATGTCTCGATGCCTGTGCCACCGCCGGCAATTACAAAAATCTTTGGCTCACCGGACGGCTTCGCCATCTCTACGCTTCCGAACACGGGATTATAGCTTCCATTTGTCATGTCATATAGAGCGTGTATCAGTTCTTTTATAAATATCTCTTTCGGCGAGCCATAATGCGCGATGTATTCACCCTTGACGCACATCACAATGTCCGAAATCTTCTGCGCCAGATCCAGTTCATGCATGGACATGATCACCGCGATGCGGCGCGTCTTCACCATATACCTTAATATATCGAGCAACTCCAGTTGATAACGAATATCGAGAAACGACGTTGGTTCGTCCAGAACAATGATTTGCGGTTCCTGACAAATAGCCCGTGCCAGCAGCACCCGCTGACGCTGTCCGTCACTGATGCGTGTAAAATCTCTGTCGCGGAGGTCCAAGATATCTACCATCTCCATGGCTTCTCTGGTTTTCTCTTTGTCCAGACCAGAGAGTATCCCCAGTCTGCCCGTATACGGATATCGCCCTGTCGCTACCACGTCCTCGCAGGTCATCAGCTCTGTCTTCAGTCTTTCGGTCAATACCACAGCCACCTTATACGACAGGTCTTTGTTGGTCATGTCGTCCATGGAGTGGTTATCGATATAGACAGCGCCATAAAGGCTCTTCAGATGTTTGGTAACGCTCTTTAATATCGTGGTTTTACCGGACCCGTTTGGCCCAATCAGCGTCAGTATCTGCCCTTGATTAAGCTGCATCCTGATGTTTCTGATTAGTGGCTTCCCGTCGTATCCCACGGTCAGCTGGTCTGTGTAGAAATAATACTGCCCGCTCATACGCCGCTCCTCTTCCGCCTTTTCATCATGACGTATATGACTACCGGCGCGCCAAAGACCGCTGTCACCGAGCTGATGCTTAGCTCCGTAGGCGCAAACACCGTGCGCGCCAACAGATCACACCCCAGGCAGAAGATCGCGCCTCCCAGAAAACATGCCGGTATCACAATGATGGGTTTAGCAGTTTTGAGAGCAGCCTTGACCAGATGCGGTACCGCGATGCCCACAAATGAAATCGGCCCGGCAAAGGCGGTCACACAAGCGGACAGCAGACTTGAAAGAAGTATCAGTGCCACACGAAACACCTTGATGTTGACGCCCATGTTCTGCGCGTAGCTTTCGCCCAGCTGATACGCCCCAATAGGCTTGGACATGAGAAACACGACAACGGATGTTACCAGCACCACGATCGCCATTACGCCGATATCGTCCCACGCGATACCCGAGAAGCTGCCGCGTGACCAGTTGTGCAGATTGACAATGTTGGCATCGTCGGCGAAGGTGATCAAAAAGTCGGTGATGGCCGAACATATATAGCCGATCATCACGCCTGCGACGATAAGCATGGACATTCTGTGCACCCGCCTCGCCATCAGCAGCACAAAGCCCATCGATATCAGCGCTCCAACGAACGCAGCCAGTATGAGTACCGCGGAGCTAGCCGCTTGGTACGCCCCGAATACCGAGATCATCACGATAGCCACAGTCAGCTTGGCGCCGGAGGAAATGCCCATCACGTAAGGCCCGGCAATGGGGTTGTTGAAAAAGGTCTGCAGCAAAAAACCGGAAAGCGCCAACCCGCCGCCCAATATCACCCCCGCGATCAGCCTCGGCAGGCGGATCAGCCAAATGATCCGGTCGTTTGTTGATTCGCCGCCGTGACGGATAATCGCTCTCCATGTATCCCCCAGCGAGACGGCAAAGCTGCCGATACAGATATTCAGAACAATCAACACCAGCAGCAATACAACCAATATAATAAACGTCATTGCGATTCTGGATCGCCTTTTTGTCTGTTCCGTTATCATTCCTTATTGCAGTTTGAACAAAAAGTTCAGTTCCGTAAGATCATCGCCGGATACCAGCATTTGATGAATATCCGATATCATCAGTCCCAGCTGCGTGGTCTCCTGATACAGGTTCTGGCTTGTACACCATACATCTTCGTTTTTAACAGCCTTAAAATCCGCCAGCAGCTTATTCTTAGAAATCAGCTCATCAAGGGAGGAAACGCCGCCGTCTATCGTGCTGTTATAGATGATGAAATCCGCGTCCTTTGCCGCGGCATAGAACTCCTCCATTTCAAGTGTCACGGTAGAGGTGGCTTTCTCCGGGTCTCCCAGATTGTCGAATATATAGTGGCCCCCGGCCAGCTCGATCATTTTGGTTACATAATCTCCCGATTTACGGGCGATAGCCGATCCTGATGAGCTGATATAGAAGAACGCCACCGTCTTGCCCGTATCCTCAAGGCCTGCTACGGCGTTCATGTAAGCGACCTGCTCTTCGAACAGGCCGGCCGCCTCATTCTCCTTGTTCAGCAGCGCTGCGTATAACTTCATCCATTCCGTACGCCCCAGCGGATGCTTCTCATAGCTGGACTGCTCCACCAGCACCGGAATACCCAGCTCCTCAAGCTTTTCCTTCACCTCCGGTGTGTGGTTAATCATCGTGGACTCGATTGCCAGCTTGCAGCCGTTTGCCAGTATCAGCTCATAATCCGGCTTACTGTACTTTCCGGCATATAGGATGTCGCCATCTTCCATTGCCTCTTTTGCGTTTTCAATGTACCACCCATCCGCGTCCGTTCCAGACATGACAATGCTAGACAGCGAGTCCAGTGCATCGAACAGGCACATGGCGGAGGTTGCAACGAGATAGATATGATTGATGGGCTGTTTGAGTATGACGATATCCGAATCGATGTCTTCAGGTACCGCGGCGTTTTCGGGAACCAATAGAAACCGGCTGCCATCCGCAATGGAAATCAGTTTATATCCGTCGGCGTAATAGTCCACGCTGAAGTTTTGTGCGTACTTTAGCTCCATGCTGGATTCAGGCTGCCATCCGTTGCCCAACCCAGTGCTGTTCGTCACGCCAGCTATCGGCATGGTACCGGAGCACCCCGCCAATAACCCCAGAATTATTAGAGTGCAAATATACGCGGCCGCACGCTTCGTTTTCATAAGCTTATGCTTCATCCTCAGATTTCGGTTTATGTTTCCGTTTCAGCAGTATAACCATCAGTACGACGACAGCAACCACAGCGACGGCAATTATTACAATAGTTGAATCTACGCCAGCCGCTTTCAGGGTGGACGAAACAAAACGCAGCGTATAGTCGATGATGTGCGGCTCGCTCATCGCGGTGGTCTCCGCGCTGACCGCAATGTCCACGTCAAGCGCGGCTATGGGTACCTCGAATGCGGAATTGCCGCTGGTGTTGATCGGCAGATATTTCGTCCCGTCTACAATCATAAAATCGTAGTGTGGGCTGCTCCATACAATCCAAGCTGTCATCGCGCCGTCCGCAACGGTTATTTTCGCGGGAGACGAAATGCTGGCCCGACCGGAACCACCGTCGAGCATCACTTGTGCGGTGTATTGTCCGTCCTGCAGCGCACCATCGTTCGCTGAACAGGCGGAAAGCGCCAACAGCAGTAAAAGCGAAAAGGCCAGAAGCTTTTTCATATAGTATCCTCTCGGAATGCGCAGATACTGTACGCACGACACAATGTCACGCGTACAGTATCTGTCAGGTGTTTTGTTTTATTCAGCAGGAATGGGATTGGACACCGAGACCGTATGGTCGTACCACGTGCCCTTTGTCCCCAAAAGTGCCACGGCGAAATCTTCGTCAATAGCGGGAACAGGAATATCAAAACCGTATACATCCTCTGTCGCTCCGTCGCTGTAGGTGACGCTGTCTATGGTAGGTTCCAGCAGCGCGGCACCATCCTGTTGCGCGTCTTCTGCGGTACCGGAAAACAGATTGACGATCTTCTTCGACACCAGGCTGACGTGAATGGTCATCTTTCCATTTTCCACTTTCAGAATACCCTTGCCGTCATTGGCTTCGTTCACATGGAACATACTGCTGTCAGTAATAAAATCCGCGCTGTAAACGCCGTCAGCAAGCGCCGCACGCGGTGCTGCATCCCCGCCCGTGTTTCCGCAGCCGGCCAATGCCACGATCATCACGATGGCGACAAATAACAGAACGATCCGTTTTGCTTTCATATGCATTTCCTTTACTTTTTCTTATTTGATGACTGCCGCGGCGTGCGCGACATATATCTTCTGGACGTCAGCTATCCCGCCGAGACCTGCGATCTGACAGTCGATGCTGTCGAATTTTTCGGCAGCGGTGAACATACTCTCCCATGACTCGGCGTCATCGCCAGCCATATCATTGTTGGCATGGTCACCGGCCACCACCATCAGCGGGCGGAGGATTGCTTTCCTATATCCGGCGACGTGGGCCGCCTCAATCACTGCCTCACAGGAGGTATCCTCGCCGCCCTCCACCGTGCCGATGAACACGTTATCATAACCCAGCGCCTGCATCTGGGCTTGCATCTGAGCGTAGGTCACATTAGCAGTGTGATGGGTACCATGCCCCATGAATACGAACGCGACGCCGTCAGCGTTGGCCGCTTCAAGGCTATCATACCCAGACTCGGACACAGCCTCAGCTGTGATGGCTACGGCGACGCTTTCCTTGTCAGCGTTGATGACCGTTGCGTCGGCACCGACCTCTCCCAGCAGCGGCTCGGAAATCGCTACGGACTCAAACTTATCCCAATATTCATCCAGCACCGCAACAAGTTCGTCATACTCCGCGCCGTGCATCAAATGGGTGGGCTGTACCACGAGGTTTTTGACACCGTTCGCAACCGCGCGTTCCAGCGCCTGCTGCACGTTGTCAATCTTCACACCTTCGCGGGCTTGAATGTGATTGATGATGATCTGTGCGGTAAAGGCTCTTCTGACCGACCAGTCCGGATAAGCAGCCTGCAGCGCCTTCTCGATACCACCGATATCCTCAGCGCGGCTGCCGTTGAAGGAAGTGCCGAAGCTCACGACCAGCAGTTCATTCTCACCGATGTCATCCGCGTTCAGAGGATCATCCAGTGAGGCGTCGCCGGTATCTCTGCCGAAGTAATCCGGGTCAGCGTTTTCGCCCGCGACTAACTCCTTTTGAGCGTCCGTCAACGCGTCCCACGCGGTCTTCGCCGCCGCGCACTGCGCATCTGTCTCATCGGTACGTTCCTGCACGTAGATAGCGTCGATCAAAGCCGCCGCGTTATCCGCAGCCTCCTGGTCGGTTGTTTCAGAAGATCCCGTCTCTTCGGCAGCAGGCTGCGCGCCGCAGCCCGCAAAAGCCATGCAGAGCATCGCCGCCGCAACCACGATGATGATACCTTTCTTCATTTGTTTCCCTCCTATATGTTTTATGCCCTTATATTGCCGCAATGCGGTATGCAAGGCTCATGTTCATCGGGCTGCATTCTCAAACAAAAAACACGTCCTCTTTCCAGAGAGAACGTGCTACAATCAAAACAAACATGCAAAACATGCTGTCGTCGCGCTTCTCCAGGGTTCATAGAGTTACAGCAACCTCACGAATAAATCGTGACAGATAGGTAAAGTGATCTGGCTTAAAGCGCAAGGCTTATCACAGTTATGTCCCTAGCGCAGGATTTGCACCTGCTTCCCTTTATTTCGTCCGGCATGCAAGATGCCGTGACAGTCGCTATCCGCGATATTCAATTGCGCTTATACTATAACAAATTTTTAAGTTTGTCTATGATAAAAAAGCTGCACATTTTGTAAAATACCACTTTTATCTTGTTTAACGGTATATTTCTTTTCCCTTTTCGCTGTATCCAATGTTCTAAAATTCAGACTTATCAGAAAACGCAGATGAAACATATTTCTAAAGTGATCGTTGACAAAAGGGACGAGAAGAAATTATAGTAAGGACAATGACAATCAAATAATAATCATAGCGATGCAACACGCATTCAGGGAAGCCGGGTGAAAATCCCGCGCGGAGCCGCCGCTGTAACGGCAGAGCAAAGTCCACTTTTGGCCACTGTGTTTTCATGGGAAGGCCGGACTCAATGCAATGACGCCGAAGCCAGAATACCTGCGTTATGATTTGTATTTTGCACAGTCAACGGAACTTTGACAAGTGTAGTCAGGTGTTATGGATATTCACTGATGATCACAGGTCCTTTCCGTTTGACGGAGAGGACTTTTTATATGAGCGACAGTATTGGGACGCTTTATGGCGTCAGCGTCGGGCCGGGAGACCCGGAGCTGATAACGGTTAAGGCGAAAAATACGCTGGAGCGGTGCCGCGTACTGGCTGTACCCGTGACGCACAAGAACAGCTCGCTCGCGCTGGATATCGTCTGCAAAATGATGGATATATCAGGCAAAGAAACGCTGCCTTTGCTGTTTCCCATGACAACCGCCCAAACAGAGCTGAGTTCTCATTACAACGCCAATGCGGTCCGTATTGAAGAAGTACTGACGAACGGTGTTGATGTCGCCTTTGCCTGCCTCGGCGACGTCTCCGTGTTTTCGACTTTCGCTTATATCGCCGAAATTCTCAAAGCCAGAGATTATCCTGTTGTGATGATACCCGGTGTCACCAGCTTCTGCGCCTGTGCCTGCGCGCTCGGCATCAGCCTGACTGCGGCAGATCAGCCGCTGCACATCATTCCCGGCAGTTTCTATGCCATCGGAGAGGAACTCAAGCTATCGGGCACCAAGGTATTGATGAAATCAGGCAGCCAGTTTTCCAAGATACGCGATACTGTGGCATCCTCCGGTCAGGCCGCATGTGCCGCCGTGGACTGCGGCCTGGACAGCGAGCATCTGTACCCCAACATCACTGATATGCCGGATGATCCCGGCTACTTCACCACGATCATTGTGAAGGAGCAGCCATGACCGCCCCCCGCTATGTCACACAAGCCGGAAAACGGCTCCGGTGCGGCTATACCACCGGCTCGTGCGCGGCGGCGGCGGCCAAAGCGGCTGCGCTGATGCTGCTGACGGGGCAGCCCCTATCAACGATAGACCTTATGACGCCTAAGGGTGTTACGCTGACTTTGGATATCGTAAACGCGTCAATGTGCGACGGGTCGGCAAGCTGTGCCGTGCGCAAGGACGCTGGCGACGACCCGGACATTACGGACGGCGTTCTCGTATACGCCAGCGTACGCAAAACAAACAGCGGTATGACCATCGACGGCGGCGAAGGCATTGGCCTCGTCACCAAACCGGGGCTGGATCAGCCGGTGGGCGCGGCGGCTATCAATTCGGTGCCGCGCGGCATGATCACGGATGAGATCGGAGCCGTCTGCAAGCTATGTGGATATGCAGGCGGCATCGCCGTCACCATCTCTATTCCCAGCGGCACTGAACTGGCCCGGCGCACCTTCAACCCGCGCATGGGCATTGAGGGCGGGCTCTCGGTGATCGGCACCACAGGCATCGTGACGCCCATGAGCAGTCAGGCATTGGTGGATACGATCAGGCTGGCGCTGCGCCAGCTGGCAATGCGCGGTGCTCGCGACTTGCTGATGACGCCGGGCAACTTCGGCGAGGCGTTCGCCCGGGACATACTGGGGCTTTCGCTGGACGCGCACATCTCCTGCGCCAACTTCATCGGAGACGCCATTGACGCGGCGCTGGAGGAAGGTTTTACACGTTTGCTTTTGGTTGGGCATGTCGGCAAGCTCGTCAAACTGGGTATCGGCATCACCAACACGCATTCCTCCCATGGCGACGGTCGTATGGAAACACTGGTCGCGTGTGCACTGGAGGCGGGTGCAGACATAGAACTGCTGCGCACGGTCTTGGGCAGTGTTTCTACCGATGCAGCGCTGACGCAGTTGGAGAAGTCCGGGCTGCTGCAGTCTGCCATGCGGATATTGGGTGCGCGCATCGACGGTTGTTTGCGCCGCCGCGCGCTGGATGGCATCGACATCGGGTATATATGCTTCACCAACGCCGAGGGGTTTGGAGGCGTTCTTTCACAGAGTGATAACGCGGCAGAGTTGATGCGGATATGGAGGAAATCATGATCTATTTTGTGGGAGCGGGCTGTGGCGCGCCCGATCTGATCACTGTACGCGGCGCACAGCTACTGGCACAGGCGGATGCCGTGGTATATGCGGGCTCGTTGGTCAGCCCGGCGCTGCTTGACGATGTCAAGACGGGTTGCGAAATACACAATAGCGCTGAAATGACGCTGGATGAAGTCATAGCCGTACTGAAGCGAGTACACCAAGCAGGCGGCATGGCGGTACGGCTGCATACCGGAGACCCCTCGCTCTACGGCGCGATCCGAGAGCAGATGGATGCGCTGGGCAATGCTGCTATTCCGTTTGAAATCTGCCCCGGCGTGTCCAGCTTTAGCGGCGCGGCCGCCGCGCTGCAAAAGGAATACACGCTGCCCGGCGTAAGCCAGAGCGTGATCATCACGCGCATGGCCGGGCGGACGCCGGTGCCGGAACGCGAAAGCATTCAGAGTTTTGCGGCGCACCGTGCCACCATGGTGATCTTTCTGTCCGCCGGAATGGCAAAAAGCCTGCAGACCGAACTGATCTCAGGCGGATATTCGCCCAAGACGCCCGCCGCCATCGTCTACAAGGCCAGCTGGCCGGATGAAAAGATCGTTCGCTGCACGGTGGGTACATTGGCGCGTGCAATGGTAGACAGCAGCATCGATCACCACGCGCTCATTTGCGTGGGCGATTTTTTGGGTGATGCATATGAGCTTTCAAAGCTGTATGATCCCGGTTTTACCACCGCGTTTCGGAAAGGGAGCGATTCATGAGCATAGGCATCATCGCATTCAGCGAGCGGGGCATAAATCTGGGCGAACGAATACAGTCCTATTTCACGGAGAAAGAACAAGCGGCATCTCTCACGCGCTGTCTGGACGGCGGCCTAGAGGGCTGGACAGCCGAACACTTCCGACAGGACAGTGCACTGGTATTCATCGGCTCATGCGGCATCGCGGTACGGGCAGTTTCAAATCATATTGTCAGCAAAATGAGCGACCCCGCCGTGGTGGTGATTGACGAGCTTGCGACCTATAGCGTCGCGCTGCTGTCCGGCCACATCGGCGGTGCAAACGATCTGGCATCAGAATTGGCCAGCCTTACCGGCGCTATTCCCGTTATCACCACGGCCACAGACAGAAATGGTGTTTTCGCCGTTGACGTTTGGGCGAAAAGGCGGAGTTTATCTATTGATAATCCGGAACGGATTAAGAGCGTCTCCGTCCGAATGCTGGCAGGAGAAGAAGTCGGAATAAAAAGCCTCTTCCCCGTCAAGGGAAAACTACCAGAAGGCCTTACGCTCTCGGACGGTGCGTACCATGTGCTGATCACCTATAAGACCAACGGCAAATCAGACGCGCTGCGGCTGGTACCCCGCGTTATCACTTTGGGTATCGGCTGCAGGAAGGATACGGATGTTTCAACTATAGAAAGTGCATACGCGCTGATGCTCGCTAAGGCCAGCTGCCACCCCGCCGCCGTTGCGCGTGTATGCAGCATCGATATGAAGGAAAACGAACCGGGAATACTGAAATTCTGCGCCCGTCATCATCTGTCCTACGAAACTTTCTCTACCGAAGAATTGCAAAAGGTGCCGGGAACGTTCACGTCCTCCGCATTCGTACAGTCCGTTGCCGGGGTGAGCAACGTCTGCGAACGCAGCGCAGTGCTGGGCAGCGGCACTGGCGGCAAACTGCTTTCCGGCAAAAATGCAGGCTTCGGCGTCACCATGGCGCTGGCCATCACGCCGTATACCGTGCAATTCGGGGAAGGAGACAATTCATGAACACGCTCTTTGTGGTGGGCTTCGGCCCCGGCAGCGCGGAACACATGACTGCCGCCTGCTGCAGTGCGATTGACCAATCCGATATCATCGTCGGGTATTCAAAATACATTGAATTGCTTCGCCCGCTTTATCCAGACAAGCAGAAGTATGATACGCCCATGATGCGCGAGGAAGAACGCTGCCGCACGGCACTTGACATGGCGGCATCGGGTCATACGGTCGCGGTGGTGTGCAGCGGCGACGCAGGCGTCTACGGTATGGCAAGTCTGGTATTGCAACTCTCCACCCTTTATCCTCAGGTGGAGGTCATCGTGGTGCCGGGGGTGACGGCAGCCCTTTCGGGCGCGGCGGTGCTGGGCGCGCCGCTCTCGCATGATTTCGCCGTTATCAGCCTGTCCGACCTTTTAACGTCATGGGAACAGATCGAGAAGCGGCTGGATTGCGCCGCAGCCGCGGATTTCTGTATCTCGCTGTACAATCCGTCCAGCAAAAAACGCGCCGACTATTTGGCACGCGCCTGCGATATAATGCTGAGGCATAAAGCCAAAGATACCCTGTGCGGTCTGGTGACCAATATCGGGCGTGACGGTGAAAGCAAGCAACTCATGACACTTGAAGCGCTGCGTGATGCACAAGTTGACATGTTCACCACCGTGTTTATCGGTAACGCGGAAACAAAGGAGATCATGGGTAAAATGGTCACGCAGAGGGGGTACCGTATTGGCTGATATCCTACTGTTCGGCGGCACCACGGAAGGACGCGAGTTAGCGGAGCTTCTGTGTAAAAAGAACATCCCTGCGATGGTGTGCGTAGCTACTGAGTATGGCGAATCGCTGCTGGACGCAGGCGGTTGTGTATCGGTTCGCACAGGTCGTCTGGACGAAGCAGAAATTGAAGCATTGATCCGTGAGTCTAATACGCAGCTCGTGATTGATGCCACACATCCATACGCAGCGGCAGTTGGAAAAAACATTTGTGCAGCATGCAATAATACCCGTGCACGTTATATTCGGGTGTTGCGCGAATCTTCCACTGCATCCGGTTTTATCGAATTTGCGGATATGAACCCGCTGATTCGTTGGCTAAACAACACCCAGACCATCGTATTCTCCGCGCTCGGCGCGAAGGAAGCGACGCAATTAGCACAGGTTTCGGGCTTTCAGGAGCGTATCTGGCTGCGCATACTGCCCTCAGCCGCCGGGCTTACGGCCTGTCTTGAAGCGGGCTTCCCGCCACATCATATCATCTGCATGCAGGGGCCATTTTCGCAACAGCTCAACACAGCCATGTTTCAAGCGACAGACGCGACGGTGCTGCTCACCAAAGAATCGGGCGCGGCAGGCGGCTTTCCCGAAAAGCTGGCAGCCGCGCATGAATGCAGCATGACGGTTGCGGTACTGGGAAGGCCCTGCCGCGATAGCGGGATGACGCTCGGAGAACTAAAACGGCAAATCGAGGACAATACGCTATGAAATACGTATCAATCATTGGCATGGGTATGAGTGCCGATACCATCACCCAAGAGGGTCTTCGAGCCATTCAGAACGCGGACGCGCTGGTCGGCGCGCAACGTATGCTGGATGCGTTTGCGTCACTCCAAATGCCTTGTTACGCCGAATACTTGCCCGACAGTGTTCTCGGCGTGATTGTCGGCAGCGGACATCAGAACTTTGCGGTGCTGGTATCGGGTGACACCGGTTTTTACAGCGCGGCGGATGGTTTGGCAGCAATACTTGCCGATTATAACGTGACGTTCATTCCGGGCGTTTCCTCGCTCAGTTATTTCTTTGCGCGCATTAAGCAGCCCTGGCAGGACGCCAAGCTATTAAGTTGCCACGGGCGTGACGCAAACCTGACAGATACTGTCCGCCGTAACAGCCTGACCTTTACGCTGACAGGCGGTAATGTAAACGCACTGGCGGCACAGTTGGCAAACGCGGGCTTCGGCGCACTCACCGCTCATATCGGTGAGAACCTTGGTTCAGCGGATGAGCGTATTTTCCCGCTGACCGTAGCGAAATTATGCGATACATTGGTCGGGCAGCTATCCGTATTGCTGGTGGAAAACCCCGGCTTCGATACCCGCGTGCGCTGCGGCATACCGGACGACGAATTCATACGCGGCGATGTGCCAATGACGAAGTCGGAGGTGCGTGCCATCACGCTGTCCAAACTGGCACTCAGGCCGAATGCGGTTTGCTGCGATGTGGGTGCGGGTACTGGTTCTGCCACCGTGGAGATGGCACTCGCCGCCTATGAAGGCTATGTATACGCCATTGACAAAAATGAGCGATCTGTTGAGTTGGTAAAGCAGAACTGCCGGGCGTTTCATATCGGCAACGTCTCCCTCATTTACGGCATCGCACCGGATGCGCTGGCAGGCCTGCCAAAGCTTAATGCCGCGTTTATCGGCGGGAGCGGCGGCAACATGCCGGACATTGTATCGGCGCTGCTCCGCAACAACCCGAATGTGCGCATCGTTATCAACGCTGTGGCGTTGGAAAGCGTATCAGCGGCGATTGACGCATTCACCCAAAACGGACTAACACCCGAAGTTGTTCAGGTCAGCTGCGCCCGCGCTAAAGCTGTGGCTGCTCTGCACATGATGACGGCGCAGAATCCGGTATTCATCATCAGCGGAGGCGGAATATGAGCAGGATACTGATTGCGGGCACACATTCGGGCTGCGGTAAAACCACCGTCACCTTAGCGCTGCTGTCAGTACTCAAGACGCGTGGCCTTGAGGTATCGTCATTTAAATGCGGCCCCGACTACATCGACCCGATGTTCCACCGGGAAATCGTCGGCGTGCGTGCGCACAACCTCGACGCGTTCTTCTGTAACGAGACGGCGCTGCGTGACCAGCTAGTCGCGCACGCGGGCGACATTTCCGTGTTAGAAGGTGTAATGGGATACTACGACGGTATCGGCCCGGAAGGACACGCAAGCACCCATGACGTGGCGCGCGTCACCGATACGCCGGTCGTGCTGGTGGTGGACGCCAAGGGCATGCATGCCTCGGCAGCCGCAGTGCTGCGTGGTTTTCGTGATTATAAACCTGAAAGTCATATTTTCGGCGTCATATTCAACAGCATTTCGCCCTCGCTCTATGAAGACTATCGTCAGATTGCCGAAAACGCGGGCGTTCCGGCACTGGGCTTTCTTCCCTGTCAGCCGGAGCTATCCATCGGCAGCCGCCATCTGGGGCTCATCACCGCGGGCGAGATTGCGGATATCCGCGAAAAGCTCACCAGACTGGGGCAGCTCGCTGAACAGCATATTGATATAGCTTCGCTGCTGGCGCTGGCCGGTTCGGCAGTGCCATTGGAGCCACCGGCTCTCAGTCAACCATTGCTCAAAACCGTGCGCATTGCGGTGGCGCGGGACGCGGCGTTCTGCTTCCTCTATCAGGAGAATCTGGAGCTGCTCGAATTGCTGGGTGCGGAGCTTTCCTTCTTCAGTCCGCTACGCGACAGTGCCCTGCCGGAGGGTATCGACGGCCTGTATCTGCCGGGAGGCTATCCCGAGCTACACCTCAAGATGTTGTCCGCCAACGCCGCCATGCGCGGCGCAATACGCGAGGCGGTATCCGGCGGCCTGCCCACAATAGCGGAATGCGGCGGTTTCATGTATCTGCACAAAACGTTGGACGAACACCCCATGACAGGTGTTATTCCCGCAAAAGCGTTCCGCACAGACAGACTTCAGCGCTTCGGTTACGTGACGCTAACGGCAGCAGCGGACAACCTGCTGTGCCGCAAGGGTGAGTCCATCCGTGCGCATGAGTTCCACATCTATGACAGCACCGTAAACGGCAGCGGCTTTATCGCAGCCAAAGCCAGAAACGGCGCGGAACACATCTGCGTTCACGCAACGGACAGCTTGTACGCGGGCTTCCCGCACCTGTATTTTCCGGCCAACCCGGCTTGCGCAGAGGCGTTTATCAGAAAGGCGGCAGAATATGTTCATCGTCATTAGCACGGCGGCGCTAACCGCTGGCTTTCTGCTCGACCTGCTCATCGGCGACCCGCATGGCTGGCCACATCTGATACGGGGCTTTGGCAGACTGATTATGGTGCTGGAGAAGCTGTTCTATCCGCTGCGGAACAAACGCCTGGGTGGTACGCTGCTCGTCGTCTGCATAATAATCGTCTGCACCGGGCTCCCTGCAGCGGCGCTCTGGGGTGCATGGCAGTTGTCGCCGTGGGCGTATCTCGCATTGGAGAGCCTGCTTTGCTGGCAGCTGCTTGCTGTGAAAAGCCTGCGCGTCGAGAGCCGCGCGGTGTATGACGCGCTCACCCAAGGCGATCTGCCGGGGGCGCGAAAGGCGGTGTCGATGATCGTCGGACGCGATACAGCGCAGCTCGATGAAGCGGGTATCGCACGGGCCGCGGTGGAGACTGTCGCCGAGAACACCGCTGACGGCGTGGCAGCACCGCTTTTATACATAATGCTGGGCGGCGCGGCGCTGGGCTGCTTTTGTAAAGCGGTCAACACGATGGATTCCATGGTCGGGTATAAGAATAAGCGGTATCTGGATTTTGGCCGGTTTGCGGCGCGGCTGGACGATGCCGTCAACTTCATTCCCGCACGGTTGTGTGCCCTCGCCATGATTGCTGCTGCATGGCTAACCGGGCTGAATGCGAAGGGCGCATATCGCGTCTGGCAGCATGATCGACGAAATCATGCCAGCCCCAATTCTGCCCAAACCGAAGCGGTGATGGCTGGGGCGCTGGACGTGCGTCTTGCGGGCGATGCGTGGTATTTCGGCACACTGCACAACAAGCCGACCATTGGTGACGATGTGCGGCTTATCGAAGCAGCAGATATCCGCCGCGCGTATCGGCTTATGTACGCAACATCACTACTGCTTCTGCTGCTTGCGCTGATCTTCAGGGGGTGCATCTATGCGGCGATATGACCACGGCGGCGATATCTATGGCAACACGGATGTTGCGCTTGATTTCTCGGTTAATACAAACCCACTGGGCATGCCCCAAGGCGTGAAACGCGCGCTGGCCGCTTGCGTCCCCGATTACGAGTGTTATCCCGACCCGCATTGCTGGGAGTTGACAGCCGCGCTGGCTGCATACCATCGCGTCACGGAAGAAATGATACTGTGCGGAAACGGTGCGGCAGATCTCATCTTCCGCATTTGTGCCGCGCTGAAACCCCGGCATGTGCTGGTGACCGCCCCCTCCTTTTCGGAATATGAACGCGCCGCTGCATTGTTCGGCGGCGAAATCAGAAAATTGCGTTTGGAGGAACAGGAAGGCTTCGCATTGACAGATCGCATACTGGACACACTGACGCCCGATTTGGACATGCTTTTCCTGTGCAACCCCAACAATCCTACGGGGCGGCTCGCTGACCCCATACTGCTGAGTCGCATTGCGGACAAGTGCGAGCAAAACGGTATATATATCGTTTTAGACGAATGCTTCATTGAATTCACCGACGCGGAATCGATGATATCCCTGCTGGAATCGCATCCGCATCTGATGATACTTCGCGCATTTACCAAGCTCTACGCCATGGCGGGGCTGCGGCTCGGGTATCTGCTATGCGTGGACGCTGCACTGCTTTGGGAAATCGGGCGCTTCGCACAGACGTGGAGCGTATCCGTTCCGGCGCAAATCGCGGGGTTGGCAGCGCTGGCCGAAACCGGTTGTGCGGAGAAAACGCGTCGGTCGATTCGGGAGGAACGCGCGTATATGGCGCACGCGCTCACCTCTTTGGGGCTGCAGGTGCTGCAAAGTGACGCAAATTTTCTGCTTATCAAGAGCAAGATACCCCTGTATGAGCCGTTATTAGAGCACGGTATACTGGTGCGGAACTGCGCCAATTTCTCAGGGCTGAACGAACATTATATCCGCGTCGGCCTGAAGACGCGGGACAAAAACGAAATACTGCTCATCGCGATGTCGGAGGTGCTGCATGGCTAAAGCCATTATGATACAGGGAACGATGAGTAACGCAGGCAAAAGTCTGCTGTGCGCGGGGCTCTGCCGCGTGTTGCGTCAGGACGGATACCGCGTCGCTCCGTTTAAAAGCCAAAACATGGCGCTCAATTCGTGCATTACCTGCGAGGGCTTCGAGATGGGCCGCGCACAGGTAGTGCAGGCGGAGGCCTGCGGCATCGAGCCCAGTGTGCGCATGAACCCCATTCTCTTAAAACCTGTTACCAATGTGGGCTCACAGGTGATTGTGAACGGTGAGGTGCGCGGCAATATGAGCGCCACAGAATACTACGCCATGAAGAAGACGCTGGTGCCCGAGATCATACGTGCCTACGAATCTCTTTCTGCGGAATACGACATTGTCGTCATCGAGGGCGCGGGCAGCCCAGCGGAGATTAACTTAAAGGATTGCGACATCGTCAACATGGGTATGGCAAAGCTGGCCAAGGCTCCCGTGCTGATGGTGGGCGATATCGACCGGGGGGGCGTTTTCGCTCAGCTCGTCGGAACGTTCGCTTTACTCGATGAACAGGAAAAAGATATGGTAAAGGCAACCGTGATTAATAAGTTTCGTGGCGATGTGGAGCTGCTAAAACCGGGGCTTTTCATGCTTGAAAGTATGACGCGAAAGCCGGTGGCCGGGGTACTGCCGATGCTGGATGTGGACATTGACGACGAAGACAGCCTGTCCGAAAGGCTCGTGCGCCGCCAACGCGATGCCGTGCTTGACATCGCGGTCATCCGACTTCCCCGCATCTCCAATTTCACCGACTTTGCGGCATTGGAAGCAACGCCCGGTGTGGGCGTGCGCTATATCAGAAAGGCTTGCGATTTAGGCACACCGGATATGGTCATCATTCCTGGCACCAAGAGCACCATCTCCGACCTCATGTGGCTTCGACAGAGCGGGCTGGAGGCAGCCATCAAGCAGCTGGCTGCTTCGCGAGATACCACCATTCTTGGGATTTGCGGTGGCTATCAGATGCTGGGGCAAAGCATCTGCGATGCGGCTGGTACGGAAGGCGGCGGAGAGATAGGTGGTATGGCCTTGCTGCCCGTGAACACCGAATTTGTCGATGAAAAACGTCGGACGCTGACAACCGCCTGCGCTCTCACGATCGGCGGTGCAATGTCTCCGCTCTCCGGCAAGACACTGGAGGGCTACGAAATTCACATGGGGCGCACGGCGTTGCACCCGGGCGCTCAGCCGTTCCTTCGTCTGGAAAGCGGCGAGGCGGACGGCTGCCAAAGCGGCAATGTCTACGGCTGTTACTTGCACGGTTTTTTCGACACGGCAGAGTGCCGTGAGGCGGTGTTGTCCGCGCTTTGCGACAGAAAAGGCGTTTCTCTGCAGGAGACGTCGTTCGACCTGAAGGCCTACAAGGAAACGCAATACGACCGGCTCGCGGACGGCGTGCGGGCGCATCTGAATATGGAACTGATCTACCGGATATTGGAGGAAGGCCTATGAAGATAGAACTGGAAACAGTAAAACCAGAGGAAATCGAAAAGCGCAGCTTTGAAATCATTCGAAGTGAACTTATAACACCACCGAATCCTAAACTGGAGCCTGTTATACTGCGCGCCATCCACACCACGGCAGATTTTGAATACGCCGATTCGCTTTACTTTTCCCCCGGCGTAATCCCCGCCGCGCTGGATGCGCTAAAAAACGGTGCGCATATCATCACAGACACCAACATGGCGTTATCAGGCATTAACAAAGCTGCACTGAAAAAGCTGGGATGTGAAGCGCTGTGCTTCATGGCAGACGACGATGTCGCCGCAGCGGCTAAATCAGACGGCACCACGCGGGCGGTCGCGTCCATGAACAAGGCGGCGGCGCTGGACGGTTCTCTGGTATTCGCGATCGGCAACGCGCCCACCGCACTGATCCGCCTTTATGAGTTGATCGACACAGGTCGAATCTCTCCCGCGCTCATCATTGGCGCGCCTGTCGGCTTTGTCAACGTTATTCAGTCCAAGGAACTTATTATGCAGACAAAAGTGCCGTGCATCGTGGCGCGCGGACGCAAGGGCGGCAGTAACGTGGCCGCGGCGATCGTCAACGCACTGATGTATATGATGACCCGATGATTGGATGGATCTATGGAAAAAAACATGCCGGACAATTCAAAACCCCGAAGATGTACTTTTTTTAGACATGTAGATTGCGAATACTTCCCTTGTCATTCCACTACACATCCCGAAGATTTCAATTGCCTTTTCTGCTATTGTCCGCTTTTCGCCTTGGACGAACGCTGCGGCGGCCGCTTTTCCTATACCGTGAAAGGCGTTAAGAATTGCAGCCAATGTCTGGTTCCCCATGGACGCGAGAGCCATTCATATATCATTAGCCGATTCGCAGAAATCGCCAACCTTGCGAAGAAGCGTGGCTAACGGCGTTCGCAAGGGTCGATATTTACTAATATTATAACAATATTGGGAGGAGAAAGCTGGTGCGGAGATTAGGTTTAATCGCTGCACAGGTACATGGCAGTATACTACTCAGTCTTATGAACCAAATATACCTTTCATGCAATGAAGGCTGCGAGCGTTTACAGTATCATTCCAAAGGGACCACGCAAACAGCAACAACGCTGGGCGCACGCCGCTGGACAAGCAAACCAGCGGGTGAAAATACACCCGTCGCACTATGAGGTTAATATGGAAAGAGCTAAATTAGCAGGTCATTCAAACAAATGATTTTACTACCTTTACTTTCATAATAACGTAGCATTTCGTCAATTTTTCTTTTATCATAACTGGTAACGCAATCTGAGATGACGTTAACGGCATAGTTCGCTTTGCACAAGTTGTAGCAGGTTGATTTAACGCAAGCAACAGCATCCGCTCCTGTGATGTAGAAATCACGAATTCCATTTTGACTAATGAAGTCTGTAAAATCTTCACTGGTTAATGCGTTTCCTTTGCATTTTGTAAAAACATTGCTTGATACTATTTTCAAGTCTGAAGCGAGTTCAGCCCCATGTGTAACCGGTTTAAAAGTCCTCGTGCCGGCTGATAAATTTTCATGCCTTATATAAACAACATGAATATCATTATCGGCCGCCCAGTCGATCGCTTTATTGATATTGCCAATAACATCCTTGTAATTCTTTGTGATGTCATTTTGGATATCGATAATGACTAAGGCCTTATTCTGCATAGCATCTCCTCCCGACAGGTCGATTGATTTGTTTGCTTTTTTATTGTAGCATGTCATTGTTGTCAACAGTGTGGCAACAATTCGCTATGATAAAAGAAATTTCGGAAGGCGGCTATGGGATGAAGGTTGACAGGCTGGTCAGCATTATCATGATACTCCTTGATAAAGAGCGTATGGGCGCACAGGAGTTAGCGGATATGTTTGAAGTGTCACCCCGCACCATCTACCGCGACATAGACGCGATCAACATGGCGGGTATTCCTGTTCGTTCAATATCGGGAGTGGGCGGCGGCTTTGAAATCATGCAGCAATACAAGCTTGACAGAAAGGTTTTTTCCACTGCCGACCTTTCCGCTATCTTGATGGGGCTTTCCAGTCTTTCGGGTATGGTACAGGGCGATGAACTGGTAAACGCCCTTGCGAAAGTCAAGAGCTTTATCCCCGCCGATAGAGCGAAAGATATTGAAATAAAAGCCAATCAAATATATATCGATTTAAGCCCGTGGATGGGCAACAGGAAAATACAACCCTATTTGGAAACTATCAAAACAGCCATGCAGCAAAGCAAGCTGCTTTCGTTTAAATACGCGGATCGCTACGGAAATAAAACCGCACGAGTGGCCGAACCGTATCAGCTTGTATTGAAAGGCAGCCATTGGTATTGGCAAGGGTATTGCCATACAAGAAAGGATTTCAGGCTTTTTAAGCTATCCCGCACATCAAACCTGCAGATACAAGAGCAATTTTTTACGCCGCGGGATTACCCAAAACCGCAGCTTGATTTTACTGATGCTTTGGCAACGATGCAAACAACAATCAAAATTCGTATTCATCAATCTGTTATGGACAGGGTGCTTGATTATTGCGCTTATGAACACTTTTCGCCAGACGGTGATGAGCATTACATTGTTCGTTTTCCTTTCATAGAGAATGAATACCACTACAATATTATTTTCAGCTTCGGGGATAAATGCGAGTGTTTAGAGCCTCTATCTATCCGCACGGAAATGAAGCGTCGAATACATGATATAGCGGCCATATACGACAGCTAGCTATAACCAGATTATTTTGCAATAAATATCTCTGCTTTTTTTACCTGTTCAAGCCTTATCTGCCAGAGCGTTGCCTGTATTGTTTTATTATCGAGTTTTCCATAAAGCCACCCATTATCTTCTTTCGAAAGATCAAAAATCCTGTCCCAGCTCTTCTCAATTTTATCTCTGAGCGAAAGCATTACTTCGTTTTCAATTAAGGTATTCGATAAATCGCTCCAAGAATAACCAGCGCTCTCATATTCCTTTTCAAATATCTTATCATCTTTTTCATCCAATGGCAGATACATATAGTTCAAAACATAATGGAACAGATCAAAATCCGAGAGAAGTGCATTTTTCATTTCTGCTTCAACCGTGAGTTGTACCATCTTGTCCCCCCGTTTTGCATACCCTCCTTTCCTCATGTTTAACCTTTTTTTCTTACCTTCCCATTGATACCATGCCCAAACAGGATATTCTATTCCATTGCTTGGCGGATATATTTTTGATTCAATCATCTTCATTGACATCCAAGCATATGCACGCAAAAAATCGTGGTCAGATAAATATCGTTGATTATTAGCAGTGAGCATACCTGTTTGAAGCATTCTTTCATACGCAAAGATACTCTGAATTGTCCATAACCTCATAACTACATGCCTGTTCTTTTTAATAAAAATGTATTTCTTCATATTCCGCCAATGGCAGTTAGAATATCCGATGGAAAGGAAAATGGCCTTGTACTACCCTGCTCTGTATTTATAAAGATCAATATGAGAGGTATTTTATTTTGGGTTATATTTACTGTTAATGGTTGTCATAATTAATAATTATGGATTATAATGAAGCCAAATAAAGGAGGCGCAGTTTATGAAAAACAGATCTGCCCGGCTTTTTGTAGCGCTGATGCTGATTATCCTGATGAGCGGATGCATGACCAACCAGATAGAAACACCCGCGCCAGTTGCTACCCTTTCCGCAACACCAGCACCGATTGAGTCAGCAATGCCGCCCGAAACAATTGCCCCTGTATATACACCTGAACCGGAATCAGTCATTCCTCCCGAGGCCAGCTATCCTGCCGACGGCGAAGCGACTGAGCAGCGGGAATGGTTTAAGAATATGAAAACTGAAAACGGTGAATGGGTCTACTACGCAGACTGGAATCAGATGTTCTATATAAAAGACGACTACGAGTGTCCCATCAAAAGGGTTAAGAAGGACGGAAGCGAGGATATGGACCTCGGCATCACCGGATTCATGTTTACCATAGTCGATAAGTACATTTATGTGGACAAAAACCATACCTTCGGTGACTTCGGCCATTGGGATACGGTGCGCATAGATTTGGACGGAGCCAATAAAAAAGACATGCCTTACCCCAATATGAGCATCAAGATATATGGAGACCGCATCTATTTTAATACCTGGAACGGAAGTGTGTTGTACGCAGCCGACAGCGCATGCGAACAGGTGAAGGAATATAATATCGACGTGCCCGACCAACAGACCATAGATGATAAACTGAAAAGCATCAGTCCTGTTCATTTATTGAGCATAAAGGACGTAAAGGATGGATGGATTTATTTCCACTACAACCTACTGGATACAGATGGCCTGCCTTTCTACGAAGGGGCTTACAGGATAAACCTTGACGGAACAATAGTAGAAAAGACGAACGAGGGAACTTTCAACGAGACTCAGATCGGATACTACAATTGACTCCGGCCGTATCCGGCAACAGAATGCAGTATATATTATTCTATTTCATAATCTGACACAATGACAGGTGGACCGATGTGGAAAAATATCGGTTTACCTCCGTTCTGGCTTTATCAAAAGCTTGATCACTTAATCTTGTTCGCAAGCAGCAGGCAGCACCGGGCTTGTGCCTTTTTTAAATTCCGCGAATTCCGTCATGCAGTTCCAGTACCTCTTGGGCATATGGCTCATTCGGCAGCGCGGGTTACGCCGCTCCTTGATCTCGATCGTTTTGTAGAAAAGCCACCACAATTCGCGGAATTTAAGTTCCTCTTCGTCGGGCTGCGGCTGTTCAAAAGCTTCCGCCGCGCATATGTGCGCCTTGCCGTTCTGGTACAGCAATACCATACCGTGCGTTTTGTCGTAGATCAGAAAGCGTTCGCCGGGATAACGATCGGCAAAAGGACGGGCGAGAAGCGGCAGCACGATGTTTTTGGGTTCGATCTGCGCCGTCAATACACCGCCGGTTTCCGAGAAGCGGACAAACCCTTGAAACAGATGCGCCTCATGAGTGAGGTGGCGGACAGCAACGGTCAGCGTATGCACCGTCTCGTCTGTCAGGCGGCTGAGCACCGAACGCCCGTGCCGGAAACCCAAACGAAGAAACTTCAGTATCACCAGTTCCTTACCCGGTAGATTGGTGAGAAACGCATGGCGCACAAAGTCCAGTGCGGCATATCCCATCTTCTGCGGAATTGATTTTTGAACCCGCTGAGCACGTTCCTCCCGGGTCTCTATTGCCCTCGTGTCCAGCAACAGCGGCAGCTGACTGTCTTCCGGCAGCACGTCGGCCGGCAGTTCATTTTTGTCATAGCTCTCATAGACACAGCAAAGCAAACCATCAAAGCTGCCATCGTAGCAGTACACCACCATCGCGTTCTGCGGTTCGTTCCCTCTCCTTTGCATCACAGCTCCCCCGTCAGGCACTTTTGCAGCTCCTCCTGTGCCAGCGCAGGGTGTTCAAACAGCGACAGCTGCCGCGGTCTCGCGGTCTCGCCGCCCGTCAGCGCCGTCTCCATACGCCCCCGCATCTGCTCAGACAGCAGCGCCTGCAGCAGTACATCCTGTGCCGTGTCCAGCCCATCGGGGCGCTTGCCGGTACAGGTGATGAAATATTGCGCGCGCTTCAATACAACACCCAACTTCTTCAGTCCCGCAACGTCCAGCCTGCCCGTACGGCGCGCGATAATGATGCGCTGTGCACTGCGCATCCCGATGCCCGGCACACGCAGCAGCGTTTCATAGTTTGCGCGGTTAACCTCTATGGGGAATTGCTCCGGATGGCGCAGCGCCCAGTTGCATTTGGGGTCGAGATACGGGTTGAAGTTGGGTTGCCCCTCATCCAGCAGCTCCGAAGCCGAGAAGCCGTAAAACCGCAGCAGCCAGTCCGCCTGATACAGTCGGTGCTCCCGCAGCAGCGGCGGTTTGGTGTCCGGCGATGGGAGCAGCGTGCTTTCCACAGTGGGTATATAAGCGGAAAAGAACACGCGCTTGAGCTTATAGCGCGAATACAGCCCCTCCGTCAGATTGAGTATCTTAAGGTCGTTCTCTCCAGTCGCCCCCACGATCATCTGAGTGCTCTGCCCCGCCGGCACAAAGCGCGGCGTGCTTCTGATCAGCGCGCGCTCCTCTTTGTTCTCGGTAATACGGTTTGTGATGAAGCTCATCGGCGTGAGAATGGACTGCATGTTCTTGTCAGGAGCCAGACGTTTCAGGCTGGTTTTGGAGGGCAGCTCAATGTTGACGCTCATACGGTCGGCCAGCGTACCCAGAACTGATAACAGCGCCTGATCCGCACCGGGTATAGCCTTCACATGGACGTAGCCGCAGAAGCGGTATTCTTCGCGCAATATGCGCAGCGTCTGTATCATTCTTTCCGTTGTATGATCCGGGTTTTTGATCACGCCCGAGCTCAGGAAAAGCCCCTCAATATAATTGCGTCGGTAGAAAGCGATGGTCAGATCCGCCAATTCGTTTGGTTCAAATGTGGCGCGAGGCGTGTCGTGGGAACGCCGGTTCACGCAGTATGCGCAGTCGTAAACGCACGCATTGCTCATCAGCACCTTCAGCAGTGAGATACATCGCCCGTCACCCGAAAAGCTGTGACAGATGCCGCAAGCTACGGCGCTGCCGATGCCGCCCTTTGATGCCTTCCTGTCCGCACCGCTGGACGTGCAGGCCACGTCGTATTTAGCCGCGTCGGTTAATATGCGCAGCTTTTCGTAAATGTCCAAAAATCTCACTCTCCTTCAGACCCATTTTACATCAGAACGTTTGTTCTTGTAAACATTAAACCGGAATATTCATTCGTATATTATATATGGAAAACAGACCGAAAAAGAGGACAATGGCGAAATTGCCTTAATGCATGAACTGTGTTATACTCGGCTGAGGCTTCGGGTTATTGTGATTTTTTGGGATTCATCTGGTATCCCCATCCAAATATTCTGCAATGAAAGTGATTTGCATATGTCAACTCTGCTGCTTGTCATCATCTATGTCGCCTTTATCGGGCTCGGCCTGCCGGATTCTCTTTTGGGTACCGCCTGGCCCGTTGCTTATATCGATCTTGGTGTGCCTGTCGGCGCGGCCGGTCTTGTCACTATGATTGGAACCGCCAGCACCGTGACGTCCAGCCTGCTGGCTGAGCGCCTCATTAAAGCGCTGGGCACCGCCCGCGTGGCGTTTATTTCCGTTTTGTTGACGGCGCTTGCGCTGATGGGCATGGGCTTCGTCCAGCATTACTGGATTGTACTGGTACTGGCCATACCGCTGGGACTCGGGGCAGGCACCATTGATACAGCGCTCAACAACTTTGTCGCTCTCAATTACAAAGCAACCCATATGAACTGGCTTCACAGCTTTTGGGGTGTAGGGGCAACGGCCGGGCCTGCCATCATGGCGCTGTTCCTGTCTTCCGGCAATTGGCACGGCGCTTACCGCGCCATCTCATTGGCGCTGTTCAGCATATCCTTGCTGCTGGCGCTTTCCATTCCGTTGTGGAAGCGCGTGGGCCACGCTCCGGTGCTTCATGAACACCGTAAGGCAATACCTCTTAAAAAGCTGTTTCGCAGACCCGGTGCAGTTTTTGCATGTCTGGCTTTTTTCACCTACTGTGCGGGAGAATATTCTGCCGGTCTTTGGGCCAGCACATACTTCGTCCAGGTCAAGGGTGTCACGCCGGATACAGCGGCATCCTGGGCATCCATGTACTACCTCGGCATTACTCTGGGCCGTCTTGTCAGCGGTTTTGCCGCCATCAGACTCAAAAGCCGCACGCTGGTGCGCATTGGCAACCTCGCCATACTGCTGGGGCTGCTGGGCTTAATCACATTGCCCGGAGCGGGACAGCTTATCGGCCTGCTGCTGGTGGGCCTTGGGTGCGGACCGGTATTCCCATCACTGCTGGACCAGACACCGGAATTTTTCGGCGTGGAGTATTCACAGGGCATGATGGGACTGCAGATAGCCAGCGCTTACACCGGCAGCGCGCTGATGGCGCCGCTGTTCGGATGGATATCCCCCTTCATTGGTATCGGCTTCTGGCCTTTTTTCCTGCTGATATTCTTCGGGGTGATGATATTTTCCACGGAGAATACGCTCCGGTCTGTCAAATAAGCTGCCGGCATGTCACCTGTTGCCGAACCTCAAGCGTGATAAGCAAACGACAAAAGCCCCGCGGCTGTCACTGAAGCCTCGGGGCTTTATTTTTTATATTCAGTATTATTGCTGATCGATGTAAAGCAGTGTCCGGAGCAGTACGTTGGCTCCTTTGACGCATGCTTCCGATGGGGTGTATTCCAGCTCGCAGTGGCTGTGCCCTCCCACACTGGGCACAAATATCATCGTCGCTGGCACGAGGTCGGTTACAAACTGGGCATCATGGCCGGGACCGCTGTACATACGCCGACCGGAATACCCCAGCTCGTTCGCGCTTTTCTCAACGATGTCCACCAGCTCGGAGGCAAACGCAACCGTCTTCCTCGACCACGCTTCCGCTATCTTAACCTGACACTTCTCCACCTCGGAAGGTATCTTGCTGATTATGTTCAGCACCTGTTTGATGACCTCCGGGTTTTGATGCCGTGCGTCCAGCGTGAACTTTACCTCGTCAGGGATAATCGTATGGATGTTGGGGTGCGCGGATATCTTTCCTGTTGTATAGACCAAACGCCCGTCCAGCTCATCCAGCTCGTCGTGCAGATATTGAATCGTTTTGACCGCAGCGTACAGCGCGTCACGGCGGTATTTCATCGGCGTTGTCCCCGCGTGTCCTGCCTGCCCGGAAAACGTGAATTCATAGTTCACCATACCGCAGACGCCTTCCACCACACCGATATCAATGCCCTCGTTCTCGAGTACGGGCCCCTGCTCGATATGCAGTTCCACCAACGCCTGCACCTTGTCGGGCGACATGCGGTTTTTCTCGCTGCCCTTATAGCCGCTTGCGTCCAGCGCATCGCCAAACGTATAACCCGGTTTATCCTTCGCGATGGAAGCCAGCATGGCGGCTTTGTCAAATTTACCGCATATCACACCGGACGACATCATTGCCGGTTCAAACCTTGCGCCTTCCTCATTGGTCCAAACCATCACAGTAATCGGATGCCGGTGCGGTATTTTCTCCCGCACGATGGTTTCGGCAGCTTCCATCGCAGTCAGCACGCCCAGCACGCCGTCAAAGTTGCCGCCCTGCCGCACTGAGTCCAAATGCGATCCGGATACGATAGCGGGCAGTTTCTCCGTTCCGGGTATTGTCGCGTACATATTCGCCATATCGTCTGTCACCACCGTCGCTCCGATGGCTTCCATCCGTTTTTTGAATTCCGCTCTCGCAGCCAACGCTTCAGCGGAAAGAGAAAAGCGTGTTATTCCGCCTTTGCCAGTGTCTCCGAATTTGCTGAACGTTTTGATTTTATCATCCATTCTTTGCAGACTGCATAATGTCATTGTCAGTTCCTCCTTTGTCAATCCTGCCCTTTGCAGGCCTTTTCTTTTTTGGGCACACGCGTCCCCTGTGTTATGGCTTCTGCGGGACACACCGTGACGCACAGGTGACATCCCACACATTTTTTTCCGTCCATCACCGGCTGACCGGTGCGCGCGTCAATCCGCAGCGCCTGATGCCCGCCGTCCCTGCAGGAGATGAAGCAGCGCCCGCAGGATACACAGCGCCGCCTGTCAAACCGCGGATAGCAGATGGTTTCGCGATTGAGGTCGTCCGCCGGTATGATGAGATTCAGCGCTTGACCCACGATCTCACTAACCTTCTTGTATCCATGCGTACCGAGGTAATGCTTCATGCCGCTGATCATATCATCAATGATGCGGTAACCGTACTGCATCACCGCCGTCGTCACCTGTACTGTGCCGCAACCCAGCGCCATAAACTCCGCAGCGTCACGCCATGTCTCGATGCCGCCCATGCCGCTGATTGGAACATCCTTCAGCGGTGCGCAGCTCTTCATTGCCTGTATGAATCGCAGCGCAATGGGCTTGACCGCCTTGCCCGAATACCCGCCCACGCTCGTTTTACCCAGCACATCCGGCCCGGACGAGAAGGTATCGAGGTTCACGTTCATCACGCTTTTGATGGTGTTGATGGCTGCAATGCCCGTCGCGCCCGCATCGATGGCCGCCATCGCGGGCAGCTCCATGTTGCCGATGTTGGGCGTCATCTTGGCAAGCACCGGCAGCGCCGTGCCCCTTCTTACTGCTTTTGTATACGCCGTTACCAGCTCCGGATTCTGACCCACATCGGAGCCAAGCCCGTTCGCCGCCATGTGCGGGCACGAGAAGTTGCATTCGATGATATCCGCGCCCGCCTCCTCCATGCGCTTCGCCAGATACGTCCACTCCTCTTCGTCCTGCCCCATGATGGACGCGACGATTACTTTTGCGGGAAAATCCCGTTTGAGCTGCTTGAGGAACGCGATATTTTCCTCCAGCGGGTATTCGGATATCTGCTCGATATTCTTAAAGCCCACAAACGGCAGCGCTTCCTTTCGGAGCGCGTCGAACCGGGGCGACACCTCATTCGCGGTAAACGTGCCGATTGTCTTAAATGCGGCCCCCGCCCAGCCCATATCGAACGCCTGGGCGACCATCTCATAGTTGCTGGCCACCACCGATGACGACAACAGAAACGGGTTCTCGCAGTGCACGCCGCAAAATTCGATGGAAAGGTCTGCTTCCCCGCCTTTGGTTTTTCCCACCGTAGCAAGGTTCATCATCAGGCTGTCCACTGGCACCGCGCGGCCCAGCTTCCCTTTGATACAAGCCGATACGCACGGTTTTTCGGGGCAATTTTCGCACGGCAGTATATCCGGCAGCCGCTGTGCAGCCCCCTCACTGTTCTCGAAACGTATGGAGCGAATGAAGCGGTCCGGCTCCAGCCCGTATGGACAGGAAGCGGTGCAGGGCGCGTTGTGGCAGAGCAGGCAGCCGCCCGCTTCCTCCATCATCGATATGTCCCTGTATTGCAAGCTGTTCAATGCGTTCACTCCCCGCTTTATTTTTTCGGTATGCGTTTAACGTACTGTCCGTATCCCGGCTCGCCCACAAACTCACCGGCATCATACACCAACCGGCCGCGTACATACGTCTGCACCGGATAACCGTGCATCGTCTTGCCTTCCCATATGGTGTGGTCGTAGTCCGAATGCATGTTGCCGACAGACACAGTGACTCCCTTGCTTGGGTCGTAGATGACGATATCCGCATCCAGACCCACTGCGATAGAACCCTTCTGTGAGCAGCCGAATATCTTTGCCGGGTTGGCCGAGCACAGCTCCACCGCGCGGTTGAAGCTGATCTTCCCCTCGTTGGCGGCGGAGAGCATGTACGGGTACAGGTTCTCCACGCCCGCGCAGCCGTTGGGAATCTTGGTGAAGTCGTCTTTGCCCCAGTCCTTTTCGTAGCTTTGGAATGGGCAGTGGTCCGTTGCGACGGTGTCGATCGTCCCTTTCTGCACGGCATCCCACAAGGCCGCCTGACTCTCCGCACCCTTCATCGGCGGCGAGCAGACGAAGTTGCGTCCATCCTCCCTCTTGTATACATCGCATGTGTATTCCAGATACTGCGGGCAGGTTTCAATATAAATATCGTGCCCCTCCTGTTTGGCTACGACAGCCGCCTCGAGGCCTTCCTTATCCGCCATATGCACCAGATACAGCGGCGCGCCCACCGATTTTGCCCAATGAACGGCGCGTTTGTCCGCTTCCGCTTCTACGAATTCGGGGCGGCTCAGGTAGTGATACCACGGCGAGGTCTTGCCTTCGCTGAGGAATTGCTGGATATTCATATCGATAAGGTCAGGATTTTCCGCATGGATGTTGATGATGGTGCCCGTCTCTTTGGCCTTAAGCAGCAGCTTAACGAGCGTTCCATCGTCCACCATCATGCCTTCCTTTTTATAGACGAGGAAACACTTGAAGCTGGTCACGCCGTAGTCCGCCGCTTTTTCAACTTCATCCAGCAGCGCGCCATCGTTCAAATCGGTCACACAGCAGTGAAAGGCGTAATCTACGCACGCTTCGGGAGCACACATCGCCCGCCGGGCTTCCACTGTCTCGATGATGCCCTTGCCCTTGCGCTGGATTGGGTAGTCAAACACCGTGGTGACGCCGCCGCATGCCGCTGCCCGCGTGCCCGCAAGGTAGCTGTCCGCCGACACCGTACCGCCGAACGGCATTGCCAGATGCGTGTGCGCGTCGATTGCGCCCGGCAGTACCAGCAGTCCCGTTGCATCCACCGTTCGTTCCGCAAAGATATCAAGGTCTTGCCCGATACAGACGATCTTGCCATCCTTAACTGCTATGTCGGCTTGAAAGTTTTCATGTGCGTTGACCACCGACGCATTCCTGATCAACAGATCCATCCCGTCGCCTCCTTTGTCTTATCCCTATTCGGGACTAGCCATCCGTATGCCAATTGGGTTGCGGCGGGGGCGCGCAATTGCGCCCTCCGCCCGCATATCAATCTCTGTGATTCTTCACAGGAGCCGTTTTTCCCCGAAGTATTAACCGTTAAGCTTGTACACCAACACCAGACCGGAGCGCTGGAATATCTGAGCCACTTCCATGAGCCCCATACCGCCTGCGTTGGCCGCGATCAGGTTGGATACCCATGTCACGCCGAAGTCCACCTGACCGGTGTACACAGCCGTGGTCTCGCTGATGTCGCCGCCGCCCGGGACTATGGTCACATTGAGGCCAACCTCATCATAGAAACCCTTGTCCTTGGCAACGTAGTAACCCATGAACTGCGCCTGCGGCAGCCACTTGAGCTGAATGGTCACATCCGTCTTCTCAGGCGTTCCCAGCGTACCCTTGGCAGCTTCGAGATAGGAAGCGTCACGGATATCGTCCAGCGTCAGGGCCTGCAGGGCATCGGCAGCCGTAGCATCCTCCAGCATAATGTAGGTCTTCGCGAGGTCCAGCGTCTGCTGCAGTGCTGCGTCGTCCAGCTTGCCGTAATCCGTCACGGTGTTGCCGGCAGTATCCGTTTCCACCAGCTTCTTCACTTCGCCCGCCATGTAAGCCTGATGGTCGGGAGAAACGGACGAGCCGTTGTTGAACACGATCTCAGCAGCTTCTTCCGGATTCGCGCAGGCATATTCCCAGCCCTTGAGTGATGCAGCGATGAACGCGGCCACAGTATTCGGGTTGGCTTCGGCAAACGCCTTGGTGGTAAACAGGTTGTCTTCCAGCATTGCCACGCCTTCATCATTCATATCGACTGTCTTGACAGAGTCTCCGTAAGCATAGCCACCGTCGTAGCTGTTCTTTACGAGACCCAATTCGTTGTAGGTCATTGCGGATGCCAGCATGATGGAATCATCGTCAAAACCGTCCATGTCGAACGCCTGGCTGAGGTAGGTCGTGGGCTGGCCGTATTTGGTCAGCAGCGCCTGGATCTCATACTCGTTGCCAAGGCCCCAGTTGCCGACCTTGCCGGCAGCCGCAGACGCGGTTACCACTTCTTCCGCTGTCGCATCCGCTGAGAAATACGGGCCTTCTTCAGCAGGCGCTTCGGTGGCTTCTGCCGGAGCTTCCGTCGGTGCATCGGTGGCTTCCGCCGGAGCTTCCGTGGGTGCAGATGCGGGCGCGCCGCAGCCCGCCAGCGTCATCACGATAAGCACACATACAAGCAGTATACCGGTCAATTTCGAAAACAGGTTTCCTCTTTTGGTCATGATTCTCTCCTCCTAAAGTTTAAAATGTTCTATACCAAGCCTAAAGCTTCACCACGTCAGCGGCGGCCTTTTAGCTTAATACTCTCAACAATCAGCAGCGTGACATACATCAGTATGCCGATGCCGCAAGCCACCACGATATATGCCCATGCCGTGGCGTACTGCGCGAGCACAATGTTCTCGCGTATCTGCCGCCCCACGCCGATGATATATTCGGCAAAATACTCGCTGACCAGTGCGCAGATGACAGAGCCCGGCACGCTAACACGCAGCGCCGTGAATATATAGGGCACACAATTGGGCATCCGCAGCTTGAAAAAGATCGTCACATTGCTTGCTGCGTACGACTTCATCAGATCCACCGAGAACGGCTTGAGTTCCGTGAACCCGCGGTAAGCGTTGACGCTCATTGCCACGGTACACAACAGCATGACAACCAATATCTTCGCGACCATGCTTCGCACATCCGCGCTATCGCTCACGTCCTTTGTCAGGTTGTTGATGATGGGCGCGATGGCGATGATGGGCACCGCATTGAACGCCGCCACGATGGTCAGACCGCCGCTCCCCCATTTTGGAAACACCGTCGCGATGACGCCCAGCAGGTAGCCGAGCAGCGAGCCTGCCGCAAGGCCGCTGACCGCCACGATCACCGTCGCCCACACGTTCTCCATGATGGACGGCCAGTTGTCCGTGATGATGCGGAAGATGCGTCCCGGAAGCGGCATCGTAAACGTGTCCGCCCCCAGTATCGCGTGCAGTGTTTGTGTCTGCCAGAGCACCACGATCAGTACGCCGAACAGAAGCGGATACAGTATGGTCGCGAACGTGCTTTTATTGAATTTCTTAACTGCATTTTTCATGGTCGTTCACCTGTGTATCCTTTTATAGGGTGATACCAGCTTCTCAATCACCGACATCAGGTAGTAGCTCAATATCCCGATGATCGAGCTCAAGAAGACAATCTGCCAGAACACGTATATCGACATTGCATGCTTCAAGGATTGGGACAGCATGCACCCGAGCCCGCCGCCGCCCTGTAGCGTATCCACCAGTATCGACGCGGTGATCGCCATGGGCGCGGATATCTTGAGGCCGGTAAAGAAGTATGGCATGCTGGACGGTATCAGCAGCTTCTTGTATATCTCATACCTGCTCGCTGCCAGCGAACGCATCAGCTCCAGCTTCTCCCGTTCCACCGCCTTGAACCCGGCCAGCGTGTTGGTCGCCACCGGATAGAAGGTCAATATCGCGGCGATGACAACACGGCTCTTGTCGATATCCTTCGTCACGGCCAGTATGATGGGCGCCATACCGAGTATCGGGATCATCTGAATGATCATCAGATACGGGAAGGCGATCTTCTCCACCGGCACAAACAGGTTCATCAGCAGTGCCAGTACGAAGCCCACCGCGATACCGATCAGGAACCCGAGCCCTGCCCGCATCAGCGTAATCCCCGCGTTGGAGAGCACCACCTGAAGCGCCGTCTGCTTACCGTTGACGAGATTCGGGCTAATGACCGACTCGAATATCTGCCAAAGGTGCGGCAGCACGTTTTCCGGAGTGCGCTTTGAACCTGCCACGAGCGTCGCGCCGATTTCCCAGACGACCACGAGACCCAATATCCAGACAAGAGTTACCATCTTCTTGGAAGACAGAACTTTGCGTATCACCCTCACCAGTTAAACCCCCTCAAAGCTGGAACGGACCTTTTTCACCAGCTCATTGAATTCCGGCGAGTTTTTAACGGAAAGGGGTCGCGGCCGCGGCAGATTGACATCCACAACTGCGGAAACCCGGCCCGGATGCGGTGACAGCACCACCACGCGGTCGGACAGGAACACGGCCTCCGATATGTTGTGCGTGACGAACACGATGGTCTTGTTGGTCTTGCGCCATATCATCAGCAAGTCCTCGTGCAGCTTCTCCTTGGTGAATTCGTCCAGCGCCGAAAACGGTTCGTCCATCAGCAATATCTCCGGCTTGATGGCGAGCGCCCGCGCAATGCCCACGCGCTGCTGCATGCCGCCCGAAAGCTCATGCGGATACTTCTTGCCGAAATTGAACAGCCCCACCAGCTCGAGCATTTCGGTGACGCGGGAGGTTCGATATTTCTTGGGCAGACCCATCAGTTCCATTGGCATACATACGTTGCGGCGCACCGTCCGCCAGTCGTACAGCACCGGGCTCTGAAACACAATGCCGTACTTTTTCTGCATTCTGATCTCTCTCGGCGACAGGCCGCGCACGGATATCTCTCCTGTGCTGGGCTTCTGAAGGTCCGCGATGGTGCGCAGCAGCGTGGTTTTGCCGCAGCCCGATGGGCCGACCAGCGATATAAACTCTCCCTGCATGATCTCCAGACTGATATTCTGGAGCGCGTGAACCGGCTCCCCGCCATTCTTGTCCGGGAATTCCACACAGAGGTTATCGATTTTGATTTCAGTTTCAAGATTGACACTTTCCGCAGTATTGACGTTGCTCATGTGTTATCTCCTTTCTAAAATAAAAGGCGCAAAACTTCATTCGTCTTACGCCATTGTAATCAGACTATTCTCGCCTTCTTCGTATTCTCTTGGTTATTGCAGCAGCCTTTGGTATATCCGTTCCGCATCCGCCTGTGTCACCGGCTTAATCGTGTTGGCCGGACTGCCGCTTTTTATCGCGTCCCGAGCCATTCTGCCGATATTCGCCGTATGCTTCTTCCGATCTATGCCGTAACCTTCCAGCGTCGGAATGTCCAGCCTCTCGCACAACGCCTCCAGCGCTTCCAGAAACCGGTTCGCCGCTTGCTTGTCACTGTCCGTTTCATGAGCCGCGCCTATCGCCCGACCCAACGCAGCAAATTTGTCCGGGCAGCCGTCCGCCGCGAATGTCAAGCACTCAGTGATCAGCATCGCGTTGGAGATGCCGTGCGGTACATGGAACAACGCACCGATGGGGCGGCTCAGGCCATGCACCAGAGTGACCGAAGCATTGTTGATGCATACACCCGCTTCATATGCCGCGATGGCCAGCTCTTCCCTGGCCTTTATATCGCTGCCGTTTTCGTAGGCCACCGGCAGCCAGGCAAATATCCGTTTCACGGCATCCAGCGCGTATGCATCACTCAGAGCGTTTCCCTTGCGGGAGGTGTAGGCCTCCACAGCGTGTGTCAGCGCATCCATCCCAGTGGACGCCGTCACGCTCTTGGGAGCCGTCAGCGTCAGCTCAGGGTCCACGACTGCCAGCGCCGGTATCAGCGCATCGCCTCTCAGCGGTATCTTGATGCCCTTTGCTGAATCTGTAATCACCGCAAACTTCGTCGCTTCTGAACCTGTGCCCGCCGTTGTGGGTATCATCACCGCGGGCGGAAAATCGCCTGTGATCTCCGCGCCGATGTAATCACTCACGCTGCCGGGCAGCACGCTCATCGCTCCAATGGCTTTGGCGCTGTCCTGCGGACTGCCGCCGCCGATCGCTATCAGAAAATCGCAACCGGACGACTTGTATGCCCTGACGCCCTCGCTGATCATGCCATCCGTCGGCTCACCGACGATGTCGTCGAACACCGCAAAGTCCACTTCCCATTTCTGTAGCAGGTCGGTCAGCTTTTTGACCGCCCCCGCTCTCGTAACATTCTTACCCGTTACCACAAACGCCTTTTTGCCAAGACCCTTTATAATCGGTCCGCTGGCTTCCAGCGCGCCCGTACCCATCATGGTACGCTCCGGAAGCCTGAACTGAAATGCCATGCTGAGTTTCTCCCTGTCAGATCATTTCTTTATCTATGATAGCCAGCACCTCGTCCAGCTTGGCCAGTTCCTCCTCAATCTGCGCCTCCGTAATGATCAGCGGCGGCGCGACGATAATCATGTTCTCATGCGTGTAGGTCATGAACCGGCGCGCTTTGAGCAGTCCGAGTATTTTACCCATCAGGCCTTCCGAGTCCTTTCCGTACGGCACCAACGGCTCGCGCGTTTCTTTATTCTTCACCAGCTCGACTGCGGAGAAGAGCCCGATATACCGCACATCGCCCACACACGGATGCGCCGATTTCATCGTATCCAGCATATCGCCCAGCAGCTTGCCGCATTTGGCCACGTTCCCCAGTATGTCCGCTTCCTCATAGTAACTGACGCATGCCACACCCGCCGCGCAGGACAGCGGATGGCCGCTGTAGGTGAGTCCGCAGGAAAGCAGATTGTCATCGAAATAAGTTGCGATATCCTTTGACACCACCGCGCCGCCCAGCGGGATATAACCGCAGGTGACGCCCTTGGCGAATGTGACGATATCCGGCTTAATGTCGAAGTGCTCGAAAGCAAACATCTTCCCTGTTCGGCACCAGCCCGTCATTACCTCATCGCAGATCAGCATAATTCCGTATTTGTCGCACAACGCGCGCACACCGGGCAGATACCCTTTGGGCGGTATGAGTACGCCGTTGGAACCCGTCACTGTTTCCAGTACAATGGCTGCGACGGATGATGGATTCTCATAAACGAGTTGTTCCTCCAGCTTGGCGAGGTAGTATGCCGTCGCTGCTTCTTCGGATTCAAACTGTATCGGTTCCCGGTAGATATACGGATCGAAAAACTTGATGAATCCCGGAATGCCTGGTTCCAGCGCATACCGCCGGGGCTCACCCGTGAGATTGCCCGCGCCGAACGACGATCCATGGTAGCTCCGGTAACGGCTGAACACCTTATTGCGTCCGGTGACCATCCGTGCGATCTTAACGGCATTCTCATTGGCTTCCGCGCCTGCGTTGGTGAAGAACACTTTGCCCATGTTATCCGGCATCAGCCCGATGATCTTCTCCGCCAGTTTTGCACGCGGTTCCGCGCCGTATGAAGGGCCGATAAAGCAATAGTTGTCTGCCTGAGCCTTGATCGCGTCCACAATGGCTTTGTTTCCGAACCCCAAGTTCAGGTTAACCAGCTGTGACGACATATCCGAGTAACGGTTGCCCGCATCATCCCAGAAATAGATACCCTCCGCCTTCACTACGGGTATCGGGTTAATATTCTTTTGCCTGCTCCAGGACTGCAGGTTGTATTGCTTTTGAATGCCGGTGATCTCTTGTCCTGTCACAATCGTTTCCTCCAAAAAATAAAAGGCAACAGAGTCTGGCGAGCTCCATTGCCGCACATCGTCTATAGCCCTGAAATAAACAAACGCGGCAACGAAGTCCTTTTAGCTTCATTGCCGCGTGGTGTTTATCACTTATGTGTCTATTATAACCCAAACGGGCATTTTTGCAAGTTGTATATGCCCAACTTTCATTGTGCAGGTGCACACGCGCTCAAAATTACTGTGTCGCCATAGTCTTTCACAGTATTTCCTTGATATAAAACGCCATGCTGAGCTTCACCTTATCATCCAGATTAAACGGATTATATCCTGTAATTTCCTCGATCTTCTTCAGCTGGTTCGTCACCGTGTTTCTGTGAACATATTGCTTTTCGGACACCATCTGCAAGCTTCCGTTATTTTCAAGATATGCAAGCAGCATGCTGGTAAGCGTCGTTCCGTTCTCCCTGTCATACGTTTCCAGCTTTCCCACAACACTTTTATAGTACTCCCTCAGCACCGATTTATCGCTCACGGCATAGAGCACCTTGAATATGCCCAGCTTATCATAGAAGCAGTAAAGTTCTTTTCGCTTCTTTGCCATTTTCATGGCCGACAGGGCTTTTTCGAAATTTTCCTTTTGATTCTTCACGCCCATCTGATTTGAGCTGATACCCAGGTGGAACGTCCAGCCACGCGTTTTTTGTGAGGCCAGGCTCAAAAAGCCGTCCACAAACAATTTGATGTCGGCGTCGGTGTAATTGACCAGCACGAGGATCTGGTATTCCTTGTACGAGAACATGATGAACAGTTCGCTGATGCGCTTAGCCGCTATTTCAGCAATCTTGACCAGCGCATCTTTGTTCTCATCGGCCCGAGGGCTTTTATCCTGCGTTATCACACTCACAAAGCAAAACCGGCTGTCTCGTTGGTAGCCAAAGCGCTCCAGCTGGAGCATCTGCGTCTCCAAATCGCCCACACCAAACAGTATATTTTTTATCGTCGTGGCCGTGTTGCTTTGCATATGTTCATTATTCATGATCCTGTGGCAGAAGTCGCGCGTCATATCCACCATTCTGGTTTCCCAAGGTATCGTGAACAGCGGAAGGTTAACCTCGTTGCAAAAATCAATCACTTCATCCGGTATCTCTTTAATGTGCGGCCCGATGTTGACAACAAAGGCGCTGGTTTCAGCCTTGTGCAGCTTCTGAACAAATTGCAGCAGCCAATGCTCACTGTGATTCATTATTCCCGCAGTAAATACGAGTTCATTTCCATGCAGAAAAGAAGTTGCATTATCGTCCTCAATGATATGAACCCATTTGACGAGGTTTTCAAGCCCGTCTTTGCCGGAGATCAGATTCATCTTGTATAGAAAAGATCCGTTCTTATAAAGCTTCTTGACCATAATCGACATAGTTATCCGCCTTATCGTCAACCCGGCCATAGAACCCGTGTTGATCTTAAATAAAATAAAGAGCCCTGCAAAATCACGCAACGCCCTCGTCTGATCTTATACAGTTAATATAACATGCTTCCTGTTTTTTCGCAATGGTACTTTACAATATGAAAGCTCCAAAATCCGTTTGTGCATGCTTATTGTACTGTTTATACCGGCAAAACCTCTTTAAAATTGAGATCCGGGCTTTTCAAAGCCAGTATATATGATAAAATGAAAATGCTTTAATTGTGTACTTTCATAGAATTTGGAGGGGTAATGCAATGGGGAATTGGCTGGGTACTATTTCACCTGTAATGCAGGCACTGGTGGCAACGCTTTTCACGTGGGGTGTTACCGCGCTTGGCGCATCGCTCGTGTTTTTCTTTAAATCCATCAACAGAAAAGTCCTGAACGGCATGCTCGGGTTTGCCGCAGGTGTCATGATCGCAGCCAGCTTCTGGTCTCTGCTGGCGCCAGCCATCGAGATGGCTGAGGACGGACCAACGCCGGCGTGGCTGGTTGCCGCTATCGGCTTTTTAAGTGGCTGTTCATTTTTATTCATCGTAGACAAAATACTGCCGCATTTACATCAGGGACTTAACAGCGGTAAAACCGAGGGTGTGAAAACAAGCTGGCAGCGCAGTGTGTTGCTCGTTCTGGCGATCACACTGCACAACATCCCGGAAGGGCTGGCAGTAGGTGTGGCGTTTGGCGCTGCGGCATTCGGCCTGTCATCGGCTACCATCGCCGGTGCGGTGGTATTGGCCATCGGCATCGGCCTGCAAAACTTTCCAGAGGGTGCGGCCGTTTCAATACCGCTTCGGCGTGAAGGTTTGTCTCGTTCAAAAGCTTTTTTCTATGGTCAGGCTTCCGGCATCGTTGAGCCCATCGCCGGCGTCATCGGCGCGTTGGCCGTGGTGTCGATGCGCTCCATTCTTCCCTATGCGCTGGCATTTGCTGCCGGCGCCATGATATACGTGGTGGTGGAAGAGCTGATTCCCGAAGCGCAGCAGGGCGAGAAGGGCGCTCATACTGACATCGCCACCGTCGGCTGTTTGGTGGGATTTGCGGTAATGATGATATTGGATGTGGCTTTGGGATAGATATTTGAATTCACAATAAAAGGCCCACTTGCGCGGGTCTTTTGCTATCTGAGAAAACCTTTAAGAATGGTGTCCTCTGCCTCCTGCGCAGAGAGCCCAAGAGACTCCAGCTTAAGCAGCTGCTGCGATTCCAGTCGTCCGATAGCCGCTTCATGCACCAACTGTGCATCCTCATGATATGCGGATATACGCGGTGTGGATATCACCACGGCACTATCCATGATGATGGCATCGCACTGGATATGCCCCCGACAAGCCCCGCGCCCGATCAGGTCAAACGCGAAGTCCTGTTTGGAATTGCCGCGCGCTACCGAACGCGAAATGATCTGCGCAGACGCGTCTCCGCCTTTCATATCAATAGCGATGTTAGAGTACGCTTCCTGAACGCCGTCCGTCAGCAAGCGTTCAGTTACGATCAGCTTTGAGTTATCGTCCATATGCACTTCGGTATCCCGGCGCGTGCTGTCCACTCCGCGAATCTGCACCAGTTCCAGTTCGGCAGTCGCGCCCTCTTCCACATGAATGATTGTCTTGGGATTCAGCACCTTGTCTCCTGTCCCGTCACCCTGGCCATAGTGCTTCTCAACATAGCGGATACGCGCACCCTTGCGGACAAAGAATTCGTGAATTCCGTCATGCTGGGCTTTATCCTTACCGCTGTTGTGTATGCCGCAGCCTGCGACGATAAGCACATCGGCATTCCGGCCGATCTCAAACGTATTATACACGACATCCGTCAGCCCCTCCGCTGAAACGATGACCGGGATGTGTACGCTCTCACTCTTTGTATCCGGCTTCACGATGACGTCGATGCCGGGCTGGTCCGTCTTTGAGACGATGTCGATATTGGCCGTGGTACGACGTCCCGCAGCTTCACCATTCTTTCTGATGTTGTAAGCGCCCTGCGGAATGTCATGCAGGCCTGCAACCTGTTCAAGAAGTAATTTATCGAGCGCACTGAGCATCCTGCGTTTCCACCTTTCCACATTCCTCGCTGCAGCCGCATCCGTCTGTTATGCCCCGCTTCCAGAGCACCGTCTGCGACACATGCCGTTTTACCACACCGTCAGACAGCAGCAGTATCTCATCCGCCAGTTCCAATATACGTTCCTGATGTGAGATGATGATGATCGTCGTATCCAGCTTTTGATGCATGGCTTTAAAGGTTTCGGCCAGCTTTTGAAAGCTCCAGAGGTCGATGCCCGCTTCCGGTTCATCAAACAACGCCACCTTCAGTTCACGGGCCAGCACCGACGCGATTTCTATGCGTTTAATCTCCCCGCCGGAAAGCGTGGCGTCGACATCGCGTTCAAGATACTCGCGTGAACACAGCCCCACCGAAAAAAGCAGATCACAGATCGTCTGAGTGTCCTTCCCCGCTGATATGCCCAGCAGCTCTTTTACCTTGATGCCCTTAAAACGCGGCGGATGCTGGAATGCATATCCGACTCCGAGCCGTGCACGCTGCGTGATGTCCATGTCCGTCAGGTCCTGCCCGTCCAGCAGTATCGAACCTGCTGTCGGTTTCTGTATGCCCATAATGATTCTGGCGAGCGATGATTTACCGCTGCCGTTCGGGCCGGTTACCACATATATTTTTTTAGCCTCCAGCATCAGATTGATGCCGCCGAGTATGTCCGTGTCTCCAATGCGAAGACGGATATCCTTTAGTTCCAGCATATTGATCCTCACGCTTTTTCGTTTGTAAAAAACCATATCACAACTTGTTGTTCAACCATTATACAACATTATTTAATAAATCAACATTCTATTTATATTTTAAGGCTACTAAAAAATAATATTGACATTACTATTTATGTTACGTTACAATTTGCGTATCGGAGGTGTTTTTATTGAAAAATCATAAAGTGCTTTCCTCGAAAGAGGATCTTAAAATATTCATGAGTCCCTTGCGCCAGGAACTCCTTCGGGTTATGGGCGTTAATGGGTCTCCAATGACAGCGAAAGCCGTTGCGGACCGGCTGCATATTTCCGCATCTTCTGCACAGCATCATATCAGAAAACTGATGTCACTGGGCTTGATCGAACAGCATCATACCGAATCGATAAACGGCATACAAGCGGTCTTTTTCAACCTAACGCAAACAGATGTGAGCATTGGTTACCAATTGCCCGACGGCCTGCACAACGAGCGCAACATAATATCTCAAAATATACTTCGACGTACATTTGAAAGATTTATCCAAGGAACGCAATCAACCAATTTTAAAGAACTGTCAGCTGATGAAATAAAACAGCTTGGCGACATGTTCAGCGGTATTGTGTACTTGAAACCGCAAGACGCTCGGCAGCTTTTCTCGCTTGTTACTGATTTTATTAGTGCTCACAGCGTTTGGACAGAAGGAACTAACGCTTATGAATATGTGATGATAGCCGTTAACAGTACCGCTTTGGAGAATGGCCATGACGCCATCGAGTAAAGCCATTCAGCTGATCAACAGCTTTTCAACCGGCCTTATCATACCCGTACTCAGTTTGATGCTGCTCGATAAGGGCTGCACGCTTGTAAGCCTTGCCGTCATGCTCGGCATATATTCGGCAGTTGTGCTCATCGCCGAGCTGCCCAGCGGTATATTGGCCGATCTGCTTGGCCGCAAACGTGTTTTTTTGATATCCTGCGTTTTCTATGTCATCGCAATCATATTGCTGCTTTTCCTTAAGGGTTGGTGGATTATCGCAGGCCTCGTCCCATGGAGCTTAGGGAAGGCGTTTGCATCCGGAAGCTTTGACGTGATTGTGATCGATAACTGGGTCAATTTACATGGCAAAGAAAGCTTATCTTGTGTCACCAGCCAGCTTTCACTGCTGGAAACAGCGGGTATTGCATCCGGTTCTATAGCCGGCGGGTTTTTACCCCATATCTCAGAAAGCCTTTTTCCCTCTCTTGGCCGTTATGATATAAATCTGATTGTGAAGGTTATTCTTTGCTGCATCGTGATCATTTTATCCGCCGTTTACTTAAAAGAACCTGCTGTAATTCAAACTGAAAATCGTTCCGGAATAATGGAACATCTGACAAGCAGCATTTTATTTTTGAAGAACAACAGAACAATCAAATTGTTAATCATCGGAGTTTTCTTTTCAGGTTTCTTTATCAGTACTGTTGAAACTTATTGGCAGCCTGCATTTGAATCACTGCTGACTGATAAGAACCTGCTGTGGTTGCTGGGTGTTGTATCATTTTTATGCTTCGGTTTTGCCTCGTTGGGCAACATAGCCATTAAGAAGATATTGAGCCTTCTGACCGTACACTGGATATCGGGCTATAACACTGTACGCATCCTCCTCGCGCTTTGTATGATCATATTTGCCTTACAGCACTCTTTGTGGGGATTTATCGCATTGTTTTCGTTGGTTTATTTCTTTTTCGGGGCCGCCAATATGACGGAGCTTACGCTGATAAACCACGATGTACCCGGCAATAAACGAGCTAGTTTTCTTTCGCTCATATCTCTTATATTTCAGGGAGGCGCAATGATTTCCCCCGTTTTATCCAGCATGATAGTCAGCCGCCACGGTATCTTTCTTGTCTGGCTGGTAACCGGAGCTCTGTTGCTTGTCGTATCTGTTATAAACAGCTTGATGCTGCGCGGCCATCATTCGGCCAAAGCTGTGGTCGAAGAAGACTTATAAAGCTTTTGAGCATTTCCTTTTTGGTTTGCGTAGTACGCCATTATATTGCGCCAAGTACACCGCCCAGCGCATAGCCTGATATAAAGCCCACTATCCCAACCGCCAGTGACACCCCAATATAAACAAGTGCGTTCAGATAACGCCGCTCCCGGAATATATGGAACCCCTCATACATAAAGGTAGAAAACGTGGTGTATGCACCCAAGAAACCGTCTGCCAGCAACAGTGCCGCGCTGCTTGGCAGGTGCAGGCTCAGAACGATTCCCAGCAGCAGCGCACCGGAAACATTGACCGCAAATGTTCCCCACGGAAACGATCTTGTTGTTTTTCTTGGAATCGTACGTCCCAGAACGTATCGCGCCACGCTGCCTGCTGCTCCGCCCAGCGCCACCAGTATTATGTCCATCAGTCCATGTCCTCTTCATCAGACGGTATTGCATCATCCCGCGAAGATAAGCGCCGCGCTAAACGCCAGCCTGCGAAGGTTGCGGCAATACCAAGCGCCACCGTCGCGGCCATATACAGCACAGCCAACAGGGTCTGCCCGCCGCTGAAAAAAGTCACGTATTCCTGGCAGATCGCTGAAAACGTCGTGAATGCGCCAAGAAACCCCACCGTCAGGCCAGACTGCAGTTCAACTGACAGCCTTGTTTTTTCCAGCGCCAACGTAAGCAAAAATGCCAGCAGCAAACTGCCCGTCACATTCACAATCAGTGTATCCCAGGGAAGGCCGTTAATATCGAGGTTTCTTATCCAGTAGCGCAACACTGCGCCTGCCATCCCGCCGACAGCGATTCCGATTACTTTCTTCAACTTATTCCTCTGTTTGCATGCTGTTCAATGCGTAATATCCTATACGAAGAGTCACTAAAAATCAAGGAAATGAGTATGAAAGGTTGCGGGCGATGTCCTTTTGTAGTATGATTTTCTTTAATAATACATATCCATTTAGCAAAACCAAATAGATTGTCGGAAAGGAGGTCATCAATAAAGGATTCCCCCGCAATCATCTTTATCTTATATCTTGCCGTCCTTTATTGACTCATTATGAAAATTGCATATGTCATCGACCAGTATGACAGCCAGAACAATGGTACGTCTGTTTCAGCCGCCCGTTTTGCGCGATATCTTCGCGCGCGAGGTCACGAAGTGCGAATTGTTGCCACCGGAAAAGAGCACCCGGACAAATTTGTGGTTCCCACAGCTAGTTTTGGTCCGCTCAATTCTGTTTTCCATGTTCACGGCACAGCGTTCGGCCTTCCGGACAGGGCGGTTCTTGAAAAGGCTTTTGACGGTTTGGACGTCGTGCATTTCTTCCTGCCGTTCCGCCTTTGCCGCGGTGCGCGTCGGGTCGCGAAGGAAATGGGTGTGCCGCACATGGCGGCGTTCCACTGTCAGCCTGAAAACATCACTTATAACATTGGCTTAAAACATCTGCCCTTTGTGGCCCACCACTTCTATCGCTCGTTCCGCCGCCGTTTTTACAGGTATATCCGCGACATCCACTGTCCGTCACGCTTTATCGCGCAGCAGCTGGAACAACACGGTTACACATCCAGGCTGCACGTGATTTCAAACGGCGTGGACGAAGCGTTCGGTCCGGCAAACATACCGAAGCCGTCCGAATGGGAAGACAAATTCGTGATACTGATGGTGGGACGACTTGCCGCGGAGAAGCGTCAGGACCTCGTCATTAAAGCAGCGATGCAGTCAAAATACGCAGACCGCATCCAGCTGGTTTTTCTCGGCAAAGGTCCTAAAGCGCGCTATTATGAGCGCCTAGGCAGGAAACTCATAAACCCGCCCATATTCAAATATGTCAGCCAGGACGAAATTGTACGCATCTACAACCAGTGCGATTTGTATGTGCACGCTGCCGAAGTCGAAATCGAAGCCATCGTTTGTCTGGAGGCCATCGCCAGCGGTCTGGTGCCCGTGATCGCCGACTCGGAGAAAAGCGCCGCAAGGCAGTTTGCTCTGGATAGGCGCAGCCTATTTAAAAACAAGGATGACGCCGATCTTGCCGGTAAAATCGACTACTGGATTGAACACCCTGACGAACGCGCGCAAATGCGGGAAAAATACTTGCACGAGGCGGACGGATACCGCATTTCCAAATCCATTGACCGCATCGAAGAGGTGTATGCCCGCGTCATCGCCGAGCAACGCGTCACCGCCGCCGACCCACTGGACAAAAACGCACATGTCGTCCATATGCCAACGCCCTATGTTTACCGCGTGGATGAACGCTACAGGTTCGTAAACCGGAACATATTCTTCCGGTTGGGTTCTGCATTGTTGTTTTACGTGATCGCCATCCCTTTGCTTGACATCGCAGCCCGTATTTTCTTCGGGCTCAAAATTACCGGCAAAAAGAACATGCGCTATCTGAAGGGCGGCGCCGTGACGGTCACCAATCATGTGCACTTTCTGGATTCGCCGATGGTGGCTTGCACGCTGTTCCCGCGAAAGCCCTTTTTTGCCACGCTCAAGGCCAACTTCGAGATCCCCGTTGTACGGCGGCTCGTCCGGCTGCTGGGCGGTGTGCCCATCCCCGAATCGCCCAAGGCGCTTCACGCATTCATGGAATCCATGCGGGTGCAGCTGGAAAAGGGGCGCATCGTTCACTTCTATCCCGAGGCGTCGCTCTGGCCCTGGCACAACGAGCTTCGACCGTTCCGCAACGGCGCCTTCCACCTGGCCGTGAAGTCCGGCGTGCCTGTGCTGCCCATGGTGTTCACTTTTCGCAAACCGGGCGGGCTGATGAGCAAGCTGCGTAAAAAGCCGCTCATTACGCTGCGAATCGGCGCGCCTGAATACCCTGCAAAAACAGGTTCCGAACGCAGCCGCGTGCTGCAGATGCGCAGCGCGGTTCAGGAAGCGATGGAGGCCATGCTGGCTGAGGATAAAAAGTCAGCGTCATGAAAAGGTCTTTCAACACAACACGACACATATATTGAGAATAACAGCTTACCGTCATCAGTCTTTACTTCCTTCATTCGCCCGCACCAACCGTGCGGGCGTTTGCGTTAAGCAACACCGCCAAACACCCAGCAACATAGGCTTATGGCTAGCCGCTCTGGGATGCCCCCTCTGTTTTACAAATTCTTAACACCCATTTAATGCGGAATTGCATTAAATTTTCAATAATGATTGAAAGGCTTTCTGACCTTTCCGGCATTAAAAGCGTTCATGAAATATCGCTTTTTGCGATAAGCTATATAAAAAAGCAAATCAGCAGTACAACGAAACGGGGACATCAATGAAGGATGATGTATACGCAGTCATGGACTTTGGTTCCAACACGGTCACACTCGCGGTATACCGCATGGGTTATCACGATTTTCGCTTGATTCTAAAGCAAAAGGCGGCTCTTGGTATATTACGCTACATCAAGGATGGCATTCTGAGTGAGGACGGAACCCGGCTGGCTATCGAGACGCTGGCGGAACTCAGGCATGCGGCCGAGCAGCTGACAAGTCAGGTCTTTTGTTTTGCCACCGCTTCGCTTCGCGGCGTAAGCAATGCGCAAGATGTCATTATACAGATCAAACGCAAATCCGGCGTCGATGTGGAGATGCTGACAGGTGATCAGGAAGCCTATTACGATTATCTGGGTTTGATGCACTTTCTTCCGAGCATACGCAATGCTGTCGCGCTGGATATCGGCGGCGGCAGCATGGAAATCATCCACATACGCAGCGGCCGGCTGCATCAGTGTATCAGCCTGCCCACCGGATCGCTCAAGCTTTCCATCGAATACTCGGAGGGTAAGTTTCCCACGGAGCAGGAATGCGTTCAGATTGAAGCAGGCGTCAATACGCTGCTGTCTCAGGTCGATTGGCTGCCGAACATCAAGAGTGATACAATCTATACGATTGGCGGGACTGCACGCGCGGTCTCCAAGCTTCATAAGGCCATATTCTCCTATTCGATGGATTCCAAGGGCTACTCATATTCTGTTTCCGATTTAAGTCCATTGCTGCTCTATCTGGAAAATGAAAACCATTACCAGCGCATGGAGCAGATTATACCCGATCGTATGCAGACGATTGTGCCGGGAATGATCGCGCTGCAGGCAGTTGCGCGCAGAGCCGGGGCAAAAACTGCGGTGGTAAGCAAATATGGCGTAAGGGAGGGTTATCTGCTGGGTAAAACACTGTCCGGCAGCGGAAGAGCATGAGCAGTAAATCCCAACAGTTATTTGATTCCGTATACTTGAACCGCGAGCTCAGTTGGCTCAAATTCAATGAGCGCGTGCTGGAGGAGGCGGCGGACGTCAGCGTTCCTTTGTTCGAACGGCTGAAATACATATTCATCTATATGAACAATCTGGATGAATTCTTTATGATCCGCGTGGGCAGCCTTCAGGACCAAATGCTTTTGCGTGAGGTTCCGATAGACAATAAGACAGGGCTTACGCCCAAAGCCCAGACACAGGCTGTGCTCAAGAGCCTGCGCCGGGATATCTCTCGCAAGGACATGATATACCGTGCCTGCGCCAAGGCTCTGGGGCGGCTCCATATACGCCACCTGCGTATGTCCGAGTTGGGTGAACAGGATCAGGAGTATGTCCGCAATTACTTCAACAGGGAAATCTACCCGCTGCTGTCGCCCCAGATCATCGACAACCGGCACCCTTTCCCGTTCCTGATGAACCGCCGCATCTATGTAGGCACTTACTTCGAGTCCCACAATTCCACCAGCTTCGGCATCATCCCCGCCTCTGGGGCGTTTGACCGAATGATCATGCTGCCGGGCAACGGCTTTCGCTTTGTATTGGCGGAGGATTTGATCCATCATTACGCCGATTCTCTGTTCGGCAGCAACAAGCCTGTCGATAAAATGATATTCCGAGTCACGCGCAACGCGGATATCATCACGGATAATGCGATGTTCGATGAGGATGTGGATTTTCGCTTTACAATGAAGGAGCTGCTGAAAAAGCGTGTCAAGCTGGCGCCCGTACGTCTGGAAATCAAAGGTGAAGCGAAGAAGGACCTGATACGCTATTTGTGCAAGAAGCTGGACCTCGACCATAACCGTGTGTTTCTCAACAAAAGCCCGCTCGATATGTCCCACATCTGGAGCATTGAGCGCATGCTCACCCCTGTACAAAAAAAGAAGATGCTTTTTCCGCCTCTGACACCACAGGATTCACCATCCGTCAACCTGAGCGAAAGCGTACTGCAGCAGGTGCTGAGAGAAGATATTCTGATCTCCTACCCTTACGAATCGATGAAGCCTTTCATTCACCTGCTGAACGAAGCGGCCTACGACCCGGAGGTTGTATCCGTCAAAATCACACTCTACCGTGTAGCCCGGCAGTCGGAAGTCGTCCACAATCTGATCACAGCCGCGGAAAACGGCAAGGATGTAACCGTCGTAGTAGAACTTCGCGCGCGGTTCGACGAGGAGCAAAATATCGAATGGGCCACCCGCCTGGCGGAAGCAGGCTGCCGCGTGGTATATGGGGTGGATGCCTGCAAGGTGCACAGCAAGCTGCTGCTCATCACGCGCAAAACGAACAAGAACATTCAATACATCACGCAAATCGGCACCGGCAACTACAATGAACGCACAGCGCGTCTATATACCGATCTGTGCCTGATCACTTCCAACCCGGATATCGGGCTGGATGCTGTCGCGCTGTTTAACGACATACTGGTTAACAACGTTCAGGGCGCTTACAGCCACCTGCTCGTATCGCCCACCTGTCTGCGGAGCGCAATACTGGAGAAGATTGATGAAGAGATCGTACATGCCCAAAGCGGTCAGCCCGCATCCGTCATTGCTAAGTTCAACTCAATGACGGACAAGGTGATCATTGATAAGCTTATTGAAGCCTCACAGGCAGGCGTCGAAATACGTTTGATGATACGCGGCATCTGCTGTCTGCGCGCCGGTGTGTCGGGACGTACAGATAATATCACTGTCGTCAGCATCGTCGGGCGGTTTCTTGAACATTCGCGCGTTTATTGTTTCGGCACGGGAGACAGGCGGCAGGTGTACATCGCCTCAGCAGACTGGATGACGCGCAACACCGAGCGCCGCATCGAAGTGGCTTGCCCTGTACTCGACCCGGCCATCGCGAACCGTATTTTGGCGATGCTGAATCTGGGCTTTTCCGACAACGTCAAAGCCCGCCGCCTGCGTCATGACGGCACATACGAGCGCCCTGCCCCTGCCGAAGGCGAGCCGCTTCTGAACAGTCAGCTGTATCAATATGAACAGGCTTACAAATCAGCTGGTAAGGAGATGCCTGTTTAGACAGCCCTGTCACAGCTGATTCACAGCGATGCCGTCTGCCTCCAGCTGAATGCTTGAAATACCAGCCTTCGAAATACGGACGTCTGTGCCTCCGATGATAATGCGCATCGCCAAACGGGTTTAGATTCATTCGCTGTCTTCACGCTCAAGGGGAAGCTGCGCCGGTCCGTCAATCACTTCACCTGTCAGCGAGAAGCGCGAGCCGTGGCACTGGCAGTCAAACGTACGCTCCGCGGCATTATATTCCACCGGACACTTCAGGTGCGTACAGACAGCCGAATACATCCGGATATTGCCGCTTTCATCCTTGTATATAGCGCGCGCCTTGCCATCGATCCGCCTGACTGCTCCTTCACCCGGCCGGATGTCCTCGAAATCTCCTTCTCCAATACCGGCACGGCCTGCCGTGAACGCGCGCACCGTATCTGCCGTCTGTACAACAAAGTTTTTCGCTGATGCGACGGGCGCGACGCGCAGCGGGTCAAAAATACGCCTCACCTCCTCGTCAACAGTATCGCTTCCGGTGATCATATCACAGAGCATTTGCGCTGCTCCTGCGCTGTTCGTCATCCCCCATTTGTCATAGCCCGTCGCCACATATATGTGCGGGCCTTCCCGATACAAGCTCCCGACATACGGGATGTTATCCAAAGTCACGCAATCCTGCGCAGACCACTGGTATTCGGGCGTCAGGTCTCCGAACTGGCCGAGATACTCTGCAAGCGGTACGTATCCGGTGAGCGCTTTCTTATCCTCCTGCCCTGTCTTGTGCCCGAAGCCGCCGACCAGCAGCCAGTCGCTCTCCTTCATGTGATGCGGCCGGACAGAGTTGACAGGGTCGCCCGCTGTAATGCCCATTCCGCCCGTATCTACGTAATGACGTACGGCCATCAAGTAAGAGCGCTCCTGATGCAGCCGCAGAAAGAACAGGCCGGGATATTCCAGCAACGGGTATCCGGTCGCCAGTACAACGGCTTTAGCGTGCAGAGCCCCCTGCTCTGTGCGGACTTTGACGACATCCATATCCCGCTCCGCGTCGATCACGCGCGAATGCTCATAGATGGGCATACCCATACCGTCGATTTGCCGGGCCAGCGCGTAGAGGTATTTGAGCGGATGAAAATACGCCTGCCCGTCCACCACCAGCGCGCTGCGAACCGGGTACGGTAAGCTCACGTCATGTGTCAGACGTGCGGACTGACCGATGCTCTCATACATGCGCATTTCCTTTTCGATGGCTTCCATCTCACTGTCGTCGCGGGCATATACGTATGCCGGACAACGTTCAAAATCACAGTCGATACGATAATCATCCACCAGCGATGAAATCAGGCTGAGTCCAGCTATGTTAACAGCGTGGTAGGCTGCGGCTTTACTCTCCCCCAGCCCGTGCAGGCGCACATCATGCTGCACTGTTACCTTAGCTGTGGTGCGGCCGCTTGTGCCGCCACCAACTTCGTCGGCTTCCAAAACAGCCGTTTTCACGCCGGCACGCGCCAGCAGCAGCGCCGTGGTGATACCCGTGAGTCCGGCGCCTACCACAGCCACATCGCAGCTGTGCACGCCTTCCAGCGACTGAAACTTAGGCTTGTCTGTTTCCATCCATAAAGGGTAGTCTTGCGTCATTTTGACAGCACCTCTGAAATAAATATTCAATGCTTATTTTACCGCAACAACTGCCTTTCCATGCCTTTCAGACGCATAAATAAAAAAGCGCAGCAAGGCAGATTCACACCAAGCTGCACTCTTTGGCTCATCACTCAAGACACGCCTTGATTACTTATTACTTCAATGACCTCACCCTGCGAAGGCGTTGTCAGCGTAGGTTCCGGTTTCACGAGACATGTCACCACATTGTCTGTCAGAATTTCCTTACTCACCCCGTCATCCCACTGGCTGCTTTCACTGAAACGCAGCATGTATTCGCTGCCGTCTTCCAGTGTCATCAAAACCAAATCGTCGTTCACTTCCAGCACGGTGCCGCTGACTTCCATCAGTTCGTCCAGATGCGCTGACGGATCCCCAGTCACACCTGAGCCTGGTCGCGCAGGCATACCGGCAGGACTGGTCCCATCAGGACCGGACGTATCAGCGGCCTGACCACCATTTGCCGTACAGGCTGCTGTCAATATGAGCAGCAGTAATGCCATTATTAAAAATATCTTCTTCATTTTGCAGCTCCTCTGATCTTTTTTGTTCAGACGGAGGAGCGGACTAAAATGTTCCCATAAACGTTTTATCATATTTCGTCCAAAGCGATCATCTCCACTAGATTCGCATAAGTCATATGATGGTGATAGCTGACCCACGTGTCCTTGAACAACAGCAGTCTGCCTTTTTTGCGGCCCGGGTCACTGAAATAAATTGTGCTTCCATCATATTTGCATGCGACGATGGCATGGGCCCGGCTGCCGCTCTTGAAATAGAGTATCACACCTTCAGGATGAAGGTTCAGCGCTTCCTTGATCGCCGCTGGCGCGTTTACTGAGGGTTTAATAATATACGTTTTGTGTCCGTCAAACCGGGACAGATATTCAGATCCCGACCCCAGCGCACACACCGCCTTGACCCCGAAGTTTTTCTTGAGATTCGACATGTTTATCGGCGTACGCTTTCCGTTGGAATTGTATACCGTTCGCGGTGTGGCGCTGATGCCCATGTTGTTGATGGTGATGGCGTACGAGGTCAGTACACAGGCCGTGCTTCTGACCGAAGAAGAAAAGCCCCATTTGGGATCTCCCTGATAGTAGATAGTATAGAACCGCTCCTTGACCGCTGCAGCCCTATTTGGAGCCGCCGACTGTGTTGCAGACCATGGCCCATATGAGGCCGTACCGCTCGAAACAGCAAACGCTCGCATCTTGTAGTAGTACGTCTTGTTTGTGGTGAGTCCGGTATGCGTGTAGACGGCTGTCGGCCAGTCAGACGCGGAAAATATCTTTGAATAGGTGCCGTGCTTTTGAGTGGAGCGATAGATTTCATAGCCGCTGACCCCGGTCTGAATACTCCACGTCAGGCGATTGCTTGTGGCGGAAGCCGGAACGACTGCGAGCAGCGGCGCCACGACCTCAGGTCTCGCGGATACCGACGCAGACAAATCCGCCAATATCGCAGTATCACCGGATCCGTAAAATGCCCGAACTTTGTAGTAGTACGTTTTCCTGGTTACCAGTCCGGAGTTGGTGTATGACAGAGATTTAGCAGAAACGGCAGCAATTCTTGAATAGGTGCCATATTTGGTGGTGCTCCTGAAAACTTCATAGCCGCCAGCACCGCTGACAGCACTCCACGTGACCTTTATGCTGCGGCAGCCCGCAGAAACAGCCGCGGCTGTCACAGCTGTGCCGCGCGGCGAGATGGATGCGGATGCGTAACCCCCGAAGGTGGTGGCTTCATCCGAGACGCAGAATGCTCTGATCCTGTAATAATACGTCTTTCCCGCTTTCAGTTTCTTATTCGTGAATTCGCATTGCCCGGGATCGCTGACCGTCATTATATTCGAGTAGGTTCCGGACTTCTGAGTGGATTGGTATATTTCATAGCCCGCCGCACCTTCGACTTGCGTCCATGTCAGCGTGATGCTGTCGAAGCCTATGCTCCGCACTGTGAGGGCTGGCGTGCCGATGGGCGCGAATTCCGCAGTCACCGTCCTGCTTTCCTCCGCTTTAAAGGAATACCGGCTGTTGCTGACATCGGGTTCTTTCCACCGAACAAAACGGAACCCGGCGCAGGGAATTGCCAAAAGCGTAACGGCATCCCCTGCACTATAGTCTCCGCCGCCTGTGACTGATCCATAATCGCTGTTTTCGGAGACTGCTGTAATGGTAACGGTGCTGACCGTTTCCACCGGCGTCCAGCCGGCATACAGCACGATATCTGAAACAACCGTGTCGGTATCAAAATCCCATTTTTCATTACAGTCCGTATCCTTATACCAGCCGGTAAACTGATAACCGCTACGCACAGGATCGGGCGGCGGAGTGGCCGTATTGCCCTCTTCCACCGTTATACTTTCCACCTCCCCGCCGCCAAGGGTATCAAACGCAATCTGATATTCAGCACCCGCAAGCACAGCAACCGGCAGTAAAGAGAAAACTATACAAGCTGAAACGATAAAAAATATCGATCTTATTAAATATCGCATTGAATCTTCTTTCCTGGCTTATTGCATAAATGAACTTAGGTCCTTATACACTTAACCATTTATTTTTTTGTATACCGTCATTGAATGTGATCAGTTTGATGATCAGTATAATATATGCAGCAGGAGCTGTTTTGGAAACAAAACAAGACGCCGTGTGTATTATCACATACGGCGTATATGTTCACAGTTATTCTATTCAGATATATGGGTGTCTGCTATTTTTCGAAACGGCGTGTAAACATGTTTTCTCCGGAGATAAGGCTTTCAATGGTATTGAAGCCCAGCCGTGCCAACAAGTCCTGCACGAAAGCATTGTTGACAGGCGTACGGCTCGCAGCTGTTTCGGCATACGCGTCCACGTTTGCCGCGCCCTCCTGCGCAGGTATCAGCGCCCGGGGTCCGCCGACGCAGCCGCCGACACAGCCCATACCCTCTATGAAGTTGGCGTCCAGATGCCCCTCCATCGCGTCTTTGAGCATCAGCTTGCAGGCCGGTACGCCGTTGCCCTGACGGCTTTTCAGCGGTATTTGGCGACCCGGACGCAGCGTCTCAAGAGTAGCCGCCACGGCTTCGCTGACGCCGCCTGTGCGTGCATACAGCCGCCCGCCAGCCGAGGAATGGTCACGCAGATCTTCTTCCAATTCGCGCGGGTCAATACCCGCCGCATCGAATATATCCGCAGCTTCGCGGAAAGTCAGTACATAATCAATCGCATCCGCAATATCGTCAAGACGCGCTTCGGCCTTTTTGGCGAGGCACGGGCCAATAAATACCGTCTTCGCGTTGGGGTGCATCAGCTTGATCGCACGGCCGCACGCTGCCATGGGTGAAACCGACGGCGGAACATGCGGTACGAGCTGGCCGTATACCTTCTGAATCATCGCCACCCACATGGGGCAGCAGCAGCTGGTCAGCACGAAATCCTCTTCCCGGGTCACCGACCGGTCAAATTCCAGCGCTTCCTTGAGCGTCAGTATATCCGCAAACAGCGCCACCTCGATCATGCCCGTAAAGCCCAGCTTCTTGAACGCGGCACGCAGTCTTCCCGGCGTCATATCCGGCCCGAACTGGCTGACATAAGCGGGTGCAATGAGTGCGAATACCGACTGCCCGGCGTTGATATCCCCGAAAATCGGCACCACTTCCTTGATCTCAGCCAGATTGTGCGCTCCGCAGGCTTTTACACAGTCCCCGCAGCCTGCGCAATCCTGTGCCGATATCACAGCATGTCCGTCTTCGTCCTGTGTGATGGCATTATAGAAGCAGACACTTGCGCAGTGCTGTTCCCCGCACTCGCAAGGGCCAAGTCGCACCACAGCCGGATGATTTCTTGGGTTGGTCAGACAGTCAAGCGCGTGCGCGTCACATTCGGGCGCATCGAACAGAGCGGATATATCCCCGCCCACCGACAATTCCACCGACTTTTTGTACAGATGTTCAAATTGCTTTTCGTTCATGTCCGTGTTCCCTCTCGTAAGCTTACCGTCAGGCGTTTCCAGTCTTCCATCCTCTGCTCGAATCCAACAGCGTGTGCCGGGCTGGTGGAACCCAGCCTGTCATAGCTCAGGTCGGGCTGGGAAAAACCAATATGCTTCTTATAAAGCTCGAACGCTTTGCCGCCGTTAAAATATACATGCCTTACCTGCTGATGAGCCAAATAGAAAGCGGGGAAATCGTTGACGGTCACAGCCCGTATGGCCGCGTCGCTGCTGCCTTCACGCCTGCACGCAGCCACGACATCCCAAAGCGCCACACCGTGGCGCAGCAGCATGGCTTTTCGCGCCTCGTAGCTGCTCATATAGGACTCACCCAGTATCGCGCTGATCAGCGGCCAGAACGCGTTTCGCGGGTGACCGTAGTACTCGCCCTTTACCAGCGATGCTTCGGAAGGCATGGAACCCAGTATCAGCACACGGCTGTTTTCATCCGCTATTGGTTCAAATCCATACAACATGGTCATGGCCATCACCGCCCCAACATTCGCAGATATTTTTGCATGATCTCACGGCTTTGTGCGGCATTCTCGTCCAACAACTCCACACGGAAGTGCCGGATGCCCATTTTGAGCAGCGCTTCGGCGTCCTTCTCCGATGGCCGCCCTTCGAACAGCCTGTTTTCACAGCGCCCTGTCGTCATCACCGGAAAACGGCGGCCTGCATCGTCCAACAGCGAAAACCGCTCTCTGCGACACCGCCCGCAAGCACTGTCTCCCAACGCATGCCGGATAACACAGTGGCGCATTGCCATCAGCTCGTGACGCGCGTATAATAGCGCCTCCACCGGCGGGAGCTGACCGTATGCCTGTTCGAACGCAATCATCATGTCGGCGGTCTGGTGTTCATCCAACTCCGGCGATAACGCGATCCGGCGCGCTCCGCTGTGAAAATAGACGGATAAAGCATCCGCGTTCAGGGCGCTTGCTGTATAATCCAGCGTGACATTGTTGTCTTTTGGATATGCGTGAAGACCGCCGTGATCCGTCACCAGCAGCCGTTCGCCCGAATAACGCTCCGCTTGCACGGCCAGTCGGTCTGTTCTCAATCGCAATGCCGGGTTATCCTGCTTACGGGCCAAATACAGTGCGACATCCTCCGTATATATGTCGCCTGTGGCCAGCCCGCATACCGCTTCGAGCTGCGTGCTGTTCCTGACCAGTACGTGCAACAAAGGCTTTTCCGGCAATGCATCCAGTTCAAGTGCATGCGGCTTATATTGCACTGTTTTCTGCAGTTTTATTTGCGTACGCAGCGCTGTCAGACGCTGTACGGCTTCACGCCGCAATGCGTTGACCGCGCTTCTCGCCACAAAGGCAGAACCATCGGTATCCACCTCCAGCTGCTCAAACTGGTAGGGCGTTCCGCCCAGCTTCTCAGCGTTTTCGCGCAGCTCATCCGCTGTGACCGCCCGTGTTCTTCCTTCAGCCACAACTTCGCGCGCCACATCGGCCTCGTGCCCGTTTGTATCCTTTATAGTGAACCGCAGCGGAAAACCGACGCGGGCTTCCAGCCTGCCTGTCACGGTCTCCTTTCTGTCGGAAGTCTCTGCCAGACGCTCTATAAGTTCAATATCGCTCGTTTTGACGACGGTATCGTTTGCTTTCGTACTGGCCTTGCAGTCCAGCGTTACGACATCGCCCGGCTGTGCGCTGTTGACCAGCAACCCATTCTTGATGATACGGTTACAGAAAAAGCCTTCGTCACTGCCCTCGAACTTGATACCGTCTCCCTGCCGCAAAGGCGCAGACAGCATCATCCGTATGCCATCCCGGTCCGCCGATACCACCTTGCCCAGTGGTGCTCCGGCGTGGTTGGGCCGGCGGATGCTCATGAGCGCTTCGCATTTGTCGTCCAGCAAATGTCCCTTCGTGAAGCCGCGATTAAACAATTTCTTTAAATCATCGATATCACATGGCGGCACATAAAGCTTCTGACCATCCCGGGCTGCCTTCAGCAGTCCCGCGTAAACCTTCGTCACCTGTCCCACATATTCCGGCGACTTCATACGCCCTTCAATCTTAAAGCAGCCAATACCGGCTTCCAGCAGCTGCCCGATGTCTTCCAGTAATGCGATATCCTTAGGAGAAATCAAATATCGCCCATCAGTATCCACGGCTTGTCCGTCCTCGTCCAGCAGCTTATATCGCATTCGGCAGCTCTGCGCGCACTGACCGCGATTACCGCTGCGTCCCAGCGTCAGCGCGCTCATCAGGCACTGACCCGATGCGCCGATACACAATGCGCCATGCACAAATACTTCCTTCTCTATAGGGCTTTGAAGGCTCCTGATCTGCTCCAGTGTCATTTCGCGCGCGAGTACGGCCCGCACCGCCCCCAGCGACCGGACGTACTCCAACGCTTCGTCGTTGTGGTTATGCATCTGCGTAGAGGCATGCAGTTCCATATCAGGCCAGCGTGCGTGTACTTGTGCCATCATACCGGTATCCTGCATGATCAGTGCGTCGGCCCCCAGCTCAATGACCTTTGACACATGGCTGAGGAATTCATACACTTCGTTTTGATATATCAAAGTGTTGACCGTAATATAGACTCTGACTCCATAGGTATGCGCATATGACACCGCCTGCTCCATATCTTCATACGTAAAGTTGGCCGCAAATGCCCTTGCGCCAAAGCTGCGGCCGCCCAGATAGACCGCATCTGCACCCGCCTTCACAGCCTGCTGCAAAGCACCGAGGCTGCCTGCGGGTGAAAGGAGTTCCGTGTGCATCGCCGTTCAAATTCTCCCCGTCTCATTTTATCCATGTTCAGTATACCACACAGCAGTATAATGGCATACCAAAAAAGGCCAGTCAGGAGCCCGGCCTTTTCAACGGGTATGCTTTTATTCCTTTTCAAAAAACTGGTTTGAGCCCGGCGTTGGTGGGAAAGAGTCTCCTTTGTTCAGAGTTATTCCGCTTCTGATCACCTTCCCCTGGTCGTTAATGATCTTATAATCACCGCCCTGGGGCGCCTTTTGCCCTGATTTATACCTCTGCATATTCTCCGCCTTTCACAAGTATTGTTTTCAAGGAATAGTCTTTGCATCGCGGCAGAAATTATGTGTGAAAAATATTATTAGGTGTTGTGATTTTCTCCACGGTATGATAAAATAGCGTTCGCGTGACAAACAGCGAACATGGAGAGATGGCTGAGCTGGTCTAAGGCGCACGACTGGAAATCGTGTGTGCGTGGAAGCGTACCGAGGGTTCGAATCCCTCTCTCTCCGCCAAGTATATCCTCGCGAAAAGCCTGATTTTATCGAGAAAAACTTAATTTTAGGCAATAAAAATAAGCCTCCAGCTGATTGAGCCGGAGGCTTATTTCTTGAACGTTACCGGAAGGAGGATCCGGCGCGGTCCCGCTTAACCGTTTTTCAGTTTGACAAGCCGAGCTTCAAGAAGGCTAGTGATGTATTCAGCCGCATTCTTTGCGTTTTTGTTTATGATGGCAATTGCGCCATCAGAGATATCCGCAAGGAACATTTTAATAGCTTTTTCCATAATCATTTTTCCTTCATCTGCGGATAGCTTACCGTCACCTGATGCCGCCTTGAGACCATCAACAACATTTGCCTGGAGTCGGGCAACAACATTATCTGCCACGGTCTGTGCCTCCGTTATTGCTGTGAGCACTGCTTCATTTTCAGTCCTGCTTCTAAGCCACACAAACCACGCCCTGATACCGGGTGTGATCACCGCGGTGAATAACAAGCCGACAACAGCTATGAGCAGCTCTGTCCAGTTCACAGCAGCCGGTTCAGTACTCGGCGGCACACCATCCGACGCAAAGGCGACGCCACCTAAGCAAATGATAAGCAGCATAACCGCCAACAGAATAAACAATAATTTTTTCATGGGAATCCTCACTTTCTTTCTTGACGGTCCATACAAACCGCCTGATTTTTTAGCAGCTCATCCAGCTGCTTGCCTTGTGTTGTAATGCGATCGCAAACCTCCCCAATGCGTCGCGTCTCTTCGCCGCGCTGCAGAGTACTTGCGCGGATCACCTCTGTGCAGTTCTCAATAACTGCCGTGTTGTTTTCTATGACAGCAGCTGTACGCCCCTGTTCCTTAACCATCCGTTCGCGTTCATCACTCATCTGTTTTCGCCCCTTGGTGAAATACCAGAGAACAATGACCATCACAACAATGAAAAACACGCCCATGAAACCGGTTTGGATATACGCTGATGTCAAATCTTGTACAACTCCCGTCATGTGCACCCCCTACGCCGTGAGCGCCTTGGTGGCAGCCGCTATCCTTGCCAGAGCCTTGTCAAGATCCGCCTTGCTGGCATCGTTTGCACGAGCAGCTTGCACAGCTTTTGCGACCGTGACGTTGTCCGCCTTGCCCGTCTGGGGCAGTCCCAACTTGAGCTGCACAGCCTCGGTTGCATCTTGCGTATTGTCGCCGAAATCATCGTCAACGCCGTCGCCATTCGGGCCAAACTTGCCCAGCAAGTTGCCGAATCCTAAGTCTTTGCAGATGCCTTGCCAAAAGGCCACACCGTTCCCCTTATTGCCGTGTTCCCACATGATATCTTTCTCCCCCTCCTGCGGCGCTACGCCGCCAATAATTAGACTGTTGTACTGCTGATCGGACAGTATCCTAAAGCAGCCTGTTCCGCTGCGAGATCCTGCCGAATACAGCGCATCGCTGGTGACCATGAGCGGCTTGCTCTTGCTCCGCGTATGCAGCATCAGACCATTACCAATGCAAAGCATAGCATGTGTCGCATGCGGGTTGCGGCTGCTGAGCTTGTTGAGCAGCAGATCCATTTCCCTACGCTCACTCCACGGCACCTGCTTTTTAATGTTCTGTTTGTACGCGCCCTCCGTCCAGTCGCCCGGGTTCAAATCAAACAGCGCCAAGCAGATATTGCGGACAAAGTCCATGCAATCCATCGGCCCGTCAAGTGAGTAACCCGGCGCGTACGGCGTCACCTTCTCTTTCAGGCGTTTGACAAGGTCTGTGGCCGTTTCCTTGCCATCAAACTGCAGTGCCAGCTGAATAGCGTGGTTTGTGCCCGGCGGCAGCTCTCCCGCTTTGTATGAGGCATACACAGCCTCCGCGGCCTTGACCGCATAACCGGTATTGATCTTCTGCTTACTTTGGTATGCTTTGACTCGCGGCACAAGATCCTCAATTGTGCATGTGTTAAACACGTCTTCCCCTCCTTTGCTTTGATAATAAAAAACAGCTCCGTGGCCGTTATGATATACCGAGCTGTATGCGCAGTTCGCGGATCCGCAGCTGCTTTTCTTTCGCCTCCGCATCCAGCGCGCCGATGTCTTTGTCGTATTGCTCTCCCATCCGCTGGCACCGCTGATACTGCTGCGTCTCGATGGTGTATTTTACGTTGAACCACCAGAGCAGGCTTTCATATTCTAGACCCAGCTCGTCGTGTTGTCGTTCGTCCATACTGCCCTCCTCACAGATAAGCGCACGTTGCTTTGATGAAGCTGTACGTGCCGTTGTTAAGCCTGATGCCGCCCGCGGTCAGATTGCTCAAATACTTCGAGTACAGATTGTAGGTGGTCTTTGACGTCAGCGTTAAAGGAGCGCTGCACCTCATGGCCGCACCGCTCCTGGTCTGCGCACCCACGCCAAAATCAACCGTGAACAATTCAGACTCAGAAGTTAGGGCGCCCGTTGACGTTTCCAGAATCGAATACATATACAGATAGGCCGTCAGCGACGCGAAGTTGTACGCTGATGCATGGTTCCTGTACTCAACGATCCAGCTGCCGATTGGGATAACAAGGCTGAAGCTGCCAAGGTGGTACCATGTGTCGCTGGTTGGTGACGATATAATGTTTGAATTTGCGTTTGTCGCCTTAACCGTCCACTTGACCGGCTCCAGCGGGAAGTCCTGCGGTGCCTTGACCGGTGAATAATAGGCGTCCGTTATATCGCTATCCGCCATCAGATACTTGGCTTGGCTGTCCGTCGGATCGATCTCATGAAGGAACGTGATGGATGTACTTGTTACCGCCACCACAATGCCGTATATCGTATTGCCGCCGTTGGTAAACTTGATACGCCAGCCAACCGTTATACCATGCCCCGCCGACAGCGATATAACGCCAATCGGATCATCTACCGAGGAATACGACCAGCCCGACGCAGCCACCCAGCCTGTTATCGCGATACCGCCGCCGCCCGAATTCCATGCGGTTTTTTCGGCTTCGGTGACAAACAGGTGTGTGCTGTCCGTCGCAACGTCTACAGCGTCCACCAATTTGAACGTGCCGCCATTCTTCTGTTTTATCCCGTCGATCAAAAGTATCGGCAATCACGTCACCTCCTCACGATGCCACAACCGTCGTCGCGCCCAGATTGGCATTGGTGCTGCGGTACACATAATAGTCCTCCGTATACCCCGCACTGTTCGTCACGCTGACCGTTTCAGGCGCTTCAAAGCCGCCTTCGAACCCGCCGACAGTAAACACCACAGTGCCCAGCCGCTTCGGATATGCATAGACGATGTACTGATCCGCTCCGGGCGTCACCGAGAATGTTCTGCCTTTGCTGTTGGATATCTCGTTCGTGAGACCTTCAACGTCCGCTTCAGTGAACGACTCGGCTTTGGTGGACACGCCCCAGAAACGCTTATTGTAAAACGCAACTGTTACGCTCTTTGTATCGCTGTCCGTGCCGTCCGTCGCATTGAGAGTGAACACCCTAGTGCCGCCCACGCTGGGATAGTTTACAGCCTCCGCAGATACTGCTGTGACAAGCCCTGTGCCGCCCATAGCGAGGTTCGACCACCCGGACAGTGCCACATAAGCGCTCGAAGGCGGGCCGTTATTGTACGCGCCGGTGAACGTTATCGCGCCCGCTGCTTTCCACACCCCTGTGCCGATCAGCACCGGCGACGATCCAGCGTTTGTGCTGAACGTAGCAATTG
>JAEWTW010000025.1 GCA_023397655.1 Bacillota bacterium
AATTGCCCGATACCAACGCACTCAAGCTGCTGCTGAACGGCGGCGCGTGGGTATGCATCCGGCCTTCGGGCACCGAGCCTAAGATCAAGATCTATTTCGCTGTACGGGGCGCAAATGATGATGACGCGGAAAGACAGCTGGCTCAGTTGGAAGCCGGCTTTGAAAAGCTGCTTTAACACTACGGTTCAAAAATACGCTCATAAGAACGGACATATGACCCATGTCCGTTTTTTGTTGCATTGAAGCGCGTTGCCTACTCTCGAACAGCAAAAAAAGAAGAGCCAGAAGCCCTCCTTTTTATGTTCCGAAAGCTCAGAACTTTCCGCTGTTTTCCGCATACTGAATCAGTTTCTTGACCATGTTTCCGCCAACACGGCCGGCTTCACGGGATGAGATGTCGCCGTTGTACCCCTGTTTGAGATTCACGCCGATTTCGCTTGCCACTTCATTCTTCAAATTCATAAGTTTGTTGCTTGCCAATTTGTTCACCTCCTTTTACTGATATTTTTCCGCAGTTTCAACTTAATACACATGTAAATAAACACTGAAAAACCATAAAATAACATTAAGCTCGGAAGTATAGTCCGATATAAAGGAGATAATAAAAGCAACAGCTTCATAAGGCTAAAAAACAACAGGAGGACAACAACATGATGTCGGAAGCATTAAAACAGCAGATCGCAACCAAGCTCGGAGTGGCGAATATCGTCGCCTCACAGGGGTGGGGTGCCGTTTCGTCAAAGGACTGCGGCAATATCGTCAGGGAAGCGATCCGCATAGCCGAAAGCAAACTGCCCTGACAGTTCGCTGTAAACAGAAGGGGTTTCCGCATGGCCGCTCATTGCGCCATGCTACGAAGGAGCTGCATGCGGCTGGTTAATACAGCCAAACTGTGGTATAATGATCACGAGGAGGATGATGACATGTTTACCATTGTTGATGTATTTGCCAGAGAGATATTGGACAGCCGCGGGAACCCCACTGTGGAGGCGCAGGTGGAACTGACGGGTGGCGCAAGGACGCGCGCTTCCGTGCCTTCGGGAGCGTCCACCGGACAATTTGAAGCGGTGGAGCTTCGGGACGGAGACAAGGGGCGGTATCTGGGGCGCGGCGTGGAGAAGGCCGTGCAGAATGTCAATGATATCATATCGGAAATCATCCTTGGGATGGATGCGCGTAGGCAGGCGGATATCGATTATGCGATGATTGCCCGGGACGATACGGAGAACAAGTCTGCACTTGGTGCAAACGCGATGCTGGCCGTCTCTCTGGCGGTTGCGAAAGCGGCGGCGATGCAGGCTGATCTTCCGCTTTACAGCTATATCGGCGGCTGTAATGCGCGTATAATGCCAGTACCCATGATGAATATCATCAACGGCGGCAAACACGCGGACAACAGCGTGGATATACAGGAATTCATGATCATGCCTGTGGGCGCGAAGAGTTTCAAAAAAGCGCTTCAGATGAGTGCGGAGGTGTTTCACCAGCTCAAAAAAGTGCTTAAGTCGAAAGGTTACAGCACGTCCGTAGGAGACGAGGGCGGCTATGCACCCAACTTAAAATCCAACGAAGAAGCCATTGAGACGATATTGGAAGCGGTTACGCGGGCTGGATACCAGCCGGGAGCGGACTTCATGCTGGCTATCGACGCAGCGGCGACAGAAATGTATGAAGCGTCCAAGGAGAAGGGCGAAGAGGGGAAATATTTCTTCTGGAAGTCGGGGCTTAGCCTCACCACCGAAGAAATGGTGATGTTCTGGGAGAAGCTTTGCGGCCAATACCCGATTGTTTCATTGGAGGATGGCCTGTCCGAGGAAGACTGGGCAGGCTGGAGGATGCTGACACAGCAGCTGGGAAATAAGGTGCAGTTGGTCGGCGACGATCTTTTCGTGACCAACACGCGTCGATTGGAACGGGGTATCAGGGATAAAGCGTCCAACAGCATTCTGATCAAGGTGAACCAGATCGGTACGCTGACTGAAACGCTGGAAGCAGTGGAAATGGCGCACAGAGCCGGATATACTGCCATTATCAGCCACCGGTCCGGTGAGACGGAGGATGTAACGATCGCGGATCTTTCGGTGGCGACGAATGCAGGCCAGATTAAGACGGGTGCCCCGTCGCGGACGGACAGAGTGGCAAAATATAATCAGTTGCTGCGCATTGAGGAAGAACTGGGGCTCACAGCGGTTTATCCCGGCAAATCAGCTTTTTTCAATATTGACAAACGTTAAGAGTTAAACCTTTTGAACTTTTTTGTACATAAAAACTGCGCGTAAACCGCGCAGTTTTTAATTTTGTCCCCAAGACAAGGCGTCTTTGGGGGGAGTTATCGTATTGCCTGCTCAAACAGTGGCTAGAAGGCTGTGTTGCAGAGAGTCACGGCTTCGATCTGGCAAATCGGAATAATCGTTATTTTGCCAAAGCAATTTCTTCCGGGGCAATTGGCATGCCCGCACTGGATAATCTTCACACAATCGCAAGTTACCGCGCACAGCAGTCCGGTAAAGCAACAGCTTTCCGTGCATATGGTAACAACCTCATCGACATTTTCACATAAAGAGTCGATTAAACAACGTCTGTTGTCAGCAATATTGCCATCCATTATATTCTTTAACCTCCTTCAGAAGAGATAATCTATAATTATATTATGGGATATACATCAATGTGTGACATATCTGCAGCCCTCCATTTTCGGCTTGTTTTTCGCCATTCTGATTGTTGTTTCTAAACACATCAAACAATAATGGGGGAATATGGTATTAAGAAATTCCATAAAACAACCGATATATATTAATGAAATTGCAGCATTCAGGACACGCAGACAATAAAAATGAGATGATTGAAACGGGGACCTGAATGGAGGATTTTAATTATGATCGTACTGATAGTAGATGACTCGCTGTTAATATTAAAAACGGTGGAGTCACAAATAAAAGAGATGGCTGATATTGACGAAGTCATTCTGTGTTCGAATTCCATGCAGACGCTGGATATCATTAAAAAGAACAACGTTGATATTGTCATCATGGATGTGATGCTGCCGGAGAACAACGGCCTTGAAATATTGACCGGAATTCGTCAGGAACAGCCGCTGAATGAAGTTCAAGTGCTTATGCTCACATCCGGGCCGGAGCATCTGAAAGAGATATTGGAACTGGGTGCCAACGGATTTATTAATAAACCATTTCAGCCTGTGGAACTGCAGATGCAGGTTAAAGCTGCGCTTCTGGCCAGAAAGAGCTTAATGCAGGTCAATGATATGAAGCGGCAGATGGCTGCAAAAGATGGTGAACTGGCCAAACTCAATCAGTTGCTCAAAGAAATACAGTTCAGTATGACCCAGACTGAAAAGATGGCTTCAATCGGTGAAGTGGCAGCTGGGGTAGCGCATGAGATCAACAATCCTTTAGGGTTTGTCAAGAGCAACATAGATACTCTCAGCAGCTTTATGACTAATATGTCCGCTATGATCAACACATACCGTGAAAATGTGAAAACTGCTCATGGTAAAGACAAAATAAAAGCTCACGGCGAGTGTGCCCGCAAAATTGCCCAAGCCGAAAAAAATTACAAGATTGAATATATTTTATCCGAAATCGATCCCCTTTTCGTCGATCTCAAGGAAGGCATTACCAGAATTTCGAGAATCGTCGCGACGCTCATGGGCTTTGTGTATTCAGGACTTGACGGGGAACATGTCCCCAACAGCATCAGCAGCATCATTAAGGAAGCGTTGCTGATCATCCAAAACGAATACAAATACTCGATAGAGATTGAAACTCAGTTGTGTGATGATGACGAGATAATATGCAACAAGAGCCAGATAGAGCAGGTGCTGATCAACATACTGATGAATGCCATTCACGCGATCAATTCGCGGTACCATGAGGATATGGGGCATATCCATATTCGCACAGAACATATGGACTCCTCCTTTCAAATCCGCATCAGTGACGACGGACCGGGCATCCCCGAGCACATGCTCAGCCGGATATTTGATCCGTTCTTCACCACAAAGGATTTTGGAGAGGGAACCGGGTTGGGGCTTAGTATATCGCACGATATCGTTGTCAACAAACATGGCGGACAGCTCAGAGCATCCAACTGTGAGTCGGGAGCAGCGTTTGATATTGAACTGCCGCTGCGCAATTTGTACAGAAAAGAGCTTGAACCGGGGGAAGTGTAATGAAGAGACTGCTGTTCGTAGACGATGCGCCTGAGGTGCTGAGCGCAATCAGACGCAGTTTTTATGATGCTGAATACGAGGTATTAACGGCGGACAGCGGTATGAGCGCGCTGAGCATTATGAAAACCACAGACATCAGTCTGGTGGTGAGCGATTTGCGTATGCCGGTAATGGACGGATACCAGTTGCTGTCTCTCATTAAGAAGCAATACCCGCATGTCATCAGGATCATACTGAGCGGCTATGCCGACGAGAAGTTTGTACTCAAAGCACTGCAGAAGAACATAGCCAAGGTTTATCTGTTTAAGCCGTGGGAGAATGATGTACTACATAAATTGGTGGACCAGCTTTTCGATACGGAAGATTTACTGCGCAGCAGCAACGTGCTGTCCCTGATCAACAACGTTGATGATCTGCCGACGGTCAAGCACAGCTACAGAAAAATACTGTCCCTGATCGATCAGGATGCGGAGCTGCCGGAGATTATCAAATGCATAGAAGCAGACCAGTCCATAGCCGGCAAAATACTGCACATAGCCAACTCCGCTTTTTATGGTCTGCGCACCGGCTCGGTTGCGCAGGCGGTACGATATCTCGGGCTCAACACCATGAGAGGACTTGTGCTGACAACGCCGCTTGTGGACGTGTTTGGATCAAGACAAGGAGACAGCTTTACCAAAAAACAGCTTGAAACAGCGATGAGGACCAACCGCTTCCTGAGCCTTATCTATGAGCGGCATTTGCAAAAAAAGATGGATGAGATGTCCAATATCGCCGGATTGCTGCACAATGTGGGAAGGACGCTGCTGTATACCACCCAAAAAAAGAGGTACAACGGCATGCTGTCCGATACTCTGGAAAAAGACAGTGGCATTTTTGACGCCGAGCACAAAACCTTTGGAGTGTCATATCCGCAAATCGGCGGTTATCTGCTTCAATGGTGGGACTTGCCTTTTTCGCTGGTGGAAGCTGCGGTATATCATAATGACCCGTTTGATGAAAGAATAGTCAATCAGGAGCTTGTGACGGCGGTTCATCTGGCAAAGAAATTTGCGTATGACAGTATGAAAATGAAGGATGATATTGAGTTCTACCCGCAGGCAGCGGACAGTTTGAACATTGATATGTCCGCACTCAAGAATGATATACTTCAGGATCAGGAGAGATGGCTTGGAGCTTAGCTGGTGTCAGCAATTCTTGTCGACGGATGAAGTCAGCATAATTTAAGAACTAGGCGGCGGTGGCCGCTTTTTTAGTTTTCCCATAACCATTTTTATGCATATTTTATATACTGCCGGAGCAGAATAATGGCGTATATTAAATGCAAAGGAGCCAGAAGATGAAAATACGGAGGCGCAAGCCAAACCCGGATAACCGAAAAGACAACGTCGAGCGGATACAAAAGAATATCAATATGACGATACATAATATGGAGGCTGCCGACGAGATGATCGCCAAAACACCGGATGCCAAGATGAAAAAAACGCTGGAAGCTAAAAACGAGAGAAGGCGGCAGGCTTTGGAGGGGATGCGAAGCGAGATTCGAGACGAAGCCAGCTCCCGGCATAAACCGCAATAGAAATGCCCGTCAGACCGGTTCAGCTTGAGCCGGTCTTTTATTTTGCCCCGGAACATGTGGCTCTTCATCAATACTGCGCATGGAACATAACAAAACTTTGGGCTAAGACATATGATAAACAGTAATAAGGAGGTCAACTTTTGATGGAGAGAGAAAATAAATTTATACAGGATTCGCTTGAACTGAATCTGTTTTATCTGCGGATCATGAAAGAGCACGCTTTGTTTTTGCAGCTTGGCTTTACGCCTAAAAACAAGCAGCTGGCCACAGAAGCGGACAGTTTGAAAAAGCGGCTGACAGCCCTTCTCAGCCAGACTGCCAAACTTTCCAAGGGATACATATCGGATATGGTGATGGCATCGGGCGAGCTCGTCACACAGTATACGGAAGAAGCGGAACGCCAGACCCAATTCTTTACCGGCGTTCCGGTGGACACAGCCCTCACGCGGGAAGAATACAGCCTCGGCGGCGGTGCGGTTCCGCCAGTCAGCCTCAAACCGAAGGTGGAGAAAATAAACCGTGACGCACTGGCGCTGACCACAGAGCTGCTGCGCTACAAACAAAGAGTACTCGCAGACGTTCTGGCCTGCCGTATATTCACGGTTAACTATCCTCTTCAGATCGACCACATTATCCGGGAGGCTCAGGACTATATACAGCTGCTGCAGCTGCTGATGGCGGGCGACCTTGATATGACACCGGAAGAATTCGCAGGTATGCAGGAATTCTGGAACAACAATATGGGGGAACATGCGGAATTTATCGCCGGAATGCTGGACCCCACAGAAAAAGCGCTGATATTGGAGGCATCGGATTTTGCGACCGAATTCGATATGCTCCAGAAGCAGGCGGAATCAGCGGAAAGTATGCTGCAAATGCTGCCGGAAGTCACTGCGCAAAGCGCGACTGCAACGGAAAGCATCCGCGAATTCAAAGCCCAAGGAACAAAAGGAATACTCTCATGCTCGGTGCGCTCAATCATTATTCCGCTGCTGAGCGATCATGTGCTCAGAGAGGCGAATTATTATCTGAGGATACTTAAGCAGAATATGTAAGATTCTATGCGTAAAGCCCCGCATCAGTGTTTCTGCTGCGGGGCTGTCTTTATGTATTTATATTCTTTTTCTACACGAATATTTCTTGTGCAACAGTGGTGAAAATCAAACATTTATGTTAAAATCAGACGGTATGCATTTGACTGGATTTGGGAATCTCGAAAGACCCAACTGAAAGCAAACAGCACATATATAATCGATTAAGCAAAAGAAAAAGCATGAGGTGTGTCTGAGTATATGAAAATACGGTTTTCGATTGTTATCTGCCTGATACTTTGTTTGCTGCTGAGCTACGGGTGCTCACACGATGCTGCTGCGCCAGCTGCGACACCGGCTGCACCCACTGCAGCTCCCACCCCTGAGCCCACACCGGAACCGACACCCACGCCAACGCCCGAGCCGACGCCCACACCGGAACCGACACCGGAGCCGACGCCGCAGGACCCCATTGAACAGCGGATAGCCGCCATGTCCGATCGGGAGCTGATTGGGCAGATGGTGATGATCGGCTTCTCCGGACAGAAGGACATGGACGAAAAGAGCATCTCGCTGATGGAACAGTACAGCGTGGGCAACGTGATACTTTTTGGGTGGAACACGCGCACTTTCGCGCAGACAAAAGAGCTGACCGATAAGATCAAAAGCCACAACGCCACCGACATCCCGCTGACCATCGGCATCGATATTGAAGGGGGCAGCGTCACCCGCTTTAAGGGCCAATGGAAGCCGTTTATCAGCTCGGCCAAAAAGCTGGGCGAGGCAAACGATCCGGAGCGCGTGTTCGAGCAGTACAAGCGCATCGGCGAGCAGCTCAAGGAGATCGGCGTCAATATTGATCTCGCGCCGGTGATGGATATCGCACCGCATCCGTCCTCCACGTTTTTGGGCAACCGCATATTCGGCAGCGACGCGGACAAAGTGGCTGCGTTGATACGCGAGGCGGTCAAGGGACTGCATGCGGGAGGCATCGCATCGATGGGCAAGCATTTCCCGGGCCATGGCAACACCTCTTCGGATTCGCACCACACGCTGCCGGTGCTGAAGGCCACGCTGGAGGATATGGAAGGCTATGAGCTGGTACCGTTCCAAGCGGCTATCGACGAGGGGCTGGACGCCATGCTGATTGCGCATCTCTCATACCCCAATGTGGACCCGGATTTCATTACATCCATATCCCCGACGGTGGTCACCAACCTGCTAAGAGAGAAGATGGGTTTCGACGGCGTTGTCTTTTCCGATGATCTGCGCATGAAGGGAATACGCGACCGCTATTCCGTGGGTGAAGGCGCGGTGCTTCATATACTGGCAGGCGGCGACGTGGTGCTGATCGGCATGCATTACAGTCTGCAGTCCGAGGTGCTGGAAACGATGTATCAGGCGGTGCAGGACGGGCGGCTGACGCGCGAACGGCTGGAGGAGAGTGTACGGCGCATACTGAAAATGAAGCAAACATACAACGACTGGCTCAAAACGGAGTAATGTTCCGGGAGTAAAGCAGCACTAAAGCATCTGTTATAGCAGGTGCTTTTTTTATTGCCGCTTTTGCGGAGGGGTTGCAACATGAACCAAAGTACCGCACGGTCATAAGATATAGTATTCCGTTCTAAAAGGAGGGGGGACTATGCCGGAAAACCGTGCGGGAGCCAGACGGGTAGCGCTGCTGGACGACCTGCGTCTGCACAACAGCTACGAGAAGACGCGGGATCTGTTCCATCGGCTGTATGAGCAGGACGCGGTACAGGCGGTTAACAGGATCAACGACGAGGGGCTGTCGTATCCGTCGCTTTACATATTACAGCCGGAGATTAGCAAACATTCACTGGGCAATTCACTGAGCCCCAAGAACATGCAGGCTTTGGATATCGGAAGAAAGCTGCTGGCGAAGCAGCGCCCGGACGACAATGAGGAGGTACACAATGTGCTCCGGTGGATGCTGCAGACCGGAAGCAGCGCGACAGGGCTGGGCGAGGAATACGATACCATTATGGACCTCGCGGCGCTGCTGCTGATCAAGGCGTATCACGATAACGACATGCTGCAGATGGTGGAGGACATGATATTCAGCCGTCATCGCAAGGGGCTCAACACGTACGATGCGGAATGGGCGCTGTTCGAGAGCGGTGATGCGGAAAGCATCGCGATGGTCGCCAAACGGCTGCTGTCAGATGACGTACGTGACGTGTCGATGGCGCGCAGGATGCTGGGCTTTATTCCCTGCTTTGCAGCGCACGATGATGCGCGCCGACAGTACCAGTGCGTGATGCAGTGGCTGAACAGCAACCGGCGCTTTATCAGATACACGGGCGAGAGCAACCAAAAATGCAGCGGGCCGCGGCCGTTCCGTGTGGCGCTGGAAGAAAAGTATATGCAGCAAACGCTGAGTGAGGACGACTGGAACCGCCTTCAGCCCGGCGGGCAGGACGCGGTCGCCGCGTTCAAACAGCTGGGTGAGACGGACAGGGAACTGCTCAGCGATTATTCCCATCATCTTCGCGGCACGGGTATGCAGCAATGGCGCAGGTGGATGAGCTCTCCCGTCACCGAACAGCTCGATGCCGCCAGACGCTGGCAAGGAGCAAGACTGACATGATTGTGATCGATTACAAGCCGGTGAGCACCACACCGGAATTTTCCGGCTTCGTACCGGATTCGATGCAGCGGGACATTCTGAAAACGCTGATGGACAGCAGCTATACATACCGCTATGAGAGCCTTGATCATCTGGCTGCCGAGCTGAAGATACGCGCCAGCACCGTGACAGCCGCGCGCGATCTGGCGCACAGCGGCATCAAGTTCAAGGTGTTCCGGGACTCCATGGCGAATTCCGACTACTGGAGGCGCACGCCCGAAGGCGGCTTTGAGCTGAAAGGGGATGTGCTGCCCTCCGACGCGATACAGGACATCTATCTGCACGGCTCAAAGTACGGCACAGAGTGCGCCACGGCGATGATCATCGTGCTGTATAAGGCGATGCTGGACGTAATGCCAAAGGACACGTTCAACAAGCTCTATTCGGATATCTATCTGATGAACTGGAAGCATGTGGACCGCGATCTGGCGATCACGATGCGCGACGAGGCGGCAGACCAGCTGCCGGGGGATGCGCGCTATTTCATGAACCCTGATGTGGACCCGGTGACGCCAGAGTGGCAGGGAGAGAACGTCTACTACCTGGGCGGCGGGCGGTACTACGGGCACGGTATCGGCATCGATACCGCGGACGGTATTATAAGCGCTCTGAACTCGAACCGCCGGCCAAACGCCACGCGCAAGGCTTACCTCGACGATTCAGTCAAGCGGCAGGATTACCTGTATCTGTCCAAGTTCCTCAAAAGCCCGGCGATGGCGGGTTCGGCAGCGTCAGACAGTCAGTAAAAGCGCTTCGGGAACACAGCTGCCGACAGACAGAGTAGGGCCGAGATTATCAGCAAGGCCAGACAGCTCAGCATATAGACGGCGAAAACAAGCACCTGTTTCATAATATCCCCTCAGTCATATATACGCTTGCAAACGGGGCAAGTGTACTATATGGCTGTTTTGTTTGCGGAAAATGGAGTTTCTCTGCCGGAACTGCCGGGAACAGACCAATTATGCTGTTGTTGGACGGGCCGAAAACTCTTATAATGAGCATAGACGACCAACAGGGGGAGGAAGCGGCATGAGGATTGGGATGGGCAGCGACCACACGGGGTTTGAGCTGAAGCGGGAGCTGAAAGCGTATCTGGAGAGCAAAGGCCACACGGTGACCGATTACGGCACGCACACCGCCGAGCGCTGCAACTCACAGGTGTATGGCGAGGCCGTGGCCAACGCCATTGTACGGGGCGATGAGGACTGCAGCATACTGATCTGCGGCACGGGCGTGGGCATATCGCTCGCCGCCAACAAGGTGAGGGGCATCCGCGCGGCGGTCTGTAGCGAGCCGTATACCGCCAAACACACCAAGCAGCACAACAACGCGAACATCATCGCCTTTGGTGCGCGCGTGGTGGGAACGGAGCTGGCCAAGATGATCGTGGATGCGTGGCTGGACGCGGAGTTCCTTGGCGGGCGCTACCAGCAGCGTGTGGACATGATCACGGCGATAGAGGACAGGCAGTACGGCGGGAAGAACTAAAGATACAGCGCTTTGGCTGTAGAATATTATTTTAACAAAGGATATTCAAACTGTAGTACTGATGTAAGGGTTAAAGAATAAGTGAATTAGAAGTGATATGGCTTTGCAAGAATATATTCTCATCTATAAAATGAAAATGGAGATGATTATCAGATGAGACGGGTGCGATATCAAGTCGCATGTAGCCTGGATGGTTATATTGCGGGACCGAACGATGAGTTTGATTGGATTACGCCAGAGTCTTCTTTTGACTTTGAGGCTTTGTATGCGCAATTCGACACGTTGCTGATGGGTCGGCGCACATACGAGATTGTACGTGCATCTGGCGAAAACTTTCGCGGCAAGCAAGTGATTGTCGCCTCACGGTCGCTTCAACAAGCGGATTATTCTGATGTCGAGATCGTGAACGAGGGCCTTGAAGCACGGGTTCGAGAGCTTCGTGAGCAAAATGGCCGAGACATCTGGCTCTACGGCGGAGGAAATCTCTTTTCACAGCTTCTTGCATGGAAACTGGTTGATACTGTTGAACCAGCGATAATTCCAATCCTTCTGGGAGACGGGGTGCAGTTGCTCCCCTCGCGTGGGTTACGTCAGAATTTAACCCTCGTAGGGCACCGTGCGTATCCCAGCGGGATGCTTCTTCTCGAATACGATGTACTACAAACGGCGAATGGTACAAATGAAGTCGCCGGAGGAAAGTAATAATGGGGGCAGATTCTATGCCGTCGCCTTGCTGAGCTAATTCTTTGAACGTTACGCATTATTCTTTAACTGTAATAATAGAAGCGGGTTTCCTAAAGTGTAAGCCGCTTATTAGAGTCATTATCACTCCATTAGTCCCCCAAATCAAAATGGCTAAGGCACCCTACGTTCAAAATTCGCGTAGAGTGCCTTAGCCATTTTACTCTTATCCATTTACTTCTGCCGCTTCGCCCGATTGAATTTCACGAAGAATTTATCCTCGTAAGCTGTGAGGTTTCAATTAGCTGCCGGATAGCGGATCGCAGAAAAGTTAACGTTAATTTAGGGTATTTCAATCCATATGCTTTACAGCATTTCCTTATCCACGATGCTCAGTACCTCGTCCAGCTTGGACAGTTCCTCCTCGATCTGCGCTTCCGTAATGATCAGCGGCGGCGCGACAATGACCATGTTCTCGTGCGTGTACGTCATAAACTTGCGGGCTTTCAGCAAGCCGAGTATCTTGCCCATCAACCCTTGAGGGTCCTTGCCGTACGGCACCAGCGGTTCGCGCGTCTCCTTATCCTTTACCAGCTCGACGGCAGCGAACAAGCCGATGTAGCGCACGTCGCCCACACACGGATGCGCCGCTTTGATGGCTTCAAGCTTCTCGCCCAGCAGCTTGCCGGACTTGGCCACGTTTCCCAGTATGTCCGCTTCCTCGTAGTAGTTCACGCAGGCGAGGCCCGCCGCGCAGCCCAGCGGATGGCCGCTGTACGTGAGCCCGCAGGAGAGCAGGTTGTCGTCGAAGTATGCCGCGATCTCCTTGGAGACCACGACGCCACCCAGCGGTACATAGCCGCAGGTGACGCCCTTGGCGAAGCAGACGATATCCGGCTTGATGTCAAAGTGCTCAAACGCGAACATCTTGCCTGTGCGGCACCAGCCCGTCATCACCTCGTCGCAGATCAGCAGTATGCCGTATTTGTCGCACAGCGCCCGCACCCCCGGCAGATATCCTTTGGGCGGTATGATGACGCCGTTGGAGCCCGTCACCGTCTCCAGCACGATGGCCGCCACTGCATTGGGGTTCTCGTAGTTGATTTGTTCTTCCAGCTTGGCGAGGTAGTACGCCGTCGCTGCTTCTTCGGACTCGAAGCGGATGGGTTCGCGGAATATGTACGGGTCGAAGAACTTGATAAAGCCCGGAACGCCCGGCTCCAGCGTGTACCGCCGGGGCTCGCCTGTCAGGTTGCCCGCACCGAACGATGAGCCGTGATAGCTGCGGTAGCGGCTGAACACCTTGTTGCGGCCGGTGAACATCCGCGCGATCTTGACCGCGTTCTCGTTGGCTTCCGCGCCCGCGTTGGTGAAGAACACCTTGCCCATGTTGTCCGGCATCAGCTCAACGATTTTCTTCGCCAGCAGACCGCGCGGTTCGGAGGCGTAGCCGGGGGTGACGTAGCAGTATTTGTCCACCTGCGCCTTGATGGCATCGCCGATGGCCTTGTTGCCGAAGCCTAGGTTCAAGTTGACCAGCTGTGAGGACATATCCGAGTAGCGGTTGCCCTCGTCGTCCCAAACGTAGATGCCTTCGCCCTTGACCACGGGTATGGGATTCAGGTTCTTCTGCCTGCTCCACGACTGCAAACAATACTGTTTCTGGGTGTCTCTGATCTCTTCGCCTGTCATAACGGTTACCTCCGAAAAATAACGATATTACTGCTGTGTTATACAGTATTCGATGGTGGACTCCAGTATATCAAGGCCGCGTTCCAGCTGCGCGTCGGTGACGACCAGCGGGCAAAGGAACCGGATCACGTTGGAGTACGAGCCCGCACTCTCCACGATGAGCCCGTTCTGTACCGCGTGGGTGACAATGTCAGTCACAAGCTTGGCGTGGGGGGACTTGCTCTCCTTGTCGGTGACGAACTCGATGCCCATCATGCAGCCAATGCCGCGCACATCACCCACCTGTTCAAACTTCTGCTGCCAGCCTTCGAACCGGGCGCGGCACTTTCGGGATATCTCCAAAGCCCGGTCACACAGCCCGTCGCGCTCGATGATCTCAATCACCTTGAGCGCCGCTGCGCAGGCCAAAGCGTTGCCGCCGTAGGTGCCGCCGATGATGCCGCCGCGTATGCCGTCGATGATGTCCGCGCCCGCGGTGACCGCTGAGAGCGGTATGCCGCCCGCGATGGACTTGGCAGTCGTGACGATATCGGGCGCGCAGCCCGCTTCCTCCCAGTAGTTGGAGACGAACATCTTGCCCGAGCGCGCAAACCCCGTCTGTATCTCGTCGGCAATCAGGAGTATGCCCTTCTCGTCGCATATGCGGCGCAGTGCCTTCACCCATTCAATCGGTGCGGGAACGAAGCCGCCTTCGCCCTGTACGGGCTCCACGACCACCGCGGCCACGAGGTCGGCAGGGGAGGACTCGTCGAACACCTTCTCGAGCCTTTCGATGAAATAACCGATAGCCACGTCTTCACTGAAATTGGCAGGTCTGCGGTACATATACGGAAACTCAGCGCGATAGACGCCGTCCGGAAACGGCCCGATGCCGGCTGAATAAGCCTTTTTGGCCGTCATCGCGGCGGCGAGCAGCGTCCGGCCGTGGAACGCGCCGGAGAAAACGATGATGTTGGGCCGGCCAGTATAAGACCGGGCGATCTTCACCGCGTTCTCAATCGCTTCCGCTCCGGAGTTGGCGAACATGGTCTTGCGCTTTTTGTTTTTCACGGGAACGATGCTGTTCATTTTTTCAGCCAGCGTGATATATCCGTCATGCGTCATGATGTTCATCATGGCGTGGAAAAACTTCTCCGATTGGGCCTTCACCGCGTCGATCAGCTCCGGATGGCTGTAGCCAATATTCAGCACACCAACGCCACCCACCCAGTCCAGCAAAACGTTGCCGTCTGCGTCCTCCACCATCGCGCCTTCGCCCCGATTGATAACGAGAGGGTAAACGGATTTAATTGCTGCCGGCATCGCTTCGGTTCTTCTGGAAATCATGGCCTGCGCTTTCGGCCCCGGAAGCGGCGTGATGATGTTTGGCAAAGCATCTTTTAACATGAGGTGTCTCCTTTGGATCGTTATTATGAATGAAAGCCAATGTGTTGCCTTTGTTGGGTTGTCTGCAGACGGTTGGATGTCTGGTCAGAACAAAGCTGCATGGAGCTGGAAACGATTGTGCCCACTGTGAGATTATACCGTAATATGACATAAAGCCACAAGTAGTTATGAGCCCGTGTTTGCACACATACAATCATTTCTAAAGACATAATAGTACATATTGTTTTGTTCAATTGCACAAACTTGATTGAGAAATTTACTCTTGACTAGGAATAGTTGTCAAGTTTATAATTTAAATCAATAGTATCTATCATTAAAAAACGAATATGTTCGGATGAATGTCGCCCTAGACGCCATACGCTATCGCATATGGGGCCGAAGAAGCAAAGCAGGAGAGCATATCTGGCTCCTGTGGAAACTGACAGGCAAAAGGAAGGCGGCAGGACGAATCTTTGGAGAGCATGCTTTTTCTCAAAAGCGAAAAGCATCACCTACGAGGCGATAACCAACTGGTAAAAGGACAGAGAGTACATGGATATGATGAATATCTATGTCTCTTCTCTTTTTGTTTATGACAAAAAGAGAAAACGTATTCGATTAAGGTTACCAGGTTTACTGGAGGTATCGCTTATGAGAATGATGTTGGTTGGAGCAGGCGCGGTTGGTGAAAGCATTCTTAAAATTCTAAGGGTCAGAGATCCGGAAAAATCATGGCTATCCTATGTGCTGGTTTGCGACTATGATCTGAACCGCGCACAGGAAGTCATAGGCAAACTGGATGGAGATGACCGTTTCAAGGCAGCCAAAGTTGATGCCACGAATATAAAACAATTGACGGAGCTGATCGAAGAACATGCGATCGATTTTGTCATGGACGGAGCGCCCCCGTTTGCAAGTGACGTAATTTTTGACGCTGCGTTTGAAAAAGGCGTCAATTACGGCAGCATGGGCACATGGTCTGTACCCACAGAGAATCCGTCATACGGTTTGGGTATGGAGAACAGTTACGTTCAGCCCATGACATCATATAACTTTGATCGTCATGAAGCTTGGAAAGAGAAGGGAAGCATGGCTGTCATCTGCATGGGCATAGACCCCGGCGTGGTCAATGTCTTTGCCAGGTATGCGGCAGACGAACTGTTCGATGAGCTTACCGAAGTGCATGTCAAGGATGGCGGCAACCTGACAATACCCGGCGGAGACCCGGACGGAATCACCTTCGGGTTCAACGTCTGGACGGTGCTCGACGAAGTGATGAATCCCAATGTGGAATATGACGCGGACAGGGGCGGGTTCATCGTCGAAAAGCCGTTCGCCGGGCAGGAAACGTTCCTGATGCCGGAGGGCGTTGGCGAGAACACTCTGGTCAAGGTGGAGCATGAGGAAGTGGTAACGCTTCCCCGATACTTATCGCAATACGGGCTGAAAAAAGCGACGTTCAAGATCGCTCTGGATGAGAACCTCATCACGGCGCTGAAGGTGCTGGACAAACTGGGCTTAAGAAGCACACACCCGGTTCAGGTGGGGGATGTTAAAGTAGTCCCGCGGGATGTAGTCGCCGCGTGTGCACCGCAGCCCAAGGATATAGGCGGCGAGATGGAGGGTATGATGCTGGTCGGCATACACTGCATCGGTATGAAAAACGGAAAACGTAAGGAATGTTTTATATATCAGCCATTCGACAACCAGATGTCCATAGAGCAATGGGGGTCTCAGGCTGTCGTGGCGCAGACCGGATTCGGCGCAGCCCTTTCCATCGAGCTTATCGGTAAGGGCATATGGAAGGACAGCGGTGTGTACTCGCCGGAATACTTTAATCCGAAGCCTTATCTTGAGCTGATGGATGAAAGCGGCTTTGTCTGGAAGGTGCTGGAGATATAGGTTCACATTCGAATATGGTTGCGGAGTAAGAAGCAGACAAAGTCGTCAGCTGGATGGTTTTGTTTGCTTTTGCTTTTTGGTGCGAAAGCCAAAGAATAAACTGTGTGTAGAGTAATATAAGTAAATATAAAGGGGAGGGTAAAACCATGAAGAAAGTGTTATTGATTGTTTTGTCGGGAGTTTTACTTTTGGCAATGGTACTGAGCGGCTGCGGAGGATCACAGGACGAAAAGAAAGAACTGTATCTCTACAACTGGACAGAGTATATGCCTCCGCAAGTGTATGAGCTGTTCGAAGAAGAGACCGGCATCCGTGTCATTGAGAGCACGTTCTCATCAAACGAAGAAATGCTGGCGAAGCTGGAAGCGGGCGGTACAGACCAATATGATATGGTTGTGGCCAGCGGCTACGTGATCAACCTGATGAAGGAAAAGGGTATGATCCAGACGATTGATAAGAGCAAGATCGAAAACTTCAAAAATATTTCCCCGGCAGTGCTGGACACCGATACGGACCCCGGCAACGAATACAGCATTCCGTACATGGCTACAGTCACGGTTGTGGCGGTTAACGATGAAAAGATGGCGGAACTCGGCGTCACCATCACCAGCCTCAACGATCTGCTGAACCCCGCTTTAGAGAACAATCTGGTGGTGCTGGACGACTCCAGAGAGCTGGTGGGCGCAGCGCTCAAAGCAACGGGTCAGAATGTGGATACGCGGGACAAGGCTACGATAGATGGCACGCTGGACTGGCTGCGTCAGCTGAAGAAAAACGTGAAGGCGTTCGACAGCGACAGCGCAAGAACGCTGCTGGCGACCAATGAAGTGGCGGCCGGCCTCGTCTACAACATTGATGCGGGTCAGGCGATTGCAGAGAACGATCAGATTTCTGTCGTCTATACCACGGAGCCCTGTGAAGCGGCTGTGGACAATTTCGTTATTACCTCAACGTCCAAAAACAAGGAGTACGCGGAAGCTTTCATCAATTTCATACATCGCCCTGAGATATATAAGATGATATTGGATGAATTCCCCGGCGTTTGCCTGAATGATGCCGCAAAAGAGCTGTTGGATTCCTCCTACTTCGAAAATGCGGGCAGCAACATTGAGACCAGTGAACTTGAGAGGGCGCACTTCACTCAGGACATCGGTGATGCGGCATCCTATTATGACGATATTTTCACGAAAATGAAGTCTGAATAGAAGGTGTTGATTATGAAGAAGATCGAGATCATCACAAGACCTGAAAAGTTGGACATTGTGAAAAAAATTCTCGCGCGAAACGAGTATTCCGGAATGACAGTGACCGCGGCCATGGGCTGCGGTCACCAAAAAGGCTTACTGAAGGAATTTGAGAAGCTGAACCTTGACATCAATTTACTGCCAAAAGTTTATATCATGACCGTGGTTTGGGACGAGGATGTGGAGGAGATCATTCAGGAGCTGGTGCAGCAGGTATCCACAGGCAATGTGGGAGACGGTAAAATATTCGTATCCGATGTTCTTGATGTCATCCGTATCCGCACGGGCGAGCGCGGTGAAAAAACACTATAGCTTGGAAGGTGAGAATACTTGAGCGAGCCGATAATCAGCTTAAAGAACGTATCAAAAAACTTTGGCGATAACCAGGTGGTGAAGAAGGTCTGCCTTGATATCAGGGAAGGCGAGTTCTTCACGTTCCTTGGGCCTTCGGGCTGCGGAAAAACAACAACGCTGCGTCTGCTGGCGGGGTTCGAGACTCTGACGGACGGCCAGATTTTTCTTGAAGGCAGAGATGTTGCAGACATGAAGCCCAATCTGCGCAACGTCAACACCGTATTTCAGAACTATGCGCTGTTTCCGCATATGAATACGGAGGACAACATTGCTTTTGGTCTGGTGGAAAAAAAGGAAAAGAAGCATGTCATCAGACAGAAGGTATCAGACATGCTTAAAATGGTCCAGATGGAAGGCATGGAGAAGCGGATGCCCTCGCAGATGTCCGGCGGACAGAAGCAGCGCGTCGCTATCGCCCGGGCTTTGGTTAACAACCCTAAGGTGCTGCTGCTGGACGAGCCGTTAGGCGCGCTGGATCTGAAGCTGCGAAAACAGATGCAGTTTGAGTTGAAGCATCTTCAGAAGAACCTGGGCGTCACCTTCGTGTTCGTGACACACGATCAGGAAGAAGCGCTGACAATGAGCGACAGGATCGCCGTCATGAATAACGGTATATTGGAACAGGTGGGAACACCGGAAGAGATATACAACAAACCGGCAACTAAATTTGTTGCCGATTTTATTGGAGAGACAAATTTGCTGGACGCCTACGTCGAAAAGGTGGACGGCGAAAATCTGTATGTCAAAATGGAGTTCGGAAACGCGTGCCTGAAGGCGCGCGGATTTGTGGAAGAGGAGATGGTGTACTTATGCGTTCGGCCTGAAAACATCAAGATCACCACCGAAGAGACACCGAATTTCCGCATCTACGGCAAAGTCAAGGAGCACGTGTTCATCGGTTCCATCAACAAAACAATAGTGGAACTGGCAACGGGGCATGAAATCAAGATCACAACGCCCCAAATGGAGGATCTGTATCCGGTGGGCACGATGGTCAACATCTACTGGAAGGACAATCAGGGCGTTATACTGCACACCAAAGAGGAACAGATATACAATCTGATTGAAAGCACCGTACAGCTGTAAGGAGAAAAGAATGAACAGGAAATTGAAATTCAATTCCCCGCTGCTTATCATGCTCGGGCCGACAATACTGTGGATGGCCATATTCGTGCTGATACCGTTGATTAACGTTATCGAGATAAGCTTTCTGACCAAAAATCCGAGCGGCGGGGTAGACTATCAGTTTTCCATAGCCAGCTATGCTGAGATGGTAAAGACTGATTTTCTGGTCATAATGGGACGCTCCTTTGGCCTGTCGCTGCAGACGACTGTCATCTGCCTGCTGATTGCGTATCCATTTGCCTATGTGATTGCGCACACGCCCAAGAAATACCGAAAATTTTTCGTGCTGCTCATCATGCTGCCGTTCTGGATCAACTCCGTCATCCGAATTTATGGCTGGACAACGCTGCTGCGTAGCGAAGGAGTCATCAATACGATACTGCTGGCGCTTGGCATTATCTCAAAACCATTAGAACTGCTGTATACCGAAGGCGCCACATTGCTGGGCATGGTGTATGAGCTCCTGCCCTTTGCGGTGCTGCCGCTTTACTCATCGATTGACAAGCTGGACAGATCACTGCTGGAGGCGGCAAGCGATCTTGGGGCCACCAAGCCGCGGGTATTCCTCCGGGTCATATTTCCGATCACGATGCCGGGTATATTCGCGGGTTCCATACAAACCTTTATCCCGTCGCTTGGTCTATTCTATATCTCCGAAATGCTCGGCGGGGGGTCCACAATGTACATCGGCAACCTGATTAAGAACCAATTTCTGTCGGCCCGAAACTGGCCGCTTGGCGCAGCGTTGTCAATATTCCTGATCATACTCACTTTGGTGCTGCTCAAGCTCTATACAAAAGTCGGCAGCATGGAAGACATGGCGTAAAGGGGGAGGGCTTGATATGAAGGCGATACGGAAAAAAGATAATGACAGGGAGGCGTTCCGCCCGTTATCCATGCTATACGCATGTCTGGTATATCTGTTTTTATACCTGCCGATTATCGTCGTCATTGTATTCTCGTTTAACACCTCCAAGATCAATATTAAGTTTGAAGGTTTTACTGCGGAATGGTACATGAGGATGTTTGATAACCTCTCGCTCATGGAATCATTCCAGAACACGTTGATTGTTGCAGCCGTATCAACTGCAGTTTCCATAGTTATAGGTACGCTTTGTGCCGTGGGCCTGTCCCGTTTTGAGTTTAAGCTAAAGGGCCTCATCACCAACTCGCTGTACATACCTATTGCCATACCGGAAATCGTGTTTGGTATTGCATTGCTTGTTTTCTTTTCTTCTATTGAAATAAAGACAGGCTTGCTGACACTCATTCTCTCACATGTTACGTTTTCTATGCCTTTTGTGGCCATCACCGTTCGATCGCGTATAGCGGGTTTTGACCGTTCGATCGAAGAGGCCGCAAGAGATTTAGGTGCAAATGAATTCCGTACATTTATGAGAGTGACTCTACCCACTATCATGCCGGGCATCATCGCAGGGGGTATGCTGGCGCTCACGCTGTCGCTGGACGACGTGGTCATCAGCTTCTTTACCTCCGGGCCGGGAAGCACGACGCTGCCCCTCAAGATATTGGGAATGGTGAAAAGAGGAGTTTCTCCGGATGTAAATGCACTATCCACTTTAGTTATCTTGGGAACGGTCATCATCATGGCTGTTGCCAACAGCGCTCAAAGTAGACTGGAAAAAAAGCAGGGAGGTAATAATTCCAAGATTAAATAGGATTCAAAAATCAAGTTGCTTGATCAAAAAATCATTAATAAATGGAGGAATTATGAGACTATTAGTTATAGGTATGGGCGGCGTCGGTCAGTCGGTCGCCATGCTGATTAAAAGAGGAGAAAAGATAAACGGTCAATGGTTGGATGCCATGGTGCTTGCAGATAACAACTTTGAGCGCGCACAAGCCGTGGCGGATGCTGTCGCAGATCCACGCTTTATCCCGGTGAAGCTGAATGCTGACAACAAAGAAGACATCGTCGAAACCATCAAGAAGAACAACATCAACTTTGTGCTTAATGTTGTGGACCCCAATCACAATGTGCCCATCTTTGATGCGGCTTATGAGGCGGGAGTCGGCTATATGGACTGTGCGATGACGTTGTCGCAGCGCCATCCTGAAAAGCCATACGAACTGCCCTATGTTAAGCTGGGCGATTATCAGTTTGAGCAGGGCGAAAAGTGGAAGAAAAAGAATATCATGGCCCTGGTCGGCTCCGGTGTGGAACCGGGCATCTCCGATGTGTTTGCGAAATACGCAGAAAAACATTTGTTTGACGAGATCGACGAGATCAACGTACGCGACGGGGACAACTATACCATTCCCGGCAAGGACGTCTCCTTCGGTTTCTCCGTCTGGACGACGATTGAAGAGTGCCTGAACCCGCCGTTGGTGTGGGAGAAGGAGAGAGGCTGGTTTACCACCGAATGCTTCTCTGAACCGGAAACGTTCTTCTTCCCGGGCGGTATCGGCAACGTGGAGGTCGTTAATATTGAGCATGAAGAAGTCATTCTGATACCCCAATACATCGAATGCAAACGTGTCACGTTCAAGTACGGCTTGTCTAAGGAGTTCCGCACCATGCTGAAGAATCTGGAAGCGCTGGGTATGGATAAGGCCGACAAGAAGATCAGGATCGGCAATTCCGAGATCACCCCGCGTGATTTTTTGAGCGTGGTGGCGCCTTCACCGCTGGAGACAGCGTCCATCATGGAAGGCAAAGGCTGCGCCGGTACGTGGATAACGGGCAAGAAGAACGGACTGTTCCGCTCCGTGTATATCTACCAGATCGCTGACAATCAGGAGTGCATCAAGAACTTCGGTACATCTTCTGTTGTGGCACAAACCGCAGTGGGGCCGGTGGTGATGCTCGACCTGATCGCGAACGGCATCTGGAAAACCACTGGCGTCGTGGGGCCTGAAGTATTCGATCCGGATCCGTTTGTGCTGAAGATGAGGGATTATGGATTCCCGGCGGCTCTGTATGAAAAGGATTCAGAATATGACGAGCAGTATCAGCGGGATGAGATATTCAACGAGATGTTCAGCATCTGAACAACAAAATAAGTACAGGAAAGCAAACGGGTGAAATGATGGAGAATAAGGAAACAACGCTGAAGCATTTGAACCACATAATAGATATTATCCACAGCAAGGAACTGACAGATACACAAAAGGAAACGGTAACGAAGGAAACCGTCGAGTATTTCGACAAGTATGTGAGCCCCGGCTGGCTGAAATACCGCAAGTCGGTATCCACCAACGGCGCGACAGTGGAGTGGCAGGACAGGGACGAGTATTGCTGTGGGCTGTACGGCGAGGAGTTTATCGACTGCCTGGGCGGCTTCGGTATTTACACCTGCGGCCACCGCAACGAAGAGATTCTGAATACGGTGAAGGCACAGATGGAGCATCAGTGCCTTCACTCCCAGGAACTGCTGGATCCGCTCAGAGGGTATCTGGCCAAGGCGGTGTCACAGATCACGCCGGGCGATCTGGAGAAATGTTTCTTCACCAACGGCGGCGCAGAAGCGGTGGAGATGGCGCTCAAGCTGGCGCGGGTTGCCACGGGCGGCAGGTGGTTTATATCCACAGTCGGGGCGTTCCACGGCAAGTCCATGGGCGCGATATCGATGGGTGGCAAGGCGGGCTATCGCGTGCCGTACACCCCGATGATCCAGCAGGTGCAGCACGTTGAATACGGTGTGGCTGAGGATGTGAGAAAAGCGATCCGCAATCTGCAGGCGGTGGGTGAGAAGGTCGCCGCGGTGATTCTGGAGCCCATTCAAGGCGAAGCGGGCATCATCGTGCCGCCACCGGGTTACCTCAAGGAAGTGCGCCGCATATGTGACGAGACGGGCGTGGCGCTGATATTCGACGAGATACAGACAGGCATGGGACGGACGGGTGCGATGTTCCGCTGCGAAACGGAAGACGTCGTGCCGGACATACTGGTGTTTGGCAAGGCGTTTGGGGGCGGCATCATGCCCATCACCGGCATTATCTGCCGGCCTCACATGTGGGTGGACCAGCTTGTTGAAAATCCGTGGCTGCTGGGTTCGCCCACGTTTGGCGGAAACCCGCTGGCCTGCTCAGCAGCGCTGGCAACGATCAAGTATATGCTGGATCATGATATCCCGAAGCAGTCAGCGGAAAAGGGGGACTACCTTAAAAAAGGCCTCGAAAAACTGTGGAAGAAATATCCTACGCTCGTGGAGGATGTGCGCGGTGTCGGCTTGATGCTCGCCATGGAGTTCCATGAAAATGAGGTGGGTTATTCCGTAGCCAAGGGCATGTTCGCGAGACGGGTGCTTACGGCAGGTACGCTTGTCAACTCAAAGTGCCTGCGCTTCGAGCCCGCGGCGATTATCTCTTACGAAAATTTGGACCAGGTACTGGCCCGTATGGAGGAAGCCTTAAAGGACACCAAAGCCGAAATAGGGCTTTAGGCGATGAGCTTACAGCACGGCATGAGCCGGAAAGGAGTTTGATATGATTTTAAAGAAGAATTTCATTGACGGTGAATGGGTGGAATCCGTTACCGGGAAGTCTCAGCCGGTCATCAACCCGGCCAATCAGGAGGTGCTCGCCTTCACGACCGACAGCAACGAGGAGGACACCGAGATGGCCATTGCGGCTGCCAAAAGGTCGTTCTATGAGACGCGGGAGTGGCGGGACACCAACGGTCAGGAACGGTCGGACATGATGCTGCACATCGCCGGACTGATGGACAAATACAGGGAAGAACTCGTGAAGCTGGACACGCTGGATAACGGCAAGCCGCTGAGGGAGTCCGAAGGCGACGTGGACGACGCAATCCACTGCTTCCGTTACTATGCGGGCCTGATCACAGCGCCGAGCGGCGTCACCTACGAGGTGAACAACGGCTTTGGCCCGATGCACTCGTACACCATCACCGAGCCGGTGGGTGTTGTGGGACAGATCACGCCGTGGAACTACCCGTTGCTGATGTCCACATGGAAGCTGGCACCCGGTATCGCCGCAGGCAACAGCATCGTGTTCAAACCGAGCTCCAACTGCCCGCTGTCCACCATCCGACTTTTCGAGATATTTGAAGAGGCGGGCATGCCCAAGGGCAGCGTCAATCTGGTGTTGGGCGCGGGCCGCGCCGTGGGGCACACGATAGCAGCCAGCATGGATGTGGACATGGTGACATTTACCGGCTCCACGAAGGTTGGGCAATCCATCATGGCGGACGCCGTGGGCAACCTCAAAAAGATCGGCCTGGAGCTGGGCGGTAAGTCGCCTAACGTTATATTTGAAGACTGCGACATGGAAGGCGCGCTGGAATGGGCGATGGTCGGCACATTCTTTAATCAGGGGCAGGTCTGCTCCGCCTGTGCCAGAATCTATGTACAGGATACGATACACGCGGAATTCGTGGCGAGGCTCAAAGCCAAGGTGGAGCTGATGACCATCGGCAACGGTCTCGATAACCCGGACATCGGTCCGTTGGTCTCCGAAGCGCAGATGAACGATGTGCTGGGATATATCGAGAAGGGCAAGGCCGAGGGCGCGACGCTGGTCACCGGCGGTTACCGATATACCGAAGGCGACTGCGCGAAGGGCTTCTATGTGAAACCGACCATCTTTGACAACTGCACACAGGATATGACGATCGTGCGGGAAGAGATATTCGGGCCGGTCTGCGCCATCATTCCATTCAGCACAGAAGCCGAAGCCATTGCGATGGCCAACGACACGGAATACGGTCTTGCCGGTGCGGTATGCACCAAGGACAGCGCCAGGGCAATCCGCGTGATGAAAGAAATCCGCGCGGGCATACTCTGGATCAATTGCTGTCAGCCCACATTCAATCAGGCGCCGTGGGGTGGCTACAAGATGAGCGGAATCGGCCGTGAGCTGTCCGTCAACGGTCTGGAGGAATACCGCGAGACAAAGCAGGTCAACATCGCGCTGGAGACCGGACCTATCGGCTGGTACAAATAGACTTACAAAAAGCGTTGAGTTTGAGAGGCTATGTTCACACTAGACATAGCCTCTTTTTTCACCTAAGAGAATTTGAATTAAAACACGAATGCTGTGTTGGATAGTAAATAAATATGTAGGAAACTAAAGTACGCTTGCTGCGTGGAATGTTTCAGTATCAGCAAGCAGATTATGCTTCTATATTAATGAAGCCAAATTTATTCACGTCAAACAGCCCCATGTCCGTCAGCTTTATTTCCGGAATGACGGGCAGCGCCATGAAACAAAGCAGCATCACCGGCTCCAGATAGGGGTGTACGCCCAGCTCGTTCACGGCCAATTGGTGAATACGAGATAATTTTTCGTCAACCCATTGACCGCTTTGATCGCTCATCAGACCCGCTATGGGCATGGGAAGCCTCTCCAGAACTTTCTGTCCATTGACGATGACAATACCGCCGCCCTGTTCAACCAAACTGTCAACCGCAAAGGCCATATCGTCGTCACTAACGCCCACAACGATGATGTTATGAGAATCATGAGCGACCGAGATCGCAATGGCGCCGCGCTTCATGCCGTATCCTTTAAGCAGCGCGACGGCCACATTGCCGGTATTGTGATGGCGTTCGACGACAGCGATTTTGACGATGTCCATTTCAGGATCATAAACAAAATTGCCGCTCTCGTCCCTATTTATTTTGGAGGTTTCTTTTCTGGTGACGACACCGCCGGGTACTACTGTGATGACATGCGCCTTGTCTGAGTTTATCGGCAGCCTTAACTTATCTTTGGAAAAATCCTTGATATGAAATCTTCCCTTTGTCGCCGCGATATCATGCTTCGTAATGCTCTGCAGATATATTCCGTCCGCTGCTGCCTCCTGTCCCGCGATGAAAACCCTCGATACACGAAAGTCAGAGAGATTATCCAGCAATACGATATCCGCTCTCAATCCGGGCGCAATGGCTCCTCTGTCTTTAAGTCCGTAGCATTCGGCAGCATTCAGGCTAGCCATCTGGACCGCAGTTATGGGATCCAGGCCGGCTTCTGTGCAGATGCGCAGGTGGTTGTCGATATGACCGATGCTCAATATTGTTTTGGCCTGACAGTCGTCTGAACAAAGAAGGCAGCGACGGCTGTTCTGCTGTGTGACCCCTTTGAGAAGATCGTGAAGGTTGTGGCAGGTTGAGCCCTGACGCATCAGGACATAAATGCCGCGGGAAATCCGATCGTGCATTTCTTCAACAGTGGAGCATTCATGATCGGTGTGGATACCCGCGGATACGTAAGCGTTTAGCGCATTGCCGAGTAACCCCGGGCTGTGCCCGTCGATTGGTTTTTGGCGTTTGATGGCCGTGATGAGCTTATCCAGCACATCGCTTTCCGCTTCGACGACTCCGGGGAAATTCATAAACTCTCCAAGGCCCAGTATTTCATCGCCGTTCAGAACCCGCTCCATATCCTCTGCGTCGATGACAGCTCCTGAATGCTCAAAAGGCGTAGCAGGTACGCAAGAGGGCAGCATCCATTTGATATCCAGCGCGGTGCCCCTTGAAGCTGCAATCATGTATTCCAGTCCCGAAATGCCGCATACGTTGGTTATTTCATGAGGATCCGCAATAATTGTTGTTGTGCCATGGGGGACGATCAACCTGCCCAGCTCCTCCGGGCTCACATAGGATGACTCAATATGCATATGACTGTCGATAAATCCAGGCGCGGCATACTGGCCCTTGGCATCAATCTCCGTGTACCCATCATATTTGCCGACTCCGGCAATCAGTCCCGCGCACAATGCGATGTCACCACTGATGATAGACGCATTATAAACGTCAATAACCTTACAGTTTTTAATAACCAGATCAGCTGGGATTCTGCCAGCAGCGATCTCGATAATCTTTTTCAGCCGTGTTTTATCCATTTCTGTTACCAACCTTATCCGAAATATCGAATCAAACAAGATTAGAGATATGCTACCACAATTATGTTAAACTATAAACCCTCTCCATATCAATTTTTTTGCTAACTTATAAAAATTTTTTTGATTTACATATTGAAAAACTCCATCAGTTTGTTATACAATAGGATTGTTAACAAAGCTATTGTCAGTCATGTTCCGGTCCGGTTGAATTATTTGGGCAGTTTAGTGAGACTCTGATTGCCATATCCCACCCTGATAAATCAAAAGAAAAGAGCAAGTGCGATTTTGAAAAGTTTAAGCTTAGGAAAAATCGGCGGGGCCAAAAAGACTTGTGTTCTCTGTAAGAATGTGATAGTATTCTATTTGCTTGAACAAGGATGTCGGCATTAAATGACCTTTGTTCATTTTTTTGGTTTATGGCTTATTTTCAAGATGAGAGGGGAGTAGGTTTTCAGTTCGGATCATCTAAACAGGCTCATATATGTGAGAAAAGAAATACAAAATCCTATTTCACATTTAATTTATTAAGGAGGAAACCATGAAAAAATTAGTATTGTTGTTAGTGGTGTTGGCAATGGTTCTTGTGCCCTTCGCAGGCTGTGGCGAAAAGGCGCCGGAAGCTCCTGCGGCGACCGATGAGGCTCCCGCTGCCACAGAAATGCCGGCAGAAGAGCCCGCAACGGAAGAGCCGGCAGAGGCTCCTGCTGCAAAGATTGGTGTCATACTGGTTCACGACGAAAATTCCGGATATGATGCTTCTCACATTGATGGTATCCGCAAAGCGGTTGCCAATGTTGGCTTCACCGACGATCAGATCATCTGGAAGTACAACATCGCTGAAGATGAAACCTGCTACGATACGGCAACCGACCTTGTCGAACAGGGCTGCACCTACATTATCTCGGACAGCTTTAACCATCAAAGCTATATGCAGCAGGCCGCTGATGAAAATCCGGAAGTGACCTTCATCGCCATGACTGGCGTGAATGCTGGCCCTTCAGGACTGGCGAATCTGAAAAACGCGTTCAACATGACCTTTGAATCCCGCTATGTGTCGGGCGTTGTCGCCGGCATGAAGCTTGCGGAACTTGTTAAAGATGGCAAGGTCGCTGACAAGAATAAGGATGCAGACGGCAACATCAAGCTTGGTTATGTCGGTGCGTATCCGTATGACGAAGTGGTGTCTGGTTACACCGGCTTCTACCTCGGTGTTAAGTCCATCGTCAGCAACGTTGTGATGGACGTATCCTACACCAACTCATGGTATGACCCGACTGCTGAGGCTGAAGCGGCCAACGCGCTTGTTGCGTCCGGTGCTATCATTATCAGCCAGCATGCTGACTCCACCGGTGCTCCTTCTGCCTGCCAGGCGCTTCTGGACAGCGGTACCACCGTTTACAATGTGGGCTACAACGTAGACATGCTCTCCGTTGCGCCGACCGCCGCGCTGACCAGCTGCCAGAACGACTGGAGCGTGTATTACACATATGTGTTCAACTGCATCAAAAATGGTGAAGAAGTTGCCACCGACTGGGCAAAGGGCTATGATGAAGGCGCTGTGATGATCTCCGCGCTGGGTGAAAGCTGCGCTGCCGGCACAGCCGAAAAGGTTGCGGAAGTGGAAGCTGCATTGAAGGACGGCAGCCTTAAAGTGTTCGATATCAATACGTTCACTGTGAAAGGCGAGAAAGTCACGACAGCTCCCGCTCTCGATACCGATGGCGACTTTGTTCCGGACAGCGGCGAAGCCATCGTTGATGGTGCGTTTGCCGAGTCCACACTGCGCAGTGCCCCGTACTTCGGACTGCGTATTGACGGAATTAAAGAACTCAACTAATCACGAACTGTTTACAGATGGAAAGAGCCACAACAGTGGCTCTTTCCATACTTTTCTAAGGGGGTAATCCACTATGCAAAGCGCAAAAGCGTCCATCTGCATGCGCGACATTACCAAGACTTTCGGTTCGACTGTGGCTAATAATCGGGTCTGTCTCGATATACACAGAGGGGAAATCCTTGCCTTGCTTGGAGAGAATGGCAGCGGTAAGACTACGCTGATGAACATGCTCTCCGGAATCTACTATCCGGATGCAGGGCACATTTCCGTTGAGGGTTGCGAGGTTTCCATCCGCAGTCCGAAGGACGCGTTTGATCTTGGCATCGGCATGATCCATCAGCATTTTAAGCTTGTGGATGTGCTGACCGCGGCAGAGAACATTATTTTGGGTATGCCGGGTAAAGGTCGTCTTGATATGAAGGCTGTAAGCGACAAGATACGCAAGATATGCGCGATGTATGGTTTCGATGTAAATCCCGATCAGAAGATTTATGATATGTCTGTATCCCAGAAACAGACTGTAGAAATAGTGAAGGTGCTTTATCGGGGGGCGGAGATTCTGATTCTGGACGAACCCACCGCCGTTCTGACGCCGCAGGAGACGGATAAGCTTTTTGCAGTTCTTCGAAACATGCGTAACGATGGAAAAGCGATCGTCATTATCACTCACAAACTGCATGAGGTTGAGGATATTTCTGATCGTGTCGTTGTTCTTCGGCGCGGAGAATTCGTTGGCAGTTTGGAAACGAAATGCACAAATGCGGCAGAGATGACCAATATGATGGTTGGTCGGGCCGTCTCTCTCAATATCGACCGGCCTGAACCCAAGGATTCGCAGCCGCGCATCATTGTAGATGGACTGACTGTTCGGGATAAGGATGGGGTCCTCAAGCTCGATGATGTCTCCTTTACAGCCAATTCCGGTGAAATACTGGGTATAGCGGGCATTTCCGGATGCGGTCAGAAGGAGCTGCTGGAGTCGATTGCCGGCCTCCAGCCCCATGAAAAGGGGAGTATCAAATACATCGATCCTGCCACTGGAAAAGAGATTGAGCTTATCGGGAAGGACCCTCGCGCAATATTCGGTATGGGTGTACAGCTGTCCTTCGTGCCTGAAGACAGACTTGGTATGGGGCTCGTCGGCAGTATGGACTTAACCGATAACATGATGCTGCGCTCGTTCCGCCACGGAAAGTCCTTTTTTGCCGACAGAAAGACACCGCGCAACCTCGCAGAACGCGTTGTGAGCGAGCTGTCTGTGAACACGCCGGGTCTCTCCACCCCGGTGCGCAGGTTATCCGGCGGTAATGTTCAGAAGGTTCTGGTCGGGCGGGAGATATCATCTGCGCCGACTGTGCTGATGACCGCTTACGCTGTTCGCGGGCTGGATATCAATTCGTCCTACACCATTTATGACTTAATCAACCAGCAGAAGGAAAAGGGAGTCGCCGTCATATTTGTCGGTGAAGACCTGGACGTTCTGCTCGAGTTCTGTGACCGGATTCTGGTTCTCTGCGGCGGAAAGGTCAGCGGCATTGTTCCCGGCAGAGGTGCGGAAAAAAATGAGGTCGGCTTGATGATGACAAAATTGGGAGGAGAACAATGAATCAACATAATAAAATACCCCTGATGCGCATCGTCAAGCGCGATTCGATGTCGCTCTGGCAAGGATGGATTATCCGGCTTGTCGGGCTTGTGCTGGCGCTGGCAGTCAGCGCGGTCGTTATATACGCCATCGTGAAACTGAATCCGCTCAAGGTCTACAGCGCTATGTTCGAAGGAAACTTCGGTTCTGAAAAACGAATCTGGGTTACATTGCGCGATATCATGATGCTGCTATGTATCGGCATCGGATTGGCACCTGCATTTAAAATGCGTTTTTGGAATATTGGTGCGGAAGGGCAGATCCTTGCAGGCGGCATTGCAACTGCTGCAGTGATGATCTATTTCGGAAAGACAATGCCTACCTGGACGCTGCTGCTTATCTCCCTTGTTGCTAGCTGTGTGGCAGGCGCAGTGTGGGGCTTTATACCCGCTGTGTTCAAGGCGCGTTTTGGGACGAACGAAACACTGTTTACACTGATGATGAACTACGTTGCCATTCAGCTGACGTCGTTTTGCGTTGCTCTGTGGGAAAACCCATTTGGTTCGAATTCCGTAGGCATTATCAACCAGCAGACAAAAGCCGGATGGTTCCCGCCAGTATTCGGGCAGCAATACTTGTTGAACGTTATTATTGTCTTGGCACTGACGGTCATCATGTTTATCTATCTGCGCTATTCCAAGCAAGGATATGAAATTTCCGTTGTCGGCGAATCCGAACGTACGGCCCGCTACATCGGATTAAACGTGAAAAACGTCGTTATCCGGACCATGATGATTTCAGGTGCGATATGCGGTCTGGCAGGCTATATTGCGGTTGCAGGCGCATCCCATACAATATCGACGAGTACTGCCGGAGGAAGCGGTTTTACGGCTATCATTGTGGCCTGGCTTGCGAAGTTCAACACCTTCACGATGATACTTGTAGCGGCGCTGCTGGTGTTCATGGAGAAGGGCGCGATCCAAATCGCATCACAGTTCAATTTGAACGATTATGCTTCCCAAATGATTACGGGCATTATTCTGTTCTTCATTCTTGGCAGCGAGTTCTTTACCAACTACCGGCTGGTTTTCCGTGGAAAGGAGGCAAACTGATATGGATCAGATTCTGTCGTTGCTTCAGGCCGCTATTGTTTTCGGTACAGTCATACTCTTCGGCGCCATGGGCGAAATCCTGACAGAGAAATCAGGAAATCTGAATCTGGGCGTTCCGGGTATCATGTACCTTGGGGGTATTGCAGGCCTTGCCAGCTCGTTCTGGTACGAGTCAAGTACGGCAACTCCGATACCTTGGGTCGGGCTTCTTATCGCTCTGATCAGCACGCTGGCAGCGGCTACGCTGGGCGGGCTTATCTATAGCTTCCTGACCATCACGCTGCGGGCCAACCAGAACGTGACGGGTCTTACACTGACCATTTTCGGCGCGGGCGTAGCGAATTTCTTCGGCGGCGCAATGAATAGTATGGCCGGCGGCGTTGGTCAGATTTCTGTTGCGGCAACAAGTGGTGCCTTTCGCGCAACGTTGCCATTTCTCTCGGGAGTGGGCGTCTTTTCCGCGCTCGGGTTCATGGTTTATCTGGCTATTATACTGGCTTTTATCACGAGTTGGTTCCTGAACAGAACACGAAAAGGCCTCAACCTTCGTTCGGTGGGTGAGAACCCCGGTACAGCAGATGCTGCCGGTATCAGCGTGACTAAATACAAATATCTGTCTACCTGTATCGGCGCTGCCGTCACCGGTCTAGGCGGTCTGTATTACGTCATGGATTATATTAAGGGAACCTGGGCAAATGACGGCGGCATTGAGAAACTGGGCTGGCTGGCTGTTGCGCTCGTTATCTTTGCCCGTTGGAAACCAAAGCACGCGATTTGGGGCTCTTACCTCTTCGGTACGCTTTTCTGGCTGTTCTTCTACATTCCTGGACTTAACCGGTCGTCGCAGGAGATATTCAAGATGCTGCCGTATGTCGTCACCATCATTGTTCTGATTGTTGTCTCCATGAGGAGAAAACGCGAAAATCAACCTCCTGCCAGTTTGGGGCTTCCGTATTTCCGCGAAGACCGATAGTATAAAGCTTTAGTTGATTTACAATCTCAAGAATTAACGGCGGTTGCTTCAGTGGTGGAGTGGCCGTTGTTTTTTGTTTATAGTACCTGGATATAAAAAAATGCCTGATGTCATACATCGGCATTTTCTTACCCTATTTGAAGGGCTTTTTTGGCGGAGAGAGAGGGATTCCGTCACTATCCTCGCACTACTCAATAATTTGTCCAGTTTCGTTTTAATTTTGAACTGCCTGCCGCCTCCATCCGGATCATAAAACACTTCGATTCTGTCAATAAAATGCCTGATGATTTTAGCCTGTTCATCGCGAGGCCTGCTCCGTAGTCCTTTGAGCTGGGCGAGGTATCGCCGCACGTCCATCTTTGTGACGCCGACCGAGGTCTCTGCGATTGCGTGAAGATCTGTCAGTTTAATTTCGAGATGCAGCTTGCGGGCTTCGGTGTCGGCCAGGCGCTGCCGGGCAAGCTCGCTATCCATACCGCTCATGATTTTATCCAGTAGCGCATTCGCCTCTTTCGTCGCAGCGGTCAGCTCTTTGTTCAGCGCCTTGGACTCATCGGCTGCGGACTTGCGGTACATCCGCGCATTCTCCACTATCCACGAGGCCACAGCGTCGACGCTATCCTTCGTCAGCAGATTCTCCAGGTATTTGATTACCGCGTTCTCTATGCCGTCGCGCTCGACATTCTGGGCGTCACAGACGCGCTGCCGTTTCTTGCCGGCACACTCATAATAATGCCGCGGGATCTCCGTCGCGCTGCGGGCATTGCCGCGGCTGCTGCCCACCATGCCGCTGCCGCATTGGCCGCAGAACAACAGCCCGGATAGCAGATAAGGCTCCTTGGCGCGGTGCTTGCCGGATTTGTTTTTCCGCATGAGCGACTGTGCCCTGGTCCACATTTCACGTGTGATAATGACGGGCATCCCGCCTTCGATGCGCAGTATGTCGTCCTCTGCCTTGTTTGCGTGACCGTTACGACGCCCAAACGCATCCTTGGAGGCGGACCTATTGAAGATGTACACGCCTGTGTATTTCTCATTGGCCAGGATATCGTGGAGGGAGTTCTTTGCGATCACACCGCCGCGCTTGCCCCGAACTCCCATCAGGTGGATATGATCCACGATGCTGCTGTACCCGTCGCCGGCCACGTATGCCTCGAAGATATACCGAACGGCAGCCGCCTCGCGCTCGTTAATGATGTATTTCCCATCGGCACCGACGTCATACCCCAGAGGAGGCACGCCGCCGGTGTGCTTGCACGCTCTGGCCGTCTCGTGCAGCCCCTTCATAACCTCGCGCCCAAGGTTGCGGCTGTAGTATTCGCTGAAACCCTCCAGCACCGCCTCGAGCATGACGCTCTCCGGGGAGTCGTCCAGGTTCTCGCAGACGCTCACAAGCATGACACCGGCGTGCCGCAGCTCGCGTTTATAGAACGCGTGATCATAGCGATCGCGGGAGAAGCGGTCCAGCTTGTGGATCACCAGCACGTCGAACTTGCGCGCCTTAGCGTCCACGATCATCTGCTGGAACTCCGGGCGCTGGTCAGACCGCGCCGAAAAAGCCCGGTCAACATACTGGCCGGTGAGCGTCCATCCGGACTGCCGCTGTATGTATTCACCACAGGCACGCAGCTGCGCCTCAATAGACTCCTCGCGCTGCATGGTGCTGCTGTAGCGCGCGTAAATAACCGCCCTCACAGATCTAATTGCTCCTTTTATTGGCGTTCAATCGATTCATATTTGTTTCAAGCATTACGGGCGGTTCGAGCATTGTCATAACCTGCAGCGACGAGTCTTTTGTATCGATAATTATCGACTGCTGGTTACCCGCGGAATCGTCCCAAACTATATGAAACCGAAATATGCCGTCCGCTAATTGATGTCTTCCGATTGTAACCATTCAGTACCCTCCTTAATGTGCAATAAGTCGAACGTGATCAGACACCCGTCCACACAGACCGACAGGCCGCAGCGGGCGCGATACAGTTCCAAGGCGCGGACTGTGAACTCATCCGTAACGCCCAGGTACTCCGCGAGCTCCCAGCGGCTCCGTACACCTGCCCGCCACGCCGCGACGATGGAGGACAAGGGTATGAGCGCGTTGGCCGCCCACGCTACCGCACGGCGTTCGTACATAGCGGCCACGGGAGCCGGGGCGGTGAACAGATTGATGGGGGTGGTGTGATAGTGCCCCAGCTCCTCGGCCAGTACGGTCACGCGCTCAGGGGACGTTTCAAGCGCGTTACTCAGTGTGATGGCGTGGAAATCGTCATGCGAAAAATACAGACCCTTAATCGGGTCGGGGAGATCAGTGGTGTAGAGTTTGATCTTACGGTCAGCCGCGTGCTGTTCGAGTGACTCAAAGAGTGATAGCATGTTGCGGACACCTCAAAGCAATAGAACTTATGTTCTTGTATTGTAGACATTGAGGTGTCCGAAAAATGGGATTTATTCTGTAACCGGAACGATGTTCGCTCTTTTTACTTCCAGATACTCACCATTGTAGACAGTAACATAAACGTTATCGTTAAAATTCTCATTGGCGATTATTGAATCAAGAACGCCGCGCGAATCTTCCAACCTTGCCATGTATGATGAACCGCCTATACTTTCAAGCCGGTATTCACCTTCCGGCAGCATTGTGCCGATTTTGTACGTACCGGGACCATAGGTGCCGTCTTCACGTAGACCGACGCGGTTTATCGAGTCGAGATTGTCTTCAATGTATTCGTTCAGCGAAAAGATGCCGCCTCTTTTGACCGTTAGATACTCGCCGTCTTCTACTGTGACAAGGGTAAACGTATCGACGTTTCCGTTGTTAACGATACTGTTCAATTCACCGGATGAATCAGAGGCGACCTCGTAATAACAACTCGCACCCGCTGCATATATGACATATTCGTCCGCAACTAGGTCAGCTCCGATTTTGTAAGTGCCGGCTCCATAAGTTGGGAATTGCGCTGTTGGCTTAGGAGTTTCAGAAGCAGCAGGCTCCGCTTTAGCCGCCTCGTTATCCTCGGGTGCTTCTACTATCTGCATATTGGATTGCGCAGCCTGATTGGTGGTCGTAAGCGTGCCGCCATTGGCAAGAACGATGATTAAGAATATAAGTCCGAGGGCTACCAGTGACCATACCGCGATTAGCAGAATAAAAAGCTTGCGGCTTAACTTCATACGTATACCCCTATTCCTTTTTGGATTTTCTATATTCCTCCAACAAGTATAACTTATAGCTTTCAAGTTTTTCAAGCACTTCCGGCGGGAGGTCTTCATACGGTACGGTGGAGCTGGCCGCGAAAACCTCACCAGGGCGGCGAATATCGGAGCGTCCGAGGAGATAGTCAGTCGAGGTTTCGAAAAAATCACAAAGAAAATTCATGCTGTCCTGGTCTATCTCATGGACTCCTCTTTCCCAATTGGAAAGTGTGCCTTGTGATACATTCAGCATTTTCGCTAAGTCGATCTGCTTAATTTTCTTTTCTTGCCGAAGCTCAACTAATCTATTCATATTAATCACATATTAGTATAGCTAATATCCTTTCACTGTAAATACATATTAGAAAATCAAATAAATACGCTAAAAAGGTATTGACATATTAGAAAAACTAATGTAATGTCATATTAGAAATTCTAATATACAATCACTGAAAGGACATAATCATGAAATTGCGCCAGATACGCGAATCGAAAAATTTAAGCCAATCAGAACTGGCAAACAAAATGGGCGTTGATCAATCGGCAGTGGCGCAATGGGAAACCAACCGCACCATGCCGACTTATTCAAACCTCATTAAATTGTGCAAGGTTCTCGGGTGCTCGATCTCCGAGCTGACCGAAAGCGCAGAAGAGATCGCTTAAAGGAGATCACCACGATGCCCATTACGTTACCGCTCGAATCGACAATCATACTGCGCAAAGACGGCAGCTCGTCCGTCCAGCACACCACGCTTGTGAGCGGTGAAGCGGGACAGGCTTTCGTTGAGGCATCCGTGGAGCTGATGGGCGGCAGCGTGAACGATCTGGTCAAAGCCGTGGACGAAGCGGCGAAAAACGAGAACGGGAGGACGGCGGTAGTATGAGCACAAGACTGGACGGCATAAAGGCCATGACTGCCGAGCAGATCGCAAAGACCATTTACGAGTACGACATCACGGACGATTTCTGCAAAGGCGACTGCCGCGAAGCCAACAGCGAGGCTATGAACCCCGAAAAGGAAAGCTGTATCGCCTGTTGTGTGAAGTGGCTGAACGAGGAGGCCTAACCCATGAACCCTATGACGCAAGCCTATCACATGGGGCGCACCGCCTGCTGGCACGGAAAGCACATGATCGACGATACCAAGTTCGGGTATCTGATGCAGACGGTCGGCCCGTTTCGCGGCCTGAGGCTGATGATCAGCTGGCGGCGTGGGTGGAGAGACGCAGCGAGGTGCAGATGATGCCTGTGACGGTAAGAATGCCTGGTTGGCCGGTAGCGGTTGTCGATACGCCCGATGAACAGGTTGCCAGAAGGAAGCAGGAGAAGGCTTTCCGATTGAGCCAGCCTGTGCTCTATGAAACCGCACACCGGGGTTTACCTGCACGGATTCGCGGAAGTCTGATTGACGGAGAACTTTGCGGTTACGCCTGCGAGTGGTTATGTCAAGGCATATGGCGTGAAATACTGAGCGCCGAGGTAAGAGCGGCAATGAAGGAAGAGTTTGAACGTGAGAGGTGCAGATGATGGAAGGCAAGATGCTGGTGGACTTCGTTACATGGATCGCCGTGCTGATAATCGCGTTTGCGGTGTTCATGGGTGTGCTGGTGGTGATGGAGAGACCGAGAGGGAGGAGGCATAAACGTGGTTAAAAGACAGTGCCCCAGCTGCGGAAGTGTTCAATACTCGGCAGCGGCAGAAAGGACTTGGACTTGCAAATGCGGTCATATCCTTTCATCAAAACTCAATCAACCCGCCGAAAAAAGGAAAGCGCGGCTGCAGTCCGCGCATGTGAGGGGTTGAAGTGAGGGGGAGATTCATTACCCCTAATATATCACAGAGGAGAGGAGGTGACAGGCTAATGGGAGGTGCAACAAAGATGAAAACGGCGCGGCTCATGACCGCTTTTACACGCATACAGGCCGCTGACCGTCTTTTCATCAGTGAAAGCACTTTGAAGCGTATCGAGAACGGCGTGCAGACAGCCAGCCGTGAGGTGGAGCAGGCAGCCGCTGAGCTGTATGGGGCGCCGTGGGTCGCGAACCCGCTGGTGCCGGATGATTACAAGCCCGGGCCCCGAACACAGGCGGTGCTCAACTACTACAGCAAGCGCCGCAACGTCGAGAGGATCATGCCGCTGATGGAAAGCATTCTCGCAGACGGGATAGTCGATACGACAGAAAAAACAGATTTCGATTTCTGCATGCAGGTTGTCGGCGATGAGCGAAAAGCAAGCGCCGATCTGCTGTATGCGAGATAAGGAGGGGCAGCGTGAACAAAGCGACCAGAAAAATGACACTCGGTTATCTGAGTGTGATGTACAAGGAACTCGGCATCGTGACGGAGCTAAACGACGGACAGATTACCGGGTTCAAAAGGGAAAAGAAAAAAGACGCCATGAGCGCCTAAGCAATTTATCAAGATCAGTATAACACACCCCATGAACGGACGCAAGCCCGGCAAAACGAACATCGAGGAAAAAATCGGGGAGCCAGCCGGGCGGCTCCTCTTTGGAGGACACATGGACAATTCATATTCTACGGCAAAACTACCTGATACGCTTGAAGAGATCGTTATTTTATCGGATTGCCTTTTATCACTTAGAGTTTGCGCGGCTATACCCCCAGAGCGCGAATCTGAGCTGCCAGAAAAAATATTTGCAAAGATCGGCGGAAACGGAACTGAGGCGGGTCTTTGGAACCTAGTCGATTACAACAAGCATCCGGAGGCATCTCCGACTCCATGCAATGACTATAAAGGCAGATGGCACTACGTACTGTTTGCTTAAAGAGGAGGCCAACCAATGCCAGCCACAGCACTCGCAGTCAACTCAAAGCACATAGGAGATGCCTTCGAGCAGCGGTTTCTCAATCATTGCAAGGTGCGCGGCTTGTACGTCCAGCAGATGCCCGCAACGGTCGGATTCGATTTCCTGATCGGTGTGGACGGGCTATTGCCGGTGGAGCTGAAGTACGTTGTCGGCGGCAAGCTGCGGCTCAAGCACTTCACGCCGATTGAGCGAATCGTCGCAGAGGAAATGACGGAGAAGGGTCTGCCGTACACAATAGCGTTCCCGCTGTTTGACTGCATCGGGCGCGTGACGTGGGGCGAGATACGCGAGCAGCTGATGGCTGGGGGCGTGATGCTGGACAACCCGAAATGGGTTTGGGAGGAGTTATGAGCCGCCAATACTGGACCTGCCCTGAGTGTAAAGCCAATTTGGATTTTGGAGAAAGCTGTGATTGCTATAAAGAATCAATTAGAGGAGGAGAAAATGAAACAGATTACCCTGTACGCCAAAGAGTACAACGAAATAATGAAAGCCATGAAATCGGTCGTTTCCAAAGACCAATACCGGCTTTACCTAGCAGGCGTGTATCTTGAGGTCGAAGAAACGACCGCTCGCTTTACCGGACTGAACGGGTTTGTCATGACGCATGTGGTGCTACCACATAACGGCGACAAGGTGGCGGAGCCTTGGAGCGTGATCATGCCGGTGATGCCCGTCAAGGCGCTGCCCAAGGCGATGATCACGATCACCGTAGACGATGATCTGGTCACCGTGAAAAATGTGTACACCGGGGAGGCCGTGACACAGCCGTTAATCAAAGACGATTACATGAAATACCGTCAATTAATCTCCGAACCAGTGAAGGAGCACTGCATCTACATGGACGCCCGAAACCTCAGAAACGCACTAGAAGCTGCTGGGCTGTGCGACCAATCTCTAATCCGCCTATCCTTCAATACTGAATCGCAGATCGGGCCCATCCTGCTCAAAGGTTGCGGCTCAGACGGAACGCTTTATTACACAGGTATCATAATGCCCGTGAAGCCGAAAGACGGCGAATACACGGCGCACGCAATATAAGAGGAGGAGAAACACATGAACAAGATCACGATCACAATTGAAGCCCCGGAGCTGGTTGCCGCTCTCAACAGTTTCGCCGCGGCGCTGACCGGGCAGAACAAAGCTGTGACAATCACGCAGCCTGCTGCACCGGCAGCGCCTGCGGCTCCCGTCACACCTGCAGCGCCCATAGCGCCGCCCGTAGCACCGCCTGTGGCCCCCGTGGCTCCTGCCGCACCTGTAGTAACGCCGCCCGAGTACACACAGGATCAGCTGGTACATGCAGCGACGCCGCTGATCGACGCAGGAAGGCAAGCGGATCTGATCGCGCTGCTGGCGCAGTTCGGTGTGCAGTCGATGATGCAGCTGCCCAAAGAACAGTACGGCGCGTTCGCAACGGGGCTGCGCGGCATGGGGGCGAGGATATGAGTGCCCACGCCAAACTGTCGGCCAGCGGGTCGCACAAATGGCTGAACTGTCCGCCGTCTGCCTGCCTCGAGGCGCAGTTCCCCGAGAGCACCAGCGAGTACGCGGAGGAGGGGCGTCTGGCGCACTCCATCGGCGAGCTGAAGCTGCGCAAGCATTTCGCGCCGATGGGTCCCCGGACATTCACCGCGGAGCTCAAGAAGCTGCAGGCGAGTCCGCTCTATAACCCGGAGATGCTGGAGCACACGGACAAGTATCTCGAGTTCGTGCAGGCCAAGGCGCACGGGTTCAGCAGTCCGCCGTACGTGATCATGGAGCGCCGGCTGGATTACTCCCACGTTGCGCCTGAGGGCTTCGGCACGGGCGACTGTCTTATCATCGGCGGGTCGGTGCTGTACGTGATCGATCTCAAGTACGGCAAGGGCGTGGCAGTAGACGCTGAGGCCAACCCGCAGATGATGCTGTACGCGCTGGGGGCGCTCAAGGAATACGCGCTGCTGTATGCCATCGACACCGTGCGTCTTTGCATCGTGCAACCGAGGCTGGGTGAGCCCAGCGAGTGGGAGATACCAGCCGCGGCGCTGATGGAGTGGGGAGAGAGTATCAAGCCGGTGGCGCAGATGGCGTTCGAAGGCAAGGGCGAGTTCTGTGCGGGGGAGTGGTGCCGGTTCTGCCGGGCGAAAGCGCAGTGCCGCGCCCGCAGCAACAACATGACGGCGCTTGAAGCGTTCAGCGGCATGAAGCCCCCGCTGATCAGCAACGATGAGGTCGGCAGCATACTGCGCCGTGCCCAGACGCTCAAAGCGTGGGTGTCCGATCTCGAAGAGTATGCCCTGTCTGCATTGCTGCAGGGCGAAACGATCCTCGGCTGGAAGGCGGTCGAGGGCAGGAGCAACCGGCAATTTGCCGACACCGACACCGCGTTCAAGCTGCTGACCAACGCAGGATACGACGAGGCGCTATTGTATGAGCGCAAACCGATCACACTGACAGCCGTGGAAAAGCTGACCGGCAAACCGAAATTTAATGAACTGCTGAGCGGGCAAGTCATTAAGCCGCCGGGCAAACCGACACTCGCACCCGAAACCGACAAGCGTGAAGCCGTAACCAACAAAACGACCGCCGAAGAAGCATTCGGCAAAGCGAGCTAAAATTTAAGCGAAAGAGGTAAAACGAAAATGGCAAACAGCAAACCGACAACCGTCACCACCGGTGAAGTGAGAATCAGCTACGAGCACCTTCTAACCCCGCAAGTCAAGAGGCAGGGCGATGCCCCAAAGTTCAGCGCGACACTGTTAATCCCCAAAAGCGACGTAGCGACAAAACAGCGCATTGACGCCGCTATTCAAGCCGCGATTGCCGAAGGCGCAAGCAGCAAATGGGGTGGCGTGCGTCCTCCGCAGATCCCCGTACCGATCTATGACGGCGACGGCGTTCGTCCGAGTGACGGCATGCCCTTCGGTGACGAGTGCAAAGGGCACTGGGTGATGTCCGCCAGCAGCAAGACCCGGCAGGATATCGTGGATCTCAATCTGCAGCCGATCATCAACGCAACTGAGATCTACAGCGGCATGTATGCCCGCGTGAACATCAACTTTTTCCCATATAAAGCCGAGGAAGGTGGCAAGAAGGGTATCGGCTGCGGCCTCGGTCCCGTGCAGAAGACCCGCGACGGGGAGCCGCTGGCTGGCGGCGTGAGCGCCGAGGAGGCGTTCGGCGGAGCGCAAGGCGGCTTTGCACCGCCTCCGCAGGCAGCACCGGGCTATTCTCAGCCCGTGTACCCGCAGCAGCCGTATGCAGCGCCGCAGCAACCCGCGGCACCGTGGCACACGCCCGGTTATCCGGCTCAGCCTGCCGCGCCTGCATACCCGCAGCAGCCTGTCGTTCCGTTCCCCGGAGCACCGCAGCCGCCTGCAGGCATCAACCCGATCACAGGACAGCCATATCAGCAGGCAGCCGGCGGCGTGATGGGCATTTAATTCATCTTATTTCTAGGGGTGCGAATGAGTGGGGAGGGGTCAAACCCTCCCTGCTACACGGAGGCGCAAATGGTGGATCTCTCTATCGACATCGAAACATACAGCGGAGTGGATCTTAAAAAATCCGGACTCTATAAATACGTGCAGTCGCCTGACTTCGAGGTGATGCTGCTGGCGTACAGCTTCAACGGCGCGCCGGTGCAGATCGTTGACCTCAAGTCCGGCGAAGATCTGCCCATCCAGATCAAAGGCGCGATGAATAACCCGCTGGTGATCAAACACGCTTACAACGCTGCGTTTGAGTGGTACTGCCTGTCCAAGCACTTCGGCGTCATGCTGCCGCTGGATCAATGGCGCTGCACGATGCACCACGGGCTGTACTGCGGCTTTGGCGGCAGCCTGGGCGCGATCGGCGAGGCCATAGGACTTCCGCAGGATAAGCGCAAGTTGTCCACCGGTATGAGCCTCATACGGACGTTCTGCGTGCCCTGCAAGCCGACGAAGAACAACGGCAACCGCACACGGACGCTGCCGAACCATGAGCCGGACAAGTGGCAGCTGTTCAAAGACTACTGCAAGCAGGACGTGCGCACGGAAATGGAGGTGGAGCGCCTGCTGTCTGCGTTCCCGGTGCCGGAGAACGAGCAGCGACTTTGGGAGCTGGATCAGGTGATCAACACGCGCGGGGTCCGCATCGACCGGGAGCTGGTGGAGAGCGCTCTGGCTGTGTACGAAAAGGTGACCGGCGAACTCAAAAAAGAAGCGCTCGGCCTCACAGGGCTGGATAACCCGAACAGCGTCGCGCAGCTGCTGGACTGGTACGAAGGCGAGACCGGCGAGGAGCTGGATAACCTGCGCAAGGACACCGTGAAGGCAATTCTCGCGGGCGACGTTGAGAACGACGCTGTCAAACGCGTGCTGGAGATCCGGCAGGAGCTGGCAAAGACCAGTGTCAAAAAGTACAACGCCATGCGCGATGTGATCTGCGACGACGACCGCGCCCGCGGCTTGCTGCAGGTGTACGGCGCGAATCGTACCGGGCGCTGGGCGGGGCGGCTGGTCCAGGTGCAGAACCTCCCACGCAACTATATCAAGATCCTCGGCCACGCCCGCGAGTCCACGAAGGCTCGCAAGATCGACACGCTCAAGATCGTATACGGCAATATCCCTGACACGCTTTCCCAGCTCATACGTACGGCGTTCATTCCGTCCGAGGGGCGCACGTTCATCGTGGCGGACTTCTCAGCCATTGAGGCGCGCGTGATCGCGTGGCTGGCGGGGGAGCAGTGGCGGCAGGAGGTATTCGCGACGCACGGCAAGATATATGAAGCCTCAGCGTCCGCGATGTTCGGTGTGCCGCTTGAGCAGGTCGACAAGGATCTGCGGCAGCGCGGCAAGGTGGCGGAGCTGGCGCTCGGCTATCAGGGCGCGGCAGGGGCGCTTGAGAAGATGGACGTCAACAAACAGATCGACCCCGAGGAGTACCCCGAGATCGTCCGGCGCTGGCGGGACTCCAACAAGCGCATCGTGGATCTGTGGTACTCCGTGGAGAATGCCGCCGTGCAGACGGTGCGCACGTGCCAGCAGACAGGCGTCAACGGCGTCATATTCAGTCGTGAGGGCGATTACAGCACCGGGCAGGACTTCCTCACGATCACGCTGCCGTCCGGACGAAAACTGTATTATGTGAAGCCATTCCTCGCGCCCAACCGCTGGGGCAACGACAGCGTTCACTTTCAAGGCATGGACCAGACGACCAAGAAGTGGGGCGAACAGGAGACGTACGGCGGCAAACTGGTGGAGAACATCGTGCAGGCCATCGCCCGCGACTGCCTGGCCGTGGCGATGCAGAGACTGACAGCGGCAGGGTATGAGATCGTGATGCATATCCATGACGAGGTTGTGATCGACACTGTCGACCGTGCCGGGTTTGATGATTTGATGGGTATATGCAATCTCATGGGCGAGCCGATTCCGTGGGCCACGGGACTGCTACTGAGGGCGGACGGGTTCACGACTGACTACTATAAAAAAGAGTAACAGTCTATTCTATGTGTTCGGTGGGTTTATTAAAAATTAGATACCAGCCCGATTTTACTAGATCGTCGATACAGCTGCTTAGATCTTCTGAATCGATAGTTGGTCCGTTTAAATACACTGCACAAACTTCGTTGGCGTAATCCAGGGTTACTTTTGTAACGTCGGCTCCATCTAAGCCCTCGTCAACGACGGTATCGCCAACCATGGGGCGGAGATCCGAATCAAAATCCTTTATCAGGCGGGCGCAATGGTATTCTCCCTGTGTTCCATGAGTTATGTCCAAGAAAAGATTGATTCTCATTAGTTTATCCTCCAGTTCAAATATGTGAGAGTATACCATAATACGGCAAAAAGGTAAATGATATGACATACGACAGACAGATAACCATCTCCATCGGCAACAGCCGCAAGTCCACGAACTGGCCCGCATCATCGCTGTGGTGGTCGGAGCTGGTGGAGCGCCTGCGGACAGCCGTGAGAGGCACCGAGACGCTGCAGCAGTACCTCGCACTGCCCAAGGGCAAGCAGGACGATCTCAAAGACGTGGGTGGTTTCGTGGCGGGTGTGCTGAGTGGTCAGCGCCGCAAGGCCAACGCCGTGGTGAGCCGCGATGTGCTGACACTCGACCTCGATAATGTGCCCGCAGGCGGCACACAGGACGTGCTGCGCCGCCTTGAGGGGCTGGGGTGCGGATACTGCGTGTACTCCACGCGCAAGCACCACGAGGCCGCACCGCGGCTGCGCGTGCTGGTGCCGATGTTCCGAAGCTGCACCGCTGACGAGTATGAACCGGTGGCGCGCATGATGGCAAAGCTGATCGGCATTGAGCTGTGCGACCCGTCCACGTTTGAAGCGTCGCGGCTGATGTACTGGCCGTCGTGCAGCGCTGACAGCACATACGTGTACCACGCAGCTGATAAGTCGTTCATCGACGTGGACGCCGTGCTGGCTATGTACACGGACTGGCACAACGTCGCCGAATGGCCGCAGGTCCCCGGCACGGAGCAGCAGTATGTGAAGCTCGCGGCCAAGCAGGGCAACCCGCTGGACAAGCAGGGCGTCGTGGGCGCGTTTTGTAAGACCTATGACATCTATGCGGCGATGGACACATGGCTGCCGGGCATCTACGAGCCAACGGACATACCGGGGCGCTACAGCTACACCGGCGGCAGCACCACAGGCGGCGCGGTGATCTACGACGACGCGCAATTCCTCTACAGCCACCACGCCACGGACCCGTGCGGCGGCCGCTTGGTCAACTCGTTCGATATGGTGCGGCTGCACCGCTTCGGCGATCAGGACGACGACGCGGCGCCCGGCACGCCCACGAACCGCCTGCCGTCGTATACAGCGATGTGCCAGGCCGCAGTGGAGGACACCAGTGCCAGCACGCTGCTGAACACGGAGCGGTACGAGAAGGCCACCGAGGCGTTCGGCGATATGCCCGAGGCGGACGTGCAGAGCGTTGAGGATCTCATGGCGATGCTGCAGAAGTCCTTTACCACCGGGCTACCCGCCAAGACCACCGACAATGTACTGCTGATACTCGAGCACGACCCGCTGCTCAAAGGCAAGCTGGCGTTTGACGAATTCGCCAACAGGGGGCTGGCGCTGGGTGAGCTGCCGTGGGACAAACGCAAATGCCGCCGGCAGTGGACGGACACCGACGACGCGGGGCTGCGCCATTATGTCGAGAAGGTGTATTGGATATCCGGCAAGGAGCGGCTGATGGACGCCACACAGCTCTGCGCGTTCAAACAGCGCATCAACGACGTGCAGCTGTATCTCACGGCGTTGCGGTGGGACGGCGTGCACCGGCTGGATACGCTGCTGACGGACTACCTCGGCGCGGCAGACAACGTTTACACCCGCGCGGTGATCCGCAAGAGCCTCGTCGCGGCTGTGGCGCGCGCCATGGAGCCGGGCACCAAGTACGACTATATGCCCATACTCGCAGGGCCGCAGGGGATCGGCAAGAGCACGCTGCTGCGCTTGCTCGGGCGGCGCTGGTACTCGGACAGCCTGTCCACCTTTGAAGGCAAGGAGGCCGCCGAAATGGTGCAGGGCTATTGGATCATGGAGCTGGGGGAGTTGAACGGCCTGTCACGGTCGGAGACGAACGCCGTCAAGCAGTTCCTATCCCGCAACGAGGACATATACCGCGAGCCGTACGGTCGCCGTACCAATCTTTTCCCGCGGCGCTGCGTGTTCTTCGGCACCACCAACGACGCCGAGTTCCTGCGCGACCGTACGGGCAACCGCCGGTTCTGGCCGGTGGACGTGGGGCTGCTGCCTCCCATCAAAAATGTGTTTCGGCAACTGGCCGGAGAAGTTGATCAGATCTGGGCGGAGGCATACATGGCGTGGCAGATGGGCGAGCCGCTGTATCTGACCGGCGACGCTGAACAGATCTCGCAGGCAGAGCAGGAGACCCACAGAGAGAGCAACGCCAAGGAGGGCATCGTCAGAGAGTTCCTGTCAAAGCCGATACCCGTTGACTGGGAGACACGGGACCTCAGCACACGGCGGCTGTACTGGGCGAGCGGCTTCTCGCAGCAGGGCATTCAGACGGTGGAGCGGTCACGGATTTGCGCTGCGGAGCTGTGGTGCGAGTGCTTCGGCGGCGACCTCAAATATATGAAGCGCACAGACAGCGTGGAGCTGAACGGCATCATGGACGGCATAAGCGGGTGGAGACGGCATCAAAGCAACCAACGGTTTGGGCCGTACGGCAGCCAGCGTGGATACTACAAATTGTAAAATATGGTGTCAACATTCTATGTCAACAAAGTCGAAAGTTTGTTGACAAATGGCTGAGTTTGTTGACAGGGCGTGTCAACATCGTCAACAAACTTTTTGAGAATGTTGACAGGATTGTTGACAGAGAATTGTCGAGCATAAAGCCAAAAGCACACAACTGTCAACATTGTCAACATACTTTCTCTTTGTAGTAAAAAATAGAGAGAATAGAGAGCGCAGGCGAGCGCATAAACGCCTAACACGCCTATATACACCTACATACGTGCGCGATTGTTGACAATGTTGACAGCGGATATTGAGAGGAAGGAAAGCGGTATGAGAGAAACAGCAATAGAGGGACACCTCAGAGATGGGGCAAAGAAGATTGGCGGGAAAGCCTATAAATTTATTTCACCCGGAAACAACGGCGTACCGGATAGATTGGTTTGTCTCCCCGGCGGGCGCATCGCGTTCGTTGAGACGAAGGCCCCGGGTAGGACCTCCACAGATCTGCAAAAGCTGCAGCAGGAACGGCTGCGCAAAATGGGCTTTGTTGTGACGGTGCTGGATAGCAAAACAAAAGTGGATGAGTTTTTATCGGAGATGCAGAAATGAAGTTTGAACCGTATGCCTTTCAAATTTACAACATCCACCGGCAAATAACTGACGCGGCGATCGGTGACTTTTTGGACATGGGTCTCGGGAAAACGGTTATCACACTCACTGCGGTGAACGACCTTCGGTATAATCGCTTTCTCGTATCCAAGCCTCTTGTAATTGCGCCAAAGAAAGTCGCACAGGGTACGTGGAGCAAAGAGGCTGCTAAGTGGGATCACCTGAGGCATTTACGCGTACAGCCAGTACTCGGTACGGAAAAGCAGCGTATACGAGCATTGAATACCCCCGCAGATCTGTACGTTATAAACCGTGACAACGTTCCGTGGTTGGTAGACTACTACCGAAACTGTTGGCCGTTTGACATGTTGATAATTGACGAAAGCACCAGCTTTAAAAATTCCGACTCGAAGCGTTTTAAGCACATCACTTGGATACGTCACATGGTTAGTCGCGTTGTGCTTCTTACGGGAACACCATCACCCCAAGGTTACTTGGATTTATGGGCGCAGATTTACCTTCTCGACCAAGGTCAACGACTTGGCGGAAAATTTGAAGGCTATCGGCAGCGGTACTTTGAGAAGAATCCTTACACGCATACGTATGCCATGAAGCCGGGCGCAGAGGAGGCTATACAGCGGCTCATAAGTGATATTTGTGTCACAATGAGTGCCAAAGATTATTTACAGCTTCCGGATATTGTATACAACGACATACCGGTGGTTCTGGATAGTACGGCTAAGAAGCATTACAAAGAACTTGAGGAGAAGATGCTTTTGCAAATAGACGAAAACATTATTGACGCAGGGTCCGCGATGGCTTTATCCAACAAGCTGCTGCAGCTGTGCAACGGCGCTGCCTACGACGACGCGGGCGGCGTGGTGGAGATCCACAAATGCAAGATCGAGGCGTTCATGGAGCTGATCGAGGAGCTGAACGGGCAGCCGGCGCTGGTGTTTTACAACTTCAAGCACGATCTCACACGGCTGGAGGCAGCGCTGTCCAAAAGCGGCCTTGTGGTAAAGCGGCTGAACGGCCCCGCGGAGGAGAACGCGTGGAACAACCGCGAGATCGATATACTGCTGGCGCATCCGGCGTCGTGCGCGTACGGTCTCAACCTGCAGGACGGGGGAAACCATGTGATCTGGTTCGGGCTGAACTGGAGCCTGGAGCTGTACCAGCAGGCTAACAAGCGGCTGCACCGGCAAGGCCAGACGCAGAAGGTGATCGTTCACCACCTTGTTGTGGAGGGCGGGCGCGACGAGGACGTGGTGGCTGCGCTGGGCGACAAGAGCGCCACGCAGGACAGGCTGATCGAGAGTCTGAAAGCGAGGATTGAGAAGGTGAAAGGAGAGGCGGCATGAGCATTGAGCAGTTTGACGGCAGATGCGATCCGACGTGTGACCTTTGCGGCGATACGCTGGAACGGGAGTGGAGCGAGGAGGCAGCGCGCAAGGCCATGAAGGAAGCGGGCTGGGTGCAGCAGTACATCGATGGCGTTTTGATGGATGTCTGTACGGAGTGTCAGGAGAAACAGAAGCCGGAGCCGGAGCCGTTTATCATCAGCCGTGAAACGCAGAAATTCTTCGGCGGCTGACAGAAAATAACGAGCAGGAGGAAATGAGCGTGGCGACTAAAAAGCAATACGCCAGCCCGGAGATGTACGAGGGCAAGCTGGCGCGGGTGATGGAGCGCTTCGGTGCAACGGAGTATAACTACGACTGGACGCGGCATATGGCGTTTGTCGAGTTCCGATACAAAGGTCAGCTGTACCGCTTCGATCACAGCGTCGAGAAAGCGAAGGCCAGAGGTTTCAATCTGACCTATGGCAGCGACGTGTTCGCCCAACTGGTGATAAGCCTTGAGGACCTTGCACGGATGGCTGAGCGGGGCATCTACGAGCTGCAGACGTGGCTTGAGGGCATGAAGTTTCTGCCGCCTCCCGTGGTGGTACCGGAATACTTCAAGGCACTGGGCTTTGACAACATCCCGACCAGTGTGGAGGACGTGCGCGCTCGATTTAAGACACTGGCAAAGCAGATGCATCCGGATAGCGGCGGCAGTGACGAAGCATTTATTGCGCTGCAGGAGGCAACAAAGAGAGCCATTGAGCACATTGAGAGTGGAGGCCAGCGTGGCGGTTAATCAAGGCTTATACCGCATCATGGCGTCCCGCACTTCGGCGTTAAACGTCACGAGCTGCACACGGGGTGCGGAGTCGTCAGGCACCATGAACCGCGCATGAAAGCCGTTCGGGTCGTCGATATCAAACTGTGTCTGCCAGCGGGCATAACCGCGTTCTGAGAGCGACTTGGCGGCATCGGCCCACTGGGCTAAAGAATCAATCAGCATGGGTAGAGTGTACGACACCCATAGCAAGATATCAAGTGAGAAGGAGGTCAGAGAGAAGATGGTAAGTAAGGTTATTCGATACGCCAAAGATAAAAATGGCGTAGCTGAAAAGTATGTGTTTTATTTCCGCCCGCTCCGATTGTCAGTAAGGTTACCGTACTGGATCGGGCGGCTATTATGGGGCCGCAAAGCAGGAGGTCATTGAATCATGAGAGTTATTCTTTCCAGAATCCGCGAGGCGCGCAACCTGACTCAGCAAGCCGTTGCTGATGCCGCCAATATATCACAGGGGCATTACAACTACATCGAAAGCGGTAAAAGCAGGCCGTCGCCGAGAGTCGCAGAGAGAATCGCGCAGGTGCTGAGCATCAAGAAAGAGGACATATTCGCTGTGTTCTACGGGGAGGGTGCCTAATGAGCATACTCGAATGGATGGCGCTTTGGTGCCTTGTGTGGATGGGGGCGGGGAAGCTATGAAGATCAAAGTCACCGGCATTGCCGGGACAAATAAAAAACAGGAGGACAAATCAAATGATGAACGTGTGCAACACTTCTACAGCGTGCCCGGGGCACGAAGCGGTCGGAGTTAAACCGACATTAACAACTGAGGTTAGCGAGTTATTCGACAAAGCAACGCGGATCGCGGGAAAAGCTTGCCGTGCGCGGGAAAAGCTTGCCGTGCGCGGGATCAGATTATCGGGCCGCGGCCCGTTGACCCAGCGCCAGGCAAACCTGTTGACTGCATGGAAGCCGCAATACTGGACATTCATCGCGTTTTGTCGGAAGCCGAGAGCATTCTTGATAATTTGAACGACGCCCTGTAACAAAAAAAAAAAGCCGTCCCCTCGACGGCTTACGGAATGGTGTATCTTGTCAATTCATCATACCATATGTTGGGGGGCGATTGCAAGGTGAGGAAGTCACATATCAGAGATTATGCAACAGCGGCTTTTCAGTATTACGCCCTGACAGGGGGCAGCGATAAGCTGAAAAAGCAGATCATGGCTCAGGTGATCGAGGAGCAGAAAAAGCGTGAGGAGAGGCGGCAGCAGGGCGAAGTGTCAAGCCCGACCGAAGAGGCAATAAACCGCTTTGAGCTAAAGCTGGCCGAGCGCGTTGCAGAACTGCAGGATCTGGACGCGGTGGAGAAGACGATTGCCTTTTTCGAGAGCTTTGGAAACCATACCGGGAGCAGCATGATGAAGGCGCTCAAGATGGTCTACATGGTGGATCCGCACAGGGATCCGGAGAAGGGCGAAATATCAGAGCGCGTCCATCACGCTGAGATCAACATACCCGCCAGCGAACGCAGCATTTACGGGTGGCTGGCATTGGCACGAAAGACTTTCGCCAAGGAGAGGGGGCTGAGGTTCTGATGTTTGAGCCAGAGAAATTCGATCCGGGCAGATACGATTGCCGTCGATGTCCAGAGGCAGCGTGGTGCGAAACCGATGAACAGCTTGAGCGCATGTATGATACGGTGGGGTGCCACAAATGCCGGATAGCGAAAGCGACGGCGGAGTTGAATGCCGCCATTTTCAAGTCGTTCGGCGCAATCGGAAAGGCATTTAAAAATTTTTTTCTAAAAAGTTTGCAGTAGTAGGGGTCTGTCAAGTGGTATAATGGGTACAGTCGAGAGAGTAGGGTCAATGCAAAGCGGCTCTCTCAAAACCAAATCACATCGCTGGATGCCGTCTGATACTGGTGCCTGCACCGGTTGAATGCCAGCAAGTTTATGAACACGGCACCAAAAGCAGAGGTTAGGTGAACTTTTCACACCTGACCTCTTTTCTTTACCCAGAATAAAAACGCCGGCGGAGGTGGTGAGTCGTTGGATGGAGCCGAGAGAGCAGGCCCGTAAGCTGTACGAGGAGTCGGGCGGGCGGATGCCGCTGAAAGAAATCGCCACTCAGCTGGGCGTGTCCGACGGCACTGTCCGGTCGTGGAAAAAGCGCGGCAACTGGGACGGCGATAGTGCAACGTTGCAAACGAGTGCAACGCAACGCAAGCGGCGCGCGGCAACGAACCGCAAAGCGGCCGAGGGTATCAGCGCTAACGAAGAACTGACCGAGCGCGAGAAGGATTTCTGCGCGGCGTTCGTCGCCAACCCGGTCGGGGCACAGGCTGCCATGATGACCGGGCGCTACAGCACTCACGGCTCCGCGCGCATGGCCGCGTGTGAGATGATGAAAAAGCCCGCGGTGCAGGCTGAGATTGAAAGGCTCCGCACCATCAAGCGGCAGATGTTTCTGGCCGAGGCCGACGATGTGATTGAGATGCACATGCGCATCGCGTTTGCGGATATGTCGGCGTTCGTGGAGTGGGGGCGCGAAGAGGTAGAAGTCATGGGGCCGTTTGGGCCTATTGAGATACCAGTGGAGGATCCCGAAACGGGAGAGAAAACCACTAAGAAAATCATGAAGACCGTGAATACTGTTCGATTCAAGGAGCACGGTGAAGTGGACGGCGCTGTTGTCCAGCAGGTGAAGATCGGGCGCGACGGAGCCAGCATCAAGTTGGTCGACCGGCAGAAGAGCCTCGATTTCCTTGAGCGGTATTTCACCATGAACCCGATGGACAAACACAAGCAAGCTTACGATGCGAAGCATTATGCTCTCGAAGAGCGCCGCGTAAAGATGACGGAGGACAAGCTGCACGGCATCACAGCGGATATGGACGCGATCAAAGAGGGACTCAAGGAGATCACGAAGATCATCAACGCGCCTGCGCCTGACCGGAGGCTGGAAGATTATGAATAAGCAGGCTCCGTTCTCGGCCAATCAAAAGGCGTTTTATGATAGGGCGCTGCGCAGCTGGTTCAACGTCGCGGAGGGCGGCAAGCGGGGCGGCAAGAACGTGCTCACCACAATGGCGTTCTGCCGGCGGTTGGAAGAGCACCCCAACAAGCTGCACCTGGTAGCGGGTGTGTCCATCGCCACGGCCAAGCTGAACATACTCGACTGCGACGGCTTCGGGCTGCTGAACTATTTCTCCGGTCGGTGCAAAGAGGGCAAGTACAAAAACCGCGACTGCCTGTACGTGCAGACACCGGCGGGCGAGAAGATCATCCTGGTGTCCGGTGGCGGTAAAGCGGGCGACAACAAGCTAATCCAGGGCAACACGTACGGCATGGCGTACGTCACCGAGGCCAACCTGTGCCATCAGGATTTTATCAAAGAGGTGTTCGATCGGACGTTGTCCAGTGACGACCGCGCGATATTCCACGACCTCAACCCGAAAGCGCCGGGGCACTGGTACTATGTGGATGTGCTGGCGTTCCACGAAGCGCAGCAGGCGGCCAATGAGAAATACGGCTACAACTACGGCCATTTCACCATCGCGGACAACATGAGCGTGTCGGATGAGAAGCTGCGCAAGACCATCGCGACGTACGACAAGCAGAGCGTCTGGTACGAGCGCGACATCAAGGGTAGGCGTAAAGCGGCCGAGGGGCTCATCTATCGCGCGTTTGCGGACAACCCGGAGGCCTTCACCATCGACGAAGCGCCGCCGGCGGCATTCTGCACAATCGGCCTTGACTTCGGAGGCAACAAGAGCGGCCACGCACTGCAGTGCACTGGCATCGAGCCGGGTTATCGCGGTGTGGCCACACTGGACGAGGATTACAGCAAGAAAGAGATGGATCCCAACCAGCTCAATGCCTGGGTGGTGGCGTTCGTCAAGAAGCAGCAGGCAGCCGGCTACAAGGTAATCGAGATATCCGCGGACAACGCGGAGCCGGTGCTTATCCGCGGTGTGCGTAATGCTCTCGCAAAAGCGGGGGTCGGTGTCCCGGTGCGCAATGCACTCAAGGGACCGATTATTGACCGTATACGATTCTACGAGGCACTGATGGGTATAAAGCCGAAACCGCGTTACAGGGTGATGCGGCATTGCGTGCACACTATTGATGCGTTTTCTACGGCGCTGTGGGATCCCGACGAGCTGGAGGACACGCGTCTGGACGACGGCTCGACCAACATAGATTCGATCGACGCGCAGGAGTATAGCACGGAGAGATACCAGAAACAGATCCTTGACATGATTATTTTAGGCGGTGATGCAAGTGGAAATCAGAAAGCTCCTCGAGAAGCTCGGACATAAGAACCTTCTCTCCAGCGACTGGTATTCGAATATCGAAAAGTGGCTTAACTGGTATGGCGGCAAGGCGAAGTTCCACGATTACACGGTTTATAACGGTCAGCAGTTTGTGCCGTGCACACGCAAAACGCTCGGCATGGCGAAGAAGGTCTCCGAGGATAAGGCGGATCTGCTGCTGAACGAAAAGGTGGAGATCGCTGTCGCGGGCGGCGCAGAGCTGCAGAAGTATCTTGACGCCGTGCTCGATGATAATAATTTCTGGGTGCGCGGCAATCAGCTGGTGGAGCTGGCCAACGCTCTCGGAACAGGGGCTTTTGTCGAATTCAAAGAGAACGACGTTGTCCGGATCGACTACATACCCGCGTCATGTGTATGGCCGCTTTCTTGGCGTAACGGCAACATCACCGAATGTGCATTTGCCAGCAGGCTCTCCTCGGGTGACGATGAGCAGACATACGTCAACCGGCATCTTATCGAAAACGGTAAGTATGTAGTCTATAATGACTTGTTCGACAAGCAGGGCGCCCCGCTGGCACTCCCTGCGGGCGTGTTGCCCCAGTGGAGCACAGGCAGCGCGACACCGCTGTACCAGATCATCACACCGAATATTGCGAATAACATCGACATAGCCAACCCGATGGGTATATCGGTGTACGCCAACAGCATCGACGACTTACAGATGATCGACCTTGCGTATGACAGCTTTTTCAACGAGTTCAAGCTGGGCAAAAAACGTATTTTTGTCGATGATACGATGCTGAAGCCGACCCCTGTGAGTGGCGAACTTGTGCCCATATTTGATACGAACGATACCGTGTTCTACGGCATACCGAGGGTGGACGGCGACAAGAAACCTATCACCGAGAGCAACATGGATCTGCGCGTAGATGATCACATCAAAGGCATTCAGACGGCCCTCGACGTTCTTTCCGAAAAGTGTGGTTTCGGCAAGGGATATTACAAGTTCGACGGCGACAACGTCACGACGGCGACGCAGGTGATATCCCAGAACAGCAAGCTGTTCCGTCGGGTGCAGAAAGACGAGATCATATTGGACAAAGCGCTCACAGACATGGTGCGTGCCGTCCTGTTTCTCGGCGGAAAAAGCCCCGACGCAGAGGTCAGCATCAACTTTGATGATTCGATCATCGAGGACACTGAGGCCAAGGCCAACCGCGCCATGCGGGAACAGTCCGCTGGCATCATTGACGACGTTGAGTATTTTATGATCACGCGGAACCTCGATGAGAAAAGTGCACAGGAGCTTGTCGACAAGATCGCGGCGCGCAAACCTGAGCCGCCTCCGACGCCTGATCTGTTCGGTGGTGGTGCCTGATGCTGTCGCCGGAACAGATAACGGAGATCGCGGCTAAGCTGCTGGAGCTGTATCAGCGTATCGAGAGCGATCTGCTGCTGAGCGTCGCGTCGCGATTTTCTGCACTCGAGGGCGCACCGATATCCGGCATGGCGGCATGGCAGGTGGAAAAGCTGAATCAACTGGGAGTGCTACGGGCTGAAAACGTGAAGCTGATTGCTAAGTATTCCGGAGTCGCCGAAAAGGAGATTGCCAAAGCGCTTATCGAGGCCGGTTACAAGGCCGTCGAGTATGACGAAGCTGTTTATGCCCGGGCGTTTGACAAGGGGCTGCTGCAAACCGCTGCGAGCCCGCTCAAGGCGTCGCCCAGCGTTCAGCAGATACTAGACGCTGCGATCACGAACGCGCGGCAGGTGTTCAACCTCGTAAATACCGTGGCCATCGCCAGCGCGTCGGACGCGTTCCTCGAGATCGTGAACCAGGCATATCTCGAAACGAGTCTCGGCGTGCGCAGTTATACCGACGCTATCCGGACCGCTGTGCGCAACCTCGCCGACAAAGGGATCACTGGTGTCAAGTATGTCGACAAGCTGGGGCGCACAATCAACTACCAGATTGACACCGCTGTGCGGCGTGCTATACTCACCAGCTCCACTCAGACTGCGGGCAAGATTCAGCTACAGCGTGCGCGGGATTGGGGCTGCAATCTTGTGGAGGTGACGAGCCACATCGGCGCACGGCCCTCACACGCCGAATGGCAGGGCAAGATTTACAGCGTCGACGGAAGTACCGCCGAGTATCCGAATCTCGCCGCTGTGACGGGCTACGGGACCGCAGACGGCCTCAAGGGCATCAACTGCAGGCATGACATGTATCCGTTCTTCGAGGGGCTGAGCGAGCAGACGTATAAGCCGTACGATATGGATGAGAACGAGCGGGCATACCGGGAGGCGCAGGAGCAACGAGCGCTTGAGCGGGATATCCGTCAACAGAAACGCCGCATACTGGCCGCTGAGGAAATAGGCGATGAACAGACACTGATGACCGCACGGGTGAAGCTGAAAGAGAAAGAAGCTAAGCTGAAAGCGTTCCTCGAAGAGAGCGGACGCACCAAGCGCTCGGACAGGCAGCAGGTTTACGGCTTCGGACGGTCGCAGGCTTCGAGTGCCTCGTGGGCAGGGAGGAAAGCAGGGGTATGACAGAGTTACAAAAGATCAATGTGCTTGGAATGCCTTACGCCATAATCGTTAAGAAATATGACGAAGAGCCAGAATTTGAAAGCCGTGACATTGTAGGCTTTTGCGATGGTTATGCGAAGGAAATCGTGCTTTGTGATCTTGCGACCCATAGAGATTATAAGCACGAAGAGCCTAAAACAATGGCTCCGTATCGCAATTGTAATCTCCGGCATGAAATAGTTCACGCTTTTCTGTTTGAGAGCGGGCTGGCTCAGAACTCAGGAGACACGAATGCATGGGCGCAGAACGAGGAAATGGTTGACTGGATCGCCAGGCAGGGCCCTAAAATTTATGAGGCGTGGAAAGAAGCAGCTTGTATCTGATATAAACGCGGCGCTCTCAAGGCGCTGTTTTTATACCCAAAATTAACCGGGCGCACGGAGAACAATATGCGTACCGCAATACCGGGACTGGCCGGAGCTCCGAGTAATATCGGCAGCGATCAAGGATAGCGGTTTGGAGGTTGACATGTTGGAATGGCTCAAAACGATACTCGGTGATAGCTACACCGACGACATTGACAAGGCGGTATCTAAGGAGATTGGCAAGGGCTTTGTGGCCCGTGCAGATTTCAACGCTCTGAACGAGGAAAAGAAAAAACTCGGAGAGACAGTAACAGAGCGCGACGGCCAGCTTGAGGCGCTGAAAAAGGTTGACGCCGCGGGGCTTCAGGCTGAAATCACGAGGCTTCAGGGTGAAAACGCCACGGCAAAAACAGAGTACGAGGCGGAGCTTAAAAAGGTTAAGCTCAACAGCACGCTCGAAACACGGCTCATAAAAGATGGCGCTGTGAATACCAAAGCTGTTATGGCATTGCTCGACGCGTCGAAAATCTCTCTCGATGGTGACAACCTTGTGGGCTATGACGACCAGATCAAGGCGCTCAAAGAGAGCGAAAAATGGGCGTTCCAAACAGGTGCGCCCGGCAGCACCGGGATGAATCAGAATCCCGGCGGCTCTGGTGAGCGGACGCTGGCCGACGATATTACGGCGCAGCTTTATCCCACAACAAAACAATAAACGAAAGGTAGGTAATTCAATATGCCTATTACCCTTGCACAGGCTCAGGAGCTGAGTCAGAACAAACTGACGCAGTATGTGATCAGCGAATTCCGGAAATCTCCGTTGCTGGAGGCGCTGCCGTTTGACAACACGGTGATGCCTCAGGGCGGTGTGACACTGGCTTACAGCTACAACCGCGTGACCACGCTCGCGACGGCCGCATCGAGGGCGATCAACGCCGAGTTCGTGGCGCAGGAGGCTGTAACCACGCAGTACACCGTCAACCTCAAGATCTTCGGCGGCAGCTTCCAGGTCGACCGCGTGATCGCAAACGCCCAGAAGCAGGTTGTCGACCACATCCAGTTCCAGACCGCGCAGAAGATCGAGGCGTCGCGCGCCAAGTTCGCCGACATGTTCATCAATGGCGATTCGGGGCAGGTGGCCACGGACTTCGACGGCATTGACAAGGCCATCACGGGCAGCTCCACGGAGCACGTGCCGGCGGCAGCAATCGATCTGTCCACCAGCGCGAACATCACGACCAACTTTAACCTGTTCATGGACACGCTGGACAAGTGGCTCTCGACCCTCGACGGCCCCCCGTCCGCGCTCATGATGAACAAAGCGGTGCACGCGATCATGAGCGGCATCGCACGCCGGAGCGGTTTCTTCTCCACCAGCGACGTGGACGCGTTCGGCAAGCCGGTCACCAAGTACCAGGGCATTCCACTCGTGGCGCTCGGCGACAAGGCCGGCACCTCCAACCCGATCATCGCGACGGCCAACGGCGAGACCTCCATCTACGCGGCACGGTTCGCGCTGGACGGCGTACACGGCGTTTCTCCCGCGGGCACAAACGTGGCGGACGTCTACCTGCCCAACATGACCGCCCCGGGTGCGGTGAAGACGGGCGAGGTCGAGATGGTTGCCGCTGTGGCGCTCAAGGCTACGCGCGCGGCCGGCGCTCTCCGCAAAGTCAAGATCTCGTAAGGAGGGGACTATGCCTTATATTATCAAAGCCCCTGTCGCTAATTACGGCGGGGTGACGGCTGGCGTTCAGTTTACAAACGGCGTCGGGAAAACCGACAGCGATTACATCGCGGACTGGATGCGCGGCAAGGGCTATGAGGTGTCTGAAGAGGCGCCTCCGGAGCCGCCCAAAGAGCCGAAAGGCAAGGGCGGCAAGACCAAAGAAGGGAGCGAGGGCTAATGCCGAGAATCTACGCGGACAACGAGAACCATAACATGACGTGGGGCGAGGTCGATTTTTATAACGGCGTCGCTGCTGTGGCTTCGGGCGTGAACACCGCCTTTTTCACCGCAAACAGTTACGCGGTGGACAACAGCAAGCATGTGCTGACGCTGATCGACCGCATGACGCCCGCGGAGCTGAGACAGCTGTGCGCCTATCTGGGTCTGACGATTGACCAGGGCGCGGATCCGGACACGAAGCAGGTGCTGGTGCGCGCGATCGAAACGTCGATCAGCGCCAAGTATCTGGCCGCGGTGACGGTGGCGTCGACGGGCGGCACAGCAGCCGGTGACAGCGACATCGCAATCACCGGCGAGGGCACATACAAGTACAAAACGGCTGCAACGACCGCGCCGGCGCTGCTGTACATGGACGTGCCTGACGCAACGTGGCTCGACATCGAGACGGGCGACGACATCACGCCCACGGCAGGCCACGACAAGATCACGGTGGTCAAGCTGAACGCTGACGGCTACGTGATCGGGCTGGGCAGCGATGACATCACGGTGAACGCTGGTTAAAACAAAACTGGGAAGGAGGCCCCCGGCATGGCGTACATAGCGAAAACAGATCTGACAACTTATGCCCCCAGTGTCACACTCACAGACGCCGAATTTGCCGAATTGGCGGATCGCGCGAGCGAAATAATCGATAGGCTGACAATGGACCGCATACCGATTGCCGGGGGCCTGACCGCCCTCGACGCGGATGTGCAAGCGGCTGTAAAAAAAGCAGCATGTGCGCAGGTGCAGACAATGTTCGCTCAGGGCGGGCTCTCCGTTGTGGAGGGCTTTGGCGCGGAGGCGAATCAGCAAAGCGTGTCGATCGGTAAGTTTAGCACGAGTAACGCTGGTGCGTCGGCGCTTCAGACGGTCGATGGCATGCCGGTGTCGCCCATGGTCGCGGGGTATCTGCGGCGCACGGGGCTCATGTACAGGGGGGTCGTCGTTTATGGCTAGGCCAATACCTGTTTACCTCCTCCCGCATAGCGCCACGCAGAAGTATGGCAAGCCGACAGAGAACGATGCCGGCACACGCACCTGGCCGTCCAGCCGGGCGCTGTCACACGTGCGCTTTGAGCCCACGTCGCGCATGACGATGGGTAAGGACAACAAGCAGATAGCGCTGTCGGCGATCATGTTTTTCGACTGCCGTAACAGCTCACCGCGCAGCTCAACGTTCGCGATCGGCGACCAGATCAGCAGGACAGGAGGCTCGGCGTACACGGTGGTGGGCGGCACAGAGCCACTTTGTGACGCGCGGCAGCCGCACCACTACGAACTGGAGCTGATTTAAATGCCTGACGGCTTCACAATCGAGTTTCATTTCGACAAGGCGGCATTGATGCAGCGGGTGTACGCGGCCAGTGCTAAGGGCATTGCCGCGGTCGCTAACGAGGCGCTCAAAGACGCCAACTACTACGCGCGCGAGGACACCGGCGAGCTGATCCGCTCGTCGATTCGCGCAAGCCGTCCGGAAGAGGGTGAGCTGGTGTGGGATACACCATATGCAAGGAGTATGTATTACACTGGTACGCCGTCTCAGGACACCAACCCGAACGCGTCGCTGCTGTGGGCGCACAGGGGTTACGCGGAGAATCATGCCAAGTATAACCGTATACTTGATAGAATCGCGATGTCGGAGGTGTAGCTTGTGTTTGATCAGGTATTTGCAGCGGTAAAGCAGCTGGCCGTGACGCATGCTGCGCCATACACGGAAATCGCGAACGGCTCAATGCCGACCGAGAACGGGCTGGCGATTTATCCCGGCCCCGGTGCGCCTGCTGATTCGTTTTTTGACCGCGGTGCGACGTATCAAATCAGCGTTGTGCTGAACGGCAAGCACAGCAACCTGCAGACGCTCACGGCGGCGCTGTCGGCCATTCACACGGGGCTGACGCAAACGAGGGAGTATCCGAAAACGGACGACTGGCAGATACTCAGCATCGAGACGGCCACACCGCCGAATTATGTCGGCAGGGAAGAGAGTGACACGCGGCAGTGGCTGTACGGCAGCATACTGTCGGTCAGATTCCACATTAAAGGAGTGTGAGCAAATTGCCTGAAATTGTTTTAAATTACCACTACAAGTTTGAAATCGACACCACGCCGGGCGAAGCGTCTGAGACGTACGCAGAACTCGGTGCGGGCTTCTCCAATCTCGCCGAAGGACTGAATGAGGTGCTTTACCAGGCATCGCATTTCGGTGACGGCGGCTGGGGCAGCACGGAGGTCACCGGCGGGCAGTTCATCGCGACGCTGACAGGTGTGCGCGTAGCCGGAAACGCGGCGCAGGATTACATTTATAGCGATGATGTTCGTTATGGATTCGGCGCAGCGCGCAAAACTAAGTTGCGCGTGTCCCAGAACGACGTGCCACTGTTGGTGTGGCCGGTGACACTGGCGAATATCACGCAATCGGGCGGAGCGGCCAATCAGCCCGCGGCGATCAGCGTGGCGATCCACGGCAACGGGGCTCCGCAGGCGCTGGCTGGCATCTACCTCGAACCGCTCACCGTTGTAAGCGTAGCGGGCGGCAGCACAGGCGATACGGCGATCTACGTTAACCCGGCGGTCGAGGCGTCGCACAGCTACAAGTACAAGACCGGCGCGAGCGTCGATCTGCCGCTGTTTGATGCGGTGCTGACCACGGGCTGGACGGCATGGGACGGCTCGGCGGACATCACGGCCACGACCGGCAATCAGATCGTGATCGCTGAGATCGAGACGGCGACAAACAAGGCCAAGAAAGCCGGGCGGGCGACCGTCACGTCGGCAACGTAAGCCGAGAAGCAAGGCAAGGGAGCGGGCAGACACCGCTCCCTTTTTTCGTAGGAGGATAAACACATGTATGAGATCAGAAGAACCATTAAGATCACCGAGCAGCTGAAACTCGGCGACGATGTATTGGATATTGTCATCGCTCCGGAGGAGATCGTCAAGGAGTACAACAGATCTGTCGCGGGTATTACCAAAGCGCAAACCGTGGTCAATAAGGCAAAGCAGGCCGGGGATCCCGCAAGCGCCAAAGCAGCCGTGGAGCAGTTCGGCGAGGCCATCACGCAGCTCATGGACGTGTTGCTGGGCAATGCCAACACCGAGAAGATAATTGCGTTTTACGACGGCAACAAGATCGAGATGAGCAGCTGGATTACACCGTTCCTGACAGGCGTGATCGCGCCCAAAATGAAAGAAGCGGCTGAGATGATGCGGCAGCAGGTAAGCAGAGACTACCGCAAAGCCGGGCGCAAGGGGCTGTTCAGAAGATGATACTCACCCGACCGCTCGTGCGGCATATCCGCTTTGATGGGTGCGTATATCGGCTCAATCTGGCGTTTGACAATGTTCTGCGCTCGTTTGAGATCCAGCGTGAACCGCTGTTCAACCCCGCACAGCGCATCCAACTGGCGGCTGAGTTGCTGGCGGGTCGGCGCGTGCGGCGCTTGCCCCTTGACAAACTCTCGGAGCTGCTCAAGCAGATCGGTGCTGAATTCATCAGCCCGAAGCCAAAGCCCGTAAATCCGGGTGAGCCGCGGGTGCTGGATTGGACGCAGGACGCACCGCTGATATACGCATCATTCCTGCAGGCATACGACATTGATTTGGTTAAACAGCGCGGGCGACTTGACTGGCGTTATTTTCTTGCGCTGTTCCAAGGACTGCCCGAGAACACGAAGATCCGCGAAGTCATGAGCCTTCGGCGGCGCCCGCTGCCTAAGCCGAATGCGCATAACGCGGAGCAGATACAGGCGCTCATGGAGGCCAAGCAGTTTTACGCGATTGAGGTCAGCGACGAAGAGGCACAGGAAAACCTGCAGGCGGGGGTGGACAGGCTCGGCGCTGCGCTGGTGAGTCGCGCAAAGAGAGGTGTTTAGAGTTGGCAAAAGAGGACGGCAAGGTCGTATTTAAGTATGTCGGCGATACATCCGGCGTTGATAAGGCCAACAACGAAGCCGAGCATAAAATAAAAGGTTTTGGGTCGCGCATTGGTGGGATCGCAAAAGGCATTGGCACGGCAATTGCCGGGGCTCTCGCCGCTGCTGGCGTGGCTTTGCTTGGGCTTGCTAAACGCGGGCTTGGCCTTGCGTCCGATCTGCAAGAGGTGCAGAACGTTGTCGACGTGACGTTCGGCGATGGCGCGAAGGTCATAGACGAATTCGCTAAGACAGCAGATAAGGCCTTCGGCCTGTCGGAGCTGCAGGTTAAATCGTTTACCGGAACCATGGGCGCGATGCTCAAGAGCATGGGTCTCACTGAAGAGCAGACCGTCGACATGAGCAAGCAGCTAGCAGGGCTGACGGGAGACATGGCCTCGTTCTACAACCTCAATCATGACGATGCTTGGGGGAAGATTCGCAGCGGCATAGCGGGCGAGACGGAGCCGCTCAAGCAGCTCGGTATCAACATGAGCGTCGCGAATCTTGAAGCGTTTGCACTAACGCAGGGCATCACGAAGTCTTATGACGCCATGACCGAAGCCGAGAAGGTGACGCTGCGGTATAACTATCTGCTAAGCACCACGGCGGACGCGCAGGGCGATTTTGCCCGCACCTCAGATGGCTGGGCTAATCAGCTGCGCACGGCGAAGATGAACGTGGACGATCTGGCGGCTAGTTTTGGAGAGACGCTGTTGCCTGCGCTGCAGCCTGTGCTCAAAGCGTTCAATGATACCGCTGTTCCAAAGCTACAGGAAGTCTTCGAGAAGATGGCCGAGGACGGGACGCTGGACAAGCTGGGCGAGGCTCTCGGTAAAATCGCGGAGCTTTTTAGCGGGGTGCTTGCCGAGACGCTGCCCGTCGTCGTGGAGCTCTTGTCCGAGCTGCTACCGGTTATTGCTGAGATCGCCGAGACGATATTGCCGCCGATACTGGACATCATCAAACAGCTTGGTCCATTGCTCGACGTCGTTATGGAGCTGTTGGGCCCTTTGATTAAGATGCTGTCCGGCGGGTTGGCTGTGGCTCTCGGCATTGTGGCCGATGCGTTGTCGATCATCGTGGGCTTGATCGGGCTAGTAATCGAGGGGCTTAAAGCTCTGGCTGGCCAGCCTACTGATTTTGATACATACCTCAACATGATCAGACGTCCGTTCTCTGAGCAGGGCAGCACGTACCAAGCGGCACAAGCGCAGATCGAAAGCATGTACGGAGATCTCGGCATCAGTATAACCCCGACGCCGACGGCCACAGCTACGGCTCCCACGGGGCCCTCTGATGCAGATCTGACCGACCAAGAGTGGTATGACCTTTATTTCGGGTCCGGGGCCAACACACGGGGCGTACCCTCATATAACGACGCTGCGGCCATGGCGACCGTGCCCAACGTCAGCACACACAGTGAGAGCATGTCGATTGGGCAGCTGAACGTGTATCCGGACTCGAAAGATTATATGCGTATGCTACAGGTTGTTGAATCGAGCGAACGGGCTCGGCAGGACGGGCGCGCGGGAGGAAATTACTAATGTCTCAAGACATATCGGCTCTATCTTTAGGGGCTCTCGTTGCTGTGCAAGAAAATGATCAGTTTGTGCCGTACCAGGTAGCGGGTAAAAATGTCCACGGTTCGAATACCGTGACACTGGTACGGCGCAACGGTACAGGGGCGGCAGTGCAGTGGCATTCGATTTTAGGCACACAGGTATATAACCAGAGCAATCTCGATCAGTTCATGCGCGATTTCGAAAGCAGATATAGTGTGCTGCACCGGGCTGAGTTACTCAACACTTCCATTTCATACTACACACTGAGCGCGCCAAATTACGAGACGATATCGCGTAAGGTGTTTGCGCTGTCATATACAGAGGCTGGGTTCGGCACCAATAGCGGATATAGTGAAAATGCACAGCTACCTTTGTTTTCCAGTGACGCCAGCCGTATTAAATCAAATCTTCCCGCATACGGCTGGTGGCTGCGTTCTCTACGCTCTGACTATCCCAGTAACGCGCGGGGCGTTTCCCCAACTGGGGGTGCAGTTCACGGACCGAAGACTTCAACATCGTACGGAGCTATTCCTGCCCATGTCGTGCGGTCTACGCTGCTTGTATCTGATAGCCCGGTTTCTGGCGTATATTCAATCATATACCCTGACTCAGTGCCGAGAAAACCCATTTTAACTGCACCGGTCAGCGTATATGCGGACGTTGACTCGCAAATTGAATTCAGCTGGCAGCACGTAAACGACTCTGACACCTCGCAAACAAAAGCCGATCTGGAATACAGCTACGAAGGGGGAGAGTGGACGACTCTCGCAACGATAACCGGAGATACGCAAACCTATACAGCTCCTGAGAATACATTCCTTCCGGGCAGCATTCGTTGGCGTGCCCGGACGTATAACACGGATGATGTTGCCGGTGAGTGGAGCGATCCTGTGGCGTTTATCGGTGTTGGCCTGCCGCCTGCGCCCACTATAACGGGAGTTACAAACGTGTCGCGCCCGACGGTCAGCTGGCAGTCTGTAGGCCAGCAGGGCTATCAGCTGCAGCTGCTTCTGGATGGTGACGTTATCTATGATACGGGGGAGACTGCGGGAGCTGAAAAGCAGCGTGTGCTGCCGATGTATCTCGGCAATGACGCATACGTTGTACGGATAAAGATTATTAACGCCTCCCTGCTATGGTCGGCGTGGACGGAGTTCAGTTTCACAATCTCTGCAACCGCTCCCGACACTCCGACGATCTCAGTGGTGGCCATTACCCACGGCGCGCGCATCAGCGTTTCGAGCATAGACGCGAACGCGACGCACGTCTATCTGCTGCGCGACGGCATACCGGTGACTGAGATCACAGGGTTGTCCACGTATGACGATTACGCGGGACTAGGTAGTGTGGCGTACGTTGTCCGCGTGGTGGATGACAACGAAAACTGCGCCGACAGTGAGCCTGCTAACGTCACGGTGTCGGTGGTCGGCGCAGTGCTGGCCGCGATTGATGAACTGGATGCCGTTGTATCGATGCGGCTGAAAGCAGCAGGCCAGCCGCCGGTGACACGGCAAAAACAGCTCATAGGCACGGCAAAGCGTTATGCGGGGCGAGAGCATCCTGTTTTTGTTTTCAGTGAGTTTTCTGATGAGACTTTCAGCCCAGCTTACTACTATACCAGCTTTGCCGACTGGGCGTTGCTGGAGATGCTGGTCAACCGGCGCCAGACAGTGCTCTATCGTGACATGCTGGGCAACCGGATATATGGTGTGGTTATCGTCCACAACTTCACGCAGGAAGATAGCAGCATCACGTTTGTGCTTACTATTCAGCGTGTGGACTATGTAGAGGAAATTGAATACGCGGAGGCAGGAGCATGATAAAAGCGGGGCGCGACGGATGGTCGGATAAGCAGATCAAAGACGCGCTGCATGGCGTTGACGGCTCCCAGTACGTCGCTTTTCGGTACGATATACTGCGCCAAGGCATTCGCCGTCCGGTCACTCTGAGCGCTGAGGGCAGCGTAAGTCTGAACAGGTTTAATGACATACAGCGCACGGCGCGTTTTGCGCTGACGGGTGAAGTGGATTGGCTCCGAGACGAGATCAAACCGTACATGCTGCTGAGAATGGACGGTGATCGATTCGCGGAGTTTCCGCTGGGCGTATTTGTTCTATCAACACCAATAAGAAAGAGTGAAAACGGTGTTACAACGTGGAGTGTGGAAGCCTATGACCGCACTGTCATTCTTGTCGAGGACAGCCTGGTGGAGCCGTTGTATTTTGCCGCGGAAGAACCATACCTCAACGCAATACAGTCCGTGCTGGTGTCTGCTGGAATCACGCAGGTTCTGATTGCTGATTTCGTGGATACCGGTCTGCCGACGGAGCGCGAATTCGAGATCGGCACTCGCAAGCTGGACGTGATCAATACGCTGCTGAGCGAGATCAATTTCAACCCGATCTATTGCGATGCGGACGGCCGTTTCATAATTTCGAAATACAAAGAGCCGAGCATTCTTGATGTGGGCTATACGTACTCAGCCGACAAGATGTCTATCATTGGCCGAGACACTGAAAGCAATATGGACTATTTTAACGTTCCCAATGTATTCATAGCGACTTGCAGCAACCCGGAACTGGATCAGGACTACATCAGCGTGTACACAAATGACAACCCCGCATCCAAGTTTTCCACAGTACAGCGCGGGCGAAATATTGTCAGTGAGATTCATCAGCCGGATGCGATCGCGTCTCAGGAGGATCTTGACGCGTACATACGGCGCATTGCATTCGAGGCCAACCAAGTATACGAACCGGTTAAATTCTCAACTGCGCTTAACCCACTGCACGAGCGGGCTGACGTTCTTTCGCTTAACCATCCCGATGCGCGCGGCGTCTTTGTTGAGAGCGGGTGGTCGTTTCCTCTTGAGGCCGGGGGAGAAATGGCGCATGAAGCAAGAAGGCTGGTGATACTTTGAATCTGCAAGCAATCGCCTTAGCGACAGTCACTGAAGTGGTAGCTGACGGCGTGAAGCTACACTTTCTCGGTGAGATATCCGCAAGAGCCAAGGTGTATAGGGTTATCGGAGCCTCGCCGTCCGTCGACGATCGTGTGGCGGTGGCCGCGGTTAGCGGCACGTACGTTGTGCTGGGCGGGGGTGCCGGTGGCGGCTCCGGGTCGGTCGCTATGACGGATCTCACGGACGTGGACGGCACAGACACGCCAGCGAAAAACGATGTTGTCAAGTTCAACGGCACAAAGTTTGTATTCGTCCCGGAGGGTACAGACTTCGAGTTCTCAATTGCTACGTTCAGCACAAACGCTGGATCGTCGCCGGTGCTGATCGGCACAGGGGTGTGGAAAGCAGCGGGCGCGATAACGTTCACCGGCGCGTACAATAACGGCCCGC
>JAEWTW010000011.1 GCA_023397655.1 Bacillota bacterium
GAATACTATCCCCTTAATTGGGTTGCGAGGGGTTCTATAGAAACGATATGCGAAAGGAGGAACAATAGTCAAGTATGCCGACAATTAATCAACTTGTTAAACAAGGCAGAAAAACGGCGCAGACGAAGAGCAATTCTCCCATACTGAAGCAGAGCCCTCAGAAGAGAGGCGTATGCCTGACGGTGAGAACGATGACGCCTAAAAAGCCGAATTCAGCGCTCCGTAAGATCGCGAGAGTCCGTCTGGTGAACGGCATGGAAGGTACTGCGTACATTCCGGGCATCGGCCACAACCTTCAGGAACACTCTGTGGTTCTGATCAGAGGCGGTAGAGTCAAAGACCTGCCGGGCGTGAGATATCATATAGTCAGAGGCGCGTTGGACAGCGCCGGCGTGGCAAACAGGAAGCAGGCCCGTTCCAAATACGGCGCAAAGCGTCCTAAGAAGTAATTGAGGAGGAATCAGCATGCCAAGACGCGGAAGCGCTCCTAAGCATGATGTTCTGCCAGATCCTATATATAAGTCCACAGTGCTCACCAAGCTGATAAATCAGGTGATGCTGGATGGCAAAAAGGGCACGGCGCAGAAGATCTGCTATGAAGCGTTTGATATAATGAAGGAAAAATTAGGGCTGGAACCGCTCGAGGTGTTTGAAAAGGCGATGGATAACATCATGCCTGTCCTCGAAGTGAAAGCCAGACGTGTGGGCGGTGCCACGTACCAGGTGCCTATTGAAGTTCGGCCGGACAGACGGCAGACCTTAGGTATCCGCTGGCTGGTGACCAACGTCAGAAAAAGAAGCGAGCGCACGATGAAGCAGCGCCTTGCGGGCGAGATCATGGACGCCTACAACGGCACTGGCGGCAGCGTGAAGAAGCGTGAAGACACGCACAAGATGGCGGAAGCCAACAGGGCGTTTGCGCACTACAGGTGGTAGCATGAGACCACGAGGAGGACAATAGTGCCCAGAAAATATCCGCTGGAGAAAATAAGAAATATCGGCATTATGGCGCATATTGACGCGGGCAAGACCACCACCACAGAGCGCATTCTTTTCTATACCGGAAGAACGTATAAGCTGGGCGAGGTTCATGACGGCGACGCCGTAATGGACTGGATGGAACAGGAGCAGGAGCGGGGTATCACGATTACGTCGGCGGCTACCTCTGCGGAATGGCGCGGCCATGGTATCAATATCATTGACACACCCGGCCACGTTGATTTTACCGTGGAAGTGGAGCGCTCATTGCGCGTGCTGGACGGCGCGATTGCCGTGTTCTGTGCGAAGGGCGGCGTGGAGCCGCAGTCGGAAACGGTGTGGCGGCAGGCGACCAAATACCACGTGCCGCGCGTCGCGTACGTGAACAAAATGGACATCATGGGCGCTGACTTTTTTAACGCCATCGACATGATGCGCGACCGCCTGAAAACCAATCCTGTCCCGATTCAGCTGCCGATAGGCAAGGAAGACGACTACCGGGGTATTGTGGACCTGATCGATATGAACGCGATCGTCTACGACGATGAGCTGGGCAAGGAGCTCGAGCGCATCGCGGTACCCGACGACATGAAAGAGCTGGCCGAGGAGTATCGTGAAAAGCTGATCGAATCGGTCGCGGAGCATAACGACAAGCTACTGGAGAAGTATTTTGAAGGCGAAGAGATCAGCCGAAGCGAGCTGGTAGCCGCCATCCGTGAAGCCACGATCGCGCTCGACATCGTCCCTGTGACGTGCGGGTCGTCGTACCGCAACAAGGGTGTGCAGCCGCTGCTTGACTGTATCGTTGACTTCTTGCCGTCGCCGCTGGATATCCCGCCTGTTGTCGGAAAGAACGACGACGAAGAGGACGAGGTGCGCAAGGCGGACGACTCAGAGCCGTTTTCGGCGCTGGCCTTCAAGATCATGGCGGACCCGTATGTGGGCAAGCTCGCATTCGTGCGTGTCTACTCCGGAACGCTTAAGGCCGGCAGCACCGCCTATAACTCGACCAAGGGCAAGCGGGAGCGTATCGGGCGCATGCTGCGCATGCACGCCAACTCACGCGAGGACATCGACGAGCTCAACGCGGGCGACATCGCCGCTGTTGTGGGCCTTAAAGCCATCACGACGGGCGACACGCTCTGCGACGACAAGCACACCATTGTGCTGGAGACGATGGACTTCCCCGAGCCGGTGATTGAGGTGGCGATTGAGCCCAAGACGAAGGCCGGGCAGGAGAAGATGGGCATCGCTCTGGCGCGCCTGTCTGAAGAGGACCCGACTTTCCGTACATACACCGACCCGGAGACGGGGCAGACGATCATCGCGGGCATGGGTGAGCTCCATCTGGAGATCATCGTGGACCGCATGATGCGCGAGTATAAGGTGGAGGCCAAGGTGGGTAAACCGCAGGTTTCTTACCGCGAGACGATACGCAAAACCGTCAAGACAACGGGTCTGTACAAAAAACAGTCGGGCGGCAAAGGCCAGTTCGGCCATGTCGTCATCGAGCTGGAACCGCTGGAGCCGGGCGCGGGTTACGAATTCGTCGACAAGATCGTCGGAGGCGTGGTCCCCAAGGAATATATCCCGGCTGTGGATGAAGGTATCCGCGAAGCAGCCAAGAACGGCGTGCTCGCCGGCTTTGAGGTGATGGACTTCCGCGCGACGCTGGTGGACGGCAGCTACCATGAGGTGGACTCGTCGGAAATCGCGTTCAAGATCGCGGGCTCCATGGCGTTCAAGGACGCGGTGAAGAGCGCGGCGCCGGTGCTGCTGGAACCCATCATGGCGGTGGAAGTGCACGTGCCGGATGATTATCTTGGCGACGTGATGGGTAACCTGAATTCAAGGAGAGGCCAGATTGAAGGCACGGAGCTGCGCGGCGGGGCACAAGTGATCCGCTCAATGGTTCCGCTGTCTGAGATGTTTGGCTACGCGACCGACCTTCGGAGCCGGACGCAGGGGCGCGGTACGTTCACGATGCAGTTTTCGCATTACAACGAAGTGCCCAAATCCATCGCGGAGAAGGTTATCGGCGGCTGAAAACATTAGGTTATTTTAAAACGGCAGGCGGCCAAAAGCGGCATCCGTTTGTAACACAAATTAATCAATGATATCCAACAATGATTAGGAGGAGAAATCAATGGCAAAAGCTAAGTTCGAAAGAAACAAGCCCCATGTCAACATCGGCACGATCGGTCACGTTGACCATGGCAAAACGACACTGACGGCAGCTATCACGATGACTCTGGCCCAGAGCGGCCAGGCGAAAGTCATGAAATATGACGAAATCGACAAGGCGCCGGAAGAAAAAGAGCGTGGTATCACGATCAACACCGCTCACGTTGAGTACGAGACGGATGCCCGTCACTACGCTCACGTGGACTGCCCGGGCCATGCTGACTATGTTAAGAACATGATCACTGGTGCTGCGCAGATGGACGGCGCGATCCTCGTGGTGTCCGCCGCTGACGGCCCGATGCCCCAGACCCGTGAGCACATCCTGCTCGCCCGTCAGGTTAACGTGCCTTACATAGTGGTTTTCCTGAACAAGGTTGACCAGGTTGACGATGAAGAGCTGCTCGAGCTGGTCGAGATGGAAGTCCGCGACCTGCTGTCTTCCTACGAGTTCCCGGGCGACGACATCCCGGTGGTCCGCGGCAGCGCGCTGCAGGCGATGAACGCTCTGATCGAAGGCAAAAACGCTAAGGAAGCGGCCGAGTGCAAATGCATCTTCGAGCTGATGGACGCTGTGGACAGCTACATCCCGACTCCCGAGAGAGCTTCTGACAAGCCGTTCCTGATGCCTGTTGAAGACGTGTTCTCCATCACCGGCCGCGGCACCGTGGCGACGGGCAGAGTTGAGAGAGGCACGATCAAGATTCAGGAATCCGTCGAAATCGTCGGCATGACCGAGAAGACCCGTGACGTTGTTGTTACCGGCGTCGAGATGTTCCGCAAGCTGCTTGATTCGGCGATGGCGGGCGATAACGTTGGTCTGCTGCTCCGCGGCGTGCAGAGAAACGAAATCGAGCGCGGCCAGGTTCTGGCGAAGAAGGGCACAATCAAGCCGCACACCCACTACATGGGTCAGGTTTACGTGCTGAAGAAGGAAGAAGGCGGCCGTCACACGCCATTCTTTGATGGCTACCGTCCGCAGTTCTACTTCAGAACAACCGACGTGACGGGCAGCATCAAGTTGCCGGAAGGCACCGAGATGGTTATGCCTGGCGACAACATCACGATGGAGATCAAGCTGATCACCCCCATCGCGATCGAAGAAGGTCTCCGTTTTGCTATCCGTGAAGGCGGCAGAACGGTTGGTTCCGGCGTTGTTGTCAGCGTGGTCGAGTAATCGGTACTTAAACGCATTCAGAAGGAGGGGCTATAAACGCCTCTCCTTTTTGTTTACCCATTAAGAAGGAAGCGTATAAGAGAGTCAGACAGCCGAAGGGCATTTATCTGATTACCTCCATCATCATTGAAGAAGGCCTCCGCTTCGCGCGGCTTAGGCGGACTCGGTGTTGTTATTGACGAGGATTAAGCCATATCAGTATACGTTCAGAAGGGGGAGCTATAAAAGCTCCTCTTTTGCGTATAAAGAATATTGCTGGGATAAATGAAAGCAGATATATGAAAATTAGTGCGGCATATGGTAATATAGAGGAAGTTATGACGGATATGGAAGGCACCATAAGAAGTATGTTATGGGAGGGCAAGTTATGTTTTGTAAAAAATGCGGGGCACCAGTGGGAGAGGGCAGCCGGTTTTGTATGAACTGCGGGACTCCGGTTGAGCCGGGATCACAGGGAGAGAGCGTACCTGCAGCGTCAGATGGCATACCTGCGCCATCGCCAACACAAGTGCAGAATACATATGGCTATATACCACCATTTAATGGATCGGCTCCGTATGGACCCCCTCCGGTGAAAAAAAGCATGAGCAAAAAAGCAAAAGGCCTGATGTGGGGCGGGATAGGTCTGGCTGCGGCGCTGGGCATAGCGGCCATACTGGTGTTTGTTGTGTTTGCCGGCGGTGGGCTGCTGTCCGGGAACACCGTACAGACGCGCTTTGTAAACGCAGGGGCTGGCGTTTTTGCAGAAGCGTTGTCCGACTTTAGCTTGGGACCTGTACCCGACCTTGGCAGCCAGCCATTTGACATGGAAATAACGGTGGATGCGAAGATACCGGCGTCGGGAGGGAACATGGAAGTATCCATGGCCTACGACAAACAGGCGCTGGGGGTGCTGCTGAATAGCGAAGACACCGGGAAAATACGGATGCTGCTGCTGGAGGATACACTGTATGCCGAGACGTTCGGATCGGTGTCGGGTATCCGTTTTGATACCGATGCTGATTTGTCCATGCCAATGACGCTCAAGGACCGGCTGAATGCGCTGGCGAGCGATGACAAAGAAGAGGTTAACTACAAGATGCTGGCTGAAGCTTTTGTAAACAGCATCGATGAGGAATGCTTTGAGAAAAAGAAAGACAGTTTTGAGCTGAATTTAACAGCCAAGGATGTGCAGGATGCGCTGGAGACGTTTGCTGAAAAACTGGATGAGGATGATGCTCTGAGCAAAGAGCTGAAAAAACTTGCCGAAAATTCGGGTTCATCGCATACGGATATCGAAGAGGCGCTGGAACAAGCCGTGGCCGCGCTGGACTATGAGGATTTTGATTTGAGCATTGTCATTACTTATACGGGTGGCAAACCGACTCAGATAAAAATGACATTCGAGGACGATACGGAAGAGACGATTATAAGCTTTGGCTCAAAACAGCAGGAGAAGGGCAGACTTATCAGGTTCAGCATCAAATCGGACAACGCGTATAGTGAAGTGGATGCGGATATGCTGGTGTCGAAGGCAAGCGACGGGCTGGAACTCTCCGGCAGTTTTGAACCGGGAGTAGGGGAAAACTATGATTTTGATGGTATAATCAAACTGTCGGGCGATACCTTGTCCGGTGATTTTGATATCAAAGGAAGCGGCACCGATGAGGATGTGTCATTAAGCTTCGAGCGTGTGCTGACTTTAGGTATGCCTGGTACGCCAGTGGAGAAGGACAGACGCTTCAAAATGGACACAGCCGGCGCAGATGTAGAGGACCTGGAGGATGCGATGAGCACGATGCTTCCCTACTGGATGATGGGCGGATACGCGTTCTGAAACAAAAAAGCCGTCAATTAGCGGCAACAGCGGCTGTCATGTGCTGGTATTGGACAGTTCTCGGGAAATAATATAAAATAAACAGAGTTTGAATACGTCAGCTGGGTTTATATATGGCATGAAAACTATTGGAGGATAACATATGGCAAAGCGTATTGGTATACTGACAAGCGGCGGCGACTGTCCCGGTCTCAATGCGGCGATAAGAGGCGTGGCCCGCGCGTCATACCAGTTTTTCGACGACGCTCAGATCATCGGCATCATGGACGGGTTTGGCGGGCTGATCGATCTCGAATACCGAGAGATGGCGAAGGAGGAGTTTTCCGGCATACTGACACGAGGCGGCACGATACTTCGCACGTCACGGCAGCGGGAGAAGATGATGCGGCAGAACTCCGGCAAATACCTTGACTCGTTCAAGATGATGGCGAAGAACTACGATAAGATGGGGCTTGACTGCATCGTGGTGATCGGCGGGAACGGAACACACGCGGCCGCGGGCATGCTGTATGACCAGGGACTTAATGTGATCAGTCTTCCGAAGACGATCGACAACGACGTATGGGGCACCGAGGTGACGTTCGGTTATCAGAGCGCCGTCAATATCGCAACGGACGTGATCGACAAGGTGCACACCACAGCGGTTTCACACTCGCGTGTGATGATCGTGGAACTGATGGGCAACGAAGCCGGCTGGCTGACGCTCTCCGCAGGCATCGCGGGCGGCGCCGATGTGATACTGATTCCCGAGATACCGTATGACATTAACGTCGTGGCCGATGTGATCAACGACCGGTATGAGAGCGGCAAGCACTTCTCCATCATTGCGGTGGCGGAAGGGGCTCTCAGCATCTGTGATGATAAGGACCAGTGCTTTAAGGGCCAGCATTATTCCATCGGCTATAAGCTCGCGGACGAGCTGAATAAAGTGATCGATATCGACACGCGCGTGGTAGTGCCCGGGCACTATCAGCGCGGCGGCGCTCCCTGCCCGTACGACCGTGTGCTGGCGACGCATCTGGGCGTTTATGCGGCGAAGCTGATTGAGAAGCGCGACTTTGGACGTACGGTGGCGGTAAAGGGCGGCGAAGTGACGTCCAACCTCATCAAGGAAGTGGCGGGCTTAACCAAGACGGTGCCGCTGAACGCGCCGCTGCTGGCGGTGGGCCGCGAAATCGGCCTCAGCTACGGCGAGCCGAAGTAACACAACGAATAAGCGCCTGCTGCGCCCTGCCGGTACCGACTGCCGACAGGGCGTTTTTACAGCGTATAGAGATGGTTATGCTGTGCGGCAACATCATGGATTAAGGCGGGCGCATTGACACGCCCTTCATAATACACTAATATTGTTATGGCAAAAAAATGTTGCAGACAGGAGTATATGACAATGAATATAGATTGCATGGCCGTCGTGCTGGCGGCGGGTGAAGGCAAGCGGATGAAATCCAAAACGCCAAAGGCGCTGCACAAAGTGGCGGGTAAAACGCTCACCGGTTGGGTGGCGGATGCCGCGGGAGAGGCAACGGGAGTGCAGCCGGTACTGGTGATCGGCAACGGCGCGGATGCGGTGCGGGAGCATTTTGGCGACAGTGTGCGCTATGCCGTTCAGGAGCAGCAATTGGGCTCCGGACATGCCGTGATGGCCGCAAGGGAATTTCTCACGGGCAATGGTTATGCGATCGTGGTGGCGGGCGATATGCCGCTGATCAAAGCGGAGACGCTGCGGAGCATTGCACAGCGGGCGCAGGAGAAGCAGCTCGGCGTCTGCCTGCTGACCGCGGTCATACAGGATCCGACCGGCTACGGACGCGTATTGCGCGAGGGTACGGGCGTGCGCATCGTGGAACACCGGGACGCGACGGAGGCGGAGCGAGCTGTGAAGGAAGTGAACCTTTCGGTGTACTGCTTTCATATACCGGCGCTGCTGAGTGCGCTGGACGGCCTGAAGGCGGACAATGCCCAGGGTGAATACTACATTACCGATTGTGTGCATGATATAGTGAGGCAGGGTTATGCCGCCGAGGCGGTGGTGTGCGAAGACCCAGACGAGTATATCGGTGTGAATGACCGCGTGCAGCTCGCGGAGGCGGTCCGGCTGATGCGGCGGCGCATCAACCGTAAGCTGATGATGGACGGCGTGACGATCATTGATCCGGACAGCACGTACATCGAAGCGGGCGTCACGATCGGTCAGGACGCGACGGTTTACCCCGGCGTAACGCTGGAGGGAAACACGGTGATCGGCGAGGACGCGATACTGTATCCCGGCAGCCGCATCTATAACAGCACGGTGGGCAAAGGCACCAAGGTACAGAACTCGGTGCTGCTGGATTCGTCGGTGGGCGACAACTCCACGATTGGGCCGTACGCGTATCTGCGGCCGGGTACAGTGGTGGGCAACGGCTGCCGCGTGGGCGACTTTGTGGAAGTGAAGAACGCTGTGATACACGACGGCGCGAAGGTGTCGCACCTGTCGTATATCGGCGATGGGGAGATCGGCGAGAAGTCCAACATCGGCTGCGGTGTGGTGTTCGTGAACTACGACGGGCAGAAGAAGAGCAAAACGACGGTGGGCAAAAACGCGTTTGTGGGCTGCAACGCCAACCTGATCGCGCCCGTGACCATCGGCGACGGGGCGTATGTGGCCGCAGGCTCCACTGTGACCAATGACGTGGAACCGGATTCGCTTTGCGTCGCCAGGAGCCGCCAGACGGTGATACCCGGCTGGGCCAAGAGAAGGCGCGGCGAATGAGAAAGGCCGTATTCTTCGATCTGGATGGAACGCTGCTGCCGCTTGATATGGATGCTTTCACGCACTATTACATGAAAGCCATCAAGCAGAACGGCTTTTATGAGAAAATCAGTGCTCACAATGGCGGAGACATATTTGGGCGCGCGCTGGTCGCAATGATTCAGAATGACGGCCGGGCGCTGAACCGGGATGTATTCTTCGAAGTGATCGCGCAGGAGTCGGACGCGGACAGGGACGAGCTTATTGCCCATATGGATGGGTTCTATACAAACGAGTTTCTGCAGCTTAAGGCGGCCACCCGGGCGGACGAGCATGTGAAGAAGACCATCGATGTGTTGAAGAAAAAAGGGTACCGGCTGATACTTGCGACCAATCCGCTGTTCCCGCCCGTGGCGACGAACACGCGCCTGAGATGGGCAGGCCTTGAGCCGGAGGACTTCGAGTACATCACGTATTATGACAATGCGCGCTGGTGCAAGCCAAGTGCGGGCTATTTTAACGAGATATTGGATCACACAGGTCTTGCCGCCAGCGAGTGCTATATCGTGGGCAACGACGTGCGGGACGACCTCTCCGCGGTGGCGCTGGGGTTTGAAGCGTTTCTGGTATTGGACCATGTGATTGGAGATATAGAAAAGGGGCCGCCATGCCAAAAGGGAAGCTATTCGGACTTGCTAAGGTTCGCCGAAAATCTGCCGCGGATCATATAAGCGACTGGTATATCGTGGGCCTCGGAAATCCGGGCGGCAAATACGCGCACACGCGGCACAACGCGGGCTTTGACGCGCTGTCGATACTCGCGCAGCGGCACGGAATCAGCGTACGCATGCACGCGTATCAGGCTGTGGTGGGCAAGGGCGAAATCGGCGGCAAAAGGGTGCTGCTGGTGATGCCGCAGACGTACATGAACAACTCAGGGACGAGTGTGAAGGAGCTGGCGCAGGCACTGCGTGTGCGGGCGGAGCAGCTGATACTGGTGTATGACGATGTCGATTTAAAGACGGGTACTGTGCGCGTGAAGGCGCGTGGCAGCGCTGGTACGCACAACGGCATGAAGTCGGTGATTTTCCACCTGCAGACGGATGAATTTGCGCGTGTGCGCATTGGCATCGGCAGACCGGAGGGCGACATCATCGACCACGTGCTGGGCGGGTACGATGACAAGCAGGCGGCTTACGATACGCTGGTGCGTGCGGCGGATGCGGTAGAGACCATCATCAAGGACGGCATTACCGAGGCGCAAGGCCGATTCAACGGCGCGTCGAAGGGCTGATCATGCTGACAACGGATCATATCAGGCAACTGGAAGAATTTAAACGGCTGGAAAAAGCGGTACGTGCAGAGCAGACGCCCTGTGCGCTTTTTGCCGTTCCCGAAGCGCTCCGGCCGCATGTGGCGGCAGCGTTGGGCGAGGCATTGAAACGGCCTGTGATCGTGATAACGGCGACGGATGACAAGGCGGAGCAGTTTGCGGACGCGGCAGGCAACGCGGTGCATATCCCCAAGCGGGCGCTGCAGCTGCGCGCGTCGGTGGCGCGGAGCCGTGAGCGCATGTTTGAACGCATACGCGCGCTCTCCAAGCTGGCGGGCGGTGCGCGTATGGCGTTTATCGGCGAGGAGGCGCTGTGCGCCCGTCTCGCTCCGCCGGAGGATTTCGCGGCGGCACATATCAAGATCACGAAGGACGGGCGGCATGACCCGGAGAAGCTGATACAGCGGCTGGTGCTGGCCGGATATGAGCGCGTGAGCGCGGTGGAGACGGCGGGGCAGGCTGCAAGGCGCGGCGAGATACTGGATGTGTATTGCCCTGGTGCGGCGGCGCCCTATCGCATCGACTTCTTCGACGATGTGGTGGAGAGCATACACGCGTTTGACCCGGGCACGCAGCGCAGGAGCCGCGAGAAGTTTGACGCGGTGACGTTGTCTCCCGCGGTGGAGCTGACGCTGTCGCAAAGCGCGGCGGAGGCGGGAAAAGCATATTTTGATGACGCGAAGCCGGAGAACGCCGCGATGGCGCAGCGGTTTATTGACTATGCGAAGAGCCTTGAGAAGCACCGCTATTTCGAGGATATGGAGAGCTTCGCTTATGCGCTGTGCAGCTCCTGCGTGCTGGACTATGTGCCGGACGCGCTGGTGCTGTTCGACGACTACAAGCACATACGCTCCGAGGAAGAGGAGCGGCGTGAAGAGTTTGGGCAGAAGCTGATCAAGCTGATCGGCAGCAGCGAAGCGACAGCGGACCAGAAGGCGCTATATCTGCCGCTGGAGGAAATCGTAAAAAAGGCGGCGGCATGCACAGCAGGGGATTTCTGCTCGGTAAGCCGCTCTGGGCTCCACGTAAAATCTGAGTTGGTGATGCCGGTGAAGTCCGCGCTCGCATATAACCGAAAGCTGGAGCTGCTACAGGAGGACGTGAAGGCCCGCGTGAAGAACGGCTGGCGCGTCTACCTGATGTGCGGCAACACGCAGCGGGCGGAACGTCTGTCGGCGGAGCTGTCCGACAAGGTGCTGACGGTGCCCTGCATACGGGACGGGCAGGAGCTTATGCCGGGGATGGCGGGCGCGTTCACACAGCGGCTGGCCGCCGGTTTCGAGCTGACGTCGGTCAAGGCTTATTTCCTGGGCGAGCATGAGATATACGGCTTCACCCGCAAACGCAAAGCGGTGTCGCCGCGCCGGCAGATGGACCTGTTTGCCGATCTGAAGCCGGGCGATATGATCGTACACGACGTACATGGCAAAGGGCGCTTCCTGGGGCTGGTGAAGCGCGAGGTGCAGAAAATTTCGCGGGACTATCTGGAGCTGGAATACCGGGACGGCGACAAGCTGTTCATCCCCACCGACCAGATAGACCGCGTCAGCAAGTATATGGGCGGTGAAGGCGAACGTCTCAGTAAGCTGGGAGGCCGCGAATGGAGCCAGGCGAAGGCACGCGTGAAAAAAGCCGTCAAGGAGCTGGCGGAGGATCTCGTGTCCATTTATAGCGAGCGCATGTTTAAAAAGGGCGTGAAGTATGGCGAGGACACCGTCTGGCAGAAGCAGTTCGAGGACAACTTCCCGTATGAGGAGACGGACGGGCAGCTGAAGAGCGTCACCGAGATCAAGAAGGATATGCAGCAGGAGAAGGTGATGGACCGGCTGCTGCTGGGCGACGTGGGCTACGGCAAAACCGAAGTGGCGATGCGCGCCTGTTTCAAGGCGGTGATGGAAGGGCGGCAGTGCGCAGTTCTGGTGCCGACCACGCTGCTGGCAAGGCAGCATTACCACACGTTTACCGAGCGATTTGCCGAGTTTGCTGTTCAAATAGAAACGATATCGCGCTATGTGTCCACAGGTGACGAGAAACGGATACTGGAGGGCTTGAAGAACGGGACGGTGGACGTTGTGGTCGGCACGCACCGGCTGCTGTCAAAGGACGTCAAATTCAAGAACTTAGGGCTGCTGGTGATCGATGAGGAGCAGCGCTTCGGCGTGACGCATAAGGAGCGCATCAAGGACATCAAGCGCAGCGTGGACGTGCTGACGCTGTCCGCCACACCCATTCCCCGGACGCTGCAGATGGCGCTGACGGGCATCCGTGACATGAGCGTGCTGGATACGCCGCCCGACGAGCGGCGTGCGCCCGAGAGCTACGTGATGGAGTATTCCGGACAGCTGCTGCACGACGCGGTGGTGCGCGAGATGGAGCGGGGCGGGCAGGTCTACTTCGTGTGCCGGCAGATAGGCCTGATGGATCATCTGGCAATGGACTTGCGCAAGTATGTGCCGGAAGCCCGCGTAGCACTGGCGCACGGGCGCATGGGCGAGACGGCGATGGAGGACGTGATGGTGCGCTTTCTGGCGGACGAGTACGATGTGCTGCTGTGTACCACCATCATCGAGTCGGGCATCGACATACCCAATGTCAACACGGTGATCGTGTACGAGGCGGATAAGTTCGGCCTTGCGCAGCTGTACCAGATCAAAGGGCGCGTGGGGCGCGGCGCCAAGAGTTCGTACGCTTATCTGACTTATCTGCCGGGCGTGCACATGACGCCTGAGGCGGAGAAGCGGCTTGCCACCATCGCTGAGTTCACCGAGCTGGGCGCGGGCTTCAAGATCGCGATGCGTGACCTTGAGATACGCGGCGCGGGCAACCTGCTCGGCCCGGAGCAATCCGGTCAGATGGCGGCGGTGGGCTACGACATGTATTGCCGCATGATGCGCGAGGCAGTGGCCGAGATCAAGGGTGAGCGCGTGGAGAAGATCAACGAGACGTCGGTGGAAATCGGCCTTTCGGCGCACGTGCCGCAGGAGTACATCAGTGACGACATGCAGCGTATAGAGGTATACAAGAAGATCGCCGCCATCGACAGCGTGAAGAACGCGCGGCTGGTGAAGGACGAGGTGCTTGACCGGTACGGTAAGCTGCCGCGGACTGTGGAGAACCTGATGCTGATCGCGCTGATCAAGTCGTACGCGGCGCAGGCGGGTATACTCTCGGTGACGCGCAGCGGGCGTGCGTTTACACTCAAATACGCGGAGGATGCTGCGGTGGACGCGGAACGGCTGTTGGCGGTGATGGAGGAATATCAGGGACGGGCGCTGCTGAAAGCCGCTGTACCTCCGTACATCGTTTTTAAACCGGAGAAGCATTCGGTGGATGAGTTGATCCGGTTTCTGACGGATATACGGCGCAGCGTGAAGCTGGAAGGCTAGCGGCGGCTGTTGCATCAACAGGGATAAAATGGCTTATGTATCTGGCAAGGGCGGATATTGAGCGATTATATAAGGAGGAAGGCATGAAATACAGAACGCTGGGAAAAACGGGGTTTAGCATTTCTGAGATTTCGTTCGGGGCGTGGGCCATCGGTGGCACATGGGGCGATGTGGAAGACTCGGAGAGCATGCGCGCGCTGGAGGAGGCGATTGAGCAGGGCGTCAACTTCTTCGATACGGCGGACGTGTACGGAGACGGTCGCAGCGAGCGTCTGGTGGGCGCGCTGGCTAAAGCTAAGAAGCAGCGCATCTATATCGCCAGCAAAGCCGGGCGACGGCTGGACCCGCACGTGACGGAAGGCTACACGGTGAAGAACATCACAGCGTTTGTGGAGCGCAGCCTTAAAAACCTGGATGTGGACTGCATAGACCTGCTGCAGCTGCACTGCCCGCCCACGCCGGTTTACGACAACGCCGAGTTTTTTGACGGGCTGAACAGCCTGATTCGCGACGGAAAGATCGCAAACCTCGGAGTGAGCGTGGAAAAGGTGTCCGAAGCGCAGAAAGCCATGGAGTACAGCAATGTCAGCACGGTGCAGATCATATTCAATATGTTCCGGCTTAAGCCCGCGGAGCAGTTCTTTGCTCAGGCGAAGCAGAATAATGTGGGCATCATCGCGCGGGTGCCGCTGGCCAGCGGCATGCTTACAGGCAAGATGAGCCTTGGCACCGCGTTCGCGGCGGATGATCACCGCAGCTTCAACCGGAACGGCGAAGCTTTCGACAAGGGCGAGACGTTCTCCGGTGTGGATTATGCCACGGGTTTGAAAGCGGTTGAAGAACTGAAAAACGGTTTGCCGGAAGGCATGACACTGGCTCAGATGGCGCTGAAGTGGATACTGATGTTTGACGCGGTGAGCTGCGCGATACCCGGCGCAAAAACGCCCCAGCAGATGAGACTCAACGCTGCCGCTTCCGACATGGAGGCGTTGACACCCGAGGTGATGGAACTGGTTCAGTCGGTGTATGACAGATACATCAGGGAGAGCGTACACGTGCTGTGGTAGCATCGGCAGATGAAGAACGGCGAGCATTGGCCAAAAGCCGATGACAACTGTATCAAACCGCCGTTTTTCACAATAAAACCAATCGTGTTAATCGCTGCTTACAGAAAAAATTATGCTTGAATATTGCGCGCGGATGTTATATAATACGAATCCGTAGCGACGATTTGCGGAACGGGGCTCGAAGCTGGTGATGACCCGCATTCATGGAGAAGTATCGAAGAGGTCATAACGGGGCGCACTCGAAATGCGTTTGTCGGGGAACCGGCACGTGGGTTCGAATCCCACCTTCTCCGCCATATTTGGGGATATAGCTCAGCTGGTAGAGCGCTGCGTTCGCAATGCAGAGGTCAGCGGTTCGATCCCGCTATGCTCCACCAAAGGCACTGAAGTGATTCGGTGCTTTTTTTGTTTATAGTTAAATGCAATAATATGTTGAAATTAATCATATTATGCTATAATAAAATAGCATATAGAAGAATTGTTTTTCGTTAGCGTTACGCAACGGAATTTTTCAATGTACAGGACATATTTCGCGTCCGGCGTTCATTGCCTTTCGGACTGCACTATGCACAATCCGTACACGGCGTTCGTCAGAAGGTAGAATTCTTCTATATGCTTTTTATTAAGGAATAGTTATGATAGGTAGATCTTCTGAAGAAATCAAAGAGAAATTTTTTAAGATGCATACCAGACAAGATGTTGCTGATATCTTAGAAATCAAAGATGTCAGTTTACGTTATTTCTTATTTAAAAAACGTCCTGAAAATATGTATACGAAATTTAGCATACCAAAGCGAGGAGGAGGGGAACGTATTATC
>JAEWTW010000018.1 GCA_023397655.1 Bacillota bacterium
TGATATAAACCCAAGTTCTGTTGACAGCGAGGTAATTGAATCGCTTGTAAAAATTGACTGTCTTGTTTACACAGGGGCAGAGAATCAGCCTGCATGGATATTCCAAGGTATAAGACACATTATGGGAATACAAGATTGGTCAGCTTTTAACAAAGCAAAATTGTTAGTGCAGCTTATGGAAGATGAAGGGCTTAGTCTATCTGAGGTTGGTAAAAAATTTGGATTGACGGCTTTTGGTGCTGGACAATGGGTTCGTGGTTATTATGCCTTTAAGCGCGCTTTAGAAGAATCTGATTATTCACGCGAAGTAAACGAGCTTGCATACCCTTATTTTCAAGAGATCTTTAGCAGAAGTAATACTACATTTCGTGAATGGCTTAAATGGAATGATTCGGAATATCGGTTTGAGGATGAACTTCACTTTAACGAATTCCTTTCATGGCTTTATCCGAAAGATGAGCAGGATACTATTGAAGGAGCAGAAGTACGTGGGGACTGGTCCCAAAGAAGGCTATCTAAACGAGATGATATTCGTGTAATATCATACTTAATAAGAGAAGCCCCCGTAGAATTTGAAATGTTTCGTGCTGACGGGGATCTTGACAAGGCATATAATGTAGCTAATACTAAAAACCTCTTAAGCCAATCGGACCCGTCTGAAGATGCATTTTTCAACATTAATGCGTGCATAAAATCTTTAGAAAATCTTCCTTTCAAAATCATTAAAGCCGAGCGAGAACGATTAAATCAATTGATAGCTAAGTTGGAAAAAGCGATCGAGGAGATTAAAGAAGCATGCCGGTAAGTGAGGAAAAGAAGATTTTTGACTATTTTTATAGAAACAAATATGGGAATGAAATTTATAATTTTCGGGATTTACTTAAGGAGGCAATATTAGTTGAATTCACATCTAACAATATTGAGGCGGAAAGATTAACAGATACAAAAGTTAATCGAATCTGGAATTCTTATGTGCAGGAATACTATAATGATTTGAAGAATAATATTGTACCGATCTTTGATATAATTGATGAACATGCTAAAACTGTAAAGTGGATTGGTATCACCGCCTCTCAGATCGAACAGCGAAAAAAATATTTGTATGAATTACGTCCTGACCTATATAGATATATTGATCGAATTACAGATAGAGAATATGAAGCATTAGCACATCTTATTTGTAAGACATTGGGGGCTAATAATATTTGTTTGACTGATCGTGGCAATGAAGGAGGAATTGATTTTTTAGCAACAATTAAATTTTCCCATAATGCTCATTTCATTTTTGGAATGAAAGGTCCAATACGAATAGTAGGCCAATGTAAAAAATATGCTGGCAAAGATAACATTGGACATATGAAAGAGTTTGCCCAAACACTGAATCATGTTTATAATTTATCCTATAGAGCTGGTGAAATTTTGCCCGATTGGTTTAAAATGAATGCAGGACCAATAGTAGGATGGCATATTGCCCATGCTGGTCATCAATCAGGCGCTTTAAATTATGCAAAGAATTTTGGTATCCTCACTTCATCTACTAAAGATATAGTAGAGGTTATTTGCAAATCTAGATATATAGTTAGTTTTAGTAATAAATTACAGGTTATAAAAGATGAGGTTTCAAAAGCTTTATTAACGACATGAGATTGCAGAGCATTATGAATATAATGTAATAACATAGCTGTTTGAAACTTCTTCATAGCATATATGTTTCCATACCCCCAAAAGCTTGTAAAGCGGGCTCCATTTAACAGGCGTTAAGCATAAACCGGATGGTCAAACTAAAAAATGCGAATCTGCAATATCAAAAAACATCGCTTTATAAGGGCATTTTTCTCCGTGTTGTCTAAAATGGGCTGCATCTTTTTTATCAATGAACAACAGTCGCAATTCGAACTCTTTTGTCCGAATCGCGACCGTTGCTTTTGTTAAGCACCCCGAATATAGGCGTTTTTGCGGACTTGGCCTATTTCACAAATCGGACACGCATGAATAAAAAGTCTAAATCGCTTGGCAAAAATCAAAATCCGTGTAATTCGAACCCAATTGTCCGAATGGAGTATAATTTTGGTGGGGAAATAAAAGACCTTTTCGGCTGCATCAGGCGTTTTGTAGTGAACACGCCATGAGGCCTACGTCCATTATAGAAAGCGATACAATTATCTATGCCTTTTAGAAACTCCTTCCCATGCATTTCGTAATATCGTATTGATCAAATAAACTCGACATCATATTCCTCCTACATTTCCGTATAGGCATACAGCAGTCTTGTTGCTCCAAGTTCCTGAAAACCATTCCTTTTGTAAAAGGCAATCAATCGTTCATTTTTTAAGGCTTCCGGATAAGAAGAACCACCATGTCTGCGCCCCATAATCATCTTAATTTCATCATCACTGAACTGGTATACATCTGGAAAAGGAATTATGTTCGAGGTATTTTGATGCATATTATGACCGGGCAAAGTGGCTTCCACAACTCGCTTTATTGCCATGCTGCGCAAACCAACCTCTCTGTCGCTCTCTTGATACCAATCATGATCTGTCGGAGCAGGATAATATGTAAGAATATCTGGCATGACATGCAGTAGTTCCCGACATAAACAAGGCAGCTCCTGTAAAATGCGGCTTCCCAATCCTTGCCTTTGTAGGGCTTCTTCCATTGTAATTTCATGTATATAAAGTACATCCAATAGGGGTTCCCCAGTCCATTCATTGAGGGGGCCACCTTCATCAACAAGAGCAGATATTACATACTCCAAATCGGCTGATTCGTCATCGCACACCGTTAGCGGATCGTAACCATCTGCTATCATTTGCTTACACAATATGAGATGCCCGGAGAGAACGCCAATTTTAACACAATTGGCATAATTACCGTTATCTAAAGCATCATAGAGAATATCATCAGCATCATGCGGAACACCCCAAAAAGTCCAATAAACAGGAACCAGATATGTGGATGTGGAATCGAAGCTGAAAGCATCGCGTGGTTCATTGTCGGGTGAAAAATGAATAGTATTTGAACTATGTTGTTGAACAATAATGTCGCTATACGGAAACAACCTGTTTGCCATACTATCATCTTGATAAGATAGAACTGGAAACGAAAAGTTGCGTTTGGCTGGTACATAACGAACTGCTGCACTCAAATCTTCGACTATTACCTCCGGCGCAGCAATTAGCATGATCTCCAACTGCTCCCGTTCTTTGGCTGTTAGTTCAACTTTTCGCCGATTATCTTTCCCAGGCCAGCCTGAAATTGCATTGAACACCTTTTTATCCTCGTCATCTTGATAAAGGTATACGCAGTTCGTTTCGGCCAGAAAGGGAAACATAGTAAGTATATCGCTAGGTAACGACTCCCAATAATAGGTGACACTTTCAAACCCACGTTTAGGCTTATCGGCTAAGGCGGGTATAAGCCAATCGCGTCCTTTTTTCTTTGCAGTTCGCAGCTTCCCACGGCGGATCCATTGGCGCACCGTAGTCGTAGTAACACCGTATAGTTCTGCATATTGTTCAACAGTCAGATAGTCGCATTTTATTTCTACCAAGGTATATTCTTGACTGGAAGACATAGAAGATATTTCGCCTTCATCATCAAATTCAATATCATCGTCACACTTGAATAATGATAATTCAATACCCTCATTGGTAATAGAGTAATCATAATAGAGCCAAGGCTTTGCCAGCGCTGGGATATCGCTTTTCTCCAATTCATTACGAAATTCATCACAAAGCGAAAGTAACACTTTTCGCTTACCCTCACTATAGCCTTCTTCATTATCTTTTTCGCGATGATGCTCAACAAAATCATCAAATGACTCCAGTACTTCGCGTTTGTTAAGAAGCATCATTGAATTAAACTGTAAAAGTTTATTGTTAGGAGCCTCCATGAAATCACCTCTTTCGTATTGTTGGAATACATTTTATATATTGTATTCCAACAATACGATAATTGTCAAGGTGAAAAGGTATAATTAGAGGTAGAATGAGTTCCGAACTCTGATATCCAATTTATTAACTGCCTAATCTCGCTTCATTAGGGTTGGTATTTAATTATGTCCATGGCATTGATATTTTGCTAGTGATAGCTAGTATGCATCATATACAATTATAGAATATTATGTTAGAATTTTAATGATAGTTCTATAATTCATAATATAAATTGGTTGACGCTAAATTAGGATAATGTCAATAATACGTAATCCGCTCAAGGCCACTTGATGTTCTATTATAGCAATAATGGGAAGTTGGTGGATGTATGGCAAAGAAGAAGTCGAGAAAAAAGAAAAATATAAAAATAAATACATGTCCCCCTAAGGCAACAATACAAGAGTTACAAGCCTCCCGAGACGGCGGTCAAATTGCGCTTAGAGGATTTACATTTCAATTCCTATATTCATGTTACTTAATTTTATCAGAATCAGATGATAATACAGTTTTTCATTTGGAGGGGATTGAAGATATAGACCAAATTAAACATGAAGATTCCTCTAAAAACATTACTCATGTACAATTAAAGCATTCTACACTGAAGCAAGATGCTAGCTTTTTAAAAGATGTTCTAAAGAACTTTTTAGAAGCCTATTTGCTGGATAAGACCCGTAGTTTCAAATTAGTTTATGATTTTCCAGTCGCTAAAGGAAATTTGAGTAAACTATTCAATTATAGTCTCGACAACACGTCAGCTTTATATTGGGGAAGCATTGTCGAGCAAATAAAAACAGAAAATCCTCTTTGGAATTGGTCTGGCTTTCTGTTTAATGATTTTATTGCAAGGCTTACCTTTGAGAAAAAAGAGAAAAATACCTTAGCGGAAGAAATAGAGAAAAAGTTGATTAAATCTTATGATATTACAACAGGCAATGTTACCTTATTTGCCAATGGTATAAAAGTATGTTGTCTAGAAAAAATGGAAAACAGAGATAATATAAACAAGCATGAACTTGACACTGTAATCCAGAGTATCAAAGATGATATTAGTAGAGGGGTGCAGAACCCAGCACATAGTTGGATAAAGAAGATAAAATTTGATACTGTCAGTACCGATACGGATTTGAGCTATTTTGAAGGTAAAAAACCTACCCCACAAGATATCGTTCTACGATTACCAGTAAGGCGATTCCAGTTGGAAAAGGAAATTAAGGAATCAATCCAAGAAAATAGAGTAACAGTTATTAAAGCCTCTAGTGGGCAAGGTAAAACAACAATGGCACTTCAAGTTGCCTTCGACCTACAAAACGAATATAAAATCTATCAGCTTTTGTGGTGTAATGATCCGAGAGAGTTGGACAATATCGTGCAATTCTTTGGTTCACGAGTGAAACTAGGCGAAAAACCACTTATTCTTATTGACAATCTAGATTCGCAATTAGGCGAATGGAACAGGTTGGCACAACTTTTACAGGAAGAAGTATCATATCACTACAAACTGCTTCTTACAACAAGAGAAGATGACTGGTATAGCTACAGCGGCAATTTGAGTAATGTTAGAGCGTTGCAAGTAATTAAGTTGACTCTTAACGAAGAAGAGGCTCAAAGCATCTATGAAGTTCTTGGTAAAGCACAGAAGCTCCATCCTTCTATTTCGGACTGGCGAAAATCTTGGTCAACAGTGGCAGACAAAAAATTACTTATCGAATATATATATCTGCTCACTCACGGCGAGATGCTGTCTGAAAGAATTTCTCATCAAATAACTCAAATAAATAATACAGATACCGGTAGAATAAAGTGTGAGATTCTTCGTAAAGTTTGTTTTGCTGATATCTGTGGAATAAAGCTTCCAGTAAATAAATTAGTTGCTAATTTATCAGAAACTACCTCTAGAGATTATGGCGAACTTCTAAAGAGTATAGAAAATGAATTTCTAATTCGTGTTGATGCAACAGAAAAATATGTAGAAGGACTACATCCTGTGCGCTCCCAGCATATAGTTGATAAACTGCATGAATTCATAGAAATAAACGAAACTGCGCTCCAAGTGGTTCAGATATCGGATGCCAGCTACTTTCCAAAGCTATTTTCAAATCTTCCTCAGTTAATCTCAAATAAGAGTGGTTTCTATTCTAAAATAGTTGATATTCTGTGGAATAGTAACGATTTATCGTACTATGTATTAGCTTTGCGAGGACTATTTTCAGGAAGTATAATGCAGTACTTCCTTCTCAATCAACATGCTTTTGATGATGCCAATGAACATGGTGGACTATTTCTTTTAGCATCAGAATTAAATCCATTTACAAAATGGGAAGAATTCGACTACTCATTAGATACTTTAGATGATTTGAGAAGAATAACCCCGGACAACACAAATATCCAATACCTGTGTAACCTTAGAGATGCTACACCCAAACTGGTCTTATCTGAAACAGACATCTATTACTTCTGTTCGGCATTGTTCAACAAGCTGGAAAACCGTGAACTCTTTGAAATTACTACTGATTTGACTTCTTATTCGTCCATTGCCTATTGGCTCTTGAATATAGACCCAGCCTTTAATCTATCAAAAAAGGTTTCACTTGAAAAGATTTGGGACGGTGAAGTTAACCCCCCCGTGGATGTTCTATCCTCCATTATGTATACTTGCTTTTGTGGAAATAAAGAGGGCTTCATGAGTTTTGTTGAGGAAAACTTATCGACCATTCTCACTCATTTGAAAATATCCACTCAATCTCTAAAAGTGTATGTAAACGAAAATAAAGATGAAATTCATGTTGAGTATATTCTCTTACCAAGTGATATAAGTAAGGGGAATGAGGAAAGTGTCTCAAGATTAAAAACCATTTGCATGACGCTTCCAATATTTGATATATACTGTGCCGATGCACTCAAGCCAACTATTGAATTACTTTCCGGATATACAATTCCTGACAACGCACATAAAACTATGCCTATTAGAAACATAATTATTATGTTTCATCAAGAGTTTGCTTCGTTATGGGGCAAAACCATAATGAGTAACTATGAATGCGATAGTATCAAGGAATGGCTTGAATACTGGTTATCTGTTAGAAAAAATATAACAACTCTGCTTGGGAAATGTATTGCTTGCATTTGTAAGCTGCTTGAAGAAAGACCGCTTGGAATCCTTGCAACTGAAATAGATAGTCTTAGAATTGATGTAAGCAAAAAATTAGCTAGAGAATTCAGATATCCTAATGAAGAGAGACCTTTTGACGAAAAAGCAAAAATCCCTGAAGGGTTTAGCCAAATAAAAAGTGATTTTTTCGGAAGCATACGTAATTTCTGTAATCAATTAGCCGGATTTTTGCTAAGAGATGCCGACAATACGAGATTGGTATTAGTTAACCTTAGAACTGCACAATCCTCTCAAGAAAAAATGCAAAAGTTTTTTAGGAGTATTTTCAACGAACATGGGATTTTGCAGCAACAACATTCTACACTTTGTACTCTGGAGGAGCAAAGTCTACAAAATCTTATAGTTGCATGTTTATACTATAAAGAACATCAACCGAGCAAGAATTTTAACAAATATCAGATTAAAAGTTGGTACAACGAAAACTATAAAAAAACTATGGAAAAAGCTCAACAGGCCCTGTGCGGTTTATCAGCAGAACACCATGTCATTTATCCTGAAAAATACTATTATGATGGAATCCTTAGTTTTTATCCGATAATTGTACACAATCTAGACATGACGGCTGGCGAACTGTTAATGGAGTTTTTGTGTCATTGTACACCTTTTGCAGAACTAGACTACGAATACTTAGTGGTAGTATGCAGAAATGATCAGGGTAAAGTCATGCTGAACGGATTCAGGATTTCAAAAGATTTTCTGAAGAAACTTAAAATCGTCATTGATACTGGGGATGCCACATTGGCAGAACAGTTGACCCCACCATTTCCAGAAGAAGTAACAACACAAATTATGGAATGCTTTGAATATCAATACGAGATATTAATGCCCGTTGGTACCGGATATGAGGGAATGGATAGGATTGCAGAATTATTATGGGCCTTTTCAAAATCACAAGAAGAATTATCTAATGATTATGATACTGAATACAGAAGGCGCATCGAATGCAACCTAAAAACAGAAATCCTAAATCTTCTTAAATCATTTAAACTTCGAATTCCTAAAAATGATTACATTGAATTATCTCAGCTTTGTAACAATGTATTTAATGGGCAAAGATTTAATGATGCGAATTTTAATTCTTTTTGTGAGACACTCATTATTAAATCCCAAGAACAAGTGCAATATTAACGGCTATAATGCGCGAAAATAGATCACCATTAACAACAAAAATTCTCTAAGCAGAATACTTTTGCTACTTAATAAACCTTGATAATAAAGATATTAGATTTTCCTTAGATTGAGGTTTTTCTTTATTAAAATTATTTGATATTCTATCTAGAGCAATTAACAATATTATTGCATATTCATTGGTTTTAAGGAATGCTTGAAACTCAGATGTTATGATATGAAAAATACCAAAACCCGGAACCAATGTGTACAACTGATTATAAATCAATATAAAAAAATATAAAATAAAGATTATTGTTCTTTTTGGTAGTATTAATATACTTTTAAGTATGAAGGATACTCCTTTTACCTCTTTAGAAAAAAATTTTTCCTTATAGCCTTCTAATCGATTTGCATATTTATTAAGAATTGTATTAGTTTTTTCACTGCTAATAATATACAAAACAAATAATATAATAATGGATGATAAATAATTAGCTAATAATTGATTATTTGTTGCTAGATGAACCAATAGCTTTGATAGATGGAATAAAGTAAATATAAAAAAGTATATTGCCAACAAAAAAGCAAAAAGAATTAGAATCACATAGACCCAGCCGAAAATACTTCTTAATAACTTGCTTATAAAGGGTTTCACAATTAAGTCCTCTTCTTTAATCTAATGTTAAACTTGCATATATTAAGTATATAATAATCATATTAATATGCAAATCAATACTACTAAATAGAAATGTTTATTTGCAGAACTTGGTCATTTATAAAAAGACATAGCAACAATCTTAATGAGCATTATCCATATAATCTGAAATTTAGCCTGCATCTTTTTTGTCAACATTAAACAAGACGAAAAGCCCTTGAAAGAGGGCTTTTTTAGTTGTCTGGCAGCCTGCCTATAAGAAAGGATACACGCATGAAAAAAGCGGCTTCGCTGGCGCTCGCCGTTGTTGCGGCGCATGGCCTGCCCATACTGGCACGGCTGATATCCAAAAGCATTGACTATTCTTCCATACAAGCCGAGCCTGTGCGAGAACTGCTGTATATGCTGGTGACCTATGCGCTGCAGGTCGCAATGACGCTGCTGGCAATACGTTTGTTCGTCGCCAAAAGGCTGGCGGACGTGGGCTTCAACCTGCAAAACCGAACGCAAAGCGGCCGCATGATCGGGCGCTTCATGCTCTGGTGGACTGGCATACTGCTGGTGTTCTACACGCTGGCGCTGTTATTTATGCCGTCGTTTATGGACTACCTCAGGGGCTTCTGCCAGCCGGGTGCGCTGTATTTGGTAAAGAGTCTGGCGGGAGGAGCAGTGCTGGCAGGGCTGGGAGAGGAGCCGCTGTACCGCGCGCTCATCGTGACGGTGCTGGCAGCACCATGGCAGGGAGAATGGCGCATCGGTAAGCTCCGTCTGACGCATGCCGCGCTGCTGTCCGGCATCATATTTATGACGGCGCACGTGGGCTACGTGTTATTGCCGCAATTCACCGTGACACATCTCGACCCGCTGCAGCTTTGCTACACATTCGTACTGGGCGTGGTATGGGCCACGATGTTTCAGAAGACCAGGAGCCTGCTCGCGTCCACCGTATCTCACATATTTGCCAACGCTGTGCAGTACGGGCTGGCATATGCTGTGGTGGCGCTCGTGGGATAGGATCTGACTGATTCTGTTCTTGCGCTCCAGTGCAGCATCTATTTATTTTTTGTCTGAAGTGTGATATAATTCATATATAAAGAATTTGGGAAGGAGCGAGTGACATGGATAAAGAGAATACAACGAATGAAGAAATCGTCTTTGACGAAAGTGTGTGCTCCGCAGAATTTTCAGAGGGATGCACAGAGACAGTAGCCGAGCAGGAAAAAGAGCTTGGAAAATGACATAGCGATACAAAAAAAGCCCTCGCTCTGAGGGCTTTCGCATGTAATCCTTATTCCAGCGTGAGGTAGGCAAACACGGGGCAGTGGTCGGAGAACTTGGTGACGACGATGCGCGAGTTGATCACCTTGATGTTGCTGGTCACGATGATATTGTCGATCTCGTTGTAGTCGATCTCATTTCGCTCGTAGTCGTAATATTTGGTGTCATCAGAGTTGACGATGGTGTAACCCTTGCCGAACACCGCGGTAAACTCCTTGTAAGCCGCGTTGAAATCGCCCGTCAGTATCTTATATTTGTTGGGGTCTTTGTCCATGATCTTCTTCACCTGTTTGAACTGCTGGGCGCGAATGGACGCCGTGTTGTAGGTGAAATGCGTGTTGTAGATCGACACCTTTTTGTCGCCAATCGTCACCACTGCTTTTTGCAGCAATCGCTTCTCGTAGCTGCCGCTGTCCAGCTTGAACGTCTCGATATCGCGCAGCTTGTAACGGGAAATGAGGCCGTTGCCGAACTCTCCGCCGCCCGTATTGATGGTGGGCGAGAGCACGTTGTAGGGCATGCTCCGCGTTTTCAGGCTGGCAAGGTTGTCCACGATATCGCTGGCATCGAGGTTCTGGAACGATTCCTGTATGCCCATGATGTCGGGCTGCTGGTCGTACACCAGACGGCCCTGACGGAGCAGCTGGCCGTTGCCGCGCTTGATGTTCCACGTGCCCACGGTCAACACGTTGCGCGATATGTACACGCTGTAGCGTATCTTGCCGCCCACGGAAATGCGCACCGTCTTCATGCCAGCGGAGGGGATGTCGAATGTCGCCTTGCTTTTGCCGGAGTCGCCCACGTCCACCTTCACGCCGTCGTTGGCACTGGCGTTGATGGTGACTCTGGAGCCGGTCGCCTTGACCACATAGCCGTAATCATCCGGCGTGAACGACGGGTAAAGCGTGCCGCCCGACACCTTGAGGCTGGAGAGCTGTGTGTCGTCCACCTTGGCCGCTATGTCGAGATACTTGGCGTACACATACGCCGTCTGTCCCTTGTAGTCCACCTGATACCAGCCTTCGGTGAGCGTGTCCTGTGGGACGATGGTGAGCTCCGAACCCTTTTTGGCGGTGCCCAGCAGCTCAGAGTCGGCATTGGGCCCGCTGCGGACGTTCACGTCCTCGTCGCAGTTGACAATGGTGGCCACGTAGCTGGGCTGATAACCGTCGATCGACGCGTCCAGGCTGACGAAGATGCGGTTGACATAGCCTGTTTTGCCATCGTATTTCACCTGATGCCACTGCGCGTCCACGTTGGTCTTGAGCACGTGAACATAGGTGCCGTATTTGAGCCGCGAGATGATATCGGAATCGGTGTTGGGCGCGGTACGGAAAGCCACATCGTCGCCGATCATCACGCCGCTGTTTTTTACGATTCCGGCCGGTACGACGGAAGCCTGGGGGACGGGCGTTGCCTTGGGTTCCGGCTCCGGCGTGGGCGTGGGCTCGTCATCCGGACGGGTGGTGGGGACTGGCGTTGCGGCAGGGTCGTCCGCCGGTGTGCCTTCGGAGCTTCCGGAGGGCATCGGTCCATCGGACGCCACAGGTCCGCTGCCGGGCGGTACGGTAGCCTCCGACTGGGTGGCAGCCGCCGAGCAGGATGCCAGCAGCAATATGATCAACAACATGGATATGGTTGCGTATATCTTAGACATCAATTACCTCAAAGTCACATTATAAAGTCGAATCAATTATAGCCAATATTATACAGACACATACATATCAATTGCAAGTGAATCTAAAAATGTTCACATTTCGGGGTGCAGACCACGCCGGCTGTCAGAGTGGGACAAAAATGTGTCATGTAAATAGAAATTCAAGTCAATATATTGAATGATCGCGCACTTGCACACCCGCGGCTGATTCTCTATAATTAAACAAACAGGTGTCTTTCTGTTTTTTATTTCAATTAATAAGGAGCTATTCATATGAGATATGTGGCTGGTATCGACGTGGGCACGTCCGGCGTCAAATGCATTCTGGTGGGTGAGGACGGCCATGTCGCCGCGTCCCAGACGAGAACCTATCCGCTCAGCAACCCCAAAGAAGGCTGGTCCGAGCAGAACCCGGCAGACTGGTGGGAAGGCACTTGCAGCGCGATGAAGGCGGCTGTGGAGCAGAGCGGCGTGGCGGCGTCAGACATCGCCGGATTATCGTTCTCCGGGCAGATGCACGGTCTGGTGGCGCTGGACGGAGATGACAACGTGATACGGCCTGCGATACTCTGGAACGACCAGCGTACCGGGACGGAGTGCGAGGAGATCATCGCGGCGGCGGGCGGCCTTAACGGGCTGCTGTCGTACACCAACAACACGATGCTGACCGGCTACACGGGCGGCAAGATTCTGTGGATGAAGAAGAATGAGCCGGACAACTTCGCGCGCATGAAGCACTTCCTAATGCCCAAGGATTATATCCGGTTCCTGATAACGGGGGAGAAGTGCACCGAGGTGTCGGATGCTTCCGGCACAGGCTTCTTCAACGTGGAGAAGCGCGCGTTCAGCTATGAGCTGATCGACCTGCTGGGCTTCGACCGGTCCGTTTTCCCCAGCGTGATGGAATCCGACGAGCTGGCCGGCCACGTCACCAAGGAAGCGGCGGCGCTGACAGGTCTGCCCGAAGGCCTCAATGTATATGCGGGCGGCGGCGACGCAGTGATCCAGACGACGGGCATGGGCATCGTCAAGGAAGGCACCATCGGTTTCATTATCGGCACGTCGGGCGTCGTTTCGATGGCGCTGGACGGCTTCGGTTACAACGAGAACGGCCTGGTGCAATTCTTCTGCAACAACGACAAGAACAAGTGGCAGGCGTTCGGCTGCCAGCTTTCGTCCGGCGGTTCAATGGAGTGGTTCAAGAACACGTTCTATGAAGGGCTGGAAAACCCGTTCAAGCTCATCAACGAGGGTGCGGAAGCCAGTGAACCGGGCGCAAACGGCGTGGTATTCCTGCCTTATCTTACAGGCGAACGCGCGCCGCATGCCGACCCGTATGCCAGAGGCGTTTTCTACGGCATGTCCATCACAACGAGCCGCGGTGATCTGGCGCGTGCGGTGATGGAGGGCGTGGTGTTCGGCCTGCGCGAGATATACGAGCTGATACTGTCCGCCAAGCCAGGCATGAAGCCGACTGAGGTGGTATCGTCCGGCGGCGCGTCCAAGAGCCGCTTGTGGCGGCAGATACAGGCGGACATCATGGGTCTGCCGGTGAAGACGCTGACGGGCGCGGCTGAAGGCGGTGCGTACGGCGCGGCGGTGGTGGCCGGTGTGGGTGCGGGGCTGTGGGGCAGCATCGAAGATGCGGCCAAGATGCTCAAAGTTGAGACGGTCACGCAGCCGATTCCTGAGAATGTTGAGAAGTATAACAAGATCATTAAAACATACTCGGGGCTGTATCAGGACCTGAAACAGCGGTTCCGGGAAGCGTAAAATTCGGCAAGAACTGATGAGGAGCGGTAACCCCGCTCCTTTTTAATACCGAAAAAGTTGGTTGCTGTTAAATAAACGTAGACATTGAACGCGATATGGTATAGCATGGACTGCTTTGTTTTTTTATCTTTGGTAAAAATAAATATAAAATGAAGCAGGAGAGGACACACAATTTGCAGTTTACGGAACTAGTTCTGTCCGCAGAGGTGCTGCGGGGAATACAGGCGATGGGCTTTGAGGAGCCGACGCCGATACAGGAGAAGACGATCGTCCCCATCATGGAGGGGCGCGATGTGATCGGTCAGGCGCAGACGGGCACGGGCAAAACGTGCGCGTTTGCGATACCCGCCGTGCAGTCGCTGGTGGAGGATAACGGCCGCGTACAGGTGCTGGTGCTGTGCCCCACGCGCGAGCTGGCCATACAGACCGCGGAGGAATTTCAAAGCGTCTCCAAGTTCGTGGAAGGTGTGCGCATACTGCCGATATACGGCGGGCAGTCCATGGACCGGCAGATACAGTCGCTCAAACGGCGGCCTCAGATCATCATCGGCACGCCGGGCCGCGTGATGGACCACATGCGCCGCGGTACCATCAAACTGGACAGCCTGCGCATGGTGATACTGGACGAGGCGGACGAGATGCTGAGTATGGGCTTCATGGAGGATATGGAAACGATACTGAGCAAGACGCCGGAGGACAGGCAGACCGTGCTGTTCTCCGCGACGATGTCCAAGCCGATACTGGATTTAACGCGGCGTTTTCAGAACGATCCGGAGCACATAAAGATACTGCACAAAGAGCTGACGGTGCAGGGCATTGAGCAATATTACATCGAAGTGCGCGAGCAGGCCAAGCTGGATGTGCTGTGCCGCGTGGTGGATGGCAACAATTATAAGCTGTGCCTGGTGTTCTGCAGCACCAAAAAAGGTACGGATGCGCTGGCGTTCAGTCTCAAGGCGCGGGGCTATTCCGCTGAGGCTCTGCACGGCGACATCCGGCAGACAGAGCGCAGTGCGATATTGGCAAGGTTCAAGAGCGGCGAAGTGTGCATACTGGTGGCCACCGACGTGGCGGCTCGCGGCCTGGATGTGGACGACATTGAGGCGGTGTTCAATTACGACATGCCCAATGACGAGGAATATTACGTGCACCGCATCGGGCGGACGGGGCGCGCGGGCAAGACAGGCAGCGCCTATACGTTCATCACCGGACGCGATTATAACAAGCTGCGCGCCATTCAGCGCTATACCAAGGCGACCATCAAAGCCGTCAAGCCGCCGTCGCTGCTGGACATCGAAGAAAGCCGAATGGGAGCACTGCTCAAAAAAGCGGCGGAGTTTGCGGCGGAGGGCGAGTACGGTTCCTTCATACCGTATGTGGAGGAGCTGGCAGACGCGGTAAATACGCAGACGGGGGATACCCCTGAACTGACGACGATGGATATAGCGGCGGCGCTGCTGAAGATGCTGTCTGAGCGGGACGCACCGCGGCATCACGCGCCGCTGCCCACACCGCCGGAAAGGCCGCGGCAGCAGGGCGGCTATCGGAAGGGGCAAGGCCAGCGTCAGGGGCGTGTCATCAGGCGGCACTGACCAGTCCGTGGAAAAACACGGGCACCAGACGTTGAACAAAAACGAAAGCCCTGATATAGGCGAAATATCAGGGCTTTTTGATTAGATCAATCACTTCGTATGTTTATGATGTCTTCCCGTCTGCCAGCGTTGGCACCGCATTATTCTTGGGCAGCAGCATGGATGCCACGCCTGCCAGCACGGTGCAGACTGCAGGCACCACCATCAGCATGTCCATGCCCCACGCATAAGCCAAAGTGCCCATCAGCAGCGGGAAGAAGGAGTACGCGAGGTACAGCGCGCCGAACACGGCGCTGGACGAGAGGCCGGAGTTTTTGCAGTACCAGCCGCACACCAGACCCATTGTACGGGGCAGCAGCGGCGCGTTGAGCGCGCCCGAGAGGAACACGCACACCAGCATCACGGTGTAATCCCTGACCAGTATGCCGAGAGCCAGCATCACACCCGCTATGATGCTGCCGTATATGTTCACAGGCCGCGTTTTCAGCCTCTGAAGTGATGGAACGATTCCGAACAGCAGGCGCACGATTCCCGCGCCCAGCCAGTATGCCGTGAGACCAAGGCCCGCAGCCAGCTGGCCGGAGCCGAACACTTCCTTGAAATACTGCGATACCCATACGAGTATGCCGCTCTGGTAGCCGCCGAACATCAGCGTGCAGAGCACAGCGACCCACACGCCCCGGTCGGTGAGAAACCGTTTGGCAGCGCCTTTTTCCTTGCTATGGAAATGCGCCGGCTTGTCCGCTTTCAGGCTTTTGCGCGCGTAAAGTGATACGGCGGTGTATACAGCCAGTATGATCAGCATGAAGCAACCCACGGCGGTGTAGACCGTCTGCCAGGGCAGGCCTGTCTGCGTGATACCGCCCGCGATGAGCGGAGCAGCCACCGCGCCGATGGACGCGATGCCGTGCATCAGGCTAAGCGCAGATCCGCTCCGCTCATGCTGCACGTCCGCCACGAGGGCGTTGCCCATCATGTCCATCGTGCTGAAAGATATGCCGAAGAACAGGAACAACAGCATGAACACGGCGTAGGACGGCGCAGTGCCGATGAGCAGCAGGGACAGGGCGATGCAAAACATGGGCCCGGTAAAAGCGGCGGTTTTGTTCAGCCTGTCCATGATGAAGGAAAACAGTATGATAGCTGCCGTGCCGCCGATGTTCTGGTACATGGACATCAGGCCGCCGCCGTCCAGCCGGATGGCATAATGCCGCATAATGTCGCCCAGCACCGGACCGACAATGTTGTTGGACATGCACATAAAGAACATCGCGCCGAAAACCACGACGGTGTAGATGCTGACCTGCCGTTTTCTGATATCCATGGAACCCCAACCCCCTGATGTGATAAAAGCAACTCATTATATCACAACGCTGTGTGGTTCAGTCTCTGTGCAAATAATTTCATTGAAACGGAAAAAGGCAAAGTGCTGCGGCTTCAGATACTTCAGACATTGGGCCGTTGCTGTTCCTTTTTTAACAGGCCGCAGGACAAGTTGGGCACAGCACTTTTTAAGTGCGGGAAACGCGGAATATTGACATTCTTTCTCACATATCTTACGATGAACGTGAATATGTACAGAAATAACAGGTGGAGGTGCTAATCTCATGAAGGACGAATCGGGCAGTGTCAAGGTGAAGAACCACTATGCCTCGTCGGGCGCAGTATACGGCCTTGGTTTTCTCGGCGCGGCGATATACTACATCTCCGTGGCGACCGGCTTCTGGATGGGCGTGCTGGGATTTCTCAAAGCCATCATATGGCCGGTGTTTCTGGTCTATGAGGCGCTGAAGTTTCTGGGCCAGTAACACATCTCTGGTCAGGCGCAACTCGATACCGCGCTGAACGGATAGCGGCGGGGTTTTATTTTCGTTGTCAATACATAATAAAGCACCGGTCAAGATAGCCTGACCGGTGCTTTTTTAGAGAGATATTTTATACCCGCAGCCCCGGCGGAAAGCCGACGGCACAGCTTAGCATCGGCTCGATTACTGCTCCCAGGCTTTTCAGCTGCTCGCTTGAGTCCAGTATGGACAGAAACTCTGCGAAGCTGTTCTGCATGATCACGTACTGCGGTCGGTTGTAAGCTTCAAAGAACTCCCGCAAATGCGCTTCCGTCAGAAACACGGGGTAGAGGTCGATGTCGTCTCCAGCGGTGCAGGCAAAGAACACGGTCTCGCCTTTGTCGTCCTCGCCCGCCAGCGTGGAATAGTAAACGGTTCGTTCACTGATCTCCTGCGCGAAATCCTCCAGACTGATCTGGCCGGTCTTATAGCCGAACACATGGCTGAGATAGTCGATATCGCTGCTGATCGCGGCCAGATCGTTCGCGCTGACCTCAAAGTCCTCACCGAGGCCGGATACACGGACGCCGCAGTGTGCGCGGAACGCAGCGAAGTATAGCATGTTGATCAGTGCATCGTGCAGTACCGTGTCGCCATTGTCTTCCGAACAGCCGCAGCCGCAATCACAATCTCCGTCGCCGTGCTCATGCCCGCCGCAGCCGCATTCGCGTTCACCGTCGCTGTGATCATGCTCGCCGCAGCCGCAGCTGTCGCCGCACCCGCAATCATCGCCGTGGTCGTGCCCGCCGCATCCGCAGCCCTTTTGCTCGTCTGCGCGGAGGGTGATGTATCCGTCCGAGACCGGGTCGTCGCCTTTGAATGCCAGCGACATGCCTCGGTGCCAGTTGTTCCAAATATTGAGTTGCTGTAAGCTCATTGCTGTCTCCTTGATGTTTTGACTTTATACCATTATACCAGAACACCGCCGTCTGCGGGAAGCTCTACAATGGCGCGGGTATATTCGCCCGGCTGCGATTCAAACCAGATGTCGCCGTGGTGCTCCTTGGCGATGCCGAGGCAGATGGACAGCCCGAGGCCGGCGTGCTCGCTGCGCATGCTGGTGGTGAAGAAGGGGTCAAACACCTTGGGCAGCAGCTCTTCACGGATCCCCATACCGTGATCCTCCACTGTGAAGCGCACCCAAGGCTGGCCCTTGCGCTCCGCGGGGTCTGCCGTCACGGTCAGCCGTTTGTTGTCATGATAGTCGGGATAACGGGCGTTCAGCGCCTCGCGTGCGTTGGTGATGAGGTTCATCAGCAACTGCCGCAGTTGCTGGGCGCTGCACCGCAGTTCCGGCAGGCCATCCGCCACGTTCACAGAGAGCGTGATCTGGTCGTGCCTCAGCACCGCCTCGGTGAGCGCGATAGTATCTCCCACAAGGGCGCTGACAGCAGCGGGTTGGAACGTCAGCTTTTCATGCTGTGAGAAGCTGAGCAGGTTTTTGACCGTTTCGGCCACCCGCAGCCCCTCGTGCATGATCTCCTGGCTGTATTCCCGCAGCTGCGCGTCCGCAAACGGTGAATCCGCGATGAGCTGCGCATAGTTGATGATGCCGGTGACAGGGTTGTTGATCTCGTGCGCGATGCCGCTGGCCAGCGTGCCGATAGCTTCCAGCCGGTGCTTCTGGCGCACCTGCAGCTCCAGCCGTACGCGGCTGTGCTCCATCTTCTTACGCGCTGAAATATCGCGCATGAACACGAGCGCCCCGTCGTCTCCCCGGAAATTGAGGGGCACCGAGGATACCTCCACTTCCACCGGTTCGCCGTTGATGCGGTTGATAATCTCTTCGTTGGACAGCGCGGATACCTTCTGTTCACTGATCCTGCGCGCCCTTTCCATAATGACGTCCCGCTGCTCGGCGGACATAAAATCGACGATATTCCGTCCCAGCAAGTCGCTCGCGTGCTTCGCGCCGAACAGCTCGACTGCCTTCGCGTTCACATAAGCAAAGCGGTAATTCGTATGAACGAACACGGCGTCGGGAGCGCTTTCCACCAGCAGTCTGAAGCGTGCTTCGCTGTCCGCCAGTGCGGATTCACCTGCTTTCACCCTTTTGATTCGGGTGTAAATGAGCGCCCACAGCATCGCCGAGGTGAGCAGCACATAGCCCCAGCCCTTGATGTTGGATATTAGCACCATGCCTTTGGCGTCATCGGCAAGGTTAAGCAGCGCGTCGCTGAAGAATATCCAAAGGCAGCCAAGGACGAAATAAGGAACCACAACCCAAAGCGCTTCACTTACAGGGCTGAGGCTCTTGCCCGTAAACTGTTTTTTTTGCAGAGAATTCAATCGCATGGCGGCGGCCTCCTGTGTTCAAGATGGACCGGGTCATGATGCGGGTAACAGGTTCAGCATAGCGTCCGCACAGAAATGGGCGGCAACCTCCAATGCGCATAAACGATCAGAGATGCTTATGGTATAATGTTACCATGCGACGCCTAATTTGTAAATATTACTCGTAATATGGGAAATGAGGGGTATTCAAGTCAGCGCCGTCTGACAGTGCCTGCTGTGCACATAACATATGCCTGAATCTATATTGTTCCCGCACTTGATATACACAGGCCGTTCATATATCATCATAGGGGACTCAATTCTATGCATTTCTATACTGACGGGAGTACACATGAGAAATCTGATATTCATCGTTGCCATCGCACTGATGCTGGCGTTTACGGTATTCAGCTTGTTTTACAGAAAATGGCCGCGTAAAAGCGTCAAGCGTCTGTGCGTGCTCGGCGGCGTGGTGGGTGCGCTGGCGCTGGGGTACTTCTGGTGCTGCCCGGTGTGGAGCAATCCCGACATGACCGGGTCTTACGATGTGGCGCACGCGGACACCACCTACATCGACGAGAGCCGCGAGGAACCGTACGAGAGCGACGGGTCGGCAAGGTGGCTGAACGTGTCTTTCTGGTATCCGGAGGGCTATACGGCGGACGATCATTCCTGCCCGCTGGTCGTGTTCTCGCACGGGTCGTTCGGCACCCGCGAGAGCAACGTCGTGCAATACCGCGAGTTGGCGAGCCATGGCTACGTGGTTTGCGCTATCGAGCACACATATCACAGCCTCGGCACCACCGGACCGGACGGCGAACGCACGGGTCTGGACAACGGCTTTATGAAGCAGGTGATGCAGGCGGACGACGACACGCCTGAGAAGCGTGAGCAACTGGTCGGCCTGTTCAAAGAGTGGATGGAAGTGCGTACGGGGGATATTAATTTCGTGCTGGATACCGTCACGGCGCAGACTGGCGCGGGGGCAAACGGCGTGTACCGGCTGATCGACATGTCGCGTATCGGCGTGATGGGACATTCGATGGGCGGCGCGGCGGCGCTGGCTGTGGGGCGCGAGCGGAATGATGTTTCCGCCGTAATTGCGCTGGAAGCACCGTTCATGGGTGACGTTCAGGGTGTAACGGACGGCGGGTTCGTGTGGGACGAGACGCCGTATCCGGTGCCAATGCTGAATGTCTATACCGATAACTCTTGGGACAGACTTGCGATAGCACCGCAGTACGCGCAGAACGACGCCATGCTGCACGACGACCGTGAGGACACACAGGACATATACGTGGAAGGTGCGGGACATATGACACTGACCGACCTCGCCTATGAACTACCGCCGCTGTGCCTGCTGTTCGGGCAGGACATGTTCTTCGACGCGGACTCGTATGAGACGGACATCAATAAGGCGTATCTTGAGTTTCTGGATGAATATCTGAAGGGCGGGAACAGCTGAAGACCCTTGAAGTATCATATTTGTTATTAAGATATAGTTTAAGTGATGTTTATTCTACTTTGCTTCCACATGCCGCACACATTTTTGCGCGTGGTGTTCTCAGCGGTTTTCCACAAACTTTACATGGAGGCCCGTAACTAGATATTCGGTGAGGATGATGCATAATTGCTTCATGGTTAAATGTAGTTTCTATACCTATTATTCTGTTATATTCCAGGGTTACAGGCATACAAATCTCATCTTTTGGCGTTTCTTGTAATGACAGGCCTGTATCCTCTCTGAATTTTTTTACTTTTTTTATACAATCGGCGTAAATCTCATCAACTTTCGAGTACTCTTCTTCATCTAGCATGGGTACTTCCTGTTTGCACCGCCAACACCACATCATTTTCATAAAAAACCTCAAACGAAAAATTGAAACATTTCATTAAAATACTATCATTAAAATTATAGGAAGTAAACAACAGCTATGAATCATGCACCTTATCTGAAATGCCAAAGTGACGTCAAGCGTTATTGATGTCCAAATCGCATAATAGAATAATTTACTCTCCAAGTTACAATAAGCTATAATATAAAATAATATCAGATAACACGTGCGCTATGGGGGGGATCAGCAGGTTAAATCGGGTTTGTCTGTTGAATATCTGAAGGGCGTGAAACAGGAGTAAAATATGGGCATCGGCGGAAGAGCGTCATACAACGGCATTACGTTTACGGACACGGACAGGCGCGTGCGCACAGGGGAACACGGCAGCGTCGATCTTCCGCGCACACCCCGATGGCTTCGTGCTGTGCGAAAGAAGCTGTCACGCATACCTTTGCTGCGTGGGCTCACGCTGTTTCTGCAGCCGGGCATGGCGCTGGTGCTGGCCGTGCTCATCATCAGCGATGCGCTGACCCTCGCGGGAATGCAATGGGATTGGAACGCCACGGATACCGTGATTCTAGCTGCCGGGGCAGTGACGCTGATTGTGCTGCTGCTCGTGCGGCGTAAAAAGGGCGGCGGCTTCGGCGCGATGCGGCGGTATCACGCGGCGGAGCACATGGCGATCAATGTGTATGAAGCGGGCCTGCCCGTGACGGCGGAAAACGTGGCCGCGGCGAAGCGGACGCATCCGCGCTGCGGCACCAACCTCACGGTCATCATGCTGCCGCTGGGCATACCGGTCGTCCTGCTGTGTCCGTATGCGCTGGCGTTACTGCCTGTGGTGTGCTTGGCGTATGAGGTATTCATCGCTCTGCCGAGAAAGAAGTGGCTGAAGCTGCTGCTTGCCGCGTGCCTGTGGGTGCAGCAACACATCACCACCGCCTCGCCGGGGAACAAGGAGATTGATGCGGCAGTACGGGGGATGCGGCTGATGGTGGGGGAGACAAGGACAAATGTCACTAAAACAGCATAACGATAATAAATAAGCATGCCCCCGGGTTTATATTGCGGGGGCATGCTTTTGCGCTTTATTTCACCGATAAATAAGTTGAATAGATATAACCTGTTTTGCCGTTGTAGTCGATCTTGTACCATGAGCCGGACTGTCCGGTGACGGTATACGTTGCGCCCTTCTTGGCGGAGCCGAGAATCGCGTAGCTTGTCCCCGCTCCGCTGCGCACGTTCACGCTGGTCGTGCAGTTCACGACGGTTCCTGTTCGAACGGCCGGTGGCGGGTTGGTCGTACCGGATACCGACAGATACGTTGCCGAGATGTAACCCGTTTTACCGTTGTAGTCGATCTTGTACCACGAGCCTGGCTGGCCGGTGACGGTATAGGTAGCGCCCTTCTTGGCAGATCCGATAATCGCATAACCAGTTCCCGGTCCGCTGCGCACATTTACGCTGGTTGTGCAGTTAACGACCTTTCCAGTCTGCGTTGCCGGTGGGTTGGCCGTACCGGATACCGACAGGTAGGTTGCCGAGATGTAGCCTGTTTTGCCGTTGTAGTCGATCTTATACCACGAGCCCGACTGTCCGGAGACGGTGTATACCACGCCCTTCTTGGCGGAACCCAGCACCGCATAACTTGTTCCCGGCCCGCTGCGCACGTTGACGCTCGTCGTGCAGTTGACGACGGTGCCTTTGCGCGCCTGAACGAAGTTAGCGGTATAATCTCCGCCTGACGTCAGGGAGAACTCCTTGTTTGTGGAGACGGTAGTACCCGCCTTTGTCCAGCTGCCGAAAGCCGAGGGGGCGACCGGTACGGCATTGGCCATAGCCTCGCCTGTCGTATCGTCGCAGCGCAGCTCGACATAGCCGGAGCCCGAAGCGGTCAACTTTACCGGTTTGCCGTTGATGACCGCACTGACGGACTGGAGCTTGTTGCCGCTGCAGTTAAGGTAGGCCAGTGCAGCCGAGCTGATATTCAGTGTTGTCAGCTTGTTGCCGCTGCAGTCAACCGCAAGCAGATTGCCGCTTTGCGAAGTGTCGAGCGACGTCAGCGCGTTGCCGGAGCAGTCGAGCAGTTCCAGCGCGCCGCACCCGGTTAGATTCAGTGAGGTCAGCCCGCTCGAGGCACAGAAGGCGAGATCCAGCGAGGTCAGCCCGGAGAGGTTCAGCGAAGCCAGCTGGGCGTTGCCTGAACAGTCGAGATACAATAGCGCGATGTCGCCGCTCAGGTTCAGCTGCTGGAGGTTATTGTAGGAGCAGTCCAGCATCACAAGCTCGGGCAAGCCGCTGGCGTTCAGCGCACTGATGCGGTTGTATGAGCAATCCACAAATTGAAGGGCGCTGCAGCCGCTGATGTTCAGACCCGTGAGGCTGTTGTCGTACAGATACAGTTCCTGAAGCGAGGTGAGGGCGGACAAGTCAAGCGACCCTGCGAGTGAGTACTCTTCCCACATGATGCTCTGTACATGTCCGCTGTCCCACGCGACCTCTTCCCATGTATCCGGATCGTCGGGGTTGTAGCCCAGAACCTGCGCATTCGTTTTGCCTGAGACGGCGGAGTTCTGTACAAGGAACCCCCGAATCTTGGCGGCATCACCGCTGTTGTAGGATTGAACCGCCTCGGGCGCTGCGATGGCTGCGGGTTCGGCGGGTGCTGCTGTCGCGGAGTTATCGCTGACAACTTTCCATGCGGCGTAAAGCGTGATGTCGTAATCGGGCATCATGGCGGAGAAATCGTAAGGCATTTCAAGACCGGCGTCCGCATACCAGCCCGCAAATGCGAATCCGTCTTTGCTGGGCGGAGCGGGTTCCGCAACGGCTTCTCCAACTGCGGCGTTCACGCTGGCGACTGAGCTTCCGCCCAGTGAGTCGAAGGTCACGGTGTATTCCGCAGGAACCGCAGGCTGTGCAACATTGACGGTGTATGTTGATGACCGCTGCCCGTCCTGGGACACAACCTCTATCTCAGCCTGACGGTTATCCGTCTCGCCAAGACCCAGCGCCACTGTGGTTGCATTTACGCCGTTGATTGTGACACTATCCGTCTGGTCTGCGGGAGTTACAGCAACTGTTGCAAGCGGAGAACCGGTTTCCAGAGTCAGCCAATACTCGTGGCAATCCGGTGCAAATGCCGGGGAAAGCTTTCCGCCCGTTGCACTGATGTCAGCAAGGAGGCCGCTTCCGGAGTCGGCCAGTGCAGTCGGAATCAAACCCAAAGCTAATAAGCTGGCAATCAGAACCGGAACGATTCTCTTCAGCAATTTTCGTGCGTTCTTCATGTTATACCTCTGTAAAATGAAAATTTAAAAGGCTAGCATATGTATGCTAGCACACTGATTGCATGAATTATATGAGTACATTATGGTGAAATTGGCGAATAAACGAAATGTGCCGCTCAAAAATGAGCGGCACAGATAAATAAGGCATATTTCTGGAAAGTTATATCTTTTGCTATTAAAAAATACATTTAAGCAGCATCATTGCTATTGCAGAAGGAATTTTGCGTTCAGGCCCTCGGCTGCAATTGCCCAATACCTTATTCTGCTTGTGAAAAATAACCTTCGCAGAACGGTTTTAAGTCATCAAACACTAATTTTTTATATACGATCCGTTTAAAGGCTTTCTGAGCAAAAGCAAAAAGTGCTAAGATCATAGCGGCCACAACAAATACGATTAGGCCGCCGCCCCCCTGCTTAACAAATATAAGAGGAATGATGATGATGATTGCAACGGGTATGAACAATATCTGAAAAAATATCAGCCTTGCGCTCAGGTTGAACCGCTTGAGCAGGCTGGCTTTAAAAGCGGCAATTTTCTTCTTGGTGATATCTTTCAACGCCCCAATCGACGCTTCATCGTCTAAGTCTTGTATTTTTTCCTCAAACGATTTGTAATAGGATTCAGTGGAATTATGAACGAGCGAGGCATGTATTTCTGGCAAATACTTATCAAAATAACTGATGATTTTCTCTTTGTCACTGAAAATTTCTCCTAAAGCATAGGTGCGGATCTTTTTAAGGCGCTGCTCAACTGTTGCCAATAGATTAACCCTCCTAAAAAAGCATTTGTTGTGTTGAATAATGGTAAATACATAATAACAAACACTTCGGTTGCTATCAACTGTTTGCGTTACAAATATACGCAGACTCTGACATTGCGTGGGAATTATACGCGCAGCTGCAGCTGACCGATGCAGGCGACTGGAATATCCAGCCCGAAGTCGTATCCGGCGTGAACCGAAGCAGTGAACACCGCGCAGCTGGCTGGGCCCGCGGATTTTTCGAGGTTCAGCCCCGGCGGTGAATCAATGACAGCAGACAAACCGCTCTCCGCCGCAAGGATATGTGCTTCCTTTAGTATGCCGCCCGAACCGCACGGGATAGCGGCGTGTACGCGGCTGTCCGCGAACAGCACGGCCAGATGCGCAGGGGAGAACAGCGCGTCCAGGGAACCAAGCACCTCCGCACCGCAAAGAGGCAGGCCCGCGCAGAACAGGCGGTCACCCGCGGTGGCTCGACCCAGACGCAGCGCGTCCGAACGGCACACGCCTGTCACGCTCACGCCAAAGGCGCTCATGGACGTGGGCATATTCTTTTCGGTGCTCATCACCACGGGCAGGGATGGGGCGGCTTGACGGAAGCCCGTCAGCAGCCGCTCACCCGTTTCCGGCTCGTTGCACACGTTTAGCGCCGCAAAGGCGGGGACTGCTCCGGTGCACAGAACCTCCAGCAGCGAGACGCGCGCGGTCAGCTCCGCGGCCAGCTCCGGTGGCACATGCAACGCGTCGCCCGGCTTTTCACCGATCGCGCCGCACGAATCCGCCGCCGTCACCAGCCAGCTTTCCCGCGCGTCGTCCGGGCGTATCACCAGTACATCGCGGCAGGTGTCATGCAGCGGCATGCGCTTTGTTTCCTTCGATGATAATACCGTAAGGTTTTTTGAGCAGATAAGCGGTCGCCACAGCCAGCGCCACATTGGCCGCGGACGCGAGCAGCAGCGGCAGGAACATGGCCAGCGCGACGGGCAAACCAAACCCCGGCCACACGATGAGTATGGCGGGCGCAACCACCGCGTTTAAGACCAGCGCCACGATGCCGCCCAGCCACACCGGCCAGCTGCTTCTTTTCACCAGCGCACCGGTGAGCAGGCAGATGAGACCCATCTCTGCAGCGATCACGAGGTGCAGCGGCAGCGTCAGCGGAAAACCGGATAAGAAGGCGGTAAACAGGTGTCCGACCACCCCGGCTACTGCGCCCGGCAGGCCACCCATCAGCATGGCGCACAGAAACGCCGGAGCTGAATCGAATGCGATGGAGCCCGTGATCTTGAGGTTGGCGCCCGCGTAGCAAAGGGCGCAGAACAGCGCGACCAATATGATCTTTTTGAGATTCTTCACGACATTAATCCTCCCTTAAATGAATATAAAAAAGCCTGCAAATAGCGCCCCGCAAAAAGGGCAGTATCTGCAGACTTTACCGTCGCCTGAGCTGTTATGGGGGGAAGGCAGGTCTTCCGGCTTGCGGGTCAACACGGTCTCGTCCGCCTTCCCGGGTTGCCCCAGTGGCTTTTGGACGCCGCTCTACGCCTACGGCGATGGGTTCGCCGGGGATTCTCACCCCGTTCCCTATTCTCCCGCCGCATGGCGGGCACCTTCCGTTTGTGTTTCTATTGTAGGGGATTTGGTGTGCGCCGTCAACGGTTTTTGTTGCAGGTGCTTTTTTGTGCAGGTATTTTAAAGAACAGCAGCGTGTTATATAATGTATAGGTAAGTAATATATGGACCTCATGTAAGGAGGATCAACTTGAAGCGAATTCTTATGACATTGGTTGCAATGGCAATGCTTTTATCGCTATGTTCCTGCAATAATGAGTTTACGTTCAGGGAAAGCCGTTTCGGGGACTCTATGCAGCAGGTCATACAAGCCGAAGGGGACGAAGGGGAAGCTGATGCGTCGCACGATGATGATCAATCCTTACATTACGAAAGAGAGGTCTATGGTGGCTATAAGGGCTATTTAGATTACTATTTCAAGGATGATGAACTCAGCCTTATCATATGTTCAATATATGAAGACAAAGAATACGTAGAAGATGTTTATAAAAAGCTCTATAAAGACATATCAAAAGGATATGGAAGGCCGGCGAAGGAAGAGGCTTTGGAATATAAGTGGTATCAGGCTCTTTGGAAAAATGATAGATATGGTATTTTCTTACTTGTCTTTGACCGCCATGTGCTGATAATAAACAGTTCAAATCCCGATAAAGCCCAAGGGTTTTATAATACATTCAATTATACTGATTTGTATGCCGATACCGTAAGCAACCCGGAAACCAGCAGATACGTAGACGGGCCCGATTTTTATAACGACCCGTACGAGATAGAGAGCTTCATTCCTGTACCAAAGGAAGGTTATGAGTATACCGTCAGGGACTCAATAAATGAAGAAGAACTATCTGTTTTAAAGAATAGACCTACAATGCAGCAGCTTATCACTGTTTTCGGCTACCCGCCGATGGCTGAGATTTTCCAAGATCGAGTAATCCAAAATGATGAAACTAAGTATATGAAAGCTTATCGTTTATTTTACTTTGTCGATGACAAGAAGCTTGGAGTTGTTTACGATGAGGACTGCAATCTGATAAAAGTCAGTTATGATAAGAGTTTAGCGGCGATACCGGACAAAAACAATGAGAATTTTGAAAAGCCCATAGGCATTGTCAGGAACGACATCACAAGGGACGAACTGGCGTTTATTGACGAGGAAACCACCCCGGAAGAATTGCAGAGCATTCTGGGAGCGCCGCACAGGGAGTGCTATAATGCGCAGTATTTCAGAAGAGCAGGGATTGATAATATCAGGTTTTTGATGTCACGGCATTTCATGTATCCACTACAAGACGGCGGCGTTTTGGATGTCCGCTATTCAAGAGGGAACAGCGGTGTTCTCCAGGTTCGCTTTGCCGACATATACGAAGTCAACGGAGAAGCAAGAGAATTGGTTGAATACGAATTTTGAGCAGGGTTGCTTATGGCTGCGGACCCCGGTTTTATTATCTGCACTCTGCAAATCATCAGGTTGCATTATTCCGCTTCAAACACCATGCAATAGAAGTTGTCGCCGATCGCGCCGCGCGAATACGCTAGGAGAATTGTGTGCGCCGTCAACAATTTTGTGGGCAACTGCTATTTTGTATAGGTATTTTAAAGAACAGCAGCGTGTTATATAATGTTATGGTAAGTAATATATGGGGATGATGTAAGGAGGTTCACTTTGAAGCGGTTTTTTTTGATGGCGATCGCACTAATAACGCTGTTGCTGCTGTGTTCCTGCGACAGTGAGTTTTCGTTCAGGGGCAGCCGTTTCGGTGACTCTATGCAGCAGGTCATACAAGCCGAAGGGAACGAAGGGGAAGCCGATATGACGGGCGATTATCAATCGCTGCGATATGAAAGAGAAATTACTTCCGGGGATAAGGCAAGTTTAGTTTACTATTTCAAGGATGATAAGCTGACCCATATCACTTTCTTTATACACAAAGAAAATGATGCTGAAGCTAACTACAGCGATATGAAAAAGCTGTTCGAAGAGTATGGAGAGCCGGCGAAGGAAGAGGCTTTGGAATATGCGTGGTATCAGGCTCTGTGGAAAGATGAGGGTTACGGTATATTCCTGTTTACCAAAGGCAGCGACATATTGGCTATATGCTGTTCAGACTCCGCCAAGGTTGAGGTGTTTTCCCAAACAATGCGTTTTACATATTTATTTGACGATTCCGCAAGCATTTCCGATATTGGCACACAGGTAATCGGGCCTGATTTTTATAACGATCCGTATGAAATAGAGAGCTTTATCCCTGTACCCAAAGTAGGTTATGATTATACCGTCAGGAACTCAATAAACGAAGACGATCTGGCTGTGCTAAACGGCAAGCCGACAATGCAGCAGCTTATCGCCGCATTCGGCTACCCGCCGATGGCGGAGATATACGAGGACGTCTTCATCCAAAACGATCAAATAGAACATAAAAAAGTGTACCGTTTATATTATTATGTCGAGGGCAAGAGGCTTACCGTTGCATATGACGAGGGCTGCAATCTGTTAGAAGTCAGCTATGATAAAAAAATATCGGCCATACAAGGAACAAACAATGCGGATGCTGAACAGCCCATAGGCATCGTCAGGAACGACATCACAAGGGATGAACTATCGTTCATTGACGGGGAAACCACCCCGGAAGAATTGCAGAGCATTCTGGGCGCGCCGCACAGGGAGTGCTATAACGCGCAGCTGTTTAAAAGGGTAGGGGTTGATTATATCAGGTTTCTGATGTCCTGGCATTTTCTGTATCCATTAAAGGACGGCGGCGTTTTGGATGTCCGCTATTCAAGAGGGAACAGCGGTGTTCTCCAGGTTCGCTTTGCCGACATATACGAAGTCAACGGAGAAGCAACAGAATTGGTTGAATACGAATTTTGAGCATGGGTTGCTTATGGCTGCGGTAAACCCCGGTTTTATTATCTGCATTCTGCAAATCATCAGGTTGCATTATTGCGCCTCGAACACCATGCAGTAGAAGTTGCCGCCGAGGTCGAACGCGTCCTGCGCGGCAAATCCAGCGTCCGCGAAAACAGCGCCCACATCCTCCTTTGACAGCCGCCGTGCGACGGGCGGTCCCATCGGTGTTTCGCGTGCGTGGAACTCGACGACTGCCATGCGCCCGCCGGGCTTGAGCAGCCGCTTCGCTTCGCGAAGGAAAGCGGGCTTGTCTGAGATACCATGCAGCACGGTGACCGCCAGGGCGATGTCTATGGTGCCGTCAGCCACGTCATAGCTTCTGCCGTCCGACAGCACCGGAACAACATTCGGCAAACCCGCCGCGCACGCTTTTTCGATGATGATGTCCAGCATGTCCGCACGCAGCTCGATGGCGTATACCGTGCCGTGGGTGAGCTGTGCTGCCGGTATGGCGAATATGCCGCTGCCAGCGCCGATGTCACACAGCGCATCGCCGTCCTTGAGGCCAATGCGCTGCAGTGTATCCGGCGGGTTCAGCTCCGCGAGGCGGGCGGGGGTTTCCAGTTTTGCTTGCATTTCATGCATGGGCGAAAAATCCTTTCAGTGGTTGGCTGTGGCTGTCACTCACCCCGGAAAGCCCGTTCCAGTGCGGCGACGTCCAGCTTCTTCATTGGCAGGAAGGCAGCGGTCACGCGGCGCATAGCTGCTGGCGAGCCGCTTTTGTACATCTCGTCCATGCTGGCGAGGGAGATCTGCCACGACACGCCGTATTTGTCTTTGATCCAGCCGCACTGCTCCGCTTCGGGTACGGCGGACAGCGCGTCCCACAGCCTGTCAATTTCGGCCTGATCCGCGCAGTTCACCAACAGTGAGAACGCCTCGTTAAAGGTATCTTCTCCGCCGGAGTGGTGATCCATCGCGGAGAAATGCACACCCTCCAGATGGAACGCCGCATAATTGACACTGGCTTTGTCTGTTGCGGCTTCGCCGGGCGCGTAATGACTGACGAAGTCTACGCCGGAGTCGCCGAACACCTGCACGTAGAAGTTAATGGCTTCCTCGGCCTTGCCGCACACGCCGTTTGAAAACAGCAGGTTGGGCGTGATTTTCTGCCGGGTGGGGCCTTGCGTCAGTAACAGCTGCCAGGTCAGGCCAAAGCGGTCCTGCACCCAAGCGTAACGCGGGCTGAACGGATATTCGTCCAGCGGCATCATCACCGCGCCGCCTTCACTGAGCGCATGGTAAAGCTTGTCCACCTCGTCCGCAGAGCTGCACTCCACCATCAGCGAAATGGATGGGTTGTGCTTGAAGTATGGTCCCGCGCTGATGGCATAGAATTGTTGCCCCGCCAGCTCAAAGCTGAGAAACTCCGCGTCGCCCGAGGGGGTGTCCTCGACGATGGCGCTGTACACCAGACGCGACCCGTCGAACAGACTGATATAGAACTCCGCGGCTTCCCGCGCGTTGTCGTCGTACCAGAGGTGGGGAACGATTTTCGTCATAGCAGTCTCCTTAAAGCTTAAATTTATGGTTGATGGGAGTATCCCGTTTCGGGGGATGATTTATACACTTTTTAGATGCTTCATTCTACCAGAATGGGGCAGGATAATCAAGACTAATGCAAATAATTATGGTTAGTGCTTGTAGTGTTACGAGAAACTTTGTTATACTCGGTTAGGCGACGTAACAACGTTAAGGCGTGTTATGCTTTTCGTATAGCCACCAAACACTACCGGTGAGGAAATGTTTAACTTTATGGATTTTAACTTGGAAGAATAGACGTATGGGCGACTTTCCGCCCCAATAGACGCTTCAATTAGGCGCCGTATCAAATCCACATCTTCCCACAAGCCTTATGTTGCGGGAGTAACATTCCTAGATGGTTTCAATTCCTATATTATATAAATAAGCATAAGTTTGATCATAGAATATCTTCTGTCTCGTGGTATCTTCATCATTTCCTTCGGGGATAAATATAATAAAGCCTTGACGTGCTCGTGTGAGCAAAACACGATAAGCATTTTTTAGATACATTTGATCTTCTTCTTTATTGATCCTATTCCATCTAGTACCAGTAAATCTGTAGTATGCAAATGCACCATTTTCTATTCGATAATCTGCATCCCATGAAACGATTGTCCAATCAAGTTCAAGCCCTTGTATATCGAACTCGGTAGCCGTATCTTCAAGATAATATGATGAACGTACATCATTTGAGCCGTTAAGAAACCAGTTTTCAGCATTAATTGAGCTCTGTACCCATATACCATAAGTTCGTAAGCGCTTAGCACCTGAGCTTGCCGTTAATCCATAACGTTCGGTTCCTCGTGCTTTTGAACGAACCCATTTTCGGGCAGTATTAAGGTCTCTTGTCATGACTATTGGATATTTGGATTTTAATTCAAAATAGAGATTTTGTGCAGTGTTAACATCTATATCCAGTAAAGACTTTATAAAAGCGGACACACGTTCACTCCGGAAAGATCTGAGTGAAACTGCTAAGTGCAATTCATCAACAATGTTCCCTTTTAATCCACGGAGCATTTTCTTCACTGATGTACCACGAGTGTATTCCGTATCTGTAATTTGTCGTGAGACAAAGACGTTCCAATATGAAAAATGATTACGCAAGGCATCAAACCATGCGGGTAAACCTGCTTCACCAGTATTTATCTCTTGCCCTCCACCAATAAGACAGACAATAACAGCCCAATCGTTGTGTCGGTCCATGACGCTGATAAGAAACTCAGGCTCAGATTTATTCCAATCATGATTTCCTCGTTCAGCCATGAATTTTGCAGTTTTATCTTCAGTCCATGCTCGTTGTGCCTCATCAAATATTGCTACTTTTTCGATTGGGGCTTTAGTTGATTTTATAGCATCATCTCTAAAATGGTGAATATTCTGAATGAATGCTTCCACTTTCTGCTTTGACTGCCCCTTTTTTATGGCACCCTTCAATCTTTTATATTCGTCACGTGCAAGTGCTTCTCTTAATACGAATACGAGCGGCCCATTTCCAGATAAAAACACGGCATGTTCTTCTTCGCTGAAGCTATGTCGTTCATTCGCAATGTTCAACCCAGCGAGGGTTTTACCTGCACCTGGAACACCGGTAATAAAACAAATTGATTTTTGTTTACTTTTCTTACTATGATTTATTATCTTGTTGATTGCTTCAGTAGTTTGACTAAGGTTATAAGCATCTGAATCGCTTCGAGAGATTTCATTTACCTTGTGACCTCGGTATAGGGCTTGAGCAGCTTCTATAATTGTGGGGGTTGGCATGTATATAGAATCAAGCCAATCTTCCATTTTTATTAAACTATCATTTAATTGAAGTGATAATTCCTCTAGAGTCGCTTTTAAGGTATTCTTGTTGCAGTAAAAAGTTTTATAGATACCGTCATCATAAATTTCATACTCATTCTGTTTAGAAGGCGCATTCGTGCATACTAAGATGGGGACAATCTTTTTATAATGACTTTCCTTATGGAAATACTTCAAGTCAAGAGAATAGTCAACTATCTGTTCAATAGCGTGTTTTGGGTAATCATGTTCACCAACTTTAAACTCTATTAAATAGATAATTCCTCGACACAATATGACATTGTCTATACGATCTCCTATTCGAGGAATAGTATATTCAAATGCAATGCTGCCATCAGGAATATTCTCTAATGCACCCTGCAAAAGGTTAATTTCATAAATCCAAGTATTTCGCTGCTTTTGCTCTAACGCAAAAGAGTTGTTTCGGACTATTTCACCTAATATTTCATCGGGGGACTGTTTGAGGAATATATCAATACTATTGGAATAATAAGCTCGATTCATAATAAACCTCGACCAGTAACAACTTATTGACATTAAGTTTATATGAATCAACATGTTTTGTCAAAAACACATCAATCTTTGGGCAAACAAAAGGAACGGTCAAGACCGTTCCCTGCAAGCTGCCCGCGTATAACGCTGTGGCTGATGTTAATGGCTGCAGCCGCAGCCGTTGCCGTTGCCGTGGTGGTGCTGCGCGCCGCCGCAGGCGTGGCGAACGCCGTTCTCCAGCTTCACCTTGTTCATGCTGCCGCACTGGGGGCAGGCGATCTCATAACCGTGCTTGCCGCCCTCGGTGCACGGGGGTTCCTCCCAAGTCTTTTTGCAGTCCACACACTCAAATACTCTGTTGTTCATGGTACAGGCCTCCTTAAATGATCTGGGTCGGCGGGTTAATGCCCCGCCATAATTAGCAGGCATAAAAGACATATGCCCAAAACAAGCATACACCTCGACCACGAAAAATGCAAGAGGGCGGCTACAAAAAGAAATGTTCCGGCATTGCAAAAACGCATCGCTGCAGGGCAAGGTTATAGAGAGACGGGTCTTCTCAGAAATGGCAAGCGTATGCTAAGGCGTCCTATGACGGATGATACCGGGCTTGCGCGCTTCGGAGGGAAAAGCGAAAGGCGCACCCGTTGATACGCCTTTCGCCGATCTATGTACACATTGCCGGTTTGCCGTTCACCGGTCAGTTCATCGCCTGACCATTCACAAAAAGCGTATGGCCGTTCGTAACCACATTGTCCATACTGCCATTGAATTCGGTCACATAGCTGTCGCCCGTCAGCGTCCAGGTGCTGTTGGAGTCCAGCGTGACCATGAGCGCCGCCGCTGCCTCGCCGTCCGCGTTGATCACGCCGGTGTAGGCGGAGCCGTCCGTAATGTTCATCATCAGCTGCGAGATCGTGTCCACGATGATGTCGCCCGATACCGTTTGCCCGATAAGGTTAAAGGTGCAGACGCCGCCGTTGGAACCCACTTCGCCCCAGCCACGCTCGCCGTCGTTGCCTGTCACCACCAGCAGGCAGGTGCCGTCCGCTAGCGTCAATTCCGCACCGCTTAAGCTGATGATGCTGTCGGTGTTGGTCACGTAGAACATGTCGCCGTTATTGGAGACCAGCGAGCCGCCCGTCATTGTGAAGCTGCTGGTGCCTTCCTCCGCGTCGCCCGACATGCTCTGATACAGCATCACGTTATGAATGTTCTCGCCGCTGTTCTCGCCGTAAGTGCCGGACATATTGCCCGCCACGTCGCAGTTGGTCAGCTCCACGGAGTTCAGGCCTTCCACCACCACCGCCTCGGAGTCGTTAGCAACCAGCGTGGCGTTGCTGACGGTGATATCCGCCGTGCTGTAGATGGCTGGTGCGCCGGAGCTTCCGCTTGTGGTGTAGATACCGCCGTCCACCACCATTGTGCCGCCGCCGCGGTCGCTGCGAATGGCTGCTTTCACGGTGGCGTTTACCGTGAGGTTGGTGGCGTACATGATACCGCCGCCCGCCACCTCGATGCCGCCCGCGTTGCCGCCGGAGACGTCGATCTGCGTGTCTTCGATGTTGACCGTTGCGCCATCATAGGCGAATACGCCGTTCGCGCCCTCCGCTGTCGCGGTCACTGTGCCGCCGGATATGTTCAGTGTGGCGCCATCCAGCGCCAGTATCGCGGCGTTCAGGCCGTAGAAGCTGGAAGCGTCGTTGCTGGAAGCTGCCCCGTCCGTCTTTTCCACTGTTACGCCCTCCAGCGTTGCGGTCACGCCTTCCGCGCGGACGGCGTTCTCATCCGCATTGGACGAGGTATACGTGCCGCCGCTCAGCGTCTCGCCGTCGTCCAGCACATAGGCACCGGTGCCTGTCTCCGCTTCTCCGCCGCCCGGTCCGCCGCCGCCCTCCGGTGGTGCGCCCATACCGTCGGGGGGCGCTTGACCCGCCACCGCCGCTGCTGCTGTTGGTTGTATTGCTGCGCCGTCTGAGCCGGATGCGCTGCAACCAGCCGCCATGCTGAGTATCAGTACGACCGCACAAGCGACAGCCGCTATTTTTTTAAGCAATTTCATCCTTGTACCTCCTTGATTATCGTGTTAATCAAAGAATAAGCGCGGCTGCTGATCAGAGATTAACGGAAATGTCAATATTCTATGAACAGTCATTCCATGGAGAAGTCGTGTTAATCAGCATTGGCTGAATGGGCGCGGCGCATTGACCGGATAAATGAAAGTATGATAGCCTAATAAATGCATATTATGGAACAAATCACTGCGGGCGGACGTCTTGTCAGTATATGATTGTTGGGGGAGATCTGTATGCGAAAGATATTAATGCTTTGTATATTGCTGCTGGTGGTATGCAGTGCGTGCACGGATCAAAAAGGAGCAGCAACAGCAACGGGAACACCGACCGCTTCCGTAAGCGCCGCCGTCTCCGAGACGCCGCAGCCGCGCGTTACGTTTGAGCCATGGGAGAAGTATACTGACGCTTATCCGATGATTGACTGGGGGATATATCAATCTCTGGATGAGTTGGTTGACAAGACAGATTATATCGCCGTTGCCATCGTGCAGGATATCGAAGTCTTTTTATATGATGAAGTGCCCCAGAATGAGGGTAATATGATTCAAGGTACAGCGATCAAGTACACCGTCAGCATTGATAATCCGCTCAAAGGCGGTCTGACAAAGGGCGGCAACACAGCGGTGTGGCAGCGCGGGTGGCGTTACAACGGTGTGAACGTATGGCATCCGGACATTCCGCCTCTTGAGTACGACAGCACATACCTGCTCTTTATAAAAGCAAACGAATATCCGTCCGGGTCGCTGGACATCGATTGCTTCTTGGGCATGCCGTTTGAATCATATCCCCAAATCAAAGACGGCAAGCTGTATCCGCACCCGCACAGCAATCTTTTCAGCGAAGGCCAGCCCTTGGAGGATGTCGTCTCTTCGATAACGCAGCTGGTGGAAAACAAAACAGCGCTCCGCAATGCGCTTTTGGACCTGAAAGCCGAGCAGGGCGCTGAGCGTCTCGGCTCGCAACTGACTGATTATCAGGTTCCAGTCCGTCAGCTGACAGCTGAGGAGATACAAAAGTATATCGAAGTAGCAGGCGGCGATGTTATCAGGGAAGCGGCAGGCAGCGAGCTGGAAAACAGCGACGTTTTCGTTTGGATCAAGACGGATGAACTGACAAGAACGCAGCAGGAGGATCTGGACGTCGCCCTCAGGACAGCGGCGTCAGGTATTGCGGAGAAAAGCGATTGGGGCTATGAGGTCTCCGTCACACCCTTCCACAGTCTGGTCTGTATCGCCCGCGGCGAGGACAGAGCCTTAATAATGGAGGCTTTTCACCGGATATTGGACGAGCTAACGTGGGCGGAATAAAGCTTTGCCTCCGATGCTGATTGAGCGCACATGCAGGCGGATATGGACATCATCTCGTTCAGCCTGACGGCGGACGAGACGAATATGATAGAGAACAGTGGCATGGGGCGGTGAGGGCAGTGGTATTCTCTGGCGACTCGTGACCGGGGTTATTCCAAGCTTGGCTTTCCAACAATTATGGCGTTTCACCCAAATCATTAAGGCTTAGTATTGCATTGATATGTTGCTGTGACCAAAACCCATGCTCCTTGCCTTTTTTATAATTAAAAGGCTCATTTCGCAACTGTTTAATCTTACTTTGAGAACACTTAACCAAGTCGCGTAATGCTTGTACTAGATTTGCCCTACAAATATTAGCCATCTGGCTTTTAGTAATTTCGCATTTCATTAATCGCTCTTTTTCGTCTTTATAGGAAAATAAGAGAGAGCCTGCTGGTATATTAAATAATGTCTTGATTTCTGAAGGACCAAAAACCAAAAACCCATTTTTATGAGCCTTTTCTCCTTTAGGCATAAGCCTATCTTCTATCCAAATAAGCTTCCCTTCATCAGCAAGAAGTGAGTGGAAAAGCCCATCCTTTTTCATTAACTCAAGCCAATTATGAACAGGGATTTCATGCATAACATTGCAAATTATAATAAAATCAAAGGTTCCATTATCAACTTTGAGTTTGAAATTTGAAATACTATTAAAATATCTGTCGGCGAAATCACCATATATTTTTGCAAGAGATGTAAGGCAGATGGCCTTGTCCGTATCATACTCATCAAAAGCATAATAATCAATTAATTCACTCATATTATCAACATTCTCAGATAAAGCCCATGAATATATAGCTTCTACCAAACGACCTTTTCCCACTCCATAATCAAGAAGCTTTAAACGCTTCCCCCGTTCATTTACTATCTTTTGTAGGGATTCAATAATCTGAGTCGTTTGTTTGTCACCCTCTTTTACACCGACAGTTATCGGAATGAGAAGACTTTCAAGAGCAAATTGACTCATAGCATATTGAGCAGGGAAGGAGCAAAAGTCCTGAAGATCAGAAACACCCTTCTCATCACCTATAAGGCCTTTTAATACTCTTTCAGGAATACGTCCAGCATACTCTACTTTACCATCTTCCATATACCAAATTGAATTTGGTGCAAAGGACGCTATATGGGACAACAATGTAACTGAGTGTGTAGCAATCCAGATTTGACCTTGATTCGTGCATTCTCTCAATCTATCAAATATATAGTTTAGTGCTGAGGGATGAAGATGGACTTCAGGTTCATCAAAGAATAAGATGACTTCATTTAGCTTGACCTCTTGTAAGAATAGTAGAACAGCAATTTGCAGAAGAGCCGATTGCCCTTCTGATAGGTTGCAGATATCAAGAGGAAAACCAAAAAGCTTCGCTCCAAAGTTTTGGTCAGCACTGATTTCTGTATTGAGTAGTTGTTTGATTAGGTTGTTCAAGCGATTGAACTTTTCAACTATTGAAGCCCTCTCATCTGGCAAAAGAGTACTGTTTTGATGTGTAGCCATCCAATATTGTTTATTGATACTATAAATAACAGTCAGAGCATCTATTAATTTATCTGGATCAATATAACCAAGACTGCTTTCAATACTATTTATCTGAGATTCTGTTTTTGTTCCTGGAATATTTAACTTGTAAGATTTGAATTTAAATTGAATAACTCGTATATCCACTTTATAATTCTCAATTTCAATATCATCGATGGGATCTCCATCCATAAGTTTCATTTCTATTTCATTTAGAGAATTATAAACCTTATTTAGCAATCTGCTTTTTCCAGCGCCATTTTTTCCTGCAATAACTACAAAATGATCAAGATTAGCCATGTTAATTGAATCAATACCATTGTTGAGTTTTTTCTTGAGGATTTTCACTGCTTTAATTTTCATAATTCGCCCCAATACAATAAAAAATCAGACCTATTTATTAGCATTATAACTGATTATTACCTATCTATCTACTATATATATGGACTCAAAAAGTTATTAACAAAACATCAAACTTAACGTTCTTCTAACTCCAATCTCAACAGCAATGCTATTTTGGTCACTACAGTAGCTTTTCGATCATACCGGCAAGCTCGGTGAATTCATTCAAATCCATCGAAACACTCATACCCATGGAGGTCGGCTTCGCTAAGGTTCCGACAGCCAAAGCCGTGGGATCGTCGCCTTTGGGGAATATCGCAAACAATCTTTGTATTTTCAGATTAAGCGGACCGTAGCTCGATTCGCTGCGGGCTAGCTTGTTGGCGCGCTTGATCAGATCGGCATTCGCGTTGAGCTTCTGCGCCGCGTCTCCGCCGGAAAACTTGGCGGACCCAAACACCTTGGGCTCTCCCAGTATCGTTTCTGCGTCTACGTCCTTATCCAGATGAGCGGTATACAACAGGTAGCTGGCGGCACAGCCCGCGCCTGACCGGATCACGCTGACCCTGATTTCAAAGGGTCTCGGCTTGTCAGGCTTGAAAATGACCGTAAAAAGGTTGTCCGTCTTCCCGCCGAACGCAGTACGGGCGATGTCTCCCAGCACCGTCTTCGCGTTTGTAATCGCCGGAGAATCCGGCATTTCCACTTCATAGGCAATATCGCTGACCCTTAATTCTTTCGCCACTATCTCCGCAATTTTCGGACATACATCCTCGGGCTTCTGTGAATTGTAGACAAGTATGTTCAAAGGTTATCTCCCTTCATGATGATAGCCAAATATTATCATCTAATGACATATATATCAACAATATATAATGAATGATTGGCTACGCACCCGAGCGGTACTGGGATGGGGTCACGCCCTCCAGATCCTTGAAGACTGTGGAGAAATACTGCACATTGGTATATCCCACGGCAGAAGCCACGTCGTAGAGCTTCATTGAACTGTCGGCCAGCAGCAGTTTGGCGTTGTCCACACGGACGCGCATCAGGTAATTCGTAAACGTGATGCCCGTTTCCTCCTTAAACAGCTTGCAGAAATAGGAGGCGTTCAGGTAAAAAGCGGCTGCAACGTCGCTCATGGATAAAGACAGCGCGTAATTCTCATTGATATATGCGATTATTTTATCTGTCAGCCAGTGACGCTTACTGTTGAAGAAGCTCTGGTACTGCTCAATCAACACCGAGAGCAGACTTTGCAATTGGCCGTGCATTTTGTCGGCTGCGTGGAAAGCGGATGCCTGGTCAATGTAATCCAGACATATCTTGATCACTTCCTCTGATACCGGCAGAAAGGGCAGACATCCTTTAAACAGGCTGTTGAGCACATTCAGGTACAAAAGCTTGATTTGAAGCGATGTCGGCGTGCCTCCGGACTGACTTAAAAAGTCGGCAATGAGGTCGGCCAGCAGCGATGCGGATTCCTCGGCATCGCCTTTGCGTATCGCGGCGATCAGTGATTTCAGATTGTACTCCTCATACACCACCTGAAAGCTGTTGGCATGCTCCTCGGAAATGCCGGAATCAACTTGTTTGGTACGGCACAGGTTAATGTTGTACCGCGCGTTGCGGTAAGACTCGCACAGGTCCGACAGCCTGCCTGCGACGGTACCGATGCCATAGGCAATGCGGACAGCGTGCATATCGCGAATCTGTTTTTTAGCTGTATTCAGGGCGTTCGTTGCGGCTGCCGAAAACTCCTCAGCGGGAAGGTCGCTGAACACCAGGTAGACGTTGACCTCGTCCACCCAGAAATCCATCACTTCGCCGAACCGGGCGCTCAGCTGGTTTTTGATGATTTTGCTGATGCTGAAGCCCACCAGAGTTTCTTCCACACCGCTTTCGGACAGCGTATGCTGCAGGGGGTGCATGTGCGCGATGATACACATCACTGAGCTGGTTGGGAACACGACCCCGAGTTCGTACAAATGCGATTCCGATACCTTGTTGAAGTCCAGCTTGCCCTGAAGCAGATCGATATATATCTTTTCACGGAGCAGGTTGGAGGAGCTGGACAGCAGGTCGAGCACCTGCTGGTTGTATCTTTTTTTTTCCAGTGTGGCGATGCACTTGGACACAGCCTTCTTGAGGTCGTCCTCGCCGATAGGCTTCAGCAGATAGTCCACCGCGCCGAACCGGACAGCACTCCGCGCGTATTCAAATTCGTTGTAGCCGCTGATCAATATGATCTGCGGGAACATCGCGCTCTCATTCAGCGTTTTCATCAGCTCGATTCCGGAGAGCTCAGGCATTTCAATGTCCGTGATGATGATGTCCGGCTCATGGGCTGTGGCCAGGGCAAACGCTTCGGCGCCGTCCTCCGCTTCATACAGCTCGGAGATACCGAGCTTTTCCCAATCGATCGTCAGCATGAGCCGCCTGCGAAGCCAGGGCTCGTCGTCGGCAATCAGCAGTTTATACATTATAACAAACCTCCAACAAGGAACTTGAAGCGCGGCGCTATCCGCGGGTTGTTTTGCGACCGGCCAGATTCAGCCGGATGACAACTTCGGTGTATTCTCCATATACGCTGTTCAGACGAATGCCGGATTCCTCTCCGAACTTCAGCTTGATCTGATAGTTCAGGTTTCGAAGAGCGTATCCCTTACCGATGGTATTATCCTCAAAGTTAAAGTTTTCCACACGGCGGTTCAACCGCTCCAGCGTGCCGTCGTGAATGCCGATACCGTTGTCCCGGACGATCAGCGTCACCCAGCCTTCATCCTCTTTGACGGAGATGCTGATCCGCCATTCGCCGCGTTTGTTTTGAAAACCATGGAGAATCGAGTTCTCGATGACCGGCTGCAGCAGGAACTTCGGCACGCTCAGGTCGTAAATGCTTTCCGGTATATCGTATGAGAACAGTATCTTATAATTGAGGCGTATGTTCTGGACGGTGACATACTGCTTGGCCAGATCGAACGCTTCACGGAAGGGCACCGAATGCTTGCCACCCGAGAGCGCGATCCTGAAAAACCGTGACAGCGCCATGACCAGATTGGATATTTCCTCCTGATGATTTATCTTGGCGATGCTGTAGAGAGACTCCAGAGAGTTGTAGAGCATATGTGGATTGATCTCGGTTTGCAGCATCTGTATGGTGGCGATGGTTTTACGGTTCTGCTCTTCGGACACATCCCGCATGAGCGTGGATATCTCGCCCGCCATCTCGTTGAATCCGGAATATATGCCCTGAAACTCAGCATTGGGCTTTTCCATCAGCTTCACGTTGAAATTCCCGTTCTTTATCTCCGTCATCGCCCGGGACAGTTCCCTTAACGGATGGGCCGTGGAGTATGTGAGGAGCAGAGTGATACCGAAGGAGAGAACGAGCAGGCACAACGATATAACCAGCATTATATTGAATACGGAGGAGATTCCCTCGACGACCGAACCGGCGTCTGTGGCAATAACATAATGCCATTCGTTGCCCTGTGAATATGTCCAATTGAGCAGATAGGTTTTACCGTCTATGGCCAGCTCGTGGCTGCCGGAATCCTGACCGTCCAGCGCGGCCAGTATGTCCCTGTACTGCGGCAACGACTGGCCGATCTCTTCGTCGGTCATTGAGGATATCAGGTTGCCGTGTCTGTCCATAATAACAGCGTAAGTGGGGTTGATCTGCAGCCCGGAAACCAGCAGCTGGTTGATATACTGTTCCTTCACGTTGGTGGTCAGTATAATCTCATTGCCCTCGTTGTCTTCCATATAAAAGTTCTTGGATATATTCTTCTCCTTGATGGTGGCGCCCACTGTGGGATTGGAGATCACATTTTCATAGGGTGTGGATACGCCCCATTTGTATCGGGGAAGGAAGTGGCTGTCCAGGACATTGGGGTTGATGCCGTTGAAAGCGGACATTCTTGAGACAAGGAGGATGGACCGGGAGGGGATATAGAGATAAAAGTGATTGAATCCGCCGATGCTGTAGGTGTCCACGATCAGGGAACTGTGAACGGTCGCGGGATACTGCATCACTTCAAACAGATCAGCTCCCGAAACGTCCAGCGTGGGGTCAACGATTTTGGGCAGCTTGGCCAGAGCGATCTGCAACGAGGTGCTGGCGCCGTCCATAACCGCTAGCTTGGATTCTATGTTCTTGAAATTGGATTCAAGCGTGTTCTGAATGTTGCGGGAGGCGTTTTCCTTCAGCGTATTTTGGGTGGAAGTAAACAAAACAATACCAAAAACCAAAACCGGAACCAATATCAAAACAGACGTGAGAACAAATAAGCGGACACGGAACGCGTTGATTCTCATCATGGAAACCCCACAGTCAAGTTAAAGAAACGCAAGGACAGATTATCAAATCGGGTGCCGGGTCTGTGTTAACTATTAGCATATAGCAGCCTGCATGGAATGTCAACAATCCCGGGGATGTATCGGATGAAGGGTATTCGAAATATTCAAAGAGGCGAAAATATTATACGAAAAACAAAAATAGCACGTTTACAAAGAGCAGAACCATCATTAAAGTGAAAGCATACTACTTATGTGTATCAGCAAGCGCGCGCCGCATATTATCATGTGTGCTTGACCAATATGCAAACGTATCTTACACTATACGATGGTACGGTTGGTGTAACGCCAGCCTTCACACTGTCGCCTTGCAGGCGGGGTACAGCGTCAAAAAGCTGCGGCCTGCAACCGAACTTCTTTAATGCTTTGCTCGCAGACGTAAGGAATAGATGGACTTTCAAACCAGCGCGGTTTGGACAGCCGCAGCCGCCGAATATCAAGGAGGATATATGGTGATAAAGCTTGTTTTGCTGGCCGGTTTCATACTCGTTATATCCTTGGCGACGATGGGATGCAACCAACCCTTATCGCCTGATGATGGTGCTGATGCGCCGGTACACACTGATGCTCAGCCCGTGGACGACGTACCCGCGGCACGTGAGCTTGACAACCTGAACGGAAAGAAAATTGCGGCCGTCGTGCTGATCAAGGATCAGTTTCAGCGAATGCTTCAGATCACGATGAAAAAGACAGCGGAGCGCTACGGTGCGACCGTGATCGAAGGCCAGAGCGGCGGAGAATTGGACGCCGAGGTGGAGCTGATCAACCAGTATGCCTCGGGCGACATCGACGGCATATGCATCTTCCCGGTCAGCCCGACGGGGTCGGCTGCTGCGCTGGAGAACGCGGCCAAGAACGGCGTCACCATTTACTGTGCAAATATAGATATGGATTTTGACTGGCAGACCGGCTACGCCAAAATGGACCAGTACAATATCGGCGAGATCGTCGGCGAATTCTGTGCGGACTATATCAAAAAGAATTTCCCGGGACGAAAGCCGAAAACCGCTATCATTCAATTCACCGCGCTGCTGCCCGAGATGAGCGCGCAGCGTACCAGCGGATTTCTGTCCAAGACGGAGGATCTGATTGAAATAGTCAAGGATGTGGACGCCTGGAATGCGGATGATTCCGTCAACGTTGCAGCGGAGATCATCAACGCTTACCCGGATATTGACCTGATCTTCTGTGCCAACGAAGGAGGCACCGTCGGGACGGTGATGGCGGTCAAAAACGCAGGCAAAAGCATTCCGGTATTCGGCATCGACATCAGCGAGCAGTTGGTGAACATGCTGCTTGATCCGGATAACATACTGCAGGCGCTGGGCGGGCAGGACCCGATCGCGCTGGGAGAAACGTCGATGGAGAATCTGTGCCTGGCCATGATGGGCAAGGATTATGAAACGGGCGTGCTGCTTCCCGGCATTCCGCTGACCAGAGAGGACCCGCAAGGGGCAAAGGATTATCTGAAAGAGCTGCTGAGCGCGCTGGAGTAATGCGCGCTTCTTTTTTGCATGCGTCAACAAGCGGTAAAGAAGGCTAACTTTTGTGCGTACACCCCGAACACAAATATAACAAACAAAAAACAAATCCAGCCTGATTGAATTAGATCTCGCTTTATTCTACAATGATATTGTTCAATGAAAATAATTTCATCATCTGAAATACTTGTCCGCGCCTGAAAACGTGGAAATCAGTATCTGTATTTCGTGTTGCATAAAACCAATCAATCGCCGTACAGGCGCTGTAAAAAGTCCGACAAAAATGACAGCTGTTGAATCGCGGCAGCCTACAGCCGTTTCAAAACAATGAAAAGGAAGGAGCGAAAATGATGCCCGAGAGTGATTTCATTATTGAAATTAAGAACGTGACAAAGACTTTCGGCGGGGTCGTCCGCGCGCTTGATGATATCAGCCTGGCCATACGCAAAAATGAAATTGTCGGCGTTGTGGGGGAGAATGGCGCGGGAAAATCGACGCTGATGAAGATTCTGGCCGGGGTGTTTCCGCCTGACTGCGGAAAGCTGCTGTACAAGGGGAAGGAGGTGCCCTTTCCCAAGAACCCTAAGGAGGCCGCCAAGCGCGGCGTGGGCATTGTTTATCAGGAAAAAGGCGTCGTGTCGTGCCTGAAGGTTTATCAGTTTTTATTCCTGGGGAATGAAGAGCGGTACACGAAGGCCAAAACGCTGCAGGTTAAAAAGATGAAAGAGTACGCCGCGGAGGTGATCAAGGAATTTCGCATTCACTGCTCGATCGACGACTACATGTATGCGCTGCCGCTGTCGACGCAGAAGATGATCGAGATCGCCCGCGCCATCGTGAGCCTTAGGCTGGAGCACGGAGAAGGCGCCGAACTGGTGATCATCCTGGATGAACCGACAGCCCCGCTGACGATCGAGGAGCGACAGGAACTGTTCAAACAGATCATCGCCATGAAAAGCAGCGTTTCCTTCGTATTCGTTTCCCATATCATGAACGAGGTCATGGAGTTCACGGACAGAATACACGTGCTGCGCGACGGCAAGGTGGTTGCCAACTACGACATGAAGAAGGAGAGCCTGTCGGAGGAGGATCTGTTCCGGGTGATTGTCGGCAAGGAGTCGGTGGATCTGGAGAAGGGCAAAGCCCGCAAACCGGCCGAACCGGGTGAGCTGATACTCAAAGCGGATAAGCTGACAAAGGATGGCTGCTATTATGACGTATCCTTCGAGCTGCACAAAGGCGAGTGCATCGGGCTGTTCGGCCCGGCGGGCGCGGGGCAGAGCGAGCTGCTGCGTTCCATTGCGGGGCTGACTAGCTTCGATAAAGGCGGGCTGAACATAAGCGGAAAGAGAGCCGGGGCCAAGGAGCCGCCGCATGTGCGGCTGAAAAGGAGCGTGGGATATTTTTCGGGCGAGACCGGAAAGGAGCTCTTTTTGAACTGGTCCATCGCCAAGAACATCTCGATACTCAACATCCCCAAGATAAGACGGAGACTGACACGCACCATCAATTTCGGGGCGGAAAGGCGAATGGCTGAGGAGATTATCGGCAACCTGCGGATCAAAGCGCCCAGCTACCGTTCCGAGTGCTATTCGCTCAGCGGCGGCAACAAGCAAAAGGTGTCTGTGGGCAAATGGTTTGAAAGGAACCCGGATATTTTCCTGCTGGAAGGGCCGACCATCGGTATCGACGTGGGCGCCAGAACGGACATATACGACGCCACGCTGAAGATGAAGGAGCGGGGGATATCCATGATACTGGTGAGCGACGATCCCAAGGAATACTCCCTGCTGTGCGACAGGATCATCTATGTCCGGAGCGGCAGGATAAGCGCCATCCTCAGCATCGAGGAGTTCAACGAGGTGATATCGATATGAAAAACAAGGTTCCCCAAAATGTATTCTCAGCCGTATTCAAGTCGTTTAAGACCTATCCGGTACTGCTGATATTCATCATATTCTTCATTGGCTTTTCGGCACTGTATGCGGACAGGTTTTTGACAGGGCTGAACATAGAAGCCATGCTTAAGCAGTTTGTCAGGCTGATGCTCTTTGCGGTGGGCCCGTCCATCGTGATGACCACCGGCTCGCTTGACCTCTCGTTTGTGGGGATATGGATGCTGGGCGGCGTGCTGGTTTGGCTGCTGATCCCTGTCGTGGGGCTTGTCGCCATATTGGCGTTTCCCATACTGGGCGTGGTCACGGGGCTGATGATCGGCGTGATACAGGCCAAGGCCCGCATTCCCTCGTTCATACTCACATTGAGCGTGATGATCACATACTGGGGCGTCACGGCGATGCTCTCCGGCGGATACCCGCGGTCTGTAAAGGGATACGAGTTTCTGACAGCCAAGCTGATGCCGGTGATACCCACCGCGCTGCTTTGGTCTATTCCCATACTGGCTGTCGCCATATTCCTGATGAAGCGCACTGTGCTGGGGACATACTTTTACGCCGTCGGCGCTAATGAAGAGGGCGCTCACATGGCGGGCATCCGGGTAAACAGACTCAAGGTGCTCGTGTTCACCATCAGCGGGCTGTTCACAGGCGTCAGTTCAATCGTGCTGTTCCAGCATCTGGGCGGTTCGGTACCGGTGGAGCTGAACCTCAACACCATGAACGAGCCGCTGGTGGCGATCATACTGGGCGGAACGCCGTTGATGGGCGGAACGGGCGGCCCGCAGCGCACAATACTCGGCGCAATCACGCTAACTGTGCTGATGCGCGGGCTGAACGTGGCGATGCTGCCGCCTCAGGCCATTGAATTACTGGTGGGCCTGATGCTGATCGTGTCGATAATCGTGGGGTCGAGGAGCCTCAATAAAGCAGGGGCGGAGGCAACATGATGAAACAAGCGGCATGCGACGGCAAATCCGTTCAATTCAGGCGCTGGACCGGAGACAACATGTCTCTCATCATTGCGGTAATAGTTATGCTGGCGCTGATCACCGGCTTCCAGTTGATCAATCCTTTCTTTCTGCAGTATCAAGGCATCGTTTCGCTGGTCTATGCCATGTCCTACTTCCTGATCGCAGCCTGCGGGCTCACCTTCGTGATCATGATGGGGTCCTTCGACTTCTCCGTAGTGAGCGTATTGAAATTCTCCGCGCTGCTGTGCGTCACGTACATTGACAAGATCGGCCTTTGGGTGGTGCCGGTGGCGCTGCTGGTGAGCGTGCTGATCGGATTCATCAACGGCATCATATTCACCAAACTGAAGGTGCCCTCCTTTCTGGTCACTCTCGGCATCTCCATCGTAATAGACGGCGTGGCGCTGTATATGTCTCAGGGCTTCCTGCGCATGATGGAAAACGAGGTTTTCAGGAGCCTGTCCATCACGTTCGTCGGCGGGCTGCCGTCCATATTCTACTGGGCAGTCGCGGTGCTGATCATCAGCACACTGATCACGATGATCACCCCATTTGGGCGGCGCATACTGGCCATAGGCGGGAATCCGATGGCGGCCGCGCATTCAGGTATCAACGTCAGCCGGACGCGTGTCAGCGTGTTCATGCTGTCCGGCCTCCTCGCGGGCTTTGCCGGCATACTCTACATGGCGCAGATGGGCGGCGGGTCTGTCGCTATCGGTGCGGACATGACGCTGCCGCTGTTTGCCAGCGTCGTGGCAGGCGGAACGGCGCTGTCCGGCGGCGTGGGCGGGCCTCACAGAACGCTGCTGGGCGTGGTCATCATCACATGGACGCAGACCGGCCTGCTGACGATGGGGTTCGGGCAGGATATACAGGTCATCGTTTTCGGGGTGATCGCCATTACGATGAGCGTTGTTACCACCGACAGAAAGAAGATCAAGGTCATCAAGTGACAATACCCTGAACACAAAACAATGACTGTCCGCCCTGTGAAAACGCACAAGGGGCAGCAGGCTTAACGAATGATGAAGGAGGTGAGACACAAAGCATCAACCGCAAAACCATTCAACGATTCTTATAAAAAGAAGAAAAAGGGAGGTAAAAAATGAAAAGGAAATTGATGTTGTTGGTCGTCATGCTGCTGGTTGTCAGCATGGTCATGTCCGTCGCAGGCTGTACGCCCGCACCGGCAGATACCCCAGCGGATACGTCGGCGGCAGAACCCGCTCCGGCGGACGATGGCGCTGCGGAACCCGCTCCGGCAGATCAAGGTGCTGTGGAAGAGATTGATTTTAACAATCTTGTGGTGCCGGAGGACGAAGCCGGCCGGGAAGAACTGCGCATGAAGCTGGCTCAGCAGTATAAGAACGCCGAGCCCGGCGAGAGCTTTCTGGTGGGGCACATCACGTTCCAGCTTGAGCAGGAATATGCCATGATGGTGATGCAGGCTAACAAGCAGGCTGTCGAGCAGCTGGGCCTCAAATTCCAGAGCGCGCTGGCCACGTCAGACGCGGAATGGATCGAGATCACCCAGAGCATGATTGCGTCCGGCGCCAAGGCCATCACACTCAACTGCCCGTCGATGACGGCAATGCCTGAGATCGCCCGGCTTGCCGAGGAAAACCATGTGTTTCTCGCCACTTACTTTGGCTATACCGCTGACATGTTCCCCGGCGACTTCGGACCCTACTGGGTGCTTGACAACACGCCGATGTCGGATGAGCAGTCGTTCTATCCGCTGATGGTGTTGATGGAGAAGATGAAGGAGAATGGCAAGACCAAGCTGCTTCATCATCAGGCCAGCAAGACGGCGGCGACCGTGTCCACGGTGTACATCAATCTGGGCGTTTACCAGGCGTGGAAGAATTACCCGGAAATTGAACTGCTAGGCCATCAGTACGGTGAGTGGGGCTACGAAGGCGGACGCACAGCGGCGGAAGCGTCTCTGGCTGTTCAGACCGACTATGAAGGCTTTTGGGGAGCCAACGACTCTCAGACCACCGGCGCTCTGCGGGCGCTGGAAGACCGCGGCCTCAACATCGGGCCTTACACGGCATCGCGCGATATGGAGATGACCACGGCACAGGATATCATTGACGGCAAATTCCTCTCCACCTGCGGCTTTGCTATCCCGTACTTCGGCGGCCGCATGGTCTCCATGCTGTACGATATGTGCGTGGGTGCATGGTATCCGCTGCCCGATGAGCGGCTCCAGACGGCAAAAGTGGACGTTTACGGCAACGAAGAGCTTCCGGCTTTGGCGGCGGCGTCCGGCATCGACAAATTCCCCGGCTACAACGCGGGACCGACCAAGGACAATCTGGAGAAGATACTGACACAGATGAAGACCGACAACCCGCAGTATCCGTACGACTTCAATCTGATATCGCTGTCCAAGTGTACGGAGAAAGGCCTGACCTATGACCGTCACGCGGGCGGCGGCACAGAACTGGGACAGCATGACTACTATTACGTGCTGCAGCTCAAAAAGTTCGGTGATCTGGATACGCTCAAAGCGCACCTCGCGGCGTTGTATGAGTATTTCCTTGACTTCAGCTGGGCGACCACATGGGCAGAGGCTGAGGAGTATTCCAAGCAGTTCCCGCCGGAACTGAAGTTGGAACCCAACTGGGAATAAAATAGTGATGCACCATTGAGCAACCATCATTAGGCGCAGGCTCTCCCCCTCTGCATGCAGAGAGGGGGAGCCCTGCAATTCGGGGTTTGCGAACCCCATTGAGGAGGATAACGCGATGGCGAGAAATATTGTAATTACAGGCGCGGCAAGCGGAATCGGCAAAGCCACGACAAAAGCTTTTCTGTCGCTGGGAGACAGGGTGTTTATGACCGACTGGAAGGAAGAAACACTCGAAGCGGCCTATGCTGAACTACTCCCGCTGGCGCAGGACGGGATGCTCTGTCAAAAAGCGGCCAATGTGGCTGTTTCGGAAGAAGTGGCGGGTGTCGAATCGCTTGTCAGCGAATACGGCGGCTGTGATGTGCTGGTGAACTGTGCGGCGGTTTTCAGAGTCGGGCTGCTGCATGATGCTCCGATGGACGATTATGACTTTCAGTTTGATATCAACGTGCGCGGTATATTCAATACCAGCAAAGCGCTCATACCCCATATGCTGAAGAAGCAAAAAGGCGCCGTGGTCAACGTGTCATCCGTTTCGGGTATGGGCGGCGATTACAATATGTCGCTCTATTGCGCCACGAAGGGCGCGGTTATCGCGATGTCCCGCGCCATGGCGATGGACTATTCGGCTAAAGGCGTCCGCGTCAATATCGTGTCGCCATCCGCTGTCAAAACACCGATGTTCCTGACCGGATGCACGGAGGCGGTGCTGGAGAGCTTCAGAAAGAACATGCCGGACAAGAGACTATGCGAACCCGAATGGTGCGCCAATGTGATTGTTTATCTGGCATCGGACAGTGCCGAGCACCTTTGCGGCGTCAATATTCCCGTAGACGGCGGACTGTCAGCCTGGAACGGCCAGCCCAATCAGGAGAAGTGATGGGCTCAATGATGCTATAACAGCCGTTTTATCTGGCACGACAAGACCGCACTTAGAGGCATATTAAAGGGAGCTGATTCAGTCAGGCTCCCTTTGTCATAACCAGCAGACTGCCGATTGAACGCTTTGGTTGTTGCGAACGTAAATGATGGGGCAGGGGCGAACCAGTATCACCCGCGCGATGACGCAGCGAGGGTCGATGAATATAAGATAATATGCTGGATAGATTTGTATGGTATAATATGAAGCATTATCTTCTTGGAGGGCAGCATGAAAGTCAAGGTTTTAAAGCGCAGCTATATCGTGGTCAGCGCGGCATTTACAGTCTTCGATATTTGGATATTGGTAATATGCTGGACTTGGACACCTCTTTCCTCAGTATATGAATTTAAGATATTGCTTTGGTTTTTATCCGTTGCTTTTATAATATCAACCGTAATTTTTATCTATAACTCAATATTTGGTTATTATTCACACTCGTTTGTCATGGACAAGCAGGGCGTAACCTATAAAAAAAGAAATCAAAGCTGGTATCTCAGGTGGGAGGATATCAACTATATCCAGATCGTCCCGAATCCATACGGAAGGATGAACAAATCCGCCTTGATCTGCTTTAATGGCGGAGATATGACGCTCGATTCCAAAATCCGCCGTGTGAAGGATTTCAATGAGACGATATTCGGAGTCCAGTTCAGAGATTCGATCATCACAGAGATCAGAAAATACACGGACATGCCGATACAAGGCATCTATCAGGTGACAGGGAAGGACATTTAAGCCATGATTTCAAGGAACCGCAGACGAAAGAACGAGAGCGTTTGCGGCTGTCTTTCTCTGTAAATTGCCTACAAATACTTCAGAGTCAGCGTCGTTTTAAATTCCCCGTCCTGCGCGGTGAAGGAGAACACGCCGCTGTGCTTTTTGGCTATCGCCGCGATGCTTCGGGTGCCGGCACCATGCTCCTCGCTGTCGGATACCGGGTATTCTCCGTCGAATTTCACCTCGCCCGTAAACGGATTGGTGATGCGTATATACATCTGCTCGCAATGCTGCTTGCACGCAATGTTTATTTTTCTGGCATCGGCGTCTTCAATTTGTTTACAGGCGTTGATGGCGTTGTCCAGCGCGTTGGCGAACACCAGCCCGAGCTCGATGGAATCGATGGGGATGTCATCGGGTATCTCGGCTTCACATTCCACTTCAATCAGTTCGTTTTTCGCCTTTTTGATGTAGGAGGACAAAATCACGTTGACGATATAATTCTCGCAGTAACTGTCCACAGCCGTATCATCGAGGCTTTGGTCAAGACTTGATATGTACTTTTTCGCCTCCGCAACAGAACTGCTATTCAGCAGCGTGTTGATGGCGCTCAGGTGGTGCTTCATATCGTGGCGGTATATCCTCATTGTCTGGATATTGTCCATCATCGACTCATATTGCTTTTGATACATATCCGTCTGCACCGCCAGCACGTCCCTGTCCCGCTTCAGCTGAAAGAGCTGCGAGATGTTTTCGAAATTGATGTAGAAGATAAGATAGAATACGAACGTGACCACGAAGGTCGCAATGAGGACCGGTATATTCTCAGGACGTTCGCTCAAAGGCGCGGGGTAATATTGCAGCAGACAGATAATGTTGATCAGGCAGAAGGGGATTAGGCAAAGCAAGCCCCAGCCCCGTTCCAGTGTTTGCAGTATTTTAAAATAGGGCTTCTTAAATACTTTCACTATAAAAACCATGACCAATACAAAGCTGCCGTATTTAACGATGTAATGAACCACAGCACCGCTATGCAGATTCAGATTTCCGATAAAGCCGGAAAATATGCTGAAGATGGTAACAGTGAGCAAGGTGAACAGCATCCTGAAGCCTTTGTATTATGCCACCGCATTAAAACAGAAAAAGCCGGGAATACCGATGGTAAACACTTGAAAATCCTCTATTAGCGGCTTACTGATGAAGACGTAACAAAGGTAATTCGCCATCCAGATCAATAATTGCAGCGCGATGATGATAACAGCTGATTTTTTGACCGAGTATTTCAACGGCGTCAGCAGCGCGATCATCGTGGCCAGAACTATGATTTTAAAAAGAAGCTCTAGTAACATAATGTTTGACTCATTTCATTTTGGTGAAAAAGTAATCCAGATACTCGTTTTTTATCTGAGGATAGGCATTCCGCGAAATAGGAATACTTGCGCCGTCTTCCAAAACAAAATCCTTGCCTGTTATGCCGGTGACATGCTGCATATTGACTATGAAGGACCGGTGACACTGCACAAACCGCTTGTCGGCAAGCAGCGTTTCAACAAATCCGCTGAACCGGCTGAAGCAGACGGCGGTTTCGTTGTTGCGCAGGTGAAAAACAACCGTATGGTTGACGCTTTCCACGTATTGTATGGCGCTGAGTGCAATGCGGGACCATTGGCTTTTTTCCTTGATGACGATGCTGGAGGTGCTCTCATTGGTGATGTCGTCCAAAGCCTGGCTTAAAAGCGACGGGAGCCCGGATTGGGCGGTGTGTTTGAGCAGATAATAGTACGCTTTCACTTTGTATGAATCCACGGCAAAATCCGAAGAAGACGTTAAAAAAATGATCCTGCAGTTATCGTTGTGTGCACGCAGCTTTGCGGCCAGCTCCAGGCCGTTTAAGCCGGGCATAATGATATCCAAAATGACAAGATCAAACGCACCGTGCTTCTTCGTAAACAGAAACAGATCGCTGCCGCCGGAAAACTCATGCACGCTCATGGGGCAGACGGCCTGCTTTTGGCGTACAAACTCCTGAACAATGGTTCTGATTTGCCGAAGCTCCGCCGGGTTATCGTCGCAAAGAGCTATTTTCAATTCTTCGTGCACCTCATAAATACTGTGATGATGGGAGCGGTCTTCAGCCTGTTGTTAAGCTATTGAGCCTATGCGGTTTGCTTTTGCTATTATAGCATATATACCATCGGATACATAGGCACAAACGTGGCTGGATTACCGTTCGCGTCGCAAAAACGACATGTGACGCATGTTTGCTCATATTCCGAAAACGTGCGCCGAATATATAATCAGCGATAAGGCTTCATAACCCAGAAAACAACACAAATCCAAAGCGTGAGGGAAAGGATTCCCTCTCACACGTTTCAAGGAGGAAGCAAAATGCGCATCAACAACAACCTGATGGCGATGAACACCCATCGCCAATATGCGATCAATAACAGCAAAGCAGCTAAAGCGACGGAGAAGCTGAGCTCAGGCTCGCGGATCAACCGTGCGGGAGACGATGCGGCCGGGCTTGCGATTTCCGAAAAGATGCGGGCGCAGATCCGCGGGCTCAATATGGCGTCCAAGAACAGCGAAGACGCGGTCTCGCTGATACAGACGGCGGAAGGCGCGCTGACTGAAACGCACTCCATATTGCAGCGGATGCGGGAGCTGTCCGTTCAGGCGTCTGCGGACACGAATGACGACACGACCGACCGCGCGGCGCTGGACGCGGAGTACCAGCAGCTGATGAGCGAGGTCGACGACATCGCCAGCCACACGCAGTTCAACGGCAGAACACTGCTGAACGGTACTGTTGGCAGCGCGGCGACAGCAACGCCGACCGGCCTCGCTCCGGGCATCACCGTTACTACCGACGCAACCGCGTCATCGGGGACGTTCAACATCGCCACAGTCTCCGATTGGGACGCCGGTACCGCTTTGGCCGGCAGCGTCGCTATCGATATAATACCATCAAGTATATTTTCAATTTCCAACGCGGTGGCGTCGGGATCAGTCACGGCAGGAGCCGCTTATAACGGAACCTATTACCTGAAATCGGAAGGGCCGGATCTATCCAACCTGACGTTTAGCCTTGTAGACGGTGATGGAAACACTGTGGCTTCCACAGGTGTGATGTCCGTGAGCTCAAGCAACTCCTATACATTAAATTTTGGAAACTACGGAAATATGGATATAACGATGGGCTCCGCGCTGGATTACTTCTTTTGGGGTAACGATTTCACCGGAGATGAATTTTCGCGGATATCTTATACCATCTCGGGCGGCGCCGACCCTGTAGCCACCGCGACCATCGGTGGGCAGTCGGTGACGCAGGGGGATGCCTCCGTCACATTGGCGACGGGCGTCACGCTGGATATATCCGGCTTGGATGCGGCTGACTGGGCCAGCCAGGATGCCCTCAATACGGCACTGTCCGGCAGCACGAACGGTTCTGCATCGGTGGCGGTCACCGCGAGCGTGCCGGGGATGAGCATACAGACGGGCGCAAACACGGGCGATACCATGTCCCTCGCGATGGACGACATGACGGCGTCCGGGCTCGGCATCAACGGCACGGATATCAAGACGCAGGCAAACGCCAGTCAGGCGATCGAAACGGTCAACGACGCGATCAACGCCGTCTCCACACAGCGCGCAAAGTTCGGCGCTCTGCAGAACCGGCTGGAGCACAAGATCAACAACCTCGATACGTCGGCGGAGAATCTGCAGGCGGCTGAGAGCCGCATACGGGACGTGGACATGGCGGCGGAGATGTCGGTGTATACCAGGAATAACATACTGGTGCAGGCGGCGACGTCGATGCTGGCTCAGGCCA